>NZ_CALPCZ010000022.1 GCF_943193135.1 Odoribacter lunatus
TGAGTGTGAAGTCATTCGGGTCTTCCGTCAGCGGATTATCCAATAACCAACCTTGCCAAAAATACTGTTTTGCCATAATTTTTCTTTTGTTTTAAAATGAATACTTATTTATATGTTACTAAGGAATTTACAAAAACAAGAAACACACCAAAATATCAACTTTTTTCTTGACCAAAAAAAACCTTCGTTTAAAATGGCTAATTTTCAAGTTCCAATACGCGCCCAAATTTTTTATCTCACTTTTTATAAAATTCTGATAACAAAAATGTTGCAGAATGAGATTATTTATTTACTTTTGCCGCCGCAGAAGGGAAAAAACGCCCATTTTAAACCAAGGTTTTTTTGGTTGGCGTTTTTCCAAGATGCTATAAATCAGAAAATTGCATCACCAAGTTAGCGTCGCCGGTGGGAGCTCCAAAGACTTCGCCGGCGCAATAAAAAAGCGGCAGGAATCCCCTGCCGCTTTTAAATGAAGAACGCCCCTCAAGCGGGCTGTTTAAATCTGCTTCAGCAGATTGATCATTTCGATGGCGGTTGTGACGGCTTCAAAGCCTTTGTTGCCCGCTTTCGTGCCGGCTCTTTCCACAGCCTGTTCGATGGAGTCGGTGGTCAGTATTCCGAAGATAACCGGAACACCCGTCCGCAGTCCCACCTGTGCCACGCCTTTCGTAGCTTCGTTGGCAACCATGTCAAAATGAGGCGTCGCCCCCCGGATGACTGCCCCCAGGCAGACAACGGCGTCGTATTTCCCGCTCTCTACCATTTTCTGCGCCGTCAAGGGTATCTCAAAAGCCCCCGGCACCCATGCCACCGTGATGTCCGCTTCTTCTCCCCCGTGACGTACGAAAGCGTCCACGGCACCCCCCAGCAGTTTACTCGTAATAAATTCATTGAAACGGCCGGCCACTATTCCGATCCGCTGTCCTTCCGCCAATAATTTTCCTTCCAAAGTTTTCATGGTATCCTATTTTTAAGTTTATACTTTCTTCCAATCATTTTTCACATGCAGGATGTGTCCCATTTTCTTGTATTTGGTATACATATAAAATTCGTTCTTTTCGTTACAGGTCATCTCAATCGGCTCCCGCCCCACAATCTCCAGCCCATAGCCGTCCAGTCCTTTCATCTTCAGCGGATTGTTCGTCATCAGAATCATTTTTCTCACACCAAGGTCCGCCAATATCTCGGCTCCCGTCCCGTACTCCCGCAAATCGGCCTTGAAGCCCAGCGCCAAATTCGCCTCCACCGTATCCATGCCGCCGTCCTGCAAATGGTAAGCCTTGAGTTTGTTTATCAAACCGATGCCCCGTCCCTCCTGGCGCATGTAAAGCAATACGCCCCTGCCGTTCTTCTCAATCCGCCGGAGCGCTTCCGCCAACTGTTCCCCGCAATCACAACGCAACGAGCCGAAAGCATCCCCCGTGAGGCATTCCGAATGCACCCGACACAACACCGGTTCCCCGTTCGCCACATCGCCTTTCACCAACGCCACATGGTGCTCGCCCGTAATCTTGTTCACATACCCGTATGCTTTGAATATACCGTATTTCGTCGGCATCTCCGCTTCCGTAACCCGCTCCACGAGGACTTCCGTCCGACGGCGGTAAGCTATGAGGTCCGCCACCGTAATGATTTTCAATCCATGCTGCCGGGCAAAAGCCAGCAATTCCGTCGTGCGCATCATCGTGCCGTCCTCCCGCATAATCTCACAGCACAATCCGCATTCTTTCAACCCCGCAATCCGCATCAAATCCACCGTCGCCTCGGTATGCCCCATCCGCTCCAACACGCCTCCCGCTTTCGCTTCCAGCGGGAACATGTGCCCCGGCCGACGGAAATCCGAAGGCTTGGCATCCTCCTCCACGCATTTCATCGCCGTTACCGACCGCTCCAATGCCGAAATTCCCGTTGTCGTGGAAATATGGTCAATAGACACAGTAAACGCCGTCGCGTGGTTGTCCGTATTGTGGGCGACCATCTGCTGCAAATCCAGCTTCTCCGTCAGCGCCCGGCTCATCGGCATGCAAATCAGCCCCTTGGCATAAGAAGCCATAAAATTCACATTCTCCAGTGTAGCGAATTCGGCGGCGCAAATCAAATCCCCCTCGTTCTCCCGGTCGGGATCATCCACCGTCACAATAATCTTTCCGGCCTTCAAATCGGCCACCGCCTCCTCGATTGTATTAAATTTCACTTCTTCCATCTTATCTGTTTTATTCATTATTTTCTCCTTAAAATCCGTGTTCTTTCAGGAACTCCACAGACAGTCCCTGCCGCTGCGTTCCCGTCAGTTTCTCTACATAGCGGGCTATCATGTCGTTTTCCAAATTGACCGTATCGCCCGTCTTTTTCTTAATCAGCGTCGTTTCCTGCTGCGTATGGGGAATCACCGACACTTTGAACATCGTTTCGCCGACATACGCCACCGTCAGGCTCACCCCGTCAATGGCGATGGAGCCTTTTTCAATGACATAGCGCAATATCGATTCCGGCGCGCTTACGGCAATCCATATCGCCGTATCGTCCCGTTCCAGGCTCAAAATCCGCCCCGTGCCGTCCACATGCCCCGCCACAAGATGCCCTCCCAAACGGGCATTCAGACAAAGCGCCCGTTCCAGATTCACCGCATCTCCCGGACGCAGCAGCCCCAAATTACTCCGGTGCATCGTCTCGGGCATCACATCCGCCCGGAATCCCTTGCCCGTCTTCTCCGTCACCGTCAGGCATACCCCGTTTGTCGCGATACTGTCCCCGACATTCGTTCCCTCCATCACCCGGCTTGCCTCAATCTCCAGCACCACACTGCGGCTGCCCCGCGTGATGCTCCCGACTTTACCCACTTCTTCTATGATTCCCGTAAACATATCAATATACCTTATATGAAAAACTCTTTTTGTCTTCCCACGGCAGCACCCTCGCCCGCAACAGAATATCCTTCCCGAATTGCTCTATCTGCCAGTCACCCAATTCCATCGCCTCGTACATCTTTTCCCAACCCGTTCCTTCGAGCGGCGTTTTAGCATCCCGTCCCCCTATCAGTTTGGGCGCAATAAACGTACACACCTCATCCACCAGTCCCTGCCGCAGAAAGCTGTAATTCAGCTCCCCCCCGCCCTCCAGCAAAATGGAGTCGATACCCATCTCTCCCAACACCCGCATCAATTCCTCCAAATCCACCCGTCCCTCCTTTGCCTCACAGCGCAATATCTCGATACCCAACCGTTCCAGTGCCTCCTGCCTTTCCTTGTCGGCCTGGGGCGTGCATACGACAATCGTCCGGTACGTACGCGCCGTCGCCACCAGACGGCTGTTGAACGGCATCCGCAGATTGGAATCCACCACCAGACGCACCGGCTGTCGCACCTCTCCCTCCAACCGGCA
This sequence comes from Odoribacter lunatus, assembly GCF_943193135.1. GTDB lineage: Bacteria > Bacteroidota > Bacteroidia > Bacteroidales > Marinifilaceae > Culturomica > Culturomica lunata. Next base: position 3,382 of record NZ_CALPCZ010000022.1, read on the forward strand.
ATTCAACAACGGGTCGTCGGCCAATACCGTACCGATACCCACCATGACGCCCATAAACTCCCGTCTGAAATGGTGCACCCGCTCCCGCGCTTCCTCCCCCGTTATCCATTTGGAGTCTCCGGTACACGTGGCTATCTTCCCGTCCAGCGTCATCGCCGTCTTCAACACCACCCACGGCCTGCGGGTGGTAATATATTTCAAAAACACTTTATTCTGTTCCTTCAACTCCTCCTCCAACACACCGGTAACAACTTCTATTCCCTCCTTCTGCAACAATTCGATGCCTTTCCCCGCCACCAACGGATTCGGATCGGTTATCCCGATTACCACCCGCGCAATCTTGCTTTTGATAATCACTTCCGTGCACGGAGGCGTCTTACCGAAATGACAGCAAGGCTCCAGCGTCACATACATCGTCGCTCCCTCTACGCTTTCCCTGCACTCTTTGAAAGCGTTCCGCTCCGCATGCAAATCCCCGTAATATTCATGCCATCCCTCCGCAATTATCCTATCGTCCTTCACAAGCAACGCCCCGACCATCGGGTTGGGATTCACCCATCCCCGGCCTCTCTCCGCCAGTTCCATGGCATACTTCATATATTTCAGGTCAATCTTTTCTTGCTTTTTCATAACTTTTATCCAACAAAATACCCCGGACAATATGTCCGGGGTCTATATAGTCATTACTCTTGTACGCTTGCGTACCGCTTTTCTTCTTTCATCCGGACTATTACCGTCGGTACCGGATTTTCACCGGTTCAATCCCGAAAAACGGGAGTCGCGGACTGTCACCGCCGGTAGGGAATCTCACCCTGCCCCGAAGAATTGTCATTTACGCCGCAAAAGTAAATATTATTCCACAAAAAACAATATAAAAGAAAGTATCTCCGGAAAAAAGTATAATTTTGGCCTCCGGAATTCTAAAAAACTTACATTATGTACGGAAAATTTCAAGACTATCTAAAAACTGAAATCCAGTCAATAAAGGATGCCGGTTTGTACAAAAACGAACGGCTTATCGCTACGCCTCAGGGGGCAGAAATCAAACTGACCACAGGCGAAACCGTGTTGAACTTCTGCGCTAACAACTATCTGGGATTGTCTTCCGACCCCCGGGTGATTGAAGGTGCCAAAAAAGGACTGGATGCCCGCGGATACGGTATGTCATCCGTTCGCTTCATCTGCGGAACGCAAGATATACACAAAGAATTGGAAGCCAAGATTTCCAAGTTCTTCGGTACGGAAGACACCATTCTTTACGCCGCTTGCTTCGATGCAAACGGAGGTGTTTTTGAACCGTTGTTCTCACAGGAAGATGCCATTATTTCCGACGAACTGAACCACGCTTCCATTATCGACGGCGTACGTCTTTGCAAGGCCGTACGTTACCGTTACAAACACGCTAATATGGAAGACCTGGAAGAGCAGTTGAAAATTTCTCAGGCACAACGCTTCCGCATTATCGTAACCGACGGTGTATTCTCTATGGACGGCGACATCGCCCGCCTGAAAGAAATATGCGACCTGGCAGATAAATACAACGCTCTCGTTATGGTGGATGACAGCCACGCTGCCGGATTCATCGGCAAGACAGGCCGCGGCTCTGCCGAACACAACGGAGTCATGGACCGCGTAGACATCTTCACCGGTACGCTCGGTAAAGCTTTGGGCGGCGCCATGGGCGGTTATACCACCGGTAAAAAAGAAATCATCGAAATGCTTCGCCAACGTTCCAGACCTTATTTGTTCTCCAATTCCCTGTCTCCGGCAATCTGCGGTGCCTCTATCGCCGTATTCGACATGTTGAGCGCCAGCACGGAATTAAGAGACCGCGTTATGGAAAATGCGGAATATTTCCGGAATAAACTGACGGAAGCCGGATTCGACCTGAAACCGTCCGAATCGGCCATCTGCGCCCTGATGCTGTATGATGCAGTTCTTTCACAACAATTCGCTGCCGAGTTGCAGAAAGAAAATATCTACGTAACCGGTTTCTACTATCCGGTTGTACCGAAAGGACAAGCCCGCATCCGCATCCAGTTGTCCGCAGCTCACACCCGTGAACAACTCGACCGAGCTATCGCCGCATTTATCAAAATCGGCAAGAAACTGAACGTTATTAAATAACATCTATTTTCATCAACCACCGATAAGGCTGTATCAAAATTAATTTTGGTACAGCCTTTCATTATAACTGCATTATGAAAACATCCCTATTTATTACTTCCCTCATCCTTTTGAACACGCTTTTTTACGGCTGTGGTTCTTCCCCAAAAGAGGAGTGGAAATTGGTCTGGGAAGATTCTTTCACTCAAAACGGCGTGCTGGACACTACCGTGTGGAGTAAGATTTCCAGAGGCCCGTCCGACTGGAATAACTATATGAGCTCTTTTGACTCCTGCTATGAAGTAAAAAACAGTAACCTTATCCTATACGGCATAAGAAATACTACCCAATGCCAGGACACGGCGCCCTATCTGACAGGCGGCGTCTACACCAAAGGTAAAAAGACCTTCACAGAAGGCAAACTTGAAATCCGGGCAAAATTGGGCGCCGTGACAGGAGCCTGGCCCGCAATCTGGATGTTGCCTGAAAATGCCCCCTGGCCGACAGGCGGAGAAATCGACATCATGGAGCACCTCAATTTTGATACGATTGTCTACCAGACGACACACTCTCATTACTCCCACACCCTCGGCATTAAAGACAATCCGAAAAACGGCGCTACAGCTGTCATCAATCCAGAAGATTACAACATTTACGGCGTGGAGCTATATCAGGACAGCCTGGTGTTCTCCGTCAATCGGCAACACGTATTCACCTATCCCCGGATAGAAACGGACCAACCGGGACAATTCCCGTTTGACAGGCCTTTTTATCTCCTCATAGATATGCAGCTTGGAGGAAACTGGGTCGGAAAAGTGAATCCCGATGAATTACCGGTAAAAATGGAAGTCGATTGGGTAAGATTTTATAAAAAGCAATAGTCCACGAGCCTATTGTACCAATTCGTCCACTAATTTTTCAAAAAAACCTTTATAAGAAGAGAGGTTGATCTTACCGGTCAATCTCTCTTTTCTTTCCATATCGGCCGCCGCCACGGCAAACCAGCGGGCAGCCTTGAAACGTATGGATTTATCAAGACAGTTTTCATTAATCTTTACCCCCCAGCCATACAATTCGGCTTCGGAGATTTTCTCTTCATTCCACCGTTCTTCCGCCAATTCGGTGTAAGTACGCCAATCCCCTGTTTTCTCAGCCGCATCCATGCGGGCTGCTCTGGCAATGATACGCCAGCCATCCACTTTTTCTTTCTTTAATCCTTTCACATACTCCTTGAAAGCCAGTTCATCGAAGCGCCATCCCTCATCGGTTTCCTGTACAAAATCACCCGCTCCCGCCTGCCATATCTCCCGTATCTTACGTTCCACCGCTTCCTGTCCGTACAATGTCCCCAGTTCCGCACGATGCACCCTGACATACAAAAACAACTCTGAACGAGCATCGGTTACATACGTCCTGTACAATTCCCAATATTTCGCTTTCCGCAACGAGTCGCCACCCAAGCCGGAAAGATAAGACGATGCCGCTTCTCCCGCCTGCTTCATTCGTCCCGCCCGTCCTGAAGTCCTTATATATTCTTCTATGAAATCGGCACTCCGCTCTCCTTGCCTGTATTTTTCACTCATAGCCTTCCATCCGTTCCCAGCCAAAACGCGCTGTGCCTCGCCGAGCAACTCTTCCGCCGATTCCACATTCACAATCTGATGCTGAATATTTCCCTCGGCATCTACAAAGCAAAAAAACTGATTCCCCGCGAGAGCATATTTTTCTTTTATCCGCCTGCCCTCCTCTTCCTGTACACTATAACTCCCGCTTACAAAATGCCTTTCCCAAAACTCCGCAACGCGAGGATCCCGCCATATTTTTTTCTCCAACTGCTTTCTCTCTGCACCCGTCAAAAAATACAAGTCAAGAAATACCCCCTTACCTTCCCGGGATGCCCGAACAAGCAATGAGTCAAAAGCGACTGTTTCAAAAACAACACCTTCCGCCTTTTTCAAAGCCGTCTTACCCATTTCGATAAATATCTCCTCATCCATGAGTCCCTCTGCGGCATGCACGATTTTTCCACTCTCATTGAGAAAAAAATAATACGGATAATGCAAATCCCCCGAAACAAATGTATCCGTGCGGACACTGATAAAATGACTGTTATAAAAATCTGCCACCTTGTCTAAATTCAATACATTTTTTTCCATGAACAAACAAGACCAACATGTATCCGTGCGTCCCATTACAAATAACAATTTTCCATCAGAATCAGCTTCCGCCAATAAGTTTTCCAATTTTCCTTCCCGAAAATCAACTGAACGGCTGTTATTTTTCCTGATTTCCGCCCGTCTTAGAGCTTCCCTACCCACTTCCAACAACTTATCCGCATTTCCACCTACTTCTTTCACCGGAACAGATTCCAACAAATCGCCATAGGGCATAAAAAAAGCATAGGCCGGCCACGGAGACATCAATAATTTCCGTTCAAAAAATTCATTGTCCACGGTCTGCATATTAATGGCTATACCGACAGTATTCCGCGACAGAAAAAGCCCAAGAGATTCATTTGAAAACAACTTCCGAACCCGCTGCTGTTCTTCCGGGGAAACTCCTACCACCGCAAAAACGATTTTTCGTTCCTTTAAAGCAACCCGGCTCGCTTCTTCCCACGTCATCGCAGTAATCAGAGGACTGACTTCCTGTGCTTGTGCTTGCCCCTTCCCTATTCCCAAAGAAAAAATAAGCAGGATAATCCATTTCATAACCACCACCCCTTTCGTTATTTACCATATTCCGCCCGCAGACAGCTTACCATTCCGGCTGCAAAACGGCGGGATGCTCCCGCTGCACCTAAACGGCGGTTGAGTTCATCATAATCAGACAACATCCGTTGTCTCTTCTCCCCATTCTCCAATATTTCCGAAAGTTCCGCCCGCAAGTTTTTAGCATTCAGTTTCTGCATCAGAAGTTCTTTTACAACTTCCCGACCCATAATCAAATTAACCAGCGATATGTACTTTACTTTCACAAAAACCTTAAACAAAAAGTAGCTTAAAGCCCCACCTTCTCCACTATAACACACAATTTCCGGTATTTTCAGAATAGCGGTCTCCAATGTAGCAGTTCCGGAAGTAACCAACGCCGCCGTTGCCTGCTGTAACAATCGGTATGTCCGACCATACACTACCGGAATGGCCCTCCCCCGCAAATAAGGGGCATAATCCTCCGCTGTCATAGAGGGCGCTCCTGCTATTACAAATTGATAATCGGGGAAACAATCAACCATTTCCAGCATTTTAGGCAATACATGCTTTAATTCCTGTTTGCGGCTTCCTGCCAACAAAGCTATAATCGGTTTGGAAGCAAGCCGATTGGAAGCGACAAATTCATCAAATGTCTCTTCTCTGTACGGACGTTCACAAATGGCATCCATCAACGGATTTCCCTCATAATAGACTTGATAATTATATTGCTTGTAAAAATCGACCTCAAAAGGGAAAATAACATACATGCGATCGATGTATTTCTTGATTTTCTTCACTCGCCCCGTATTCCACGCCCACAACTTCGGAGAAATATAGTAAAAGATTTTAATTCCGGCTTTCTTAGCCAAACGGGCTATCCTAAGATTAAAGCCGGCATAATCGACCAGAATCAACACATCCGGTTGCCACGCAATAATATCTTTACTGCACATACAGATGTTCTCTTTAATCCTCCCCAAATTCTTCAATACGGTAAGAAAGCCCATGATTGCCGTATCCTTGTAATGACGTACAATATCACACCCCGCCTCCCGCATCAAATTCCCCCCCCAACCCCGTACTTCGGCCGCCTTATCCTCTTCCCGCAGTCCCTTTATAAGATTGGAAGCATGCAAGTCACCCGATGCTTCTCCCGCTATAATATAATATCTCATAACTTTTAATTATAACTCCCCATATCTTAGCACGCAAAGGTAAAAAATACCCTCAAAATAATTACTTTTGCGCCCGAATTAAGTCAGAACAACATATATGATTCTCTCCGGGAAAAAAGCGGCATATATCACCTTGGGGTGTAAATTAAACTTTTCCGAAACATCCACAATACGGCATAGTTTGGAGAATGCAGGAGTAATAACCGTCAATGAAAAAGAAGAAGCCGACATATTTGTCATCAATACGTGTAGCGTCACCGACGTCGCCGAACGCAAAGGACGACAGGTTATCCGAAAAATCATTCACCATAATCCGGACGCCTATGTCGTTGTCGTAGGATGTTATGCTCAGCTCCGGGCAAAGGAAATCATGCAAATCGAAGGCGTCAACTTGGTATTAGGCGCCCATGAAAAATTCAAAGTAGAAGAATACTTACGCTTTTATGATGCTCGCCAACAACAAGAACCACATTCCTGTGATATTTTTAAATTAGGAAACTTTGACCTGGCTTGTTCTTTTGGTGACCGCACCCGATGCTTCCTCAAAATACAGGATGGTTGCGACTACTTTTGCAGTTATTGTACCATTCCCTATGCCAGAGGGAAAAGCCGAAGCGCCACAATCCGACAAGTTGTTGAGACGGCCAAGTCTGTTGCAACAAAAGGCGTCAAAGAAATTATTTTAACCGGAGTTAATACCGGTGACTTCGGAAGAGGCACCCAAGAGAATTTCTTTGAGCTCCTCCAAGCATTAGACAAAGTAGAAGAAATTGAGAGATTTCGTATTTCCTCTATTGAACCCAATTTACTTACGGACGACATCATTCATTTTATTGCAAATTCCGTCCGTTTCATGCCTCACTTCCACATCCCTCTTCAATCCGGAAGCAATGAAGTCCTTCGCCTAATGAAACGCCGGTATCCCAGAGAATTGTTTGCGGAAAAAATAAATACCATCAGAACCCTATTACCCGACGCATTCATCGGCGTTGATGTCATTGCCGGCATGAGAGGAGAAACCTTAGCGTATTTCGAGGATGCTTTTTCATTCATTTCCAAACTGGACATTTCCCGCTTACATGTATTCCCGTATTCCGAACGACAAGGAACGAAAGCACTTGAAATAAAAGAAATCGTCCCTCCTACGGAAAAACATCAAAGAGTAGAAGCTCTACTAAAATTATCCGAACAAAAACTAAATCAGTTTTACGCCCGATTCATTGGCAAAACCCGCAATGTTCTATTTGAAGAGCATCATGCCCAAGGGATGATTGGAGGATTTACAGACAATTACATCCGAATTGAAAAAGAATTTGACGCTTCATTAATCAACCAAATCGTACCGGTCACGATAACCCCAGAATTATTAGGAAAAGACTAACTTTTTCCTTCAACTAACAGTTTCCTCAATGTTTGAATTTTAGTCAAATTATTGTACTTTTGGAGGCCGTAATTATTTTTAACAATCATGAATATTTTCATTACAGGTACTGCCGGTTTTATAGGCTCATTTCTCGCTGAAGCTTTAGCAAAACAAGGCCATCAAATCTACGGTATCGATTCTATTAATGACTATTACGACATCAACCTAAAAAAAGCCCGGCTGAAAAAAGGCGGTATTCACAACCCGTCCTACAATCAGGAAATCACTTCCTCTACATTACCGAACTATCGTTTCAGACAAATAGATTTATGCGACAACGAACAGTTGGAAAATATTTTCCAAAACAATCATTTTGATTGCATCATTAACCTTGCCGCACAAGCCGGAGTACGGTACAGCCTCCAAAATCCCCAAGCCTATATCCATAGTAACATCGAAGGATTTATAAATTTATTGGAATGTTGCCGGCTCCATCAATGTTCCCACTTCATATATGCGTCGTCTTCATCCGTCTACGGCAACTCTTCACACACTCCTTTTAACGAAACAGAGCGAGTAGACCAGCCGATAAGCTTATACGCTGCTACAAAAAAAAGCAATGAACTTATGGCGTACACATATTCCCATCTATACGGAATTCAAACTATCGGGCTCCGTTTCTTCACCGTATACGGGCCCTACGGACGTCCGGACATGGCACCCATACTATTTGCCAACGCTATAAAAAACAAACAGCCTATACGTATTTTCAACAACGGCAATTTATCCCGCGATTTTACATACATTGACGACATTATCGAAGGAATTATAAAAATAACCGAACATCCCGAACAAGCGAGCCAAAATACAACCGATGCTCCGGCTGTAGTATATAACATCGGGCACGGCTCCCCCACTCCTCTCATGGAATTCATACATACCCTTGAAAAATACCTTAATCAAGAAGCACAAAAAGAATTCATCGAGATGCAACCGGGTGACGTTTATCAAACATGGGCAGACACCCGCAAATTAAAACAAGATTTCAAATACACGCCTTCCACACCTTTAGAAGAAGGAATAAAACAATTCACCGAATGGCATAAAAACTTTTATAAATAATACAAAATCATGTCACAATCAACTTTTTCACAATTTATGAATAAAGACCTCCTCAAAGTACCTATTCGTCTTTTTATGAAAGCAAAGGTCAATAGTGGAGTTATCTTACTTGTAGTGGCTGCTATCGCAATGATTATAGCCAACTCACCTTTCAGCAGTCAATACCATGCGTTACTTTCTCAGGAAGTTGTTCTTAGATTCGGCAACTTCAATCTCTTCCAAGCCCATGGACACAACATGAATCTGCTAGAGTTCATTAACGACGCATTGATGACAATATTCTTTTTTTCCGTAGGCTTGGAAATTAAACGCGAAACTCTCGTCGGTGAGTTATCCTCACTCCGCAAAGCTTTATTGCCTGTTATTGCAGCATGCGGAGGTATGATTCTGCCGGTTCTATTATTCTTCCTCATCAGTCCCAGCGGTGCAGCCGCCAAAGGCGCAGCCATTCCGATGGCGACAGATATTGCTTTCTCATTAGGAGTATTATCCCTATTAGGCAAAAAAGTACCCTTAAGTTTGAAAATCTTTTTAACAACTTTTGCTGTGGCCGACGATATTGGCGGCATTATTGTAATTGGAGTCTTTTACAGTAGTGGCATCATCCTAAAATATCTGCTTTGGTCTCTTTTGGTCATCGGTATTTTATACATCGGAAACAGATTGAATATTTATAGCAAACTATTTTACATCTTTTTCGGTGTTATCATTTGGTACCTATTCCTTAACTCAGGTATCCACCCCACGATAGCCGGAGTAATTGTAGCATTTACTGTTCCTGCTCGTCCTAAATTCGACTTAGCTCAATATTCAGAGGATCTCCGCGCTTGTATTGCTCGTCTCCCTGAAAAAATATACGGAAATCACATGCTAAGTAATACAGAACTGTCCATCTTAAAGCATATCGAATCAGCTTCCGATAAAGTCATCAGTCCTTTGCAATCCTTTGAGGACAATTTACATCCATTGGTTAATTACATTGTAATGCCTCTCTTTGCATTCGCTAACGCAAGTATTAACTTTAGCGGATTTAACTTAGATTCCCTCCAAGGAGTCACCACTACCTTGTTTTTATCACTAGTATTCGGCAAACTAATCGGTATATTCTCTTTCACATGGCTAGCCACCAAAAGCGGACTTCTGTCTATGCCTGAACGTATGAATAACCAATCACTTTTCGGTGTAGCCCTGTTAGGAGGTATCGGTTTTACAGTCTCGCTATTCATTGCCAATTTATCTTATGCAAACATTCCTGAAATTGGAGCAGAACTTTTAAATCAAGCCAAACTAGGAATCATTTCAGGCTCTGTATTCGCCGGGATATGTGGATATTCAGTTTTAAAACGAGTTCTTAAACCAGAAAACACTTAAGAAATCAACGAATCACGTATTTAAATCCCTAAATATTATTCAGAATTCTTTGTGTTTACTAAAAATCTATTTATATTTGCCCCGCAATTGGAGAGATGGCAGAGTGGTCGAATGCGGCGGTCTTGAAAACCGTTGAAGGGCAACTTTCCGGGGGTTCGAATCCCTCTCTCTCCGCGGAGATTTAAATAAAAGCCAAGAGAAACCCTGTAAATTAAAACCTTACAGGGTTTTTACTTTTCAGAGGAATAGCAAAAAATGGCAAAATTCGGTGACAGTCACAAACAAATTCGGTGACACTTTCACAATCCAGAAAAATGTCACCGATTTACGTGCAAATATTTCATTTTCACACTTTTGCAACATTCTGCATTCCGCTTGGTTCAACGACATTTCATACTTTTATCAACCCTAAAACAACTAAAAAAGTATGGAAAGAAGAACCTTTAAAATTCTATTTTTTATCAAAAAGACAAGAGTTTCAAGAAACGGAGAAGTTCCCGTATTGCTAAGGGTGACCGTAGACGGACTGCGTGCCGAAACGTCCATCAATCTGAAAGTAAATCCCGAATTATGGCACGCCTCCACGGGCAGGGTATCAGGCACAAACAGAAAATCCGAAGAGTTAAACAACACCTTGGATACCATTAAGCTGAAAGTCATGAAAATCTACCGGGAAATGGAATTTGACGGCATACGGATTACGGCAAAAGGAATCATCGAGAAATACCTGGGAAAGGATAAGAAATCACAGATGACCCTGCTTAAGGTATTCAAAGAGCACAATGAACGATGCGCCCTATTGGCTGGAAAAGACATGTCCCCTGCTACCGTAGAGCGTTACGAGACCAGCTTTCGGCATACCCGGGAATTTATCCGGGAGTGCTTTAACAAGGAAGATGTTCTCCTGGAGGAGGTAAATCACAAGTTCATAGTTGATTATGAATTCTTTTTGAAGACAAAGCGCAATTGTTGCCACAACACGGCCACCAAGTACTTAAAGAACTTTAAAAAGATTATCCGTATCGCCCTGGCTAACGAATGGATAAAAAAAGACCCGTTTGCCAACATCCGCTTTCATCTGGACGAAGTGGAGCCTGTATTTCTGGAAGACCATGAAATCAAAAAAATAATGGAGAAACCCATCAAGATTGAACGACTGGCAATAGTAAGGGATACGTTCATATTTTGTTGTTTCACTGGACTGGCCTTTTCGGATGTGAAAGGATTGAAGCGTGAGCATATCGCAATGGACAACAACGGTGCCTTATGGATTCGCAAACGCAGGCAAAAGACGAACAACATGTGCAACATCCCGTTGCTCGACATCCCCAGACGGATTTTGGAGAAATATAAAGACCACCCATCTTGCGTCAAGAACGGCACCTTGCTACCCGTCCCCTGCAATCAGAAGATGAATGCCTATCTGAAAGAGATTGCCGACATCTGTGGGATTGAAAAAGAGCTTAAGACGCATTCAGCCAGACACTCGTATGCGACGTCCGTATGTCTTGCCAACGGAGTATCCATTGAAAATGTCGCTAAAATGTTAGGACACTCCGACACCAAAATGACACGCCATTACGCCCAGATCTTGGATAAAAGCATTATGCGGGACATGACGGGTGTCAACGCAAAATTTTCGATGCAGGGATTAGAATAAACATGGAAAAGCAACAAAGATTAGACATTTCAACACGAATATCATGAATCGAGGAATCATAACAATCAGTGAAACGGGGACGTCCGGCATCGTGACCGCCCCCGTTTCACTGATTGTTATGATTCCTCGGTTCATAGACTCTTTATTTGATATTGTTATTTACTGTTGTCTGCTTTTTCGCTGGCAGGTTGTATCTTCCTGCGTTCCATCAGCTTGTCCATATCCTTGGAGATTTTATCATCGGTTATCCGTGCATACCCCTGCGTTGTCTGAATATTGGAATGCCCCATCATCTTGGCGATACTTTCTATCGGTATGTCCGCTGAAATCAAAAAAGTTCCGAAGCTATGCCGACTTTGATGGTAGGACAAGTTCTCCTCCTTCCCTATGATTACACCCAATTCATGAATCTCAAACCACAAGGCATCACGGCTGGGAAGCGGAAACACGGGCTGCTCGTCATCAGTCGTGTTATACATTGACAATATCTGTTCCGCTATGGGATGTAACGGGATGAACGCTTCCACCTTTGTTTTCTTGCGGTTGATACGGATGTAACGTCTGCTGTCCGCGTTCATACCGATATGGTGTGGATGCAGCAGTTTTATATCCACATATGCCAATCCGGTTAGGCAGGAGAAGATGAAAGCCCGCCTTGCAAGTTCCTGACGTTTGTCATACATCGGCGTAGCAAGAATCGTCTTGAACTCCTCACGGCTGATGTACCTGTGTTTTGCCTCCGGTTTGGGTTCATATTCCATATCCTCACAAGGGTTTGTACGGATAATTTCCTTATCGACAGCCAGATACAACAGACGGTTCAGCCAACACAGGCAATGGTTCGTTTGTGCAGCACCGAAGTTCTTGTTTTTCTTCAAAAACGCCTTGTAGGCCTTTCCGAAGTCCTCCGTAACCTCTTCGAGGGCGATATCCCTTTTCCCGGAAGAGACGAGAAAGTCCGTCAGGTATTTCTGGTAGTACATGGAGTGGCGATAGGAAGAGGTCGATTCTATTTTTTTGGAGTGTTTCTTCAGCCGTTCCCTTTCCCATTCTCCCATTTGCAAAAGGGTGGTAGGATGAATGTTGTTCAAGGTGATGTGGTTCTTCAATATCTCTGCACTGACCACGCCTTGCGATTTCAGTATCTTATTATAGGCTTCTTCTGTCAGTTGCAGATATTCCCGTAAGCGGTTGTTCTCCCTTATGGATTTAATCTCGTTTTTCTTACTACTCCAATCTTTCGGCCGGCAATAAATTCCTGTACTTACGACAGTCTGCTTTCCGTCAACAGTTATACGGCACAGTACGGCAGTTGTACCGTCAGCCTTTACCTTGCTGCGGTTAATGTAGGGTAATAATGAGAATGTGCTTCGCATATTGTTTCCTGTATTAAATGGTTAGTCTGAAATCTCCGGTGGCTTCTATGAATTTGTCCATGTCCTCAAAAAGTTTTTTGGGACTGACGCGGGCATATAACTGCGTGGTGGATATGTCGGAATGTCCCAGCATCCTGCTGATGGTCTCAATCGGCACGCCCGCTTCGAGCGTAATCAGTGAGGCGAAGCTATGCCGGGCCTGATGATAGCACAAGTCATCCTTTATGCCCGCCAATGCCGCCAACGCTTTCATATGCCGTTTCATGTTTGAATGATAAATTGTCGGGAAGAGCGTTTTACGTGTTTCGTCCTTGTATTTTTCAAGCAGGGTCAACGCTTCGGGAAGGAGCTTCACGCTCGCCCGATGCTCGTTTTTCTTTCGGCGGTATTTTAGCCATAGCGCTCCGTCCTCGTCCGTAAACAGGTTTTCATTCGTAATGGAAACCACATCGGCATAGGATACTCCCGTATAACAGGCAAACAGGAAAAGGTCGCGTGCCAGTATATGCGTTTTCCTGTACGGGGGTATTTCCACGTCACGGATTTTCTCGAACGATTCCCGACTCAATGCCCGTGGGGTGTGTTCCGATTGTTTAGGCAGGACAAAATGCTGGAAATGGCATTTTTCCGAATATCCTTTCTTGTAAGCAAGACGGCATATCTTCTTCAGGATGGCAAGATGATGGCGGACAGTATCAACTGCATAGCCTTTGTTTTCCATGGCAAATGCCTGATAGTCGTGGATGAACTGTTCCGTCAACTGTCCGAATGCCATATCCTTGACCCGGTATTTGGTTTCGATGAACTCTCCGAGCGTCAGGCGCATATAGTGATAGGAGGGATAAGTGCCTTTCGCCCGGTCTATGCCGATACGCGCCTTGAGGTCGGCACATACGGCGTCGGTCATTTTCATGAGGGTCACCTGCGTTTCCATGCTGCCTTGAAAAAGGTCTTTTACGTCGGTGGCGTTGAAATCGGTCTTGCGGGACACGAGGCTGTCGAAAGCCGTATTCACTGCCAAAAGCAACTTTTCTATTTTGGAATTCACTTCGATGGCCTCTCTGCTTTTGCCGTTCAGGCGGCTTTCTCGGGGATTCCATAAATCGGGCGTACAAGAAAATTTACAACTGAATTGCGCCATTGTCCGGTTCACGGTGATACGTCCCATGACGGGAGCCTTGCCCGACTTGTTCAGTCCGCTCCTTCTAAGGTAGAGCAATACCTTGAATTTTTCTACTTTCATACGCTTATAGTTTTGTTGACAATATTAAGTTGTCCATAAGCGTTCTTCGATAAGCAAAATACTGTGTATGAGCGTAAACAAAACAGTGAGAAATTCTTTTTATTGCCCGGAGTTACCTGTTCATGTTTCGGTAGCTGCCTGGCTAATGGTTTGGTAACTGAACGACCTCAATATTCCGTTGTCATTTGCATTTTTATCACTTGGCAAAATACTGAACTGTCGCTCATTTTAAACGACTTACGTTTTATCTTTACCTGTCCGCTTTTCCTTGCATACCCTAACACTTTCCATACTGCCCGCCACACTTTCGCCACGATGATGCTGACACTTGGAGCAGATCTATATACCACTTCGAAGTTGCTCGGTCATGCCGATGTGAAAATGACACAGGTGTACGCTAAAATCATCAATCAGAAAAAGGACGATGCGGTCAATTTGGTAAACGGATTGTTCGATTAGTCTAATGTAAATCGTAGCATTGTTGAGTGCTATAAAATGGTACTGTTTCCATATCTGCATATGGCCAAATTTAGGTTTACTTTAATCCGGGTACGTATAGGAAAAAAACAAAGTAAAGTGATTATAATGGCATAAATCATATTGACCACCACAAACTATTTTTATAGTGTTGGGTGGTCAATATTTTGTAGGTAGCCAAATCATTATTGAATGGCTACTTCCTCAATTCGTTTCTGTATTCTCTACCTCCACCCCATGAACATGCGGGCCGTTTCGGCGTCGTGGTGGTCGAAGAAAAGACTTTTGCCCGTGTCGAGTGTGGCGATGGCAGCCATATCTTCGTCGGAGAGCACGAAGTCGAAAATGTCGATGTTCTGCTGCATCCGCTCGATGTGGGTCGATTTGGGGATAATGACAACGCCGCGCTGGATGAGCCAGCGCAGGGCGACCTGCGCCACCGATTTGTCGTATTTGTGACCGATTTCGGTCAGCAGCGGATTGGTAAATAAATTGTTGCGTCCTTCGGCGAACGGTCCCCACGACATGATGCGCGTGCCGAACTCCTCCATGATTTTCTGCGCTTCAATCTGCTGGTCGAACACATGCGTTTCGACCTGATTGACCGCCGGAACTATTTCCATGTTGCTGGCCAAGTCGATGAAGTGATCGGGATAGAAGTTCGAAACACCGATGGCGCGGAGTTTTCCTTCCTTATATGCCTCCTCCAATGCGCGGTATGCCCCGTAGCGGTCGCAGAAGGGCTGGTGCAGTAGCATCAGGTCGATGTAGTCGGTCTGCAAGCGGCGCAGGCTCTCGTCGATGGAGGCTTTGGCCTTTTCGTAGCCGTAGTTGGAGATCCAGACTTTCGACACGAGGAAAATCTCTCCGCGGTCGATGCCGCTGCGGCGCACGGCGTTACCCACGCCCTCTTCGTTATGGTAGGCCTGCGCCGTGTCAATCATGCGGTAGCCGACGCTCAGGGCATCCGCAACGCAGCGCTCGCATTCGGCGGGCGAAACCTGATAGACGCCGTAACCCATCTGAGGCATCTCGACGCCGTTGTTCAATTTCACAGTTTGCATATTTTCTGTTGTTTTTATTCGACAATACCGATATTGCGCAACCACGTTGCGATGGTTTGTTCGTTGATTCGTCCGCTCGTCAGTCCCTCGCCGGTCAGATGTGCGGCATCGGGCGTAAGCTCCACGATGCGTGCCAGCGTTTCATCGCGGTAGGTAGCGGCATAGGTGCAGAACGGTACGACGGTCTTGCCCTTGAAATCGTAGCTTTCCGAGAATGTGTTGATAATCATCGGAGCCGTGTGCCACCACACGGGACAGCCGATGAACACCGTGTCATAGTCCGCCCAGTTCTCTACGGTAGAGACAATGGCCGGGCGAGCATCGGTATCGCGTTCTTCGAGAGCGACCTCGGTGCAGGGCGTGTACTCGGTCGGATAGGGAACGACGGGCTCGATGCGGAATACGTCGGCTCCGGTCTGACGGACAATCTCCTGCGCCATGCGCTGCGTTGTGCCACCCCAGCTGAAATAGGTAACGAGGATTTTGCGACTGCCGGACGGAGTATCGGGATCGTCGCCCGGCTGCTGAGGTTCGTCGGGAGTCTCCGGTTCGTCAGGATTGTCGGGAGTCTCTTCGCCGCCGTCATCCGGAGCTTCGGGCGTTTCGATTTCCGGTGTTTGGGGTTCGTTTTCATCTTCGGGCAAGCAGGCGCCGAATGCCATGACGGCCGCAGCCATCATCAGATAAATCAGATACTTTTTCATGTCATTTTTTTAATACGTTATCAAAAATTTATCGTTTTATATTCCCCGGATAGCCGGGTTTGACCGGAATCCGGTTGTCGTCCATCGCCGCATTCAAGGCAAGCCACGCAACAATGGCAGCATTTACTTTCAAATCATCCAATGAAAGACGTTCGTAAGTATCCATTGATGTATGATAAGTACGGAAATATTCCAATGGGTCCTGTATAAACTGATAAGCTGGAAGTCCCAGTCGAGAAAAAGTTACATGATCTGTACTGCCTACTTTAATCGGAGACAGTGTTCCGAAGCCAAAAGAAGCAAACGGTTTGCTCCATGCTTCAAAAAACGGGACTGCCTGATCGTTTTCTTCCAGATAGACGCCACGAAATCGGCCAGAGCCAAAATCCATATTCAGATAGAGGGCGAATTGCTCATAGCCAGACAAAGCGTTGTTTTTTGCGTCATCATAGAGGTAACGGGTTGCATACCCACGCGAACCATATAGACCTTGTTCCTCTCCACCCCATAATGCCAGACGAATGGTTCGCCGCGGTGAAATTCCCAGTGTATGAATGATTCGCATCGCTTCCATCATCACAATACAGCCGGCAGCATTGTCCGCTCCGCCCGTTCCTCCATGCCATGAATCGAGATGCGCTCCGATAAGCACCACTTCGTTTTTCAACTTATTATCGCTTCCGGGGATTTCCGTAATGATGTTGTTTATCTTTCGGTTGTCGGTAAATACATTTCGGATGTCGAGTTCCATTTCCACCTTTTCTCCGGCAGCTATCAGACGTACCATGCGACCGTGATCTTCGATCGGAAGAATCAGTTCCGGCAGTGGTTCAGGGTGGCCGGATTTGTAATCCACCCCACGGGAGCTGGGAACATTGAAGACGCCGCTGCCACTGACTATTGCTAAAGCACCTTCTTCTTTCAATAGCGAATCAATGGCTCGTTGCAATTCCTGTTGTGTCCTGTCACTCGAACGAGAAGTCCAACGACGACCTGTCGGACGGGAATCTTTCTCCATCTCTGCCAATTGTTCATCGGTGTATCGACTGGCTTGGGGTTTGAAAGATATCTCATAGGTCTGTTGTACAGGCATCAAGACAATCTTTCCCTTCAACCTGTCCCGATACTGTTCAAGATCCGGTTTGCTTTTTACATCCATGACGATACATTCACCCTTGACTAACCCCTCCGTACTGCCTGACCATGCTTTGGGTGTGGCTGCAAAGCTACAGTAATAGGGAACGGTCATGGCGGCATAATTTTTCTCATTGTCCCATCCGCCTTTGTCGAACTCGGCAGCAAAATCGAGCCGGGGGTTCGCCAGTCCCCACTCAT
The DNA here is from genome assembly GCF_943193135.1 of Odoribacter lunatus. Taxonomy (GTDB): domain Bacteria; phylum Bacteroidota; class Bacteroidia; order Bacteroidales; family Marinifilaceae; genus Culturomica; species Culturomica lunata. The sequence goes on from NZ_CALPCZ010000022.1 coordinate 21,071, forward strand.
TCAGTTTGTCCAATACCAGGCGTTCCGCTCGCAGTTTCATTCGCGATGCCGCAAGGCGCGGACCGAGTTCGTCTGTCATGAATTGCGACAACTCGTCCACTCGTGAATGGTGAAATGCTTCCTCTTTTACCAAGTAGGCGACATTTTCGGGCAGACAAGTTTGCGCATGCAGGCTTGTTGCCATACAGACGGCTGCAATGCCCGTGAATATTCGTTTTACCATTTTACTTCATTTATAATTATTACCTCTGCTATTCTATGATATGTATCGTGCGCAACCAATCTTTCACTTCTTTCGTATCTCTTTCTTTGACTGGCAAACCTCTGGGATGAATGGAGCCGGGTGTGAGCTCCACTATTTTAAGCAGCGTTTCTTCCGGAAACATATTTGCATACGAACAAAACGGGACGACGATTTTTCCCGTGAAATCATATCCTTCGTTTTCTAAGAATGACCATACAGGCATAGGAGCCGTATGCCACCAGACCGGACAACCAACGAAAATGACATCATAGCGATCGAAGTCTTCTATTTTGCCGGCAAGCAATGGCCGAATGTCGTTGTCTCGTTCTTCTTTGGCTTCATCGGCACATTTTCTGAATTCATCGGAATAAGGGGTTGCCCGCTCAACACAAAACAAAGTTCCTCCGGTCTGTTCGGCAATTGTTTCTGCAATACATCGGGTATTACCACTCCGACTGAAATATGCGACAAGAATGGTTCTGCTTGTATCACACGCAATCGTATCGGCTTCATATAACGGAACCTTTGAACCTGTGAAGTGATTGCAACCAAACAGGCACTGTAACACACAAAGAACGGACAAGGACCGCACTATACAACTTGGTTTCATATTTTGTTCCTTTGTTTCACTCAGTTATTTTTCTTATGCCCGCAAAAGTAGAGCAATCGGATGGTTTGAGCCGAACAAAAAATACGGGTTGAATTACCATTTTTTCGGGAATCGATTCCGCATCGATGCAAAAACCGAAATAAGTGTAGTTTCAACCGATTTTTTCGTAAACGCTATCCGAATGCTTCGCCCTAATTTTGCTTCATCGAACATAAATCGGAAACAGATATGAAAAGAAAAATTTTTATCAGCCTTGCTGTACTGGCCTCGATGATAGGCAGCACCTCTTTCGCGCAAGATACGTACAAGACTGCCGCCGACGTACCGATGGTACAACTCAATAACGGTATTTTGATGCCGCAGTTCGGACTGGGAACCTTCCTCCAACCCTCCGACGAGGTGTGCGAGCAGTCGTGCCTCACGGCCTTGCGCGCCGGCTATCGGCATATCGACACCGCCCACGCTTACAACGATGAGGAGGGTGTAGGCCGTGCCGTGAAGCGTTTCATGGCCGAGAGCGGTACGCCGCGCGAACAGATCTGGATTACCTCGAAGCTCTGGCCGACGGAGTACGGCGAAGGCACGACGATGAAAGCAATCGATGAGATGCTGGAGCGGCTGCAACTGGATTATATCGACCTGCTGTATGTCCACCAGCCTGTGGGCGATTTCGTGGGTGCATGGCGCGACATGGAGAAAGCCATTGCAATGGGCAAGGTGCGTGCGTTGGGCATCAGCAATTTCGATGCGAGCGACGAGGTGTTCGAACGCATCATGACTGAATCGCGCGTGAAACCCGCCGTGCTTCAAATCGAATGTCATCCCTATGCGCAGCGGCTGACCATACGCGAGAAGGTAAAGCCTTACGGCATTCACACAACCTGCTGGTTCCCGCTGGGCGGTGCCATGTCGAACGGTGCGCTGCTGAAAGACCCGACCATCATGAAAATCGCCGAAGCGCACGGCAAGACCCCGGCGCAGGTGATTCTGCGCTGGCATATACAAGAGGGGTTCTCGGCCATTCCCGGGGCCTCGAATCCCGATTACATCAAAGAGAACATCGCGATTTTCGATTTCGAGCTGACCGACGGGGAGATGGAGCAGATGCGTGGATTGAATAAAGAAAAGCGGTTCTTCAACATGTCGCTCGAAGAAAAAGAACGTGCCTATCTCGGCAAGATGCAGATTCCGACACAGAAATAAATGATATTCAGAATAACAATATGAACAACTTTATTTATCAATATCCAGTCAAACAGTATTTCGGTAAGGGATGCGCCGAAGATGCTGTCAAGAGTGAACTTCAAAAAGCGGGAGCAAATGTACTGCTGGCCTATGGCGGCGGTTCGATCAAACGCACAGGCCTGTACGACCGTATCGTGTCGTGGCTCACGGAGTGCGGCAAGCAGGTAACGGACTTCGGCGGCATCATGCCCAATCCGACCTATCAGAAGGTGCAGGAAGGAGCACAGATTGTACGCGAAAATAATATAGACTTCATTTTGGCCGTAGGCGGTGGGTCTGTCATCGACTGTTGCAAGATTGTGTCGGCGCAGGCTTTGACGGACGAGGACGTCTGGGACATGTGGTACGTACATCATCGGTTGCCGACCGATTTCGTCCCGATGGGAGCCGTCGTCACGGCATCCGGTACGGGCGCCGAACAGAACAACGGAGCGGTGATTACCCACGAAGAGAAAAAGTTGAAACAGCCGCTTTTCGGTGCATTCCACTCCTTCGCCGTGCTGGACAGCGATCTGACGAAAAGCGTGCCCATGAAACAGGTCGTCAGCGGTGCATTCGACACCCTGAGCCACTGTATGGAAACCTACATGGGCAAGCCTCAGGAGACGAATCTGTCCGATGAGATCAACGAGGCGATTATGCGGAACGTAATCAGGAATCTGCGCCGCCTCATTCAGAATCCTGACGATGACTTCGCCCGCGGCGAGTTGATGTGGGCTTCGGCAATGGCCGAGAACGGCATGCTCAAGCTCGGCAAGCAGACGGACTTTCAGTGCCACATGATTGAACATGCCATAGGGGCCTATACCGACTGCAACCACGGGCAGGGACTGGCGGTGATTCATCCCGCGCTCTACCGTCGTTTGCTGGAAGCCGGCAGGGAGAAACTGGCCCGTATGGCGGAAACCGTATGGGGTGTGAAAGGTATCACGGTTGAGGAGACGGCTATGCGTGGTGTCGAGGCACTCGAAGCGTTTATCCGCGAAATCGGACTTCCTGCCCGTTGGAGCGAAATGGACATTACGGACGAATCGGTGCTTAGGGCCGCAGCCGACACATGTATCATCACTCCGGGATGTTGCCGTAAGTTTACGAGAGATGAAATTTTCGAACTGTTGGCAGAGAGAATATAAACAGGGTAAAAAATATGAAAAAGAGAAATATTATCGGCGGAATGTTGGCTGCCGCTTGCTGTGCAGTCGTTCTTTGTGCTTTTGCCGCCCATGAAAATGCAGACGCTCGTGCGATGGCCGTTTCAGGACAGCAAACGCCGACCGCTGTTTCCCATGCGGGCGGAAAAGTCCTCGTAGTTTACTTTTCCGTTCCGGAGACGGACGGCGTGGATGCCTCGTCAGGCGCGAGCCGGGTGCTTTCCGGCGGCAAGGTAATGGGAAACACGCAATATGTCGCTACCATTATCAGCGAAGCCACGGGTAGCGATCTTTTCGAAATAAAGACCGTCCACACCTATCCCGGTTCGCATAAGGCTCTGATCGATGCCGCGAAAGTGGAAATCGACAACAATGCCCGTCCGAAACTGGCTACCCATATCAAAAATCTGAAGGATTACGACGTGGTGTTCGTCGGGTTCCCCAACTGGTGGTACGACATGCCGATGCCGCTCTACTCGTTCTTCGACGAGTATGATTTCGGCGGCAAGACCGTCATCCCGTTCTGCACGCACGGCGGCAGTCGCTTTTCGGGAGCAATCAAAACCATTCGCGAACTGGAACCCCAAGCCACCGTACTCGACGGGTACTCTGTTGCTCGCGAACGGGTGGCGAATTCCGAAGAGGGCATATTGAAGTGGCTGGAGAAAATCGGAATGAAAAAGTAGCGGGACAAAAGGATACTGCAAGCCGTTTTTCCGACAACATGCCGGAAAAACGGCTTTTATATGAGCCAATGGACAAAGAGATGTTTACCGTAAAAATCGCATTACATCCCGTAATTTCTGTAAGGTGCTCCTTGATTGCATTATCTATCTTTGCCTTAGTTATAACTATTGAATATCAGAGATATGGATACGAACAATAAAATTACTCGCCGGAGTGCTCTGAAGCGCATGGGAGCAGCCGTAATAAGCGTTGCTGCTGCGTCGTCCGGCTTGTTCTCGCTGACATCGTGCGAGGCAAAGCGAAAAAAGCGCATCGTGCTTTATTTTACCGGAACCGGCAACAGTCTCTATGCTGCCCGTCAGCTTGCCGGAAAGCATGCGGAGGTGCTGAGCATTCCGCAAATGGTCAAACAGGGACGCTACGAATTCGAAGCCGATGAAATAGGAATCGTCTATCCCATTTACGGGCACATGCCGCCCTATATGGTCAGGCAATTCATCCGGAGAGCCAAACTGAAGGCCGAATACAAATTCGCTGTTCTGACCTACGGCGCACGGAAGTGCGATTCTGTAGAGATTTGGAACGATATATCCCGAAAGGTGGGCAATGCGTTCGATTATATAGGCACTATCATCATGGTGGACAACTGGCTGCCTAATTTTGACATGAACGAGCAAATCTTGATCGACAAGCATATTCCGGAGAATCTGCAAAAAATCGCTGCCGATCTTGCCGAACACAAACGGTGGCACGAGCCCGTGACGGAGGATGAGCGACAGATGCACCGGGGATTCATGCAGTGGACCAAGCTCGATCCGGAGGTGGGTTTTCTGATGAAAAGCGAGAAATGTTTCACCGTGACCGATGCCTGCATCGGTTGCGGCGCCTGTGTCTCGGTCTGCCCACGCGGCAATTATGAACTGACATCGGCTGGTGTCAAGATGTCCGGCGATTGCGAATACTGCTTCGCCTGCATCCAGAACTGTCCGCAGAAAGCCATCCGTTTCCTTAGGTCGGAGGACGAATCATTTCCGGACGGCAGGGAAAGAAATCCCGATGCCCGATACCGCAACGAACACATCTCGCTGATGGATATCAAGCGTGCTAACAATCAATTCTGAACAATATGGTACTGAAAAAGATAAGAGTGGCTTTTGCAGCGGTGTTTTTCATCGCGGTTACGGCTCTGTTTCTCGACTTCACGGGAACGGTTCATGCGTGGCTTGGCTGGACGGCGAAGATTCAGTTCTTGCCGGCCTTGCTTGCCTTGAACGTCGGAGTGGTTGTCGGGCTGGTCGTACTGACGTTGCTGCTGGGGCGGGTTTATTGCTCGGTCATCTGCCCGTTAGGCGTGATGCAGGACATCGTGTCGTGGATAAACGGACGGCGGAAAAAGAAGAAATACCGGTTTTCCTATTCTCCCGAAAAGAGGTGGCTGCGTTACGGGGTGCTGGGACTATTCGTCGTGGCTCTGGTTGCCGGAATCGGCTCGTTCGCAGCCTTGCTTGCCCCGTACAGTTCCTACGGGCGTATCGCCTCGAATCTGTTCGCCCTGCTTTACGGCTGGGGTAACAACCTGCTGGCCTACTTCGCCGAACGGGCGGACAGCTATGCCTTTTACGAAACCGAGGTGTGGCTGAAGAGCCTGCCGACATTCGCAATCGCTGTCGTAACATTCGTTGCGCTGGTTGTGTTGGCATGGCGGAACGGACGAACCTACTGCAATACGATTTGCCCGGTGGGGACGGTGCTCGGCTTTCTCTCCCGTTTCTCGCTGCTGCACATTACGATTGACGAGAGAAAGTGCAATGGATGCGGACTCTGTTCGCGCAAATGCAAGGCGGCGTGCATCGACGGCAAGGAGCATCGGGTAGATTACAGCCGCTGTGTGGCATGTATGGATTGCATCGAAACTTGCAAGCATGAGGCTGTCGGATTCCGGTTGAGAACAAAGAACTCCAACGGTTCGGCGACGGGAAAACCTGCGCAAGAGTCCGGTGATGAACGAATCGATACCGCCCGCCGCAGTTTCCTGACTACGACGACTCTTGTTGTAGCGACCGCCACCCTGAAAGCGCAAGAGAAGAAGGTGGACGGCGGACTGGCAGTCATTGCCGATAAGAAGATACCCGACCGCAGCACTCCGATCGTTCCTCCCGGAGCGCAGAGCCTGCGTAACATGGCCGCGCATTGTACGGCCTGCCAGCTCTGCGTATCGGTATGTCCCAATGGCGTACTGCGTCCCTCGACGAAACTGGAAACCCTGATGCAGCCGGAAGCATCCTACGAACGGGGCTATTGTCGTCCGGAATGCACGAAGTGTTCGGAGGTCTGTCCTGCGGGAGCGATTCTGAAAATCACGACAGCCGACAAGTCTGCTATTCAGATCGGCCATGCTGTATGGATAAAAGAGAACTGCGTGCCGCTGACCGACGGCGTGGATTGCGGCAACTGCGCCCGGCATTGCCCGGCAGGAGCCATACTGATGGTTCCGTCCAATCCGGATATGGAGGATTCGCCCCGCATCCCCGTAGTGAATACCGGGCGTTGCATCGGGTGCGGCGCCTGCGAAAACCTTTGTCCGGCACGTCCGTTCAGTGCCATCTACGTCGAAGGACATGAACGGCATCGAATCATATAAAACCAAAGATTATGAGTGAACCAAAAGATATAAACCGCCGGGAGTTTCTGAAACGTCTCGGCATAGGTGCAGCCGCCACGACCACTGCCTTGGTGGGCTGCGATTCCAAAAATAATCCCGTTACGGGCAGCCGCTCCGCGTCGGGCAAGGTTCCGACCGACAAGATGACCTACCGTACCAACCCGAAAACCGGCGAAAAGGTTTCCGTTTTGGGCTACGGCTGTATGCGCTGGCCGATGAAGCCTGCCGATGACGGCAGCGGCGAAATCATCGATCAGGAAGCTGTCAATGCCTTAATCGATTATGCCCTTGTGCATGGTATCAACTATTTCGATACCGCACCGCCTTATTGTCAGGGACTTTCGGAGAAAGCTACGGGCATCGCCCTGAAACGGCATCCTCGCGATTCCTACTACCTTGCCACCAAGATGTCCAACCACCGTCTGGTCGGACAAGGGTTGTCGCCGCAGGAGCTGTTCGAGGCTTCCGTGCAGATGTACCGCAACTCTTTCCGGGACTTGCAAACCGACTATATCGACTACTATCTGCTGCACATTGTCGGGATGGGCGAAGGGTTGCCCACGCTGATGGAGCGTTTCTTCGACAACAACCTGCTCGACTTCTTGCTGAAAGAACGTGAAGTTGGACGCATCCGCAACCTCGGCTTCTCCTACCACGGCGATATCCGGGCATTCGACTACCTACTTTCGCGCCATGATGAATTTCATTGGGATTTCGTGCAGATTCAGATGAACTACATGGACTACCGCCATGCGTCGGGTCGGAATTTCAATGCGGAATACCTCTACGCGGAGCTGGACAAACGGAATATTCCCGTGGTGGTCATGGAGCCGCTATTGGGCGGACGCCTTGCCGGACTGACCGACCACCTGAACGCACGCCTCAAACAGCGCCGTCCCGATGAAAGCATCGCTTCGTGGGCGTTCCGTTTTGCCGCCTCGTTTCCCCAGGTGCTGACCGTGCTGAGCGGCATGACCTACATGGAGCATTTGCAGGACAACATCCGCACCTTCGCACCGCTCGACCCTTGTACGGACAAGGAGTTCGCCTTGCTCGAAGATACGGCGCAGACCATGCTCAAATATTCTTCGGTTCCCTGTACGGCGTGCCAGTATTGCATGCCCTGCCCCTATGGGCTGGATATTCCGGGCATCTTCGCCCACTACAACAAGTGCATCAACGAGGGCAACATAATCTCATCTTCGCAAGATGAGAACTATCGGAAAGCTCGCCGCGCCTTCCTCGTGGGTTACGACCGCAGCGTACCGCGCCTGCGACAGGCGAACCATTGCATCGGCTGTAACCAGTGCGTACACCACTGTCCGCAGAACATCGATATTCCGGCGCAGATGCAGCGGATAGACCATTTCGTAGAACAACTTAAACAAGGAAAATTACAATAGATAAATTGAATATGAAAGATTTTATTTTCAGAAATGACACGAAACTTTTGTTTCGTAATGATATACGGACAACCATCGCCGAAATAGCCAAAGGGCACAAGGTCATGTTCGTTTACGGCGACGGCTCCGTAAAACGAAACGGCTGCCACGACGACATCGTGCAGACCTTGACCGACAGCGGCATTCCTTTCGTGGAATACGGAGGCTCCTCGCGCGAGTTTGCCAAAATAGAGGAGGGCATTCGGACCGCCAAGGCAAACGGCATCACGATGATTATCGGAGCCGGCGGAGCGAGCGTGATGGACAGCGCCAAGCTGATGGCTTTCGGCTTCTATCACGAATCCGACCTCTGGGACTATGTGAAAGGGAAAAATCCCTACGGTCTGGAACGTCTGCCGCTTGCGCTGATCCCCACCTATCCCTCCAGTGGTTCCGAAAACGGTCTGGGTGCGGTCTCCGTCGATTCGCGAACCGGAGATTTCGGCACGGCCTACGGCATCGCTGCCGACTATGCGATTCTTTGTCCCCGATATTCACTCACTTTGGAGCGGGAGATGACGACCTACACAGGCCTTGTCACGTTGGTTCAATTGTCGGCCTGCATTCTCGGAGACAAGAATAAGATGTCCTACGATGCGGGGATTTCCTATATCCGCAACGTACTCGAAGCGACACGAACCTTGCAGAAGAATCCGGATGACCTCGATGCGCGGGGAATCATCATGCTGGGGGCCTCGCTTTCCACTTCGTCCCGGCTGGGAATCGGAAAAGAGGAGACTTTCGCCTACGACATCTACGAGTTGGAGTTCCTGCCCGAGAAACTCTTCGGCAGCACGTATCGCAGGAGTCTGACCTCCGTTTTCCCGAGGTTTCTTGAAGCGATGGGAAGACGCCATGCCGAGGAGATTGTGAAGTATTACCGGGACGCTTTCGGTTTCGATTCATCCATCGAAGAATCATCCCGAAATCTGATTGAATTGTTCGCCGGTCTCGGCGTGGAGATGTACTACGACGGCAGAATCACGCGCGAACAGGTCGCTGGTATCCCGTGCGATACGGAATTGTGTGAGGATGAAGTTTTTGGCATTATGGATTCATTAATCAGATAAAGCAAGATAAATATCATGTATTACAGAACATTAGGATTGAGCGGACTGAGAGTGTCCGCCGTGGGGCTGGGCTGTATGGGCATGAGCCACGCCTACGGCGCACCTGCCGACAAGGACGAAATGACGGAACTGCTCTCCGATGCCGTGGAGATGGGCTATACTTTTTTCGACACGGCCGAGGTCTATGGTACGGCAGACCGCCCACACGATAACGAGGAGTTGCTGGGCCGGGCTTTGCGACCGTTCCGCGACCGGATCGTGCTGGCTACCAAATTCGGACTGACGTTCGACAATCCTCACGGTGCGGGGCCGCATGCGTTGATTCCCGATTCGCGTCCGGCGACTATCCGCCGCTCGGTCGAAGAGTCGTTGCGCCGCCTGCACACCGACCGCATAGACCTCTATTATCAGCATCGACCCGAAGGTCGAACCGGAGAGCGTAGCAGCCACGATGGCCAATCTGATCCGAGAAGGGAAAATCCTATACTGGGGCATTTCGGAGGCGACGGAAGAGTATCTGCGCCGCGCCCATGCGGTTTGTCCCGTCGCAGCCGTGCAGAACCGCTACTCGATGATGGCGCGCCGACATGAGGCGCTGTTTCCCGTGCTCGAAGAGCTGGGTGTGGGCTTTGTGGCCTTTTCGCCGCTGGCGAACGGACTGCTGACGGAGTGCTACACCGCCGACACGCGGTTCGACGCCGCGACCGACTACCGCGCTTCGATGCCGCAGTTCCGCCCGGAGAGTTTCGAGCAGAACCGCACGCTGTTCGCGCTTATCGACCGCTTGGCGGAGGAGCACCGTGCCACGCCGTCGCAGATCGCGCTGGCGTGGATGATGAACAAACGTCCGTGGATCGTGCCGATTCCCGGAACGCGCCATCTGTGCCGGCTGAAAGAGAATATCGGAGCCGCCGACATCCGCCTGACCGCCGAACAGGTGCAGTCCATCGACGACGCCCTTGCGACGATGCCGATGAGCGAAGTGTTCGGAGGATCGCCCGTAAAAAAATAGCTATGAAACCGAAAGTAATCTGTCATATCATGAGCTCCGTCGATGGGCGGTTGCTCAACGACCGTTGGTCGGAACCGTTCGACGGCACGCCCGCCTCGGCGCTGTTGCAGGTCTATGCCGCCATCGGCCGCGAACTGGGCACGGATGCATGGATGTTCGGAAAGAACACCGTCCGTGCCGTATTTTCCTATAAATTCACCATCTCCGGACATCCCGTACAGCCGGATACTCCTGCCGTATTCATCGGCGAACGCCGTTCGGAGCGGATGTTCATCGTAGCCGATCCCGATGCCGACATTTTCTTTACTTCTTCCTCTCTGAGAGGCGACAATATACTCGTCATCGTGGGGCGGAATGCCACGGAGGAGTACCTCGTCCATCTGCGCGAGAAGCGGATTTCCTACGTCATTGTCGAAGATGCGGTCGATTTGCGGACCGGTCTCGAAGTCGTCGGCCGTGAGTTCGGCATCCGCTCCGTTTCGGTACAGGGAGGCGGTATATTGAACGGAGCCTTGCTGGCCGGGGAGCTGATCGACGAACTGAGTCTTGTCGTTTATCCCGGTATCGACGGGCTTTTGGGTGTGCCTTCTATCTTCGAATATATTGGCAGTACGACCGACCGTCCGGCTGCGGGACAAAGCCTGCAACTGCTCTCTGCTTCGCAGCGGGAACACGGTGTCGTATGGCTGCGCTATAAATTCCATAAAAAGGTCATAAAATGAAAACGAACATAATGGTTATTTCTTTGCTGTGCTTGTTGTCGGTCGCCTGTACCTCGTCCGAGGCGGAACCGTCGAAGCCTAATACGCAACCGCCGGCAGAGCAGCCCGAAACGCCGGGCGATGACGATCCGACGCGACCGACATCCGGCCACCTGACCGTCTCCCATACGGTCGGAGATGCGATAGCCCACGAAGCGTTCGCAGGATTCGGGCAGTTCATCCTGCCTGCCGAACGGAGGTACGATGACGATTTGCCGCTTCGAAACGTCGCGAGCATGCTGCCTTATCACAACTACGTGACGGGCGAGCGGGCCGTAGAGACCATCAACCGAATGATTGACTATGTCCATGCAGGCAATCGTCTCTTTTACGACATCTATTCCGATGCTGAAAAGCGTGCGGATACACGCAAGAACAATACCGGCCTTTTCTTTTTCCGGGGCGAAGCGGGGCGGCCGTTCGCCGTCGTCTGCCCGGGCGGCGGCTGGTCGTATGTCGGAGCGATTCACGAAGGATTTCCGTTGGCCATCGCTTTGAGCGAAATGGGCTACAACGCCTTTTCCATCCAGTATCGGACCGGCGGTGCGCAGGTGGCGTGCGAAGACCTCGCCGCGGCCATCGACTTCATCCTGCACCATGCCGGAGAGTTGCAGGTATCGACTGAAGATTACTCGCTGTGGGGCGGCTCGGCAGGCGCGCGCATGGCGGCCTATCTGGGTTCCTACTCGACACAGGGATTCATCGAGGCCGATAACCCGCGTCCGGCCGTCGTCGTTATGGGTTACACCAGCCATACCGACTATACGCGCAACGATCCGCCGACTTACGTAGTCATCGGCGATAACGACGGCATAGCGAGTGCGTCGGTCATGCAGCGGCGGGTGGAGAATCTCAACGCGCTGGGCATCGATGCCGAATTTCATCTCTTCCCGAGTCTGCGTCACGGCTTCGGACTGGGTATCGGGACGAGTGCGGAAGGCTGGGAAAAAGATGCCGTAAAGTTCTGGGAGAAATATATTTTCCGTAAAAATGGAAATTCCGACCGGAAATAATGTAAACTGAGATTGCCGGCAGCTTTTTACATTTGCATATCAGTAATATGTAATATAAATGATTAACAATGAAAAGGATAATTACAATCGTATTGTTGGCAGGTCTGGCTGTATGCAATACATCAAATGCACAAGAGACAATGAAAACGAACGAATCATTTACTGTGGCAGATATGTCCGCTTTCAAGAGCCACAATTCGAATCCATGGGGGCTGGTCTATACCGGCGCAATCACGGAAAATGCAGCCGGCAAGGTTAATATTCATCCCATTGCCTACGACCTCGGCGGTTTGAAAATCGCCGCCAACGTCTATACACCGGCAGATTATGACCCGGCAAAAAGCTATCCCGCCCTCGTCGTGGCGCATCCCAACGGCGGCGTGAAGGAGCAGGTGGCAGGTCTTTACAGCCAGCGCATGGCGGAACAGGGTTATATCTGTCTGGCTTTCGATGCCGCCTATCAAGGGGCCAGCGAGGGCGAGCCGCGCAACACGGACAAGCCTGCCAACCGCATCGAGGACATCCATCGTGCGGCCGATATTCTGCTGCAATATCCGGGCGTCGACTCCGAACGGGTGGGCATCCTCGGCATCTGTGGCGGTGGCGGTTATACGCTGGCGGCCGCGCAGACCGATAAACGGTTCAGAGCAATAGCCACTTTGAGCATGTTCAACACGGGACTCGTTCGCCGCAACGGATTTCTCGACTCGCAGATAAACAGCGTTCAAGAGCGTCTGGCCGATGCCTGTGCTGCCCGCCAGAAGGAAGCCGAAGGCGGAGAGATTGAATACATGGGCGACATGAGCGGCGTTACGCCCGAGCAGGCAGCCGCACTGCCGTTCGACCTCTACCGCGACGGATACGGATACTATCTGCAAACCCACGCGCACCCCAATTCCACGTTCCGTTACACGAAGAGCAGTTTGGTCGATCTGATGGCGTTCGATGCCAGCGAAGGGATGTACCTGATCGACCGGCCGCTGTTGATGATGACCGGCAGCATTGCAGATACATTCTACATGACGGAATTATGCTACAGCCGTGCCACGGGTACTCAGGACAAGGAGCTGTTCCTGATTCCCGGCGCCACGCATATCAAGACCTACTACGTGCCGGAATACGTGGAGCAGGCGGTAAACAAGCTGACAGAGTTTTTCGGGAAGAATCTGTAATACTATGAAATCTACAATTTTATCATCTATCTTGTCACTGCTCGTCAGCGCAACCGCAACGGGTTGTGCCGACAGCGGCAATAGCGCACCCGATTCCAGCATCCGTGTCGAAACCGCCGAAGTGACGGCCATCGCTTCCGACAACGCCCTCTCGGGCGGTAGCGTTATCGGCGAGACGCAAACAGTTACGGAGTTTGGCATCTGCTGGGCGACGACCGACAATCCGACCATCGACGACAACCGCAGCGCCGGTGCGGGCGATGCTGCTTCGTTCGCCTGCTACGCCACGGGACTCGCGGCAAATACATCCTATTATCTTCGGGCGTATGCCACGACCGCCGAAGGCGCAGTGTACGGCCGAACACGCCGGTTCACGACCCGTGCCGCTGCGGATGACGACACGCCGCCGGTCGTCGGGGATGATGACCAGAACCCGCTGTCTTCGACCATCTATCTGTGGCCGGAGGGCAATATGGCGAAGGTCACGAACTATACGGGCAGTCAGGGCTCCTATCAGGATCCGCCATCGTTCCGTCCCCACATGAACTACTTTCCGGTGGCGGAAGGCACGGAAGTAAAGGGCGCGGTGCTCGTGTGTGCGGGCGGAGCGTTTATGTTCCGCAGTGACCGGATGGAGGGAACGCCCGTCGCTCAATGGTTTGCCCGGCACGGTTATCAGGCATTCGTCGTGAACTACCGCGTGCAGCCCTACCGGATGGAGGAGGGCAGCCTCGATCTGGCGCGCGCCGTCCGCTTCGTCCGCCGCCACGCTGCCGATTATGGGATCGATCCGAATGACATCGCCTCTGTGGGCTTCTCGGCCGGAGGTATTCTCTGCGGCGATGAAGCGCTCAATTTCGACGGACTGGTAAACGGGACGGCACTCGCAGCCGGCTACCGTCCCGATACGTTCGACGAGGTGTCGGCCGACGTATGCACCATCGGCATGATCTACGCCTTCTACGGCCGGTTGAGCGTCGCCTCGACCGACGTGGAGAAATTCCGGGCAGCCGATATTCCGCCTACATTCTTCGCCTACGGCACGCGCGACCCGTTCTACCGCCAGTTCCAGCAGTGTGCCGATGCCGTGCGCGAAGCGGGTGTCGAAGTGGAACAGCACGAATACGAGGGACTGCCGCACGGCTTCGGATATACCCATGAGACGTGGATGGTCAGCTTCGACAGATGGATGACTGAAATTATGGCTAACAATTAAAAACAAAAGATAATTATGAAAACGAAATTAATGACCCTGCTCGCCGTCCTGCTGTGCTGGACGGCAGCTGATGCACAGACCGTATTCGGGACTGCCCGCCCGGCAGAGAAGAAAATCCTCGTCGCCTATTTCAGTTGGGGCGGCAATACGCAACACTTGGCGGAGGAAATTGCGGATATGACTGGAGGTACGCTGTTTCGTATAGAAACAGTCAATCCCTACCCGTCTGACTACAACGAGTGTACGGTGGTCGCACGGAACGAGTTGGATAACGGCATTCGCCCTGAGTTGAAAGGTTCAGTGGATAATCTTGATGATTACGATGTTATTTTTGTAGGTTGTCCGGTATGGTGGCATACAGCACCGATGGCAATATGGTCATTCCTCGAAACTTCGGACTATGATTTCTCTGACAAGATTATCATCCCATTCTGTACTTACGCTTCGACCTATCGGGAAGAGACGCTTGTAAAGATTGTGGAACTTACGCCCGCTTCCTTACATTTACAAGGATTTGGTGCGACCGGAAGAAATACGAACGGAGTTGAGAATTGGCTGCGAACAATAAATATCATACGATAGAGAGTCGCAACTTTGTTAAAAACAACAAAACGTGCAATCGCAGTTGAAACGATTGCACGTTTATTTCTTAAAATATTCGTATTTTTGCATCTGAGAAGTTAAACGGCATGGAATATCGAAACGACATAATAGTTGCTGACAGGTTGGGCATCGTACCGACGGATTCCGAAGAGGAGTATCTGGCGCATCTGCTCTGCCTGGACGGTACGTGCCGTTACCGCTTCAATGAGCGGGATTTCGAGATGTACGCCGGCGACTTGTCGATCATCCGCAAGCGGAAAATGGTGGAGCGAGTCGAACCGTCGAACGATTTCCGATGCAAGATCATTTACGCGAAACCCGGGTTCATCGAGTTGTGCACGCCGCAGAGCAACTACGGCATGAAGGGTTCGCTGGCGCTGTTCCTCAATCCCGTGATGCACCTCACGCCGGAGCAGCAGATCGTTTGCCGGCGCGATTTCGAGCGGCTCGAAGAGCGTATTGCCGATACCGGACACCGGTTCTACCGCGAGACGCTCGTCAATGCCATGCAGGCCGCCATTCTTGACTTCTTTGATTTTCATGCCCGCCTGTACGGCGAGAGCGACATCTCCACGCAGAACGCCTCCATCATGAACCGTTTTCTGAAGATGCTGGAAGCGGGAACTTACCAGGAACATCGCGAGGTGACCTATTATGCCGACTGCTTGTGCGTAACCTCCAAATACCTCTCGGAGGTGTCGAAGAAAGTCAGCGGCTATGCGGCCAACTACTGGATCAACCGCTATACGATCCTCGACATCACGCGCCTGTTGCGGGACAAATCGCTGACGTTCGTTCAGATCTCCGACATGTTCGGGTTCTCGTCACCCGCTTATTTCAGTCGCTACGTGCAACAGAATCTGGGTGTCAAACCGTCGGATTACAGGGAGTAGCAGATTCTTACAAGTTCATACAATCGGTAAAAACAGCAGTTTTTACCGATTTTTTTATATCGTCGTTTTTAGGGCTTGCCATTACCTTTGCAAAAAACGAAAAATAATATGAACATTAAAAATCTATTTCTTACAGCCATGTTATCCATATCATGTGCAGGAGCTTATGCACAGGATGCAAATGCCTTTCGCCAACCCTATCCGCTGGGCGATAAAATATCCCCGAATCCCAATTTTACGGGCGAAGTATGGCTCGCACCGTTGAGCGAACACAGGGAACTGAATGTTCCGATGTTCAACGTTACCTTCGAGCCGGGTTGCCGAAACAGTTGGCATTCGCACAAGGGCGGACAGATTCTGATCGCTACGGCAGGTATCGGTTACTATCAGGAGAAAAGACAGCCTGCCCGTCGGTTGTTTCCGGGCGATATCGTCGAAATCGCTCCCGATGTGGAGCATTGGCACGGTGCAGCGCCCGACAGTTGGTTCGCCCACGTGGCTATCGAGTGCAATCCGCAGACGAATGCGACCCTTTGGCTCGACCCTGTAAGCGACGAACAATACCGCGAAGCGACGACCGAAAGTCGCTATGCGGAAGCGAACAAGACATTGACCGCCCGAGAGCAGGCCATTGTCGCAGTGGCTTCCTATACGGGCAAAGGCGATCTGGAACATCTGAAACCGGCACTCACGGAGGCTTTGGAGGCCGGTATGACCGTCAATGAGGTAAATGAAGTGTTGATTCACGCCTACGCCTATTGCGGATTTCCGCGCAGCCTGCGGGCTATCCAGACGTTCATGCAAGTAGTGGATGAACGCAAAGCGAAAGGCATCGACGATCCCGTCGGTCGGGAAGCGACGGTAAGAGAAGACAACCGCAGCCGTTACGAACGCGGACGCGACGTACTCGCCGAAATATCGGGTGTGCCGTCGGATGCTCCGAAAGCAGGATATGCCGTATTCGCCCCGACCGTTGAACGCTTCTTGAAAGAGCATTTGTTCGCCGATATTTTCGAGCGCGACCTGCTTACTTACAGAGAACGGGAACTCGCTACGGTGTCCGTTCTCGCCGGCGTGGGCGGTGTGGAGCCGATGGCATACGGACACATGTCGATCTGCCTGCATCTGGGCATCACGGCTGAACAGCTTTCAGCATTGTTGAATATCGTGGAGACGAACCTCGGCAAAATGTATTCTGAACCGTTTCGCGGAGTATTGAACCAATTGACGCAACAAAAATGAAAAGGATTATCTTATCGGCAGTGCTTATGGCTTTTATCGGAACAACGGAAGCGCAGAACATAACTATCGCCAAGCAGGGACATTTCACTGTCGGCGGAGTGACCATACAGCGAGAGGGCGGATACGACAACCGCAAATTCGTCGGCTGGGCGGAGCAGGAAGAGACCGGACAGAGTTACCGTGCCGACCATGCCTTTGTGGATTTTCAGATACCCGCCGACGCTCATCGGCTGCCGCTGGTCTATGTACATGGTTACGGCGGTTCGGGCGTCTGCTGGCAGATGACACCCGACGGCCGCGACGGATTCGCTACGTTGATGCTGCGCCGCGGGTGGAGCAGTTATGTCATGGATCTGCCCGGTCGGGGGCGTGCGGGAAGAACATCGGCGACCACTGCGGTCAAGCCTGTGGCCGACGAGATGTTCTGGTTCGACATATGGCGTCTCGGCATATGGCCGAACTATAACGACGGAGTGCAGTTCCCGAAAGACTCCGTGTCGCTCTCGCAGTTCTTCCGCGAAATGACGCCCGATCTGAGCGACCACCGGCAGGACGTTCCCGCTCTCGGCGCATTGGCCGACCGCATCGGCGACCATGTCCTCGTTACCCACTCGGCCGGCGGATTTCCGGGTTGGATAGCTGCCATGCAGAACCCTGAGGTCAAGGCGGTCGTTGCGTATGAACCGGGCGGTTTCGTGTTTCCCGAGGGCGAAGTGCCGGAACGTATCGACGGGCTAACGGGAGGCGTAGCCGGAACGCCCGTTCCGATGGAGCAGTTCGCGCGCCTTACACAGATTCCGATTATACTCTATTTCGGCGACTATATTCCCGAAACACCGTCCGAGAACCTCGGCGACGAAAACTGGCGCGTGCGCCTGCAAATGGCTCGCAAGTTCGTGGAGACCGTGAATCGCCACGGAGGCAATGCAACGTTGGTCGAACTTCCCAAAATCGGCATCTATGGCAATACACACTTCCTGATGCAGGATCTCAACAATGATGTATTAGCAGATCACTTGTCGGAGTGGCTGTATCAAGTTGATAAAACAATGTAATAATATGACACATCTACTTTTTATCGGCGGTCTGGGCATGCAGGAAGTGCTGCTCATCGCATTGGTCATGCTGTTGTTCTTCGGCGGCAAGAAGATTCCCGAACTGATGAAAGGTCTCGGCAAGGGAGTACGTTCGTTCAAGGAGGGGATGAACAATATCGAGAAAGAAATCGAGGAAGAACCTGCAAAAAAAGAGTAAGCGGATGGCAACGGATGCGGACAGACAATCGTTCTGGGATCACTTCGACGTGCTGCGGGCGACTGTCGTGAGAAGCCTGCTGGTCGCCGTCGGGTTCGGCGTGGCGGCATTCTGCTTCAAGGAGGAATTGTTCGCCGTCATCCTTGCACCCAAAGATGCCGACTTCGTCACTTATCGCTTGCTCTATGCGTTCAGCGGTCTGGTGACGGAAGCCGATGCGCCGGATTTTCTTGTGAAACTCATCAACACGGGACTGGCCGAGCAGTTCATCATCCACATGAAAGCCGCATTATGTGCCGGAATCCTCTGCGCGTCGCCATACATCCTATACCAGTTGTTCCGCTTCGTGTCTCCGGCTCTGTATGCCAATGAACGAAAATACGTCGTGCGGGTGGTCGGTGGAGGTTATGGGTAAAGCGGAAGTCCGCTTTTCACGAATGACCGGTTTTACAAAAGGATATGGCGCAGCCAAAAAAGAAAGATAGGATTATACAAAAGGAAATGGCGGGTGGCTGAAATTGTCCGTTATCCATTTCAGCCTGTTCCCACCGTCATCAAAATTCAGCCATGATTACCCGGTTCTCAAAAATTTTAGCCTGATCGCTGGGGCGTCTTTGGCAGACCCACAGATGATGTGCCCCGTAGCCGAATACGAAATAATCGTCAAGATGTATTTCCGTTTTCAGACGTTCCATGCTGGCACGCAATTCCGCTTCGTCGATTGAAAAAAGGATTGTGTTGATGATGCGGAAATAAATGTCCGTTGCTTCATCGCTGTAACGACAGAAGACATGTTCGATTGTAACTTTCATGTTCTTGGTTATTTAACTTCAACAATATTCTCAATTCTCCCGTAAAGTGAGGAACGCAAGGCTGTTTTGTCGATTGCGTAATATTCAGCAATATGTCCGTACTGTTTGACGTAATATCGCTTGAGAACATCCGAGAAATCGAAGTAATAGCCCATCAATGCGATGCCTTTCTGAAAACGGCAGCATCCTCTTACTTGTTCCGTTATCCAATTTTTGTCATCACGGGTCAATTTGCCTCCATTATTGAGGCACTCTCGTAACCTGTAAACCTTGCAGTCTTTCAGTGTCGCCAATTCCGGCACATCCCATTTGACGAATTTGAATGCTATTTGTCCCATAACTTCTCCCTTTTTAATCATAGATAATTACTTCATCACGGTATTCCGCTATCTCCTTACCATTGTTGAGACGGACGACTATTTTGTTGCCGTAATCTCCCACAACCGTTCCCTCTGTGTATCCTTTGTATGGAACGAGTAGGCTGCAATGTGCGCCAATAATTTCGGTTACTTCTTCTGATTCGTACATACGATTGCTGTTTTCTGTTGTCATTTGATTTTCTTTTTTATCCCTCATGTAGTATTTACTACTTTCGGGATTGATTGAAATTATGTCGCCTCATAAGGTGTCTTGGCTCTTTATGCAGGGTTTCACAAGCAAATACTACCTCTGATTGCAGTGTGTGGAGATTTGGTCGTGAACCGTCAGGCTCCGACCTTGCACAAAAGAAAGACAGGACATATACCTTTGCGACACAATTCTCATCAAACAGACCGAAAGTCGGTACGCAATGGTGCAACTCCCACAACGGGAGATCCGATAAAAGGGAATAAATAAACCTGTTGGTTGAATTAAATTAGTGAATATTTTATCTGTCCAATCGGACGATGATTAACGAGATTGACATATTGCATGAAAGTCATAGCGGCTATTTTACCTGCCATTCGGGTGAAAAGTCCGCAGGATTGCTTTGCATAATTACGTATCATCATAAGACTGTCGTTGAGTTGGGAGAAAACGGTCTCAATCCGCTTTCGGAACTTTCTGTATGCCCATGTAGGCGGTCTCCAATTCTTCTGGTTCAACCGATACGGAACTTCCAAAGTAATGTTGGCGACGTCAAAAAGATTCTGCTGCACTTCTGTGCTGAGATAGCCTTTGTCACCAAGCATCATGCAGTCATGATATTCCCACTGCACATCCTTGAGGTAATGGAGGTCGTGGACACTTGCAGTTGTCATGTCGAAGGAATGGATAACACCGCTTATTCCGCAGACAGCATGGAGTTTATATCCATAATAATACATTCCTTGCGATGCACAATAGCCCCAGTCCGGAGCTGCTTCGGGATTGTCCCGTCCCATTGCACAGCGTTTGGCTCTTGCGTTCTGACATACCTTTACGGGCTTAGTGTCAATGCAGAAAACATTTTCCCCTCCATCAATGGAGGTTGCCACATCCTTGCGGATTTCCTCTGCGAGCCGTGCTGTCAGCTTACGACGGGCATTGAACTGTCTGCGGCTAATCAGGTTTGGCAAGTCGTTTTTGCACTCATGGTGCAGACGATAAAACAGATCGTTCTCACTGTCAATGTGAAATGACTCAGCTGTTATGCCAAGAGCGATGACTTCCAGATCGGAAAACTTGGGAACAACACCACAACGAGGTACATTTCCGAGTTCATTGACACGATTTCCGGCGAAATCCTTGCAGATTCCGAGGATTCTGACGAAATTTGTTATGAAGTTGCGCATAAGCAGATAAATAGTATTCAACGGTTTTGTCACCATTAAATTACTAAAAATCAGCGATATGTGCAACTTTTCCATTTGTAAATATTTAGATCCTTAATTCAACCAACGAGTAAATAAAATAGGATTGCAGCGAAAAGAGAAAATACAGGCTGTGGGATTCTCTTCTCTTTTGGTTGCATAAAATATACCACTAAAAGAACCGAAGAAATAGTTTAGTTTAGGATATTAGTCATATATATATGCTAAACTAAATATAGGCAGGTACATTTACCTGTCCGTATGTTTATGTCTTTATAAAAAAGCGTATCTTTGTAAAACGGATGTTCCTTGAAAGAAAATCGAGGTTTGCACTTTGAGGTTTGCGATGCTTGTCTGAAGACAAAGATTATGCAAGAAGGTTGGAAAAAGGACTTCGAGTGTGAACAACTGAAAGGAATGAAAAGTAGTGCAAGCAAAAAAAACGGGAAATCGTAAAAAAGATGTTTTTGTTTCTATTTTGTTTCTTTATTTAGAGAAATATTTACATAAAACTCTCATTTATAACATGTTATTATATATTAAAATAACATTTACCAGATTTACTAATGAGAATGAAAGCCTAAACACTTTCCGTGTTTAAAACCGATATGTTCGTTCATCCTTTGATGAACGCTACAAATATAAAGATTTCTGTACAATAATATTCCAACAGAACTTATTGATTTTCATCTCAAAATAATTCCCGAAAACCTCAAATTTCTTTCAAAATATGGTGTAGATGAATATGAATTAATGTATATTTGTTATGCACTATCATCTCAAAATAAGCGCATTAGAAATGATAAAATTTGAAGCAAAGTCAATTTTTGAGATTTATTCGAGGTTTTCAGACGAGCAAAAGTGCATTGACTTTTTGGAGGAA
>NZ_CALPCZ010000023.1 GCF_943193135.1 Odoribacter lunatus
TTGCCTTCAACGACGGTGACATCGGTTGGAACGTATTATGTTTATGCGGATGCTGGTAGTGGTTGTACGAGCGATACGATGGCGTTCAGCGTATTATTAAATACCCGTCCGGTAGTAACGGTAACAGATCCCTTGACAAGTTGTGATAATCAAGTTGATTTGACAGCCACGAGCAGTGATCCTGGAGCCACGTTGAAGTGGTTGAAGAGTGATTATACGTTATTATCTTCAACGACGGTATCAGATGGTGGTACATATTATGTTTATGCAGACGGTGGTACAGGCTGTATGAGTGATACGGTGGCAGTAAATGTATTGCTGAATACCCGTCCTGTAATAACGGTGACAGATCCTCAAACCAGTTGTGATGATAGAGTGGATTTAGTTGCTACGAGCAGTGATCCTGGAGCAATGTTGAAATGGTTGGAATCTGATAAAACGACATCATTGCCTTCACCTACAGTAATGACTTCTGGTACGTATTATGTTTATGCCGATGGAGGTAGTGGTTGTATGAGTGATACAGTAGCAGTGAGTGTTCAATTGAATACTTCCCCGGTAGTAACGGTATCAGATCCTTTGACGAGTTGTGATGCTAGTGTAGCTTTAGTAGGCACGAGTAGTGATCCGAGTGCTACGTTGAAGTGGTTGGATGGCAGTTATAATGCGTATTTAGGAACGATGGCGACGAGTTCAGGTACGTATTATGTTTATGCTTCAACGACGGGAGGTTGTACGAGTGATACAGTAGCAGTGAGTGTACAAGTCGGTACACGCCCGATAATAACAGTGACGGATCCTTTGACGAGTTGTGGTTCTAGTGTAAATTTAGTAGCCACGAGTAGTGATCCTGGAGCCACGTTGAAGTGGTTGGATGGCAGTTATAATGCGTTTTCAGGAACGATGGCGACGAGTTCAGGTACGTATTATGTCTATGCAGATGGCGGCACGGGTTGTCAGAGTGATACAATCCCTGTAAATGTCCAGTTGAATACTTCTCCAGTAGTAACGGTAACGGATCCTCAGACGAGTTGTGATAATAGTGTAAATTTAGTAGCCACGAGCAGTGATCCTGGGGCCACGTTGAAGTGGTTGAAGAGTGATTATACGTCCTTGCCTTCAACGACGGTGACATCGGTTGGAACGTATTATGTTTATGCGGATGCTGGTAGTGGTTGTACGAGCGATACACTATCTGTTGATGTACAGTTCGGGGTTCGTCCGACAGTGACAGCAATGGATCCGCAAACAAGTTGTGGTAATTCTTTGGATTTAGTTGCAGTTTGTAGTGATAATACGGCAACATTAAAATGGTTAGATAATACTTATACGGACATAAATACAACAACTGTAACAACATCCGGAACATATTATGTCTATGCGGAAAATGGAGACGGTTGCCTAAGTGATACTGTAACTGTAAACGTATTGTTGGGTACGAAACCCAGTGTTACGTTGCAGCCGCAATATACGTCTTGTGGGAATGATGTAATAGTTGCTTATTCCGGTTTGACCAATGCTTCGGCTATCGTAAATTGGTTAAATCCGTCAAAGACTATGGTATTGGGAAGTACGAATCCTTTTACCATAACGGGGGTAACGCATGAGGAAACTTATTATATTAGTGTAACAGCTGCTGGTTGTGGTGATACATTGCCAGTGACGGTTCGTCCTAATACGAATCCGATTATAACAGTAGATGCCGGTGGGTATTCTAGTTGTACGCAGGATGTTACTTTGCAATTGACTTCTATAAGTGATTTGAGTGCAACAGTGCACTGGTTTGATGTGAACAAGAATTCTTTAGGTACAGGGAATCCGTATATGTTACATGAAGCTCCTGCTAATAATGGCATACATTATGTGGTTGCAGTTGGGGGTGCTTCCTGTCAGAGTGATACATTACCGTTTAATGTGTCTACGGAAACAGAACCTCTTATAACTGTAGAGCCGTTGTTTACTTCTTGTGATACGAATGTATTGTTGCAGTTGTCTTCATTGAGTGATGCAGGGGCAACGGTGAAATGGTTAGCTCAGGATAAGAGTACGGTTATAGCTACCGGTTCACCTGTTTCTGCAACGATAACTACAAATGGTACTTATTATGTTTTTGCTGAGGGTACTACGGGTGGATGTAATAGTGATACATTGGAATTTGAGGTAAAAGTGAATACTTTGCCTGAGATAACATTAAATCCGAGTGGTTATGCAAGTTGTACGGAAACAGTTACGTTGCAGTTATTGGCATTAAGTGACTGGAGCGCATACATAGAGTGGTTGAATCCTGCAGGCCAACTTATAGCAACGACAAATCCGGCTGTTGTGAATAACGCTTCTAATGGTTTGTATAAGATAAGAGTAACAGGTCAAGGATGCGCTAATTCGGTAGAACAGACATTTAATGTTACGGTTAATAACCCGAGTTTGACATTAGGAATTAAACCGAGTTGGGATAATTGTAATGTGAATGTGAATGCCTCTTTAAATTCGCTTTCTGATTGGGGAGCTATTGTGAAATGGTTTGATGCTAGCGGAAATTATTTTGCAACGGGTAATCCGGTGATTATACCGAATGCACAACCGGGAAATTATTCAGTGGTAGCACAAGAGCCCATGAATGGTTGTAAGAGTGATACGGTTCATTTTACAGTTGTGAATTGTGATTCTGTAACAACTATTCTTGCTGTGGCAACGCCGGATACAATTTGTTTGGCTAATACTTCTCAATTGAGTGTAGTTGCTCCAGATGATTATTTCCCGATATCATACAGATGGTCACCAGCGGCAGGTTTGGATGATTCAACATCTTCTACACCTGTATTTACTCCGACTGCAGCGGGTGATTATACCTTTGATGTTAAGACAACAGATATAAATGGGGTAGAGAAAACGGCTAGTGTAACTATTCATGTGAAGCCGGATTATGCACCTATGCTTACGGATTTGAATCCTGTTTATTGCTTGGGAGATACGTTAGAAGCATATCTGGCAACGGGAAGCATTACTCCTAGTGCTTATGAATGGTATGTAGACGGAGTTTTGCAGACTGGTATTACAGGGGCTAAATTTCCAATGACTACAACAGGGGTTCATCATGTGAAAGTGGTAGCCATAGAAGGTAATTGCAGGTCTGACGTTGATACGGTGACGGTAGATATTCATAAGGTTACGGTTACTTTACCTTCCGTTACTTCAAGTCCGGTGGCTGTTAGCAGTTTAATTCAAGGAACTGCAGAAGCTACAGGAGGGACGGCTCCTTATGTATATAATAACATTTCACCTTATTCATTAACGTGGTTTGGAACAGATAATGATAACTTCCAGTTTGTTGCACAGGCGATGTCCTATCATATTGAAATTTATGCGGTAGACGCTATGGGATGTATTAGTGATACTGTTGTATACGATATTGATGTAACGGGATATACGCCATTGAGTGTAGATTTGAATTCAGTATATGGAACTGTTGTATGTCAGAACGGTTCTGCTATTTTGGAGGCAACAGTAAATGGAGGTACAGCTAATTATACTTATGAATGGTATTTACTTGGACAGCCTAATCCGATTAAAGTTGTAACAAGTAGTAGTATGACGGATCAGTTGATAGTAATGCCTACTGCTACAGAATCCTATTATGTGTTAGTAAGAGATAGCGGTAATCCGTTGGGATTAGGAAGTGATACGATACAGTTGACTATTAGCCCGACCTTGATAGCTACACCTGCCGATGCAGGTCCTGATATGACTATTGCCAGTGGTGCACAGACTGTTTTGTTGGGAGGTGGTACGAATATTCAGACATGGTTGTGGATGCCTGCGAATATGTTGAACACGACAACTGAATCAACTAAACAATATCCTTTAACGAAAGCACTTACAGCACAACAAGAATATCAATTGTATGTAACGGATAATAATAATTGTGTCAGCTTACCGGATACGGTGATAGTGAATGTCACTCCGGATGGATTGCATTTGAGTATTGATCCGATTGTTGATACATTGTGTTTGGGAAATGATGTGTGGATGGTGGTTCGGGAAGCTACAAATTCGTTAAGTGCATCGGCGACTTTTACATGGACTCCTACTATGACGGAATTGGAAGTGAAAGGAGATTCTGCGCATTTTGTACCGACGGTAGCAGGTGATTATACCTTTGTTGTTCAGGTAGAAGACGGTAACAAAGTGGCGGCACTAAAATCGGATATTCATGTATTGTCTTCTGAAGCTCCGAAGTTTGATTTAGTGAAGAGTGGAACAAATGATTGTCAATATGATACGTTGAAGGTAGTTTATCCTAGTGGTACGACTAACTTTGCTTCCTCTTATGAATGGAAAGAAGATGGTTCAGTGATTAGTTGTACTGATAGTATATTTGTGGTGACCTTGACGGGACAGCATACGTATGAAGTGACAGGTAAATTGGGTGAGTGTAGTTCATCTGTTAAGCAAATTACGGTGGATATGAATCCTACTCCGTTGTTAAGTTTGGCTATAACAGATAGTTGTGGTGTCGGAAAAGTGGTAGCTACCGGATCCGGTGCAACGCAAAATTATAGTTGGTCTACGATACCTGCCGGTATTGCGACAGTTGAGCAAACAGCATTCAATGCGGCAACTTATACGATTTCAGCATCGGGAGCTTATACTATAGAAGTGACGGCGTCTAATGGAACGGTATGTAGTATGACCCGTACATTGTCGGGAGAGGTATTCGGACGTCCTTCTCTGTTGAATTGGCTGGCACAACCTCAGTCTCCGAATTATCTGGTAAATGATACGGCTTATATTTCTGCAGGTGTACAAGCAACGGGAGGTACTCCAATTGTAGTTGGTGCAGATAAGGAATATATTTATCATTGGTTTGGCAGTTTACCGAAAGATTCGGTTGAACAGGGAATTATTAGTTATTACAATGTATTGGTAAACACTCCGGCTAATTATACAATGAAGGTATTTGCTACGGATGCTAATGGTTGTCCGAGTGATACATTGGAAAAAGACATTGTAGTCATGGGAGATAGCTTGCTTGTTTCTTTGACATCTCCTTATGGTAATCAAGTATGTTTGGGAGGTGCAGCTATGTTGGTAGCTAGTGCAGCCGGAGGACAATTAAATTTTGAATATTCTTGGTATAGAGACGGAATTTTACTAAATTCGTCTCATACAAATGGATTAAGCGATACCTTATGGGTTGCTTATGCCGATGTGGATAAATATAGTGTGAAAGTGATGGATCAGTCCGGATTGGTAGGTGCTGATTCGATTATGTTGGTGCAGGATCCTACACATACGGCTCCGATAATTAGTGCAGGACCAGATATGACTATACAAGCGGGTAATAGTACAGTTTTGTTGGGAAGTATTACAACGATGGGTACCGGAGGTACGACAGTGGCTGATTATGAGTGGCACTGGTCTCCGGCAAGCGGATTAGCAACTCTTGCCGATACGGCTTATCAGTATCCGCAAACAAAACTGTTAAATGATCCCGCATCTTATCAATTGTATGTAACGGATGGTGATAATTGTGTCAGCTTACCGGATACAGCCAAAGTTATTATAGATAATATTGACGGATTGTGCGTGAAAGCGACACCGGAGACAGATACGATATGTTTGAATAACACAATGACGTGGACAGCTGAGATTACTTGTGGGCCGGTGCAAGGAGCTACTTTTGATTGGACTCCGACAGATTTCTTAGTTGGAAAAACCGATACGGCATCGGTTGTGTTTAAACCGGTGGTTGCAGGAGACTATACCTACGCAGTATTGGTGACTGGCGCAAATGGTAAACAGGCGGCAGCAAAAGTCAATGTAAAAGTGAATGATGCTTATGCACCGTTATTGGCTTTGAATGGTCATTGGGATTGTCAGAATGATACGATTCAGGTGACGAATACAGGAGAGCCGGTGTTAGGCTATACATGGCGTTTGGATGGCGGCAGTCCGTTAGCAGTGACTGGCAATATGTTGGTATTGTCTTTAACAGGGCATCATACGGTAACGGTATATGCTGTAGCAGCAAATGGTTGTGTATCTGACACTGTAGGAATTGATGCTACGATTGGTGAAATGCCGGTTGTCAATATTTTGGAGCCTTCATTTGCTCAATATCGGGATAGTATCTTTACTCTGCATGTGGATCAAACGACGCAATTGCTGAATGGTTCGTTTGATTATCAATGGACTTCTGATCCGTCAGGTAAGATAGATGGAACGGATACACTGTTGACGATGCAATCCCAACCTTTGTCCGGTGATGTGGAATATGTATTTAAAGCCAGTAGCAAGATTAATGCTGCTTGTTCTGCAACGGATACGGTTCGGGCTTATATCATACCGGATTCAATAGCTTTGGATATTGATAAGGATTCTATAACGGGAAATATTCTCTTGTTGTGGGATCACACGCAACCGGGATTGGAACAGGCGGATTCTGTTCGGGTTATGAGTGTGAAATGGGATGGTTATGCAGTGGCAACACAATATGCATCGCGAGCTATGGTTGTAGCTGATTCAGATAGATATCTGGTGGATATTTCAAATGATACCTTGGAATTCTTCTATGCCAATGCAAGCCGTTATATCGCTGAGTTAGGACAGAGTTATTACTCTCGTTCCAGCGATACGGTTGGGTATTTTAAACAGTGGGTTTCTATAATTTCAACAGATTTAGCGGATGATTCATATAATTATTTTCTTTATCCTTTTGATATGAAAGCTAAAGGATTAGTTAATATGACAGATTTAGCAAAATATTTTGGTAAAGATATAAGTGGGGATGGGAAATATAATATTTTTACACTTTCGTCTTTATCTTATACTGCAACTATGAATACATGGGGAGAAAAACGCTTGAAATATAATAAAACATTAAATGTATTTACAGGAGATACTTCGGATTTAGTTTTAGGTAAAGTATATCAAGTTCGTTTTAGAGAAACTATAGTAGATAAAAGTGATATAGAGTTGTTGTTATATGGAAAATTACCTTCTGATGTTGCATACGATTTATATGCACAAGGAAGTATTGATAGGTATAATATGATAGCAGCATCTTTATATTCAGTTGATTCCTGCTGGTTGCAGCATATTGGAAATAAGATACCTGATAAAGTATCTCTTCAAACTTGGACATTTACGAATCAGAGTTGGAGAAGGCCGAATAAGTATGCAGATTATAATAGTACACTTAATATTTGGAATCCGCAAGAAATAAATAAAAAGCTTTATATAAGACCATGGACGGTAATTCAGTCTAGAGTTAACATCGAAAAATTAAGTTGGAAGTTTGAAGATTATAAATAGTCCTATGAAAAAAATTTTATTGTTTGGGATTTATATATTGATGACATTTTGTGTCGAAGCTCAACAAAAAACGTGTAGAGATACAACGTGGACGGCTCCTGTAGAGAATATTACAAAGACGTTTAATAATACAGGGAGTTTTAAAACGGAAAGTATGATATGGGTAATGCCTCGATTAAACGGAAATTTTATTCCTACGAGCAATGCTTCGTGTATGAGATTTTATGTTGCGTTAGAAACGGAAGCTGTTACCACGACTGTAATAACACCGGGTGTGAGTCCAGATATAGATATGGCAGGAGCAACAGATTTTACGAAATGCTTTTTGACATTTCATGATGTTGGTACAGTTACAACAACACAAGCAATAATCGCATTGGGAAATATTGATGCAGATGGCTCATCAATTGGCTCATCACCTGTAAATACGCAGTTTGTAGATTTAGGTGGTCTTTTAGGGCTATCTGTTGAATTTCGAGATTTTGATTTTGGAACGTTGAGTGCAGAAAATGTTTCAAATAATTATAATTTGCATATTGTAATAACTTATGATTGTGGAGGAATAAATGAGATTTCAGATAATCTTTATCCTGCTGGTACATGGGACTATACCGATAAAATAGTTGATTTTACAGGGGGAAAAATTACGATTTCAGTTCCCGATATTACTGCAAATATGTGTGAGGGAAGTATTTTGAATGTTAGTACAATAGCTACAGTATCGAATGCAGACGGGGCTTATACCATAGCCTTGACTGATGGAGGAGGAACGAATACGTTTAATCCTTCTTATGCAACTGTAAGTGGGGATAACATTCAGATAGCACAGAATTGTCCTGCTGGAGATTATAAAGTAAAAGCAACAGTAACGGATGCTGGTGGAAATACAGCAGATGCAACATTTGCTTTTGTTGTGAGTGCGAAACCGAATATTACAATTGTTCCTACTCCAGCTGCTACAATTTGTAAAGATGATGCATTGACATTGTCTATTACTGATTCTAAAAATGTAGCAAAGCAATATGCATGGAGTGCAGTAGGAACTTCAACAGATGTCAATATTGCATCGCACAGTACTTTTAGTACAACTAATGGTAATTATACAGCCGCTCCACAAGGAACAATGACATATCAAGCTATTGCGCGATCAGATGCAGGATGTTTGGATACGACTCAATTGCAGATTACAGTAAATGAGGCTCCGTCTGCTACTTTAGCTGCGTCAAAGTCTACTGTTTGTTCCGGGGAGACTATTACTTTGACTGCAACAGTCGCTGCAGGACAGACGGCAGATAGTTGGGAATGGGTAAATCCGAGTTCTGCGGTGACAGCCAATACAGTAAATGTTACTCCTGTAAATACAGGAACTTCACCTACTACAATAACCTATTTGGTGAAATCTGTAAAAGGAACTTGTAAATCTGCTGACTATACGGCAACGGTTACGGTAAATCCCAAACCGAATATATCAGTTACGAATCAGCCGACACCGCAGTGTGAAGGTTCGCAGATTGATTTGGCTTCTGCTACTTTGGGAGGGACAACAGGTTTAACGTTGACATATTATTCTAATGCCAATTGTACTAATCCGACGTCTAATTTTCAAACAGTAGCTTTTGCTGATTCTCCTAAATCATTTTGGGTAGTAGGGCAAAATACAACGACGGGTTGTTCAGATACTGTGGAGTTGAAAGCTACAGTAAATCAGAGCCCGGCTAAACCAACTATTTCCGGTCCTACGGAAGTATGTAAAGGAAGCAATGCGACATTGACGGTTGCTGGGGTGGCTGGTGTTACTTATAAATGGTATAATGCTTCCAATAATCAGGTTGGTACAGGTACTTCTTATACGACACCAAACCTTACTGCAGCAACTTCTTATACTGTGGAGGCAGAGGTCGCAGGTGGATGTAAGACACGTTCAGATGCGTATAATATAGCTATAAATGAAATACCTACGGTTACGATATCGACAATTGCAGATGCTTGTGCCGGAACGGATGTGAATGTGTCGGCAACGGTGACTGGCGGTATGACGCCCTATTCTAATTATGTATGGAGTATGACTGCAACAGGTGGAGGCGCTAGTTTTGTGGTACAGAGTAATAGTGCACAAGTGTTGGCTACTTTAGGAAAAGGTTTGAATACGCTTGAGTTGACAGTATCGGATGCAAAAGGATGTACGGCGACTGGCTCTCAAACTGTAGAGGGGGGATATATTCAAGGTGCGGGCTTGACAGCTAATCCGGCTACTTTTATAGAAGGCACTTCTTCAAGTTTAACCTTGACGGCAATAGGTGTTTCTGCGGGAAATGCCGGTGCTATTACGGGTTATAGTTATAATCGGGTGAATCCGGTGCCGGCTCATTTGGGCAATACGGCATCTGCAACTTACAATCCTCCATTACCTACAGCATCTACGAAATATCAGGTGGTAATGACGACGGCAAAAGGATGTAAGGATTCTGCTGAAGTAGAGGTTAAATAT
Organism: Odoribacter lunatus; assembly: GCF_943193135.1. Lineage (GTDB taxonomy): Bacteria > Bacteroidota > Bacteroidia > Bacteroidales > Marinifilaceae > Culturomica > Culturomica lunata. The sequence goes on from NZ_CALPCZ010000023.1 coordinate 9,803, forward strand.
ACAGCGAAGGCTTTGGCTTGGAGTTTGTTGAAAGGAGATACAGTTTGTATTACTGATTTGAGTGACGGAGCTGTATTGAGGGCTAAAGCTATGTTTGGTACTACACCTTACACGTATACATGGGGTAGTATTCCGTCAGCAGCAGGAATTCAAACTAAAGTTGCACAAGGAGATTCTTTGGTATTGACGTTTAATCCGATGACAGCAACGCCTGGAACGTATACTATACAAGTAACTCTTACAGATGCTGAAAGTAAAACGATAAATCAGAGTGTAAAATTGGTTATAGGTGCAACGCCTGATGTGAAAATTAATGGAGATGCTTCGGCAGATTTGGCAGTTTGTTTGAAATCAACGTTAAATTTAACCGCTTCAACCTCACTTACGGAAGGAGTAAGTTATTTGTGGAAAGAGCCTTCAACTATAACAGCGCCGACTAGTGCTACTCAATCTGTTGCGACTACAACAGTCAATACGGTAGGGACGACTTATAAGGTTATAGCAACATCTGTTTATGGTTGTGTTGATTCGGCAGCACGTAAGGTAATCGTGAATGATCTTCCGACGGTTACTTTAACGGCGGACAAAGGATCTGTATGTCCTGGTGGTGATGCAAGTGTTGAGGTTACAAGTGGAGGGGCAGATACAGAGTATAGCTGGACCGTAGGAGGAGTTGCAGATGGAGGAGGAAAATCAAAAACAAAATCAATTACTACTGCAACACAGTTTAAAGTACAGCGGAAAGATGACAATGGGTGTATTGCTACGGCTGATACAACTATACAGGTATATGTTCCGGAAAAGCTGAACTTGTCCGAAGATCAAATTGTGTGTGAAGCATCCTCTAACGTGACCTTGACGGCAAGCGGACTGACAGGAGGTTCATATACGTGGAGTTCTGTGCCGAACGATCCGACACTTGGAATAAATGGAACCACTCAATCTGTCACACCGACGCAAACTACTACGTATTATGTAGATGGTACAGATGTACATGGATGTACGGTGGAGCGTGCTTCTATCGTGGTAACAGTAGATAAAATGCCGACGCTTACATTGTCTAAACATGAACTTGCTGCTTGTAACTCTGTGAATTTATCGACAGTTGCTTCTACTACTTCTCCGGGGGCATTGAAATATGGAAGTTCAGCGAATTTTACTTCTACAATTTCTCCAACTGTAAATACTCCCGGTACACACACATATTATGTACGTGCGGAGAATGGTGTATGTAAAACAGCTGAAGATACAATAAGGGTAACAGTCTTGAATGGTCCTAAATTGGAGGTAAATTCTCCACTTAGTGTTTGTGAGGCTGGTAGTGTTGATTTGATTTCGGGTATTAATTGGGCACAAACGACGTATCCTGCTTCTAGTATTACTTATTGGACAGATCCGGCTGCTTCAACAAATCAATTGACAACTTCTGTTGTTTCTCCAACGACATCTCAGACATATTATCTAAAGGGAGCTTCTGAGGGGTGTGATCCTGTGATTAAATCAGTAAAGGTTGATATTGAAATACCTAATGTAATGATTGCCGGAGATACAATTGTTTGTTATCAAAGTGGAGCAAGTACAACATTGACAGCTTCCGGAGTTGCAACCTATAATTGGTATAATGCATCAGCAGCTGTAGTAAGTGGTGCAGGAATCACATTTACTCCAACGAGTATTGGCGATTATACGTTTGCTGTTGAAGGAACTTCTATTACAGGTTGTGTGGATACAGCCACGGTTACAGTACATGTAGTTGCTAAACCTGAGGTAACTCTAACTGGGACAGAAAAGGTATGTAGTAATGAGATGGTGACATTGGTAGCCGATACGACAGGATTAACTAACGGACCGTTTACTTATACTTGGACAAATGCGACTCAAACAACGAATAATGAGGCAACTGCAAGTTTTGCTTCAACAACGGTAAAAACAGAAACTGTAAAAGTACATGTAACAGACCGTTATGGTTGTGAAGGTCCGGATGCGACTTTAAATATACAGGTAAATGGTTTTGAAGCGACATTGGTAGCAGCTAATGGGAGTATAAATTTACCTTCTGGAAGTCCGGTAGCAGTGGGAACAACAGTTACATTAACGGCTGGTCCAATGGGAAATTATGAATATGAATTCTTAAAAGTAAAAACGCCTACAGATTCTTTGATTCAAGGATTTGGAAGTGCAAATACACTGAATTTTGTTGTTGAGGAGATTACAACATTCAAAGTGCTTGTTAGAAATACGGAAACTAATTGTATAGATTCAGCAACAATTACGATTGGTATTGAGGGGACACCTTTGGCAACAATATTAGCTATTGGAGATACGGTTTGTGCGGGAGAAGAGCGTGCAGTATTGACGACAGTACTTTCACCGGCGGGAACGACAGGTGTTACTTATAGTTGGTCTCAGGTTGGAGGTGCAACGTTGCCTCTGATAGGAAGTACGAATCTGGATAGTTTAGTTGTTAATACCAGTACAGCCGCAGTAGGACTTTATCGGTTTGAAGTAAGTATAAATGGTGGTGTATCAAAAGATACGGCGGATTTACTGATTGGTCCGGGTATAGAGTTGATTTCATTCAAAGCCTTGGACAGTTGTTCTACAGCAGTACACTTTGCGATAGAGACTTCTAATGCAACGAAGTATGATTGGATTAACCCATACAATGGCTCGATATTTTGTGATGCAGCGGCACTTGGTTCCGGGTGTGATAAGGCTACAGCACATTTTACAACGGGAACTGTAAGTTATAAAATTGCTGTTATTGCTTCTAATGATAACTGTAGTGCAAGATTTGAATTGGAAGGAAATATTGGTGCGTTACCGGAAGTTGAGTTGGCGGAGAATTGTCTTGCTTTACACAAAGACAGTATTTTTAACTTAAATGTTGTAAATCCCAAAGATTTTGATTATGTTTGGGACGTTTGGGAAAGTAGTGATGGAACCACATGGACGACAGGTAGTTTGAGTGGTGCATCAACAAATCCAACAATAAGTGGAGTTATGGGAGATAAAGATCTTCAATATATTGTAACAGCATCTAGTAAGAGTGTAGCAGGGTGTAAGGGTTCTGATACAGCTCATATTTATCGTATACCTGATGCACCACTTACAGATATAGATACGATAGATGATAAACGTCATATTCAATTAGTATGGGGTAATACTGATTGGGCTGATGATTATACAGTATGGAGTCGTAAGTGGGATCCTTATTGCTTGACTGGAAAAGATGGAAATGTTTATACTGCGGAAGCTACAGGAACGGGCATTACTGCTTTATCATGGGCAGAGCCAACAATGGATTCGCTTGAGTTTTATTATGTGACAGCAAACAGAACAATTTGTAGTGTTGAATATAAGTCTTTTGAAACTGATACATTTGGATATGTCCGTCATATTGCTGATGCGACGGATACGGTATATACGAATAAAGGTCAGTCAGGAATATATGCATTCCCGTATATTTTTGATATGCATACTCGATATGGATTGACTTATGTAACTGATTTTGTAGATTATATATTGGATGGAAAACATAAAGATGCTAGCAATAAGTTATATATTTCGAGTGTGAATGCATGGGCAAAAGATGAATATAAAAATTCTGCAAATAATTCGGTAAAGGAAGCGGGGAATTGGGGATGGTTAAATGATTCTTATATGGTATTTACCAATAGATGGGTTGGTATGACTGGAGTTTCTCCAGCAGGTACCCATGTGGATTTAAAGGTAGGGTTGTGTTTCTCCATCTCTGTAAATCCGGGTAATCGAATTGAATTTGTGATGTTTGGTAAACTTCGTGATTCTCGAGATGTTGTGTTTGATAACAAAAATGTAGCGGATACTGCAGGGTCAATAAAATCTTCTCCCAATATATGTTATCTTCCATTTGATAGGATAACTTTAACGACATCACAATTAATAGCGACGGGGATAGTCACTAAATTATCTGCAATTGGATATTGGAATATGGATAAACGTTATCCAGCTCAAAATCCTCAGAGTGATTCTTATATAACGTTTACGAACAAATTTACAAGTGAAAGTAATCCAGCTATGTTAAATGGATATCATGCAAGAGCGGGGTATGATGTATTATTCCTCTATGTTGGAGGAACAGAGGGTAGGAATTCATTGATTGATTTTACTTGGCCTTGAATTCGTTAGAGAGATTTAATAGAAATAATAAAAATTAGAATCATATATAATTTATACTAATGAAAAGAGTTGTTATAATTTGCATCTTGCTGTTGGCAGTTTCGGGGCATTTATGGGCAATACCTCAAACAATGTATTTTCAGTTACCTTGTACAGGATCATGTTCTGCCGGTGATTATTCGAATATAAATTTAACGATACAGAGTACTCCTGTAATTACTAAAACGGCTTTTGGTGGGTCTTTTGATTTTTTTGATGCTGGTGGGTATTATTTTGCACAACTTGATTTAACGCATACTGACTATAATGCAGTATCATCAGGAACAACTATAGTATTATCTGTAGAATATGGAGGGGTTAAATATTCTGGTACTTATAAAGCTGGAAATTTAAATCCTGATGATGGGAGTGACTTTTATACAGGATCTTGGGCACTACAACCTGAAATTCCAGATCCAACAATAACGGTGACGGGGGCTACTTTGTGTCAAGGAGCAACAGATAAAACAGTGACTGCAACAGTTGCGAATGCACCCGCTGGATATACTATAGAATGGGGAAATGCTAATATAACGTCAGGAACTCCTGTTACAACAGGTAATATTGGAACGGGGCTTACTTCAGGTACTTATAATCTTACAGCTAAGTTGAAAAATGCTGATGGATCTTATGTAACAAATAAAAGTGGAGCGGTTGTTCAGGCAAATTATACTGTAAAAGTTAATGCCTTGCCGACAGTGACTATTACTCCAACAGAAGTCTGTGCTAATACAAAAACGACTTTGACTGCTAATCCGTCGGGAGCGACGTCGTATACATGGAGTGGTTTGGCTACTGGTACAGGTAGAACCAAGGATGTAACTTTAACAACGGGAGGAAATGTTACGGTAGAGGTAACAAAAGATGGGTGTACGAATAGGGCGACACAGGCTATTACGGTAAATCCACAACCTACAGTATCGATTACTCCTCCAGCCAAAACGGATTTTTGTGTGGGAGATAAATTGGACTTAACAGCGAGTGCATCAGGAGGAAGTGGTGCTCCTTATACTTATACATGGAATCCTGCAGGAGGAACAACGGCTACGAAAAATGCAACGATTGCCAATGGAACGAATACGTTTACAGTTCAGGTGAAAGATCAGAAGAACTGTGTAAGTAATGTATCAACAGCTGTAACAGTAACAGGTCATCAGGTAACGGCTGGGTTGACTGCAACAAATACAACTGTTTCCAATGGTGGTAGTACGACTTTAACTGCAACCCCTACGGGTATTGGTTATACTTATACTTGGACTCCTTCTTCTGTAACAGGAACAGGGGCTAGTGTTAGTACAGGAGCTTTAACAGCCACAGAAACTTATACCGTAGTGGTAACTGATAATAATGGATGTAAAGGTACAGCGACTACAACTGTAAAGGTTTCGGGCGGAGCATTGACAGCTAAGCCGGAAGATCAAGATGTTTGTTCGGGAAATTTGCCGATATCATTAGATGCTGCTGCAAGTGGTGGCTCTGGAACTTATACATATTTGTGGACTGCTCCAGCAGGTGTAAATTTATCATCTACGACGGCGGCTGCTCCGACAGTAGCAAATACGTCTGATCCTGGAACATATACAGTACATTTAAAAGTAACAGATACAGGTACTGGGGGTGTGGTTGAGAAAGATATAAATTTAGTGATTACAAAGACTCCGCAGTTGAGTGGTGAATTGGCTAATCCAGCATCTATTACGTCTGGAGAGTCTTCTCAGTTGAGTGTGATTGTAGATCCATCTACTACTCCATTAACTTGGTCTGGTGGTCCGCTTGTATCTTCGACAGGAGCGAGTGTGCAGACAGGAACGCTAAACAGTACAACAACTTATACTGTGGAAGCTAAGAATGGGAAATGTAGTGCTACGAAAAACGTGACGGTAAATGTCGAAGGAGTGCCTGGTGTTCCGACTTTGTCATGGGAGATTACTGAAAAAGTATGTCAATATCCGGGAGAAACGAGAACAATTACTTTAAAGGTTACAGGGGGCACAGCGGGGATGAAATATAGTTATGTATTATCTGCACCAGATGGTTCTGTTGCTATGACAGTAAATCAGGAAACAAACACATCATGGACATATATTGTGACTACGGATAAAAAAGGAATATATGAATTGTCTAAATTTGAGGCTTCTTTAGCTGGTGGAACTACAGTGACGGGGAATATTTCTCCTAGTCAGAATATTGATGCTGAATTCTATAAAGTGCCTTTGGTGTATGCTCATGGTGTAGTGCAGAATTCTACGTTGGAGCATTGTGAAGGGGATGAATTGATTTTATCAGGAAGTGGTGATGATGCTGAATATACGTGGAATAATGGAGTACAAAATGGTCAGCCTTTTATTCCGACAACATCGGGAATATATGAGGTAACCGGAACGAATGGATATGGATGTTCTGCAACCGATCAAGTGATGGTAAATGTAAATCCGAAACCGACGTTGAGTTTGTCAGTTCAAGGAACGGAAATATGTCCGGGAGAGTCTGTAATTTTAGATGCAACAGCAGACTTAGGAGCAGAGGTAACATGGAATAACGGAGTACAGAATGGAGTACCTTTTCAACCGGCCTTGACTGGGGTATACACGGCAACGGCAACAGCGAAAAACGGATGTACGGTGACAAAGGATACCATTGTGGTAGTGAAAGAAAAACCGGTAATTGTTCGTCATTCAAAGAATCCGCGAAATATAGCTATTGGAAAGGATGTTTATTTTGCTGTAACAGCAACAGGTTCGGGGCCTTTGACTTATGAGTGGTATCGTAAGGAAAATGGTGATTGGTCTCCATTAAGTGATAATAGTGTAAGTTTACCGACTATAAGCGGAACAACAACGGATTCGTTGGTTTTAAAGACGCTACCGGAAAGTTGGGATGGTTCTGAATTTAAAGTTGTGGTTGCGAATGATTGTGATACAACTTCCATGGTTTTTGAACTGGGGGTAAAAGAGTGTTTTGAGATTGAAATTGTGTTATTGATGCAGGAGGGGATTATAGAGGATACTGATCCTTCAAATAAAATAGATGGTTGGTATTGTCGGGGAAGGCAGATTGCTTTGCGGGCTGTGTTGAGTTCTCCTGAGGGCTATGAAATAGAAAATGCACACTATAGGTGGACGATTGACGGATTGGAATTACCGGAGGAGCATTTTGAGTTGGAAACGGATACTTGTGTATTAACATGGATTCCAGAGTTTCAGGAAGATGATATTGTTGTGAAGGTATGTGGTTATAGTGATGGTGCTTGTGAAGAGGTATGTGCACACTATTTGCGTTTGAAAGCTCGTGAATTTGAGGAGGTTTCATTGAATTTATTGACTTCTGTGGATCCAGAACATCGCTTCTGTCCGGGAGATACGGTTGATTTCTGGATTGCAGCGAAGAATGTAGGTGATTCTGCTCATGTTGATTGGTACAATGATGTATTTCATTTACCGATACAGACTTCTTCAAGAAATGAATTATTGAGTTATTCTGAGAGAAAGGTAACATTGGTAATGGGACAGGAAGATACATGGATGAGAGTAATAGTGACTCCTTCTAAAGAAGTTTGTACGGAATTGCCGGAATATGTAGATACTGTATTTTTAGGAAAGAAAGCATGGGTAACACCTAGTTTGGAGATTATTAATAACATAGAAGATACATTGGCTTGTAGAGGAGACCGGATATTATTTACTGCTGTTTATGAAAATGCAGGAACTAATCCAACATTTAATTGGCGTAAGGATGTGTGGGATTGGGGACATACTCAGTTTGTCGAAGCAACTTTGGACGACAAGGATATGTGGTTGAAGTGTTGGTTGATTCCGGGGAATGATGTATGCTATGATGGTAAAGTATTGGTAGATTCTATGGTAATTCGGGTATTGGAGAAACCAGCAGTGACGATTTTCTCTGATTTGAGAGATAAAGGACCTGGAGATGAAATTATTATTGAGTCGGAAGTTATAGGTATGCCTACAAATGCTCACTATACATGGTATTTGAATTATGATTATGTATTGAATGATAGTGATTATCCGGAGTATATTTCTGATAAATTAGCTCAAGGAGATGTGATTATATGTGGAGTGAAAGGAGAAAGAATCTGTACTTCAGAAGTTTTATCAAATGAATTAGTTATCAGTTTTGGTGACCAGGGTAGGGATACAATGATTACAATTTATCAAGGTGAAAGAATTCATAATTTGAATATGCGAAGAAAAGGTGATACTGATTCTAGAATTTTCCGAATCACAGCAGATGGTTATCCAAGATGGGGTGTTGGTTCGATGAATTTCAATGGATATTTTGATTATACACCAAATGCTGGATTTGTTGGATCGGATGTCGTGAAGTATGAAGTGGTTGATAAATTTGATCAAACGAAGATAGAAACGGGGTATATTTACATTAGTGTTTTGGATAGAAAGAGATTCTTTATACCTAATATTATCACACCGAATGGTGACGGATTGAATGATACATGGCAGTTGGATTTCTTAGCTGATTATCCGGAGCATTACATTCGGGTTTATAATCGGGATGGAATAGTGGTATTTGAAGCCAAGAATTATCAAAATGATTGGGATGGTACTGGAAAAGCAACTAGTGGATATGTTTCTCATTTTAATTTACCTAACGGGATCTATACTTATGTCATAGATTTAGGTAATAAAGAAATATTGAAAAATTGGTTGGAGATACGTCGCGATATGAATAGGGGAAAGTATAAATATTATTAGTAGTTACTTTTAACTTAAAAATTGAAGTGATTGGAGAATTTTGCTTTAAATTGCGCCTTTATAAAATAGTGGTATGAGATTTTTAATTACGGGAATATTAATATTAATAAGCATATTGGGCTTTTCGCAAAGTAGCGTGTTAAGATTTACGGATTATGGGCTAACCCAACCGTTAATAAATCCGGCATGTATGGGCGTGGAAGAGGGAATAAATGGTTTATTACTTTACAGGAGCCGTTTTGAGAAGTCAGATTATTGGCCTTCTACAGGTGCTTTTAATATAAATTCAATGATAAAAAATAAAAATTTAGGAGGGGGATTATCATTGATATTTGATAAGTATGGACCATATCAAAAGTTATTTGCTTACGTTGCAGGAAGTTATAAATTGAAAGTGAATGAAGGAAAATATCTTTTTTTCGGATTGCAGGCTGGATTAAATTATGTTTCCAATGCAGGAAATTATCAGATGGCGGACGAAGAAATTATTTTCTCGGATAATTATAGTCAGCCGAATTTTGGATTTGGTTTACACTTTCAAGCAGATAAGTATTATCTTGGTTTTGCAATTCCTGAATTCAAGTATAATACGATTGATGAACAGGGAAATAAAATCAATTCGATGATTTCGGACATGTTGCGTATGTTTTTATATGGAGGCTATCGTTTTAGTTTAAGTGAAAATGCGAAGTTGGAGCCTTACCTATATCTGACTTATTCCGGTCAGGAAAGCACTCAGCTTGATTTAGGTGCAAAATTGATTTATAGGGAGGGTTTTATTTTTGGTGTCCAGTATCGTACGGAACAAGCTTTCGCTGCAATGGCCAGGGTAAAGTTGATTGATGAGTTGTGGTTGGGATATTCATTTGAAGGAAATAGTTCGGATGTAGATAATAATTTCAATAGTGTACAGGAGATTTCTTTAACATTCAGTTTTGGAAAGAAAAAAGAGAAAAGTGCTCCAACACAAGAGAATTATGAAGATATAAATTCAATTCGATATTTTTAAATTTCATATAAACGAAATAGTTCATTTATGAAATTAGGGGTTATAATAATCGTATTGCTTTCGTGGGAATTTGTTGTAGGACAGAATAGAGCGGAGCGTTTATTTGAGAGAGGAGATTATTTGGGTGCATTAAAATTATATCAAAAGGAGTTAGAAAATCCATCTCAAGAGGGAAATACCAACCAAATAAGAGCTCGAATGGCTAATTGTTTTTTCCATTTGAATGATGTGGTTCGGGCAGGTCAAGTTTACAAATCGTTAAATCAAGACATTTTAGGGGGAGAGGATTTGTTGTATTATGCTATAACATTACAGCGTTCTGGCGAATATAATAAGGCATTGGATATAGCAGATCTTGCAGAAGGAGTGGGATGTGATGAAATTGCTTTAGAACGTCTAAAGGCATCTTGTGAATTTGCAAAAGAAGTTGCGAAAGAAAAGCCATTGTATACTGCTAATAAAACAAATGTGGATTTTGGTGGTTTTTCTTCAGGTGTCACTTATTATAAAGGCAAGGGTGTTATTCTTGCTGCACCGGGGACAGGGGAAGATGCAATGAAAGATACGAGAGGTTATAAATCGGTTCGTTTATATAACGCTATGTTTTCTGCAGATGGGAAGGGAGGGCGTTTAATGCCTTTTGCTGATGAGTTAGTTGATAAGTATCATATAGGAGCAGTAACGTTTACAAAGAATTTTGACCGTATATATTATTCAAAGACGATTTTGAAAAAAGACGGTACCAGTATTTTGAAATTGATGACGGCTGAAAATAGGAATGGAAAGTGGGAGAATAATAGAGAGTTGAGTATCAACTCGGAGGATTATTCTTGTGCACACCCTTGTCTATTTCGGGATTCATTGTTGTTTTTTGTATCAGATATGCCAGGGGGAAATGGAGGGAAAGATATTTATATGATGGAGATTGATGGAGAGGTATGTGGAGAAATTCAGAATTTAGGTGATGTTATTAATACCTCTGATGATGAATTGTTTCCTTTTATTGATGATAGTGGAAAATTATATTTTGCATCGAATGGTCATGTCGGTTTAGGTGGATTGGATGTATTTGTATCAGAAATGTTGGATGATGGAAGTTGGTCTGAACCGAAAAATATGGGACGTCCAGTGAATTCATCTATGGATGACTTTGCTTTAGTATTTAAAGATACAAAATGTAGTGAGGGATATGTATCAACGAATAGAGGGGGTACGGGATATAATGATTTTCTTTTTTCTTTGAAGTTGTTACCTAGTCGTAAAGTGGAACAACCGAAAGAAGAGAAAGTGGTAGTGCCGGAAAAGGAAATGTTTGCAGTTGATTATCGTTATGCTATTCAAGTAGGTGCTTTTCGTAATCCGGTACCTCGTGTATATTATGAAAATTTTCAGAATGTGAAAGTGTATTTGGGATATGATAATATATATCGTTATACGGTAGGAGAGTATCCTGATGAAGCTCTTGCTAATAGAGATTTGTCTGGAGTTAGAAAATATGTGGATGATGCTTTTGTGATGAATGTAGAACGCTATGTTGCAGAAAAAAAGATACAACATGACATTAGTGGAGATAAGATAAGTGATGATGAACTTTTGTTAATTCGGTTGAAAAAATTTGAAATACAGAAAAAGTTGGAATTGGCACGTAAGAGTCAGAAAGAAAAGGTTAAATTGCCAAATCGCAGGTATATTGACAAACCACGGGAATCAGAAATTAGATGGATGGAAAGTGGGTATACGGTTGTATTGATGCCTACCAATCAGGTATTGGATATGCAGGTATTTGAGGGTATTGATGATGTGGATATTTATGCAATGGCAGATGGTTCTTACATGTATTGCAGTGGAATGTATGCAGATAAAAATAGAGCGGAAGATAGTTTGCAAAACATAAGAAGGAAAGGTTTTAAAAATGCCTATGTATTAAATACAAATGATTATTCGACATCAGGACAGACGTCGTCGGGGACAAGGCCTATTGGTAGAAGAGAGGCACAAGTGCTAAAAGATTTGTTGGAAAGAAATTAATAAATTGTTTATTTATGGGGAGGTATAGATTTTTCTATACCTCCTTGTTGTTATAGAGAATAGGAAGAAATATTAATATAGTCGAAAATTGAACGGATTATGGACGGTTATTATAAAAAGTTGTATCTTTATAGCCGTTGTAAGTAGAAATTTGTTTATATTATAAAGTAATTATTTTTTATATGCACCGAATCCATAGTCTTAAAGAATTACATGTTTGGAAGGTTGCTCGGAATTTGGTAGAAGAGGTATATAATCAATCCGACAATATTAAAAATAGGCAGTTTTATTTATTACTTTTAAAGACTTCGGAAAGTGTTTTTTGCACTATAACAGAAGGATGCATTTTAAATACCTTGGAGCATTTTAAAAATTCGTTAGCAATTGCTGCTGTTTCGTGTAAGGAAGTTTGTGATTTATTATATACAGCTCGCTGTTGTAAGTATTTGGATGAAAAAGGTATTGGAAAAGTAATGTTGTGTTGTAAAGAGGTGTTGGTAGAAATAAGCATCATGAAGTGTAAAATTGGAGCAAGGATTCGGGAAGGAAATAATTAAAAGAGGAGGGAATATGAGACGTGTGGCTGTATATGGTAAGAATGTAAATAAAGAGTTTTATTCTTATTTAAAGACTTTATTAAATGAATTGGTGAAAAAGGGCGTGTGGCTGATGGGAGAGGAAGGGTTTGTTGATTTGTTAGAAAGGGAGTTTGATTGTCGGGATTTTTTTCAAGATACATTTTCCAAAAAATCTTTGAAATTTAAGGAAGTTGATTTATTGCTAAGTATTGGAGGGGATGGTACATTTTTGGATACATTATTGTATGTGGGAAATAGTGAAATACCTGTTTTAGGAATTAACAGTGGGCATTTAGGCTTTTTGGCAAATGTATCAGTTTCTGAGATTAATTTGGCAGTTGATTATATTTGTTCAGGTCATTATGAGATAGAACAAAGAAGTTTAGTAAGGTTACAAGTAGAGGGAAGTGGCTTCTTGGGATTTGATTATGGCTTAAACGAAGTAAGTATACAAAAAACAGAGCATTCATCTTTGTTAAGGATTCATGCTTATGTGGATGATATTTATTTAACAACCTATTGGGCAGATGGTTTAATTATAGCTACTCCTACGGGCTCAACAGCTTATTCTTTAAGTGGGGGAGGTCCTATAATCAGTCCTGAATGTCGAGCTATAGTATTGACTCCTGTTTGTCCTCATAATTTGAGTATGAGAAGTCTGGTTATTCCTGATACGGCGGTACTGCGCTTGGAAGTTGAGGGCAGGAGTGGAGAGTTCCTTTTAAGTTTAGATTCAAGAACTGAAAGAGTGAAAGATAATTGTAGCATAAGAGTGATTGCAGGGGATTTTAGAATGAATATTATAAAATTTCCTGGGCATAACTATTATGAAACTTTACGGAATAAGTTAGGATGGGGTGAGGATAAAAGGAATGAAAAGGACCGTAAGTTATGTTTATCTTAAAATATTGCAATTCGGGGTGGTTTCGTGGAATACACAGTCTTGTGTATTATAGATTATTTACATCTATTATTCGTTTTTTCATAATTCACTTTTTATTATTCCTATTATTGTTCTTACCTTTGAGTAGTTTTTGTCAACCAGGGGCAGAAATCGGTATAATTGGAGGTGGTGGATATTATATGGGAGAATATAATCCGTCAACTCATTTTAAAGGAATGAATGGATATATTGGTGGTTTATACCGATATAATTTGAATGATCGTTTTGCAATTCGGTTGCAATATGGTTCTTCGAAAATTAGGGTAAAATCGGGGAATGAGCCGGGAGAAGAAGTCTTTCCGATGGAATTGAAAACATCTGTTACTGATATTTGTGGATTAGTAGAGTTTAATTTTCGAAGCTTTTTGGTTCCTAAGACAGACAAATCTTCTTTATGGTCACCTTATATTTATGTGGGAGCAGGACTTCTTAGTGCTAATGATGAAGGAGGAATATCAATTCCTTTTGGGGTAGGAGTAAAATTTAATTTATATGGAAATTTGTCTTGTGGAATAGAATGGGGATGCAGAAAATTGTTTACGGATAAAATAGATGGTATAGAAGATCCCTGGGAAACTGGTGAGACGAATTTTATTTATAATAAAGATAGTTTTTTTGTATCAGGATTGACATTGACATATAGGTTCCCGCTTAATATAGAATGTCGGGGATATAAATAATATATAGCTATGGGGGCACAGGAAGAATTAAAAAAAATGTCAGGGCGATTACCTCGACATATTGCCGTAATTATGGATGGGAATGGACGTTGGGCTCAAAAGAGAGGATTGGAAAGAGTAGTTGGGCATAAAAAAGGAGTTGATGCAGTGAAACGAATAGTGGAAGCGGGTGGAGAATTGGGGTTGGAGTATTTGACATTGTATACTTTTTCAATAGAGAATTGGACTCGTCCTAAAGAAGAGATTAATGCATTAATGGAGCTGATGGTAAATGCAATTGTTCGGGAAACGGCAGCATTGATGGATCAGCAAGTTAAAGTTTTAGTAATTGGAAATATAGTTGATTTGCCCGAAAATGTTAAGTGTAAGCTAAAAGAGTTGGTTACAAAAACAGCTAATAATAAAGGTTTGAAACTTGTGTTGGCTTTAAGTTATGGAGCTCGTTGGGAAATCATAGAGGCGGCGAAAAGAATTGCTCAAAAATATAAAGAGGGTATCATTAAAGAAATCGAGAACGTAAATGAGGGGGTGTTTGCAGAACATTTAACAACTGCGGGAATTCCTGATCCGGATTTATTGATTAGAACTAGCGGAGAATGTCGGTTGAGTAATTTCTTGTTGTGGCAATGCGCTTATACGGAATTTTATTTTATTGATAAATTTTGGCCTGATTTTGAAAAAGATGATTTATATTTGGCAATTCATAGTTTTTTGAAACGCGAACGACGTTTTGGGAAAACGGGGGAACAAGTAGGGAAAGATAAAAAATAAGATTCTTTTCAATATTCAATTTGTGAACAATGGTAAGAAGAGTAATTCTTTTTTTGATATGTACGTTTTTTTATTTTTATGGACTGGCTCAGGACACGTTAGTTCAGCCAGAAATATATTATTCTTCACCTAAAACTTATAGAATTGCAGGGATAGAGGTCGTTGGTGTTGCAGATCATTATGATTCGGAAACGTTGATTCAATTGTCAGGGATGTCCATTGGAAGTGAGATAAAAATTCCGGGAGATATTCCTACTCGTGCAATTAAAAGATTATATTCCAATGGTTTATTTTCTGATGTAAATATTTCTGTTGATCGCATCGTTGGTAATGATATTTATCTGATTTTGTATTTACAGGAACGTCAAAAATTATCTCAAATTAATTATATTGGATTGAAAAAATCTGAAGAAAAGAAAATTAGAGAAAAGATTAATCCCTTACCCGGTACCCAGGTAACAGATAATATGATTGCTAATTTGAAGCATATCATGGAGAAACATTTTAAAGAGAAAGGGTATTATAATATTACGATTAAGGTATTACAGAAGGATGATCCGGAAAAGGATAATTTTGTCCAATTGGACGTTATGGTAGAACGAAATAGTAAAATAAAAATTAAGGATATTATTATTACAGGAAATAAGGAAGTGAAGTCTGCTAAATTAGAGCGGGCAATGAAGAAAACCAAAGATAAGTCGTTGCGTAATTTCTTTAAATCTTCCAAATATATTGAGAGTAGTTACGAAGATGATAAATATAATTTGTTAGATAAATATAATGAAAAGGGATTTCGTGATGCGATGATTATTGCAGATAGCGTAGTTCAGGTTTCTCCTAATCGTGTGAAGATTTATATTGATGTAGAAGAAGGGAATAAGTATTATTTTAATAATATAACGTGGGTAGGAAATACGATTTATGATTCGGATTATTTATCTCGGGTATTGAATATTAATAAAGGGGATGTATATAATAAAAAATATTTTGAGGAACGCCTTCGTACAGATGAGAATACTGCAGTAGACAAGTTATATGTAAATAATGGCTATTTGTTTTTTCGAGCTGTGCCGGTCGAGACAGTTGTGGGGGCAGATTCTATTAATGTGGAAATTCGTATAATGGAAGGGCCGCAGGCAACAATTAATCGTGTTGTTATTCGTGGTAATAATCGTACGCATGAGCATGTTGCTCGTCGGGAGTTATATGTTTATCCGGGAGAATTGTTTAGTCGGGAGGATATTGTACGAAGCATTCGGGAATTAGCAAATTTAGGACATTTCGATCCGGAACATATTTTGCCGGAACCTAAACCAGATGCAGAAAATGGTACGGTAGATATTTATTTTGATGTAGAGGAGAAAGCTAACGACAAGATTGAATTGTCCGGAGGATGGGGAGCAGGAATGATTATTGGGTCAGTCGGTTTAACTTTTACGAATTTTTCCATTCGAAATATTTTTAATTGGGAATCTTATAGGCCCTTACCTCAAGGGGATGGACAAACATTAAGTTTGAAAGCACAAACAAACGGGAAATATTATACTTCTTTTAGTGTCTCCTTTCGCGAACCTTGGCTAGGGGGTAAAAAACCTAATTCTTTGAGTATTTCTGCATACTATTCCAGACAGACTGGTTACTCTTCTAACTATTATAATCATTCTTATTACGTGAATAATAGTCGTGACATGTATAATACCAATCAGTTGATGACAACTTTTGGGGTTAGTGTCGGATTAGGACGTAGAATAAAATGGCCGGATGATTACTTTACAATGTATAATGAAATTTCTTATCAACGTTATCAATTAAAGAATTGGCCGTATTATATTATGAGTAACGGTAATTCCAATAACCTATCGTTTTCTACACAGTTGAAAAGGAGCTCTATAGATAATCCTCTTTATACTCGTAAAGGAAGTGACTTTACGATGTCACTTGCCTTTACTCTTCCTTATTCTTGGTTTGATGGTAGGGATTATGGAAAATCAAATATGAAAGATAAAGTAAAATATAGGTGGATAGAGTATCACAAATGGAAGTTTGTGGGAAAAATGTTTATGCCTTTAGATCGTCGGGAAAAATTAGTATTGTATGGAGGTGTGCAATATGGTTATCTGGGATATTATAATAAACATAAACGTTCTCCGTTTGAAGGTTTTGAAATGGGGGGAGATGGAATGTCGGGCTATAGTCTGTACGGACGTGAATATATTGGTTTGAGAGGATATCAAAATGGATCTTTGACAAATGCAGGTTCAAGTTTTATTGCACCTGATGCTGCAGATGCCAGTGTATATACAAAATGGACAATGGAGGTGCGCTATCCTATATCTTTAGCGCAATCGGCAACAATTTATGCTTTGGCATTTTTAGAAGCAGGTAATTCTTGGTACGAATTAAGCGAATTTGAACCCTTTAATCTTTATAGATCTGCAGGCGTGGGGTTGCGTGTCTTTTTGCCTATGTTTGGATTATTGGGAATAGATTGGGGGTATGGATTTGATGACATACCTAATAGACCGGGCGCTTCCGGTTCTCAGTTCCATTTTGTGTTAGGTCAGGAGTTTTAGTTGTGTTTGAAGTGATGAAAAGAGCAATATTTTTTTTAATTTTGTATTGTAATATTGGATTTGCATGGGCTCAGACTCGTTACGCATTTGTAAATCTTGATTATATATTGGTTAATATACCAGATTACACAAAAGCGCAATTAGAACTGGATGAATACTCAAAAAAATTACAGGTGGAGATAGATGCCGTATATCGGGATATTGATGAGATGCGGAGTAAATACCAGACAGACAAAGTATTTCTGACAGCTTCAATGCAAGAACAGCGGGAAAAAGCCATTGCAGAAAAAGAAAATAAAGCTCGGATATTGCAGCAGGAATATTTTGGTCCTCGGGGGGAATTATTTATAAAACGGGAAGAGTTGGTAAAGCCTATTCAGGATGAAATATTGGAAGCAATAAAAGATTTGGCTAAAGAGGGAAATTATGGCGTAATATTAGATGTTTCTGCTGATCATTCAGTGCTTTTTTATGATCCGAAATTGGATAAAAGTAAGACCATTTTAAGAAAATTAGGTTATTCTACGACAAAGAGTGAGGAATAAATTATTAATATTAGAATAAATAAAAATTGAAAACGATGAAGAATATGATGAAATGTTTGACTGTTGTTGTCTTGGGATTAATGACAATGAGTTTGTCCGCACAACAGCCTGTAAAATTGGGACATATTGAAAGTGATAAATTGATTTCTGCCATGCCGGAAATGGCTGAAGCTAGAAAGAAATTGGAAGCAAAGCAAAATGAAATACAAACAGAAAGCCAGAATTTGAGAGAACAATACCAGAATAAGGCTGCTGACTATGCTAAAAATGTAAATACTTTCTCTGATGTAATTCGGGTTTCTAAAGAGCAGGAAATTCAGGATTTGGGACAGCGTATTCAACGTTTTGAGGAAACGGCAATGAACGATTTGAATAAAACGAGGGATGATTTATTGCATCCGATTTATGAAAAAGCAACAAATGCGATAAAAGAAGTAGGAAAAGAGAATGGATTTACTTATATCTTTGATTTGAACTCTGGAGGAATTGTATATGTTTCAGATAATTCTGAGGATGTATTGCCTTTAGTAAAAAAGAAATTAGGTCTTCAATAAAGTAATGTCTGTAAAATAAGGAATGAGCCGCCTCCTTGGCGGCTTATTTTTTTCAGACTTGCAAATAAATAATTGATAGGGAATAATATTATGGAGGGAAAAAGTCCTATAGGAGTTTTTGATTCAGGATATGGAGGATTAAGTATATTAAAAGAGATAGTCCGCTTGTTACCCGAATATGATTACTTGTATTTAGGAGATAATGCGCGTACTCCTTATGGAACGCGTTCTTTTGACGTTGTTTATCAATATACGAAAGAAGCCGTAAAGAAATTATTTGATTTAGGATGTCCTTTGGTGATTTTGGCTTGTAATACCGCTTCTGCAAAAGCTTTACGTACAATACAGCAGATTGATTTACCTCATATTGATTCATTAAAACGCGTGTTAGGTGTTATTCGTCCGAGTGTGGAAGCTTTGCCTAATTATTCTCGTAATGGACATGTTGGAATATTGGCAACAAGAGGAACGGTTGCTTCAGAATCTTATCCGCTCGAAGCAGAAAAACTGTACGGTGTTGGAACTTTTCATATTACACAAAAAGCGTGCCCTATGTGGGTGCCATTGGTGGAAAACAATGAATTAATAGGTGAGGGGACAGAGTTCTTCGTAAGAAAATACATAGAGGAATTGTTTGCGACAGATCCGTTGATTGATACTGTTGTATTAGGGTGCACTCATTATCCTTTATTATTGAATTTGATTTTACGTCATGTCCCACAAGGGGTGAAAGTAATTGAACAGGGCTATATTGTAGCGAATCGTTTGGAAGATTATTTAATACGTCATCCGGAAATGGAGAAAAAATTATCCAAGAACGGTTCAATTTGTTATTTGACGACGGAAAGTCCGGAGCTTTTTAATCCGATGGCAAGTATGTTTATGGGAGGAGCAATAGAAGCGGAACATATTTGTATATAAAGAGAATATATTTAAATTACTTTTCATATATTTGAAAAGTATTAATGATTCCGATACGACATGGGTGAGCAAGAATTGATAAAAGAGGCTTTTGAAGAACTTCTTACAGTTCTGCGTAAAGATACGACGGAGGAGGAAAAGCAGAGAATTAGGCAGGCATTTGAGTTTGCTAATGAAGCTCATAAGGGGATAAAGCGCAGATCGGGCGAGCCTTATATATTACATCCGATAGCAGTAGCGCGGATTGCAGCAAAAGAAATTGGGTTGGGTACAAAATCTGTGATTGCGGCATTACTGCATGATGTGGTGGAGGATACAGACTATACACTTGAAGAAATTGGTGAAATTTTCGGTGCTAAAATAGCTTCATTGGTGGATGGATTGACCAAAATCCGGGAAATAATGGGGGGAGATACGAGCTTGCAGGCAGAAAGTTTTCGTAAAATGATTTTGACCCTGGCAGATGATGTAAGGGTGATATTGATTAAAATAGCTGATCGTCTCCATAATATGCGGACATTGGCATCAATGCCGGAGCATAAACAGGTAAAAATAGCCAGTGAAACATTATATATTTTTGCTCCATTGGCTCATCGGATGGGATTGCATGCGATTAAAACGGAATTGGAGGACTTGAGTTTAAAATATGAACATCCGGAAGAGTATAAAGTAATTGCGCAAAAAATAGAGGCTTATCATAGAGAATATACAGGCTTATTTGATAAATTCATAGCGCCCATTCGGGAGAGTCTGGATAAAAATGGATATGAATATACGATTACGGCTCGTACGAAAAGTGTGTATTCGGTATGGTACAAAATGCAAAGACGTAATATTAGTTTTGATGAAATTTACGATTTGCTGGCAGTAAGAATTGTATTTAAACCTACGCCCTCTCAGCCGGAAAAATGGCAATGTTGGAACATCTATTCATTGATAACAGATCTTTATAGTCCGAATCCGGAACGGCTTAGAGATTGGGTGAGTGTACCGAAAGCAAATGGGTATGAAGCGCTGCACCTGACTGTAATGGGACCTTCCGGACAGTGGTTTGAAGTACAAATCCGTTCGGAAAGAATGGATGAAATTGCTGAAAAAGGATTAGCGGCACATTGGAAGTATAAAGCGGAGAATGGAGAGGGAAACTCAGAATTGGATAACTGGTTGGCAGGCATAAAAGAATTGTTGGAACAACCGAATTCCAATGCACTGGCTTTTCTTGATGAATTTAAACTCAACTTATATGCCAAAGAAATTCGGGTATTTACCCCCCGGGGGCACATGAAGACCTTACCTAAAGGAGCAACGGCTTTGGACTTTGCTTATGACATTCATACGGAGATTGGGAATACTTGTATTGGAGCAAAAGTAAATCATAAGCTGGTGGCGATGAGTCATAAACTGCAGAGCGGTGATCAAGTGGAGATATTAACAAGCGAGAAGCAGCATCCGCAGGAAGAATGGTTTGATTTTGTCATAACAGCTAAAGCACGAAGTCACATAGATGATTATTTCAAAAAGAACAGGCGGGAAGCAATAAAAAGAGGAGAGAGAATTTTTGAGAAAATTGTCAAAGATTTGAAACTTTCCTTGACAGCAGAGTTGATGAGGAAAATTCTGACAGCGTTAAAATTGCAGAATAAAGAGGAATTGTATTTGAAATTGTGTTTGGGTACGATTACTCAAGAGGAATTGGCAAAGGAGTTGAAAAAAAGAATGGAAAACTGGTTTGCTAAATATTGGAGATTGCAATTTTTCAAAAATGAACGGGAGGAACGTGAAAAAGAAGAATACAAAGATGAGGAAAATGCAGATGTAGTTATATCTTCTTGTTGTAATCCGATACCCGGAGATGACGTAGTAGGAATGGATATAGAAGGAAAAGTGCAGATTCATAAAAGAAAATGTCCGGAAGCTATTCGCTTGCTGGCAAGTTATGGGAATAAAATTGTACCGATAGCGTGGGAAAATTATCATATCACATCATTTGTTGCAGTTATTTTAGTTCGGGGAATAGATAGGATGGGAGTTGTAAATGAAATTACGAAAATTATATCCGGAGAAGTAGGAATAAACATGAAAATGATTCATTTTGAAACAAAAGATGGTATTTTTGAAGGAGTAATTCAGTTATGTGTGCATAATACGAGAGATGTAAATTCTTTGATTACAAAAATTTCAGGAGTGAAAGGAGTAGAGAATACAATGAGAGGCTAAATTTTAATATACTTGTTTTATGGATAAGGTAAAAAATATTGTAAAACAGAATTTTACTGCTTATTTAGAGCAGAAAGGTTATCGAAAGACACCGGAACGTTATGCTATTTTAGAGGAAATATATGCTCATCCGGGACATTTTAGTGTAGAAACTCTTTTTCAAAAAATGAGCGATAAAAATTATCGGGTGAGTAAAGCTACGTTATATAATACCTTGGAATTGTTGTTGGAGTGTGAGTTGGTGGTGAAGCATACATACAAAAATGAAATGGCGCATTATGAACGGGCGGAGAATAAGCATCACGAACATTTGATTTGTACGTTATGCAATCGGGTTGAAGAATTTGCGGATGACCGTTTGGAAGAAGTCTTAAAAACAGTAGGGGAGAAGTACAATTTTGAAATACACCAGAATATGTGGTATGTATATGGGATATGTAAAAACTGCAAACTAAAAATGAAGAAGAAAACTGAAAATTCTTTATAAATATATTACCTTTGCATGTTTGCGTTTGCAAATTATTGAATATGCCGATTGTTTGATTTAAATTTTAACTGATGAAAGTAGACGTATTACTTGGATTGCAATGGGGAGACGAAGGAAAAGGGAAAGTTGTGGATGTATTGACTCCGAAGTATGATTTGATAACTCGTTTTCAAGGAGGGCCTAATGCCGGTCATACATTGGAATTTGAAGGTGAAAAATATGTATTGCGTTCTATTCCGTCTGGAATCTTTCAGGGAGGTAAAATAAATATTATCGGTAATGGTGTTGTATTAGACCCCTTACTTTTTAAACAAGAGGCAGAAAGTTTGATTGCCAGTGGACACGACATAACCAATCAATTATATATTTCTAAAAAAGCTCATTTAATTTTACCCACGCATCGCATGTTGGATGCAGCATACGAGGTAGCGAAAGGAGAAGGAAAGATAGGAACCACGGGTAAAGGTATCGGACCGACCTATACGGATAAAGTGGGGCGTAGTGGTGTCAGGGTAGGGGATATACTCCATGATTTTGAAAAAAAATATGCAGTGGCAAAATCACGGCATGAAACGATACTTCGTTCATTGAATTACACCTACGACATAACCTCTTTGGAAAAAGAATGGTTTGAAGCAATAGAGTATTTGAAGCGTTTTCGTTTGATAGACAGCGAGCACGTAATCAATGGATTATTGAATGAAGGTAAATCCGTATTGGCGGAAGGGGCTCAGGGAACGATGTTGGATGTGGATTTTGGTTCTTATCCTTTTGTTACTTCATCCAACACCATTTGTGCCGGGGCATGTACCGGATTAGGGGTTGCCCCAGGTAAAATAGGAGACGTATACGGTATTTTTAAAGCGTATTGTACTCGTGTGGGAAGCGGACCTTTCCCGACAGAATTATTTGATGAGACGGGAAAACTTTTATCTACATTAGGTCATGAATTTGGTGCGGTTACAGGACGGCCGCGTCGGTGTGGATGGTTGGACTTAGTTGCATTGAAATATGCGGTGATGATTAATGGTGTGACCCAACTAATCATGATGAAGAGTGACGTATTGGATAACTTCGATACAATAAAGATTTGTGTCGCTTATAAAATAGATGGAAAAATAGTAGAGGAATTCCCTTATGAAATCAATGAGCAGATAGAACCTGTTTATGAAGAATTTCCGGGTTGGAAAACTGATATGACAAAAATGACCTCTGAAGATGAATTCCCGGAAGAATACAATGCTTATATCAGTTTTATTGAAGAAGTAACGGGTGTTCCGGTAAAAATAGTATCGGTTGGAGCTGATCGGAAGCAGACAATCATCAGATATGAAGATTAATGATTGTCGCAATTTCTGTTATGCTTGCATTCGTTTTTAATTTACCATTAACCGATCCGGTACTCATATTTTCAGTTATACTTTTTATTATATTACTGACTCCAGTACTTTTACATCGGTTTAAAATTCCGGATTTAATAGGTTTAATTATAGCCGGGGCCATTATTGGACCCAATGCGTTGGGTATTATGGCTCGGGATAGTAGCATCGAACTTTTCGGTAAAGTGGGGCTATTGTATATCATGTTTGTAGCTGGCTTGGAAATCGATTTAGCCGATTTGAAAAAGAATAGCGCTAAAAGCACCTACTTCGGTTTCTTGACGTTCATAATACCGATGGTGTTAGGAACAGTGGCGGGCGTATATTTACTGAACTTTTCTTATCCGACTTCTATTTTATTGGCGAGCATGTTTGCCTCCCATACATTGATGACCTATCCCATTGTGGGAAAGTATGGGGTAACCAAAAATCGTGCCGTTAATATTTCTATCGGGGCAACAGTTATTACTTGTGTACTGGCATTATTGGTATTGGCGGTCATCGTCGGAATGTCAACAGGAAATATAGACCAGCGATTTTGGACACAATTAAGTGTATCGACGATAATATTTGTGGGCATTATTGTGGTCATTTATCCTATTTTCGGGCGTTGGTTCTTTAAACGCTATGAAGATAAAATCGCACAATATATTTTCGTATTGGCATTAGTCTTTCTGGCTTCATTCTTAGCGAAAGTCGCCGGATTGGAAGATGTTATTGGAGCCTTCCTTGCCGGATTGGCCTTAAATAGGCTTATCCCGAATACGTCAGCATTGATGAATCGGATTGAATTTGTCGGGAATGCCTTATTTATTCCATTCTTTTTGATAGGAGTAGGAATGTTGGTTGACTATCACGTATTTACTACGGGCTGGGACTCACTGTGGATTGCTATAGTGATGTGCGTAATAGCTACAGGGTCGAAATATTTGGCAGCTTGGATAACAGAGAAAACACTGCACTATACAAAAGAAGAAGGCTTTTTATTATTCGGTTTGACGAATGCCCAGGCGGCGGCAACATTAGCCGCTGTAATGGTGGGGTATCAAGTCATTTTAGGCTATGATGAGGCGGGTAATCCCTTGCGTTTATTAGATGACAATGTATTGAACGGAACCATCGTAATGATTCTGGTGACATGTACGATAGCCTCTTTTATTACCCAAAAAGGTGCGCAACAGGTCGCTTTGGCTGATATGGCGGAAGAGGAATTGGTTGATAAAAATGATGCGGAAGATAGGATATTAATACCGCTCAGTAATTCCGAGACAGTAGAAGAGTTGATAAATTTAGGCATAACCGTAAAATCGTCTAAATGCAGGGCTACAATGCTTGCGTTGAGTATCATCAAGTCGGACAGCAACGATATTTCGGCAGAAAAAAGGTCTCAGCTCTTATTGGAAAAAGCGGAAAAAACGGCTGCGGCAACTGATAACCGGGTTCACTCGTTGATGCGTTACGATATCAATATAGTGAATGGTATAAAGAATGTAGTAAAGGAGCATAAAATAACGGATATCGTCTTGGGACTTCGGAAAGAGACAGCCATATCCAATACTTTTTTGGGAGAGCTGGCAGAAGGGGTCTTGGCGAAATGTGCTACCACGACATTGGTATATCGTCCCGTTCAGCCATTGGCCACTGTAAAACGGTACATTATACTTATTCCGGCAAATGCGGAGAAAGAAGTTGGATTTCCTTATTGGTTGGTAAGAGTATGGAATCTGGCCCGTAATTCCGGCAGTAAAATTCTATTTTATGGTACACATTCCGTTCTCTCAATATTGCAGGATGTAAAGGCAAAGCACAACATAAATGCAGAGTTTATTGAATTTACGGACTGGGATGAGGTCTTGATTATTTCACGTGACATCCGCGATGATGATGCCTTGATGGTAATAATGAGTCGTCGTAATTTCCCTTCTTATTCTCGTCAGATGGCACTGATTCCCGCTTATATGAACAAGTATTTTCAGACAAATAATTGCGTATTGGTATATCCAGTCCAATTAGGAATAGGAGAGGAGGAAATGAGTTCATTTAGAAGTATAGCTTTTAGTCATTTTGAAGGACAGGATTTGGGAAGCGTATTAGGACGTTTATTTAAAAAGAATAGATAAAATCTTTTAGTATTTGTTGAGGGGAGGAATAAAAAAAGAGAGCGCTCATTGAGCGCTCTCTTTTTATTGCGTGTAGCATGTATTATTTTTTACCGGCATTCTTTTTTTGTTCGAAGCGTTGTCTTAAATCATAAGAGATTGGAGTAGCCACGAACAAAGAAGAATAAGTACCGACAACAATACCGATTAATAAGGCGAATACAAAACCTTTGATGGAAGTTCCACCGAAAAGGAAGATAGCCAATAATACGACAATCGTTGATAAAGAAGTACTGAACGTACGGCGTAAGGTAGAGTTCAGAGCTTCATCGGTTACCTCCATATCACTGCGTTTCGGATACAGTGAGTGATATTCCCGGATTCGGTCAAATACAACAACCGTATCATTAATGGAGTATCCTACAACCGTTAATATAGCAGCAATGAAAGCCTGGTCAATTTCCAGAGAGAAAGGAAGCAATCCGGATAAAATAGAGAAAGCGCCCATAACAATGATAACATTGTGAGCCAATCCGATAACGGCACCTGCACCATACTGCCAGTTAGAGAAACGTACCATAATGTAAAGGAATATACCGATTAAAGCGAAAATGACAGACCAAAAAGCTGCTCTGGTAATATCTTCCGCAACGGCAGGTCCTACCTTCTCTGACATTTGGCGATTCTCTTCCAGGAATTGTTCTCTGGAAGTTCCCTCCGGTAAATAGGATTTCAAACCTTCGTACAGCAAAGTTTCCACTTCATCGTCCACTTCAAGTCCTTCTTCGTCAATCTTGTATTTCGTGGTAATTCTTACCTGATTCTCTCCACCGAACGTTTTTACCTCGGGAGCACTGCCGTACACTTTTTCCAGATTAGCGGCAACCTCTTCAACTTGTACCGGTTGGTCAAAAACAACCGTGTATGTTCTACCGCCGACAAAGTCGATACCTTTGTCTAATCCTTTCGTTGAAAGGAAAGCAATCGAAGCAATGACAGCAATAGCTGAAATAGTATAAGATATCGTCCGTTTCTTTAAGAACGGGAACTTCGGATTTCTTAGCCAGTTTGCAGTCATGGCTGTTGTGAACGATACATTTTCATTCTTAGCCGTAGCACGTTCCAGAATCAGGCGGGTAATAAAAATAGCACAGAACAGAGAAGAGAAAATACCGATAATCAAGGTCGTTGCGAAACCTTTAATCGGACCCTCTCCGAAATAATAAAGAATAAATCCGGTAAGCAACGTTGTCAAGTTACCGTCGATAATAGCGGAATAGGCAGCATTGTAACCGTCCTTAATTGCTAACTTCAAACCTTTTCCTCCGCGGCGTTCCTCTTCGATACGTTCGTAAATCAATACGTTGGCATCAACTGACATACCCATCGTCAATACAATACCGGCAATACCCGGCAACGTCAATACCGCTCCAATGGAAGCCAAAATACCGAACAGGAAAAACAGGTTGGCCAATAATGCGATGTCTGCTGCCAAACCGGCTCCTTTACTGTAAAAGAACAACATGTAAACCAATACCAAAGCAAAGGCAATGATGAAAGACCACATACCTGTTTGGATAGACTCTTGTCCCAAAGACGGTCCCACGATTTCGTCAGCGATAATGCGTGCAGGAGCAGGCAATTTACCTGATTTTAAAATATTGGCTAAGTCTTCCGCTTCTTTAACATCAAAACTTCCGCTGATTTGTGAACTTCCTCCTTTAATTTCTGAATTTACGTTCGGGGCAGATACAACATAACCGTCCAAAACAATAGCAATACAACGATTAATGTTGTCTTTCGTCAGACGGGCCCAAATCTTGGAACCCTCTCCGTTCATATTCATGGAAACAACCGGATGACCGTTGTTTTGGCTGTCGAAAGATTTACGGGCATCTACAATAACACCGCCGTCCAAAGGAGCTTTTCCGTCACGGGTGGTGATTTTTATAGCATGCAAGCCGATGATTTCGCCGCTGGGTTTCATTTCCCAAACCAAACGGGCGTTTCTCGGGATTAAAGATTTTACTTGTGGCAGGGCCAATAATTTATTTACGGCGCTGGTATCTTTCAATCGAGCGTATCCGACTACAGAGCCCGGTCTCAACGAACCGTCTTGTCCGACAGCAGGAGTTAAGACAGAGAATAACGGATTTTGTTTCCGGAATTCTTCTTCATTGTTCAATAAATTCAATGAATCGGAAGAAGCTGCCTGACGAAGCAATTCATTGCCTTGGGTCGTATCGGCAACACTTTCTTGTGTCGGAGCAACCGTACTTGCTTGTTCCAATCCCAAAATATCATTGGTGCGTTCAATTTCTCTGACCTTCTCATTGATACTGGCCAAATGAGGATAAAATTCGGAATTATCGAACGTCTCGAAGAATTCCAAAGCGGCAGTTCCCTGCAATAATTTTCTTACGCGCTGTGCATCTTTGATACCCGGAAGCTCAATATTAATACGTCCTGAAATATCAGCCTTGCGGATATTGGGTTGGGCAACACCGAAGCGGTCGATACGGGTACGCAAAATATTAAACGTATTATCGATGGCAGCATCAGCCTCTTTGCGGATAACATTTAACACCTCCTTATTGCTGGCTCCGATTTTGATTTTTTCTTTCATCTCAACGGTTCCGAAAATATCGGGAGAAGCCAATTGTGCATCGGGAGCGATTCTTTCAAAAGCCTCACCGAAAAGGGTTACAAAATCCTTCGGGCTCTTGCTTCTCATCTGTATCGCTTCATTCAATGCCTGATTGAATGCCGGGTCTGTGGTATTGTTCGCTAAACTGCGTACGACATCAACGACATCAACTTCCATCGTTACGTTCATACCGCCGCGCAAGTCCAAACCCAACGGTAGTTCTAACTCTTTACATTCTTTGTACGTGAATTTTGTCAACCCGAGGAAATTATAAATAGCCTGGTTGGCAACGGAATCCAGATATGCTCTTTCTTTTGCGGGATCGCCTGCGGCAAACTCCCGCGCCGCTTTCTCCACCTGGGATGTTTTGAAAGTGAAAAACAACTGGTAAGCACTTACTAAAGCCAAAGCGATTGTAAGTAATGTAATTGCTCCTTTGTTTCGCATTTTGTTAGTTAATTTTTGATATTATTTTAGATTATATTTCTTCCATGAAGATTTTAATGCGCAAAAGTATAATATTTTTTTGAATATCTCTAGGTGTATGGAGAAAAATAGGCATAAAAAAGAGACTGCCGTTGTCGGCAGCCTCTTCGTATAAAATTATCGGTTTTACGCCTTAAAACATTTTCATATTGTCCAAAACACTCATGACGCTTTTTACAGCTTCTGCCGATTTGGCCAATAACTGTTTTTCTTCTGCGTTCAAAGATACCTCTACCACCTTCTCGATACCATTCTTGCCTAAGATAACGGGAACACCTAAATAAATGTTCTTCATGCCGTATTCTCCGTTCAACATGGCACATACCGGGAATACCCTTCTGGAATTGCAGATGATAGCTTCTACCATTTGGGCAGCTGCGGCGCCCGGAGCATACCAGGCGGAAGTACCCATTAATTTTACCAATTCACCGCCGCCTACTTTCGTCCTTTCAATAATAGCGTTCAACTTGTCACTGTCAATTAATTCGGTAACGGGGATACCTGCTACAGTCGTATATCTGGGCAGCGGGACCATCGTGTCTCCGTGGCCGCCTAATAACAATGCCTGAATATCTTTGGGAGAAACATTCAATGCTTCAGCCAAAAATGCTTTGTAACGGGCTGTATCAAGAATACCTGCCATACCGAATACTTTGGATGAATCCACTTTGGCAGCCAGGAAAGCACAGTAGCACATAACGTCCAACGGATTGGAAACGATAATGATTTTAGCCTTCGGAGAATACTTGATAATATTTTCCGTAACGGATTTTACAATACCGGCATTGGTGGAAATCAAATCGTCACGGCTCATTCCCGGTTTGCGGGGAAGTCCGGAAGTAATAACCACAACCTCAGAATCGGCAGTAGCGGTGTAATCATTCGTTACGCCCTTGATGCGGGTGTCATACATGTTAATCGGGGCTGTTTGCCACATATCCAGGGATTTCCCTTCTGAAACACCTTCTTTGATATCCAAAAGAACAACTTCATTTACGATATCTTTTTCAGCAATGCAATTGGCACAGGTTGCGCCTACGTTACCGGCTCCTACAACTGTTACTTTCATGTTTTTATTTTTTAGTTATTAGTGAATTTTTTATTTGTCGTCGGATATTATTTTCCGCTGGTCAAATTTAGCCCTTTTTTTATTCTTCCCAAAAATTAGGGATTTTTTTCTCTAATTTCCCTATTTTTGCACTTCGTAAAGAAGATATTTTTAAAATTCATATTAATTGATACCAGGGATGAAAAAGAATATTGTTGTTATTGCAGGCGGAAATTCTTCCGAATACGGGGTTTCCATACAATCGGGAAATCATATTTTTTCGGAAATAGACGGCGAACGTTATAATAAATATTTGATGATATTGAAGGGATGGGAATGGAATGTTGAAGTGGACGGAAAAGATTATCCGGTGGATAAAAATGATTTTTCATTTTGCCGGAATGGGGAAAAGATAGTTTTTGATTACGCTTATATTACAATACATGGTATTCCGGGAGAAAACGGCATGTTGCAGGGCTATCTGGATATGATGGGGATACCTTATTCTACATGCAGTTTGCTGGGAGAAGCGATAACCTTTGATAAATATACGTGTACGAACTATTTGCAGGGCTTTGGCATAGAGACAACCAATCCGTTGATGTTGGTGCGTGGCAAGACGTATGATTTGGATTCCGTGTTGGAAACTGCTGGCTTGCCTTGTTTTGTAAAACCGAACGCGGAGGGTTCCAGCTTCGGCGTATCGAAGGTCAAGACCAAAGCCGATTTACAGCAGGCTTTGGACACAGCTTTTGAGAAATGCCGGGAAGTATTGGTCGAGACATTTATTGACGGAACGGAATTCACATGTGGATTATATAAAGCGGGGGACAAAAAAGTGATTTTCCCTGTAGCGGAAGTGGTACCGAAGAAAGAGTTTTTTGATTATGATGCCAAATACAACGCCTCCTGGTCGGATGAAATCATTCCCGGGCGTTTTTCGGAAGAAATAACTGAAAAGATACAGAACATGGCATCGGAAGTTTACGACATTCTTCGCTGTGAAGGCATTGTTCGTATAGACGGTTTTGTGCAGGGGGACAAAGTCATCATGCTGGAGGTAAATACAACGCCGGGTATGACTGCAAACAGCTTTATACCTAAAATGGTTAAGGTCATGGGAATTGCCTTGCGGGATGTCTTGACAGATATTATAGAGAATAAATTAAGATAAGTTTAAAATAGCTTCCTTCCTCCATAGCGGGGGAGGAAGATATATTCCATTATCTGCTGATTCGCTGAATCATTCTACCTGCTTTCCTTAAAAGCGTTATTCCCCATTTGGAACACATCTGAATAGTTAAGTAGAAACAATATCCTCTCTTCCTAAGAGAAATTGCAGTATGTAAAATAGATTGTAATACCTTAGTAAATAGGAAAAATCAATTTAACTTTT
>NZ_CALPCZ010000024.1 GCF_943193135.1 Odoribacter lunatus
TTGCCTTCAACGACGGTGACATCGGTTGGAACGTATTATGTTTATGCGGATGCTGGTAGTGGTTGTACGAGCGATACACTATCTGTTGATGTACAGTTCGGGGTTCGTCCGACAGTGACAGCAATGGATCCGCAAACAAGTTGTGGTAATTCTTTGGATTTAGTTGCAGTTTGTAGTGATAATACGGCAACATTAAAATGGTTAGATAATACTTATACGGACATAAATACAACAACTGTAACAACATCCGGAACATATTATGTCTATGCGGAAAATGGAGACGGTTGCCTAAGTGATACTGTAACTGTAAACGTATTGTTGGGTACGAAACCCAGTGTTACGTTGCAGCCGCAATATACGTCTTGTGGGAATGATGTAATAGTTGCTTATTCCGGTTTGACCAATGCTTCGGCTATCGTAAATTGGTTAAATCCGTCAAAGACTATGGTATTGGGAAGTACGAATCCTTTTACCATAACGGGGGTAACGCATGAGGAAACTTATTATATTAGTGTAACAGCTGCTGGTTGTGGTGATACATTGCCAGTGACGGTTCGTCCTAATACGAATCCGATTATAACAGTAGATGCCGGTGGGTATTCTAGTTGTACGCAGGATGTTACTTTGCAATTGACTTCTATAAGTGATTTGAGTGCAACAGTGCACTGGTTTGATGTGAACAAGAATTCTTTAGGTACAGGGAATCCGTATATGTTACATGAAGCTCCTGCTAATAATGGCATACATTATGTGGTTGCAGTTGGGGGTGCTTCCTGTCAGAGTGATACATTACCGTTTAATGTGTCTACGGAAACAGAACCTCTTATAACTGTAGAGCCGTTGTTTACTTCTTGTGATACGAATGTATTGTTGCAGTTGTCTTCATTGAGTGATGCAGGGGCAACGGTGAAATGGTTAGCTCAGGATAAGAGTACGGTTATAGCTACCGGTTCACCTGTTTCTGCAACGATAACTACAAATGGTACTTATTATGTTTTTGCTGAGGGTACTACGGGTGGATGTAATAGTGATACATTGGAATTTGAGGTAAAAGTGAATACTTTGCCTGAGATAACATTAAATCCGAGTGGTTATGCAAGTTGTACGGAAACAGTTACGTTGCAGTTATTGGCATTAAGTGACTGGAGCGCATACATAGAGTGGTTGAATCCTGCAGGCCAACTTATAGCAACGACAAATCCGGCTGTTGTGAATAACGCTTCTAATGGTTTGTATAAGATAAGAGTAACAGGTCAAGGATGCGCTAATTCGGTAGAACAGACATTTAATGTTACGGTTAATAACCCGAGTTTGACATTAGGAATTAAACCGAGTTGGGATAATTGTAATGTGAATGTGAATGCCTCTTTAAATTCGCTTTCTGATTGGGGAGCTATTGTGAAATGGTTTGATGCTAGCGGAAATTATTTTGCAACGGGTAATCCGGTGATTATACCGAATGCACAACCGGGAAATTATTCAGTGGTAGCACAAGAGCCCATGAATGGTTGTAAGAGTGATACGGTTCATTTTACAGTTGTGAATTGTGATTCTGTAACAACTATTCTTGCTGTGGCAACGCCGGATACAATTTGTTTGGCTAATACTTCTCAATTGAGTGTAGTTGCTCCAGATGATTATTTCCCGATATCATACAGATGGTCACCAGCGGCAGGTTTGGATGATTCAACATCTTCTACACCTGTATTTACTCCGACTGCAGCGGGTGATTATACCTTTGATGTTAAGACAACAGATATAAATGGGGTAGAGAAAACGGCTAGTGTAACTATTCATGTGAAGCCGGATTATGCACCTATGCTTACGGATTTGAATCCTGTTTATTGCTTGGGAGATACGTTAGAAGCATATCTGGCAACGGGAAGCATTACTCCTAGTGCTTATGAATGGTATGTAGACGGAGTTTTGCAGACTGGTATTACAGGGGCTAAATTTCCAATGACTACAACAGGGGTTCATCATGTGAAAGTGGTAGCCATAGAAGGTAATTGCAGGTCTGACGTTGATACGGTGACGGTAGATATTCATAAGGTTACGGTTACTTTACCTTCCGTTACTTCAAGTCCGGTGGCTGTTAGCAGTTTAATTCAAGGAACTGCAGAAGCTACAGGAGGGACGGCTCCTTATGTATATAATAACATTTCACCTTATTCATTAACGTGGTTTGGAACAGATAATGATAACTTCCAGTTTGTTGCACAGGCGATGTCCTATCATATTGAAATTTATGCGGTAGACGCTATGGGATGTATTAGTGATACTGTTGTATACGATATTGATGTAACGGGATATACGCCATTGAGTGTAGATTTGAATTCAGTATATGGAACTGTTGTATGTCAGAACGGTTCTGCTATTTTGGAGGCAACAGTAAATGGAGGTACAGCTAATTATACTTATGAATGGTATTTACTTGGACAGCCTAATCCGATTAAAGTTGTAACAAGTAGTAGTATGACGGATCAGTTGATAGTAATGCCTACTGCTACAGAATCCTATTATGTGTTAGTAAGAGATAGCGGTAATCCGTTGGGATTAGGAAGTGATACGATACAGTTGACTATTAGCCCGACCTTGATAGCTACACCTGCCGATGCAGGTCCTGATATGACTATTGCCAGTGGTGCACAGACTGTTTTGTTGGGAGGTGGTACGAATATTCAGACATGGTTGTGGATGCCTGCGAATATGTTGAACACGACAACTGAATCAACTAAACAATATCCTTTAACGAAAGCACTTACAGCACAACAAGAATATCAATTGTATGTAACGGATAATAATAATTGTGTCAGCTTACCGGATACGGTGATAGTGAATGTCACTCCGGATGGATTGCATTTGAGTATTGATCCGATTGTTGATACATTGTGTTTGGGAAATGATGTGTGGATGGTGGTTCGGGAAGCTACAAATTCGTTAAGTGCATCGGCGACTTTTACATGGACTCCTACTATGACGGAATTGGAAGTGAAAGGAGATTCTGCGCATTTTGTACCGACGGTAGCAGGTGATTATACCTTTGTTGTTCAGGTAGAAGACGGTAACAAAGTGGCGGCACTAAAATCGGATATTCATGTATTGTCTTCTGAAGCTCCGAAGTTTGATTTAGTGAAGAGTGGAACAAATGATTGTCAATATGATACGTTGAAGGTAGTTTATCCTAGTGGTACGACTAACTTTGCTTCCTCTTATGAATGGAAAGAAGATGGTTCAGTGATTAGTTGTACTGATAGTATATTTGTGGTGACCTTGACGGGACAGCATACGTATGAAGTGACAGGTAAATTGGGTGAGTGTAGTTCATCTGTTAAGCAAATTACGGTGGATATGAATCCTACTCCGTTGTTAAGTTTGGCTATAACAGATAGTTGTGGTGTCGGAAAAGTGGTAGCTACCGGATCCGGTGCAACGCAAAATTATAGTTGGTCTACGATACCTGCCGGTATTGCGACAGTTGAGCAAACAGCATTCAATGCGGCAACTTATACGATTTCAGCATCGGGAGCTTATACTATAGAAGTGACGGCGTCTAATGGAACGGTATGTAGTATGACCCGTACATTGTCGGGAGAGGTATTCGGACGTCCTTCTCTGTTGAATTGGCTGGCACAACCTCAGTCTCCGAATTATCTGGTAAATGATACGGCTTATATTTCTGCAGGTGTACAAGCAACGGGAGGTACTCCAATTGTAGTTGGTGCAGATAAGGAATATATTTATCATTGGTTTGGCAGTTTACCGAAAGATTCGGTTGAACAGGGAATTATTAGTTATTACAATGTATTGGTAAACACTCCGGCTAATTATACAATGAAGGTATTTGCTACGGATGCTAATGGTTGTCCGAGTGATACATTGGAAAAAGACATTGTAGTCATGGGAGATAGCTTGCTTGTTTCTTTGACATCTCCTTATGGTAATCAAGTATGTTTGGGAGGTGCAGCTATGTTGGTAGCTAGTGCAGCCGGAGGACAATTAAATTTTGAATATTCTTGGTATAGAGACGGAATTTTACTAAATTCGTCTCATACAAATGGATTAAGCGATACCTTATGGGTTGCTTATGCCGATGTGGATAAATATAGTGTGAAAGTGATGGATCAGTCCGGATTGGTAGGTGCTGATTCGATTATGTTGGTGCAGGATCCTACACATACGGCTCCGATAATTAGTGCAGGACCAGATATGACTATACAAGCGGGTAATAGTACAGTTTTGTTGGGAAGTATTACAACGATGGGTACCGGAGGTACGACAGTGGCTGATTATGAGTGGCACTGGTCTCCGGCAAGCGGATTAGCAACTCTTGCCGATACGGCTTATCAGTATCCGCAAACAAAACTGTTAAATGATCCCGCATCTTATCAATTGTATGTAACGGATGGTGATAATTGTGTCAGCTTACCGGATACAGCCAAAGTTATTATAGATAATATTGACGGATTGTGCGTGAAAGCGACACCGGAGACAGATACGATATGTTTGAATAACACAATGACGTGGACAGCTGAGATTACTTGTGGGCCGGTGCAAGGAGCTACTTTTGATTGGACTCCGACAGATTTCTTAGTTGGAAAAACCGATACGGCATCGGTTGTGTTTAAACCGGTGGTTGCAGGAGACTATACCTACGCAGTATTGGTGACTGGCGCAAATGGTAAACAGGCGGCAGCAAAAGTCAATGTAAAAGTGAATGATGCTTATGCACCGTTATTGGCTTTGAATGGTCATTGGGATTGTCAGAATGATACGATTCAGGTGACGAATACAGGAGAGCCGGTGTTAGGCTATACATGGCGTTTGGATGGCGGCAGTCCGTTAGCAGTGACTGGCAATATGTTGGTATTGTCTTTAACAGGGCATCATACGGTAACGGTATATGCTGTAGCAGCAAATGGTTGTGTATCTGACACTGTAGGAATTGATGCTACGATTGGTGAAATGCCGGTTGTCAATATTTTGGAGCCTTCATTTGCTCAATATCGGGATAGTATCTTTACTCTGCATGTGGATCAAACGACGCAATTGCTGAATGGTTCGTTTGATTATCAATGGACTTCTGATCCGTCAGGTAAGATAGATGGAACGGATACACTGTTGACGATGCAATCCCAACCTTTGTCCGGTGATGTGGAATATGTATTTAAAGCCAGTAGCAAGATTAATGCTGCTTGTTCTGCAACGGATACGGTTCGGGCTTATATCATACCGGATTCAATAGCTTTGGATATTGATAAGGATTCTATAACGGGAAATATTCTCTTGTTGTGGGATCACACGCAACCGGGATTGGAACAGGCGGATTCTGTTCGGGTTATGAGTGTGAAATGGGATGGTTATGCAGTGGCAACACAATATGCATCGCGAGCTATGGTTGTAGCTGATTCAGATAGATATCTGGTGGATATTTCAAATGATACCTTGGAATTCTTCTATG
Source organism: Odoribacter lunatus (assembly GCF_943193135.1). GTDB lineage: Bacteria > Bacteroidota > Bacteroidia > Bacteroidales > Marinifilaceae > Culturomica > Culturomica lunata. The sequence continues at coordinate 5,462 of NZ_CALPCZ010000024.1, forward strand.
CCAATGCAAGCCGTTATATCGCTGAGTTAGGACAGAGTTATTACTCTCGTTCCAGCGATACGGTTGGGTATTTTAAACAGTGGGTTTCTATAATTTCAACAGATTTAGCGGATGATTCATATAATTATTTTCTTTATCCTTTTGATATGAAAGCTAAAGGATTAGTTAATATGACAGATTTAGCAAAATATTTTGGTAAAGATATAAGTGGGGATGGGAAATATAATATTTTTACACTTTCGTCTTTATCTTATACTGCAACTATGAATACATGGGGAGAAAAACGCTTGAAATATAATAAAACATTAAATGTATTTACAGGAGATACTTCGGATTTAGTTTTAGGTAAAGTATATCAAGTTCGTTTTAGAGAAACTATAGTAGATAAAAGTGATATAGAGTTGTTGTTATATGGAAAATTACCTTCTGATGTTGCATACGATTTATATGCACAAGGAAGTATTGATAGGTATAATATGATAGCAGCATCTTTATATTCAGTTGATTCCTGCTGGTTGCAGCATATTGGAAATAAGATACCTGATAAAGTATCTCTTCAAACTTGGACATTTACGAATCAGAGTTGGAGAAGGCCGAATAAGTATGCAGATTATAATAGTACACTTAATATTTGGAATCCGCAAGAAATAAATAAAAAGCTTTATATAAGACCATGGACGGTAATTCAGTCTAGAGTTAACATCGAAAAATTAAGTTGGAAGTTTGAAGATTATAAATAGTCCTATGAAAAAAATTTTATTGTTTGGGATTTATATATTGATGACATTTTGTGTCGAAGCTCAACAAAAAACGTGTAGAGATACAACGTGGACGGCTCCTGTAGAGAATATTACAAAGACGTTTAATAATACAGGGAGTTTTAAAACGGAAAGTATGATATGGGTAATGCCTCGATTAAACGGAAATTTTATTCCTACGAGCAATGCTTCGTGTATGAGATTTTATGTTGCGTTAGAAACGGAAGCTGTTACCACGACTGTAATAACACCGGGTGTGAGTCCAGATATAGATATGGCAGGAGCAACAGATTTTACGAAATGCTTTTTGACATTTCATGATGTTGGTACAGTTACAACAACACAAGCAATAATCGCATTGGGAAATATTGATGCAGATGGCTCATCAATTGGCTCATCACCTGTAAATACGCAGTTTGTAGATTTAGGTGGTCTTTTAGGGCTATCTGTTGAATTTCGAGATTTTGATTTTGGAACGTTGAGTGCAGAAAATGTTTCAAATAATTATAATTTGCATATTGTAATAACTTATGATTGTGGAGGAATAAATGAGATTTCAGATAATCTTTATCCTGCTGGTACATGGGACTATACCGATAAAATAGTTGATTTTACAGGGGGAAAAATTACGATTTCAGTTCCCGATATTACTGCAAATATGTGTGAGGGAAGTATTTTGAATGTTAGTACAATAGCTACAGTATCGAATGCAGACGGGGCTTATACCATAGCCTTGACTGATGGAGGAGGAACGAATACGTTTAATCCTTCTTATGCAACTGTAAGTGGGGATAACATTCAGATAGCACAGAATTGTCCTGCTGGAGATTATAAAGTAAAAGCAACAGTAACGGATGCTGGTGGAAATACAGCAGATGCAACATTTGCTTTTGTTGTGAGTGCGAAACCGAATATTACAATTGTTCCTACTCCAGCTGCTACAATTTGTAAAGATGATGCATTGACATTGTCTATTACTGATTCTAAAAATGTAGCAAAGCAATATGCATGGAGTGCAGTAGGAACTTCAACAGATGTCAATATTGCATCGCACAGTACTTTTAGTACAACTAATGGTAATTATACAGCCGCTCCACAAGGAACAATGACATATCAAGCTATTGCGCGATCAGATGCAGGATGTTTGGATACGACTCAATTGCAGATTACAGTAAATGAGGCTCCGTCTGCTACTTTAGCTGCGTCAAAGTCTACTGTTTGTTCCGGGGAGACTATTACTTTGACTGCAACAGTCGCTGCAGGACAGACGGCAGATAGTTGGGAATGGGTAAATCCGAGTTCTGCGGTGACAGCCAATACAGTAAATGTTACTCCTGTAAATACAGGAACTTCACCTACTACAATAACCTATTTGGTGAAATCTGTAAAAGGAACTTGTAAATCTGCTGACTATACGGCAACGGTTACGGTAAATCCCAAACCGAATATATCAGTTACGAATCAGCCGACACCGCAGTGTGAAGGTTCGCAGATTGATTTGGCTTCTGCTACTTTGGGAGGGACAACAGGTTTAACGTTGACATATTATTCTAATGCCAATTGTACTAATCCGACGTCTAATTTTCAAACAGTAGCTTTTGCTGATTCTCCTAAATCATTTTGGGTAGTAGGGCAAAATACAACGACGGGTTGTTCAGATACTGTGGAGTTGAAAGCTACAGTAAATCAGAGCCCGGCTAAACCAACTATTTCCGGTCCTACGGAAGTATGTAAAGGAAGCAATGCGACATTGACGGTTGCTGGGGTGGCTGGTGTTACTTATAAATGGTATAATGCTTCCAATAATCAGGTTGGTACAGGTACTTCTTATACGACACCAAACCTTACTGCAGCAACTTCTTATACTGTGGAGGCAGAGGTCGCAGGTGGATGTAAGACACGTTCAGATGCGTATAATATAGCTATAAATGAAATACCTACGGTTACGATATCGACAATTGCAGATGCTTGTGCCGGAACGGATGTGAATGTGTCGGCAACGGTGACTGGCGGTATGACGCCCTATTCTAATTATGTATGGAGTATGACTGCAACAGGTGGAGGCGCTAGTTTTGTGGTACAGAGTAATAGTGCACAAGTGTTGGCTACTTTAGGAAAAGGTTTGAATACGCTTGAGTTGACAGTATCGGATGCAAAAGGATGTACGGCGACTGGCTCTCAAACTGTAGAGGGGGGATATATTCAAGGTGCGGGCTTGACAGCTAATCCGGCTACTTTTATAGAAGGCACTTCTTCAAGTTTAACCTTGACGGCAATAGGTGTTTCTGCGGGAAATGCCGGTGCTATTACGGGTTATAGTTATAATCGGGTGAATCCGGTGCCGGCTCATTTGGGCAATACGGCATCTGCAACTTACAATCCTCCATTACCTACAGCATCTACGAAATATCAGGTGGTAATGACGACGGCAAAAGGATGTAAGGATTCTGCTGAAGTAGAGGTTAAATATACAGCGAAGGCTTTGGCTTGGAGTTTGTTGAAAGGAGATACAGTTTGTATTACTGATTTGAGTGACGGAGCTGTATTGAGGGCTAAAGCTATGTTTGGTACTACACCTTACACGTATACATGGGGTAGTATTCCGTCAGCAGCAGGAATTCAAACTAAAGTTGCACAAGGAGATTCTTTGGTATTGACGTTTAATCCGATGACAGCAACGCCTGGAACGTATACTATACAAGTAACTCTTACAGATGCTGAAAGTAAAACGATAAATCAGAGTGTAAAATTGGTTATAGGTGCAACGCCTGATGTGAAAATTAATGGAGATGCTTCGGCAGATTTGGCAGTTTGTTTGAAATCAACGTTAAATTTAACCGCTTCAACCTCACTTACGGAAGGAGTAAGTTATTTGTGGAAAGAGCCTTCAACTATAACAGCGCCGACTAGTGCTACTCAATCTGTTGCGACTACAACAGTCAATACGGTAGGGACGACTTATAAGGTTATAGCAACATCTGTTTATGGTTGTGTTGATTCGGCAGCACGTAAGGTAATCGTGAATGATCTTCCGACGGTTACTTTAACGGCGGACAAAGGATCTGTATGTCCTGGTGGTGATGCAAGTGTTGAGGTTACAAGTGGAGGGGCAGATACAGAGTATAGCTGGACCGTAGGAGGAGTTGCAGATGGAGGAGGAAAATCAAAAACAAAATCAATTACTACTGCAACACAGTTTAAAGTACAGCGGAAAGATGACAATGGGTGTATTGCTACGGCTGATACAACTATACAGGTATATGTTCCGGAAAAGCTGAACTTGTCCGAAGATCAAATTGTGTGTGAAGCATCCTCTAACGTGACCTTGACGGCAAGCGGACTGACAGGAGGTTCATATACGTGGAGTTCTGTGCCGAACGATCCGACACTTGGAATAAATGGAACCACTCAATCTGTCACACCGACGCAAACTACTACGTATTATGTAGATGGTACAGATGTACATGGATGTACGGTGGAGCGTGCTTCTATCGTGGTAACAGTAGATAAAATGCCGACGCTTACATTGTCTAAACATGAACTTGCTGCTTGTAACTCTGTGAATTTATCGACAGTTGCTTCTACTACTTCTCCGGGGGCATTGAAATATGGAAGTTCAGCGAATTTTACTTCTACAATTTCTCCAACTGTAAATACTCCCGGTACACACACATATTATGTACGTGCGGAGAATGGTGTATGTAAAACAGCTGAAGATACAATAAGGGTAACAGTCTTGAATGGTCCTAAATTGGAGGTAAATTCTCCACTTAGTGTTTGTGAGGCTGGTAGTGTTGATTTGATTTCGGGTATTAATTGGGCACAAACGACGTATCCTGCTTCTAGTATTACTTATTGGACAGATCCGGCTGCTTCAACAAATCAATTGACAACTTCTGTTGTTTCTCCAACGACATCTCAGACATATTATCTAAAGGGAGCTTCTGAGGGGTGTGATCCTGTGATTAAATCAGTAAAGGTTGATATTGAAATACCTAATGTAATGATTGCCGGAGATACAATTGTTTGTTATCAAAGTGGAGCAAGTACAACATTGACAGCTTCCGGAGTTGCAACCTATAATTGGTATAATGCATCAGCAGCTGTAGTAAGTGGTGCAGGAATCACATTTACTCCAACGAGTATTGGCGATTATACGTTTGCTGTTGAAGGAACTTCTATTACAGGTTGTGTGGATACAGCCACGGTTACAGTACATGTAGTTGCTAAACCTGAGGTAACTCTAACTGGGACAGAAAAGGTATGTAGTAATGAGATGGTGACATTGGTAGCCGATACGACAGGATTAACTAACGGACCGTTTACTTATACTTGGACAAATGCGACTCAAACAACGAATAATGAGGCAACTGCAAGTTTTGCTTCAACAACGGTAAAAACAGAAACTGTAAAAGTACATGTAACAGACCGTTATGGTTGTGAAGGTCCGGATGCGACTTTAAATATACAGGTAAATGGTTTTGAAGCGACATTGGTAGCAGCTAATGGGAGTATAAATTTACCTTCTGGAAGTCCGGTAGCAGTGGGAACAACAGTTACATTAACGGCTGGTCCAATGGGAAATTATGAATATGAATTCTTAAAAGTAAAAACGCCTACAGATTCTTTGATTCAAGGATTTGGAAGTGCAAATACACTGAATTTTGTTGTTGAGGAGATTACAACATTCAAAGTGCTTGTTAGAAATACGGAAACTAATTGTATAGATTCAGCAACAATTACGATTGGTATTGAGGGGACACCTTTGGCAACAATATTAGCTATTGGAGATACGGTTTGTGCGGGAGAAGAGCGTGCAGTATTGACGACAGTACTTTCACCGGCGGGAACGACAGGTGTTACTTATAGTTGGTCTCAGGTTGGAGGTGCAACGTTGCCTCTGATAGGAAGTACGAATCTGGATAGTTTAGTTGTTAATACCAGTACAGCCGCAGTAGGACTTTATCGGTTTGAAGTAAGTATAAATGGTGGTGTATCAAAAGATACGGCGGATTTACTGATTGGTCCGGGTATAGAGTTGATTTCATTCAAAGCCTTGGACAGTTGTTCTACAGCAGTACACTTTGCGATAGAGACTTCTAATGCAACGAAGTATGATTGGATTAACCCATACAATGGCTCGATATTTTGTGATGCAGCGGCACTTGGTTCCGGGTGTGATAAGGCTACAGCACATTTTACAACGGGAACTGTAAGTTATAAAATTGCTGTTATTGCTTCTAATGATAACTGTAGTGCAAGATTTGAATTGGAAGGAAATATTGGTGCGTTACCGGAAGTTGAGTTGGCGGAGAATTGTCTTGCTTTACACAAAGACAGTATTTTTAACTTAAATGTTGTAAATCCCAAAGATTTTGATTATGTTTGGGACGTTTGGGAAAGTAGTGATGGAACCACATGGACGACAGGTAGTTTGAGTGGTGCATCAACAAATCCAACAATAAGTGGAGTTATGGGAGATAAAGATCTTCAATATATTGTAACAGCATCTAGTAAGAGTGTAGCAGGGTGTAAGGGTTCTGATACAGCTCATATTTATCGTATACCTGATGCACCACTTACAGATATAGATACGATAGATGATAAACGTCATATTCAATTAGTATGGGGTAATACTGATTGGGCTGATGATTATACAGTATGGAGTCGTAAGTGGGATCCTTATTGCTTGACTGGAAAAGATGGAAATGTTTATACTGCGGAAGCTACAGGAACGGGCATTACTGCTTTATCATGGGCAGAGCCAACAATGGATTCGCTTGAGTTTTATTATGTGACAGCAAACAGAACAATTTGTAGTGTTGAATATAAGTCTTTTGAAACTGATACATTTGGATATGTCCGTCATATTGCTGATGCGACGGATACGGTATATACGAATAAAGGTCAGTCAGGAATATATGCATTCCCGTATATTTTTGATATGCATACTCGATATGGATTGACTTATGTAACTGATTTTGTAGATTATATATTGGATGGAAAACATAAAGATGCTAGCAATAAGTTATATATTTCGAGTGTGAATGCATGGGCAAAAGATGAATATAAAAATTCTGCAAATAATTCGGTAAAGGAAGCGGGGAATTGGGGATGGTTAAATGATTCTTATATGGTATTTACCAATAGATGGGTTGGTATGACTGGAGTTTCTCCAGCAGGTACCCATGTGGATTTAAAGGTAGGGTTGTGTTTCTCCATCTCTGTAAATCCGGGTAATCGAATTGAATTTGTGATGTTTGGTAAACTTCGTGATTCTCGAGATGTTGTGTTTGATAACAAAAATGTAGCGGATACTGCAGGGTCAATAAAATCTTCTCCCAATATATGTTATCTTCCATTTGATAGGATAACTTTAACGACATCACAATTAATAGCGACGGGGATAGTCACTAAATTATCTGCAATTGGATATTGGAATATGGATAAACGTTATCCAGCTCAAAATCCTCAGAGTGATTCTTATATAACGTTTACGAACAAATTTACAAGTGAAAGTAATCCAGCTATGTTAAATGGATATCATGCAAGAGCGGGGTATGATGTATTATTCCTCTATGTTGGAGGAACAGAGGGTAGGAATTCATTGATTGATTTTACTTGGCCTTGAATTCGTTAGAGAGATTTAATAGAAATAATAAAAATTAGAATCATATATAATTTATACTAATGAAAAGAGTTGTTATAATTTGCATCTTGCTGTTGGCAGTTTCGGGGCATTTATGGGCAATACCTCAAACAATGTATTTTCAGTTACCTTGTACAGGATCATGTTCTGCCGGTGATTATTCGAATATAAATTTAACGATACAGAGTACTCCTGTAATTACTAAAACGGCTTTTGGTGGGTCTTTTGATTTTTTTGATGCTGGTGGGTATTATTTTGCACAACTTGATTTAACGCATACTGACTATAATGCAGTATCATCAGGAACAACTATAGTATTATCTGTAGAATATGGAGGGGTTAAATATTCTGGTACTTATAAAGCTGGAAATTTAAATCCTGATGATGGGAGTGACTTTTATACAGGATCTTGGGCACTACAACCTGAAATTCCAGATCCAACAATAACGGTGACGGGGGCTACTTTGTGTCAAGGAGCAACAGATAAAACAGTGACTGCAACAGTTGCGAATGCACCCGCTGGATATACTATAGAATGGGGAAATGCTAATATAACGTCAGGAACTCCTGTTACAACAGGTAATATTGGAACGGGGCTTACTTCAGGTACTTATAATCTTACAGCTAAGTTGAAAAATGCTGATGGATCTTATGTAACAAATAAAAGTGGAGCGGTTGTTCAGGCAAATTATACTGTAAAAGTTAATGCCTTGCCGACAGTGACTATTACTCCAACAGAAGTCTGTGCTAATACAAAAACGACTTTGACTGCTAATCCGTCGGGAGCGACGTCGTATACATGGAGTGGTTTGGCTACTGGTACAGGTAGAACCAAGGATGTAACTTTAACAACGGGAGGAAATGTTACGGTAGAGGTAACAAAAGATGGGTGTACGAATAGGGCGACACAGGCTATTACGGTAAATCCACAACCTACAGTATCGATTACTCCTCCAGCCAAAACGGATTTTTGTGTGGGAGATAAATTGGACTTAACAGCGAGTGCATCAGGAGGAAGTGGTGCTCCTTATACTTATACATGGAATCCTGCAGGAGGAACAACGGCTACGAAAAATGCAACGATTGCCAATGGAACGAATACGTTTACAGTTCAGGTGAAAGATCAGAAGAACTGTGTAAGTAATGTATCAACAGCTGTAACAGTAACAGGTCATCAGGTAACGGCTGGGTTGACTGCAACAAATACAACTGTTTCCAATGGTGGTAGTACGACTTTAACTGCAACCCCTACGGGTATTGGTTATACTTATACTTGGACTCCTTCTTCTGTAACAGGAACAGGGGCTAGTGTTAGTACAGGAGCTTTAACAGCCACAGAAACTTATACCGTAGTGGTAACTGATAATAATGGATGTAAAGGTACAGCGACTACAACTGTAAAGGTTTCGGGCGGAGCATTGACAGCTAAGCCGGAAGATCAAGATGTTTGTTCGGGAAATTTGCCGATATCATTAGATGCTGCTGCAAGTGGTGGCTCTGGAACTTATACATATTTGTGGACTGCTCCAGCAGGTGTAAATTTATCATCTACGACGGCGGCTGCTCCGACAGTAGCAAATACGTCTGATCCTGGAACATATACAGTACATTTAAAAGTAACAGATACAGGTACTGGGGGTGTGGTTGAGAAAGATATAAATTTAGTGATTACAAAGACTCCGCAGTTGAGTGGTGAATTGGCTAATCCAGCATCTATTACGTCTGGAGAGTCTTCTCAGTTGAGTGTGATTGTAGATCCATCTACTACTCCATTAACTTGGTCTGGTGGTCCGCTTGTATCTTCGACAGGAGCGAGTGTGCAGACAGGAACGCTAAACAGTACAACAACTTATACTGTGGAAGCTAAGAATGGGAAATGTAGTGCTACGAAAAACGTGACGGTAAATGTCGAAGGAGTGCCTGGTGTTCCGACTTTGTCATGGGAGATTACTGAAAAAGTATGTCAATATCCGGGAGAAACGAGAACAATTACTTTAAAGGTTACAGGGGGCACAGCGGGGATGAAATATAGTTATGTATTATCTGCACCAGATGGTTCTGTTGCTATGACAGTAAATCAGGAAACAAACACATCATGGACATATATTGTGACTACGGATAAAAAAGGAATATATGAATTGTCTAAATTTGAGGCTTCTTTAGCTGGTGGAACTACAGTGACGGGGAATATTTCTCCTAGTCAGAATATTGATGCTGAATTCTATAAAGTGCCTTTGGTGTATGCTCATGGTGTAGTGCAGAATTCTACGTTGGAGCATTGTGAAGGGGATGAATTGATTTTATCAGGAAGTGGTGATGATGCTGAATATACGTGGAATAATGGAGTACAAAATGGTCAGCCTTTTATTCCGACAACATCGGGAATATATGAGGTAACCGGAACGAATGGATATGGATGTTCTGCAACCGATCAAGTGATGGTAAATGTAAATCCGAAACCGACGTTGAGTTTGTCAGTTCAAGGAACGGAAATATGTCCGGGAGAGTCTGTAATTTTAGATGCAACAGCAGACTTAGGAGCAGAGGTAACATGGAATAACGGAGTACAGAATGGAGTACCTTTTCAACCGGCCTTGACTGGGGTATACACGGCAACGGCAACAGCGAAAAACGGATGTACGGTGACAAAGGATACCATTGTGGTAGTGAAAGAAAAACCGGTAATTGTTCGTCATTCAAAGAATCCGCGAAATATAGCTATTGGAAAGGATGTTTATTTTGCTGTAACAGCAACAGGTTCGGGGCCTTTGACTTATGAGTGGTATCGTAAGGAAAATGGTGATTGGTCTCCATTAAGTGATAATAGTGTAAGTTTACCGACTATAAGCGGAACAACAACGGATTCGTTGGTTTTAAAGACGCTACCGGAAAGTTGGGATGGTTCTGAATTTAAAGTTGTGGTTGCGAATGATTGTGATACAACTTCCATGGTTTTTGAACTGGGGGTAAAAGAGTGTTTTGAGATTGAAATTGTGTTATTGATGCAGGAGGGGATTATAGAGGATACTGATCCTTCAAATAAAATAGATGGTTGGTATTGTCGGGGAAGGCAGATTGCTTTGCGGGCTGTGTTGAGTTCTCCTGAGGGCTATGAAATAGAAAATGCACACTATAGGTGGACGATTGACGGATTGGAATTACCGGAGGAGCATTTTGAGTTGGAAACGGATACTTGTGTATTAACATGGATTCCAGAGTTTCAGGAAGATGATATTGTTGTGAAGGTATGTGGTTATAGTGATGGTGCTTGTGAAGAGGTATGTGCACACTATTTGCGTTTGAAAGCTCGTGAATTTGAGGAGGTTTCATTGAATTTATTGACTTCTGTGGATCCAGAACATCGCTTCTGTCCGGGAGATACGGTTGATTTCTGGATTGCAGCGAAGAATGTAGGTGATTCTGCTCATGTTGATTGGTACAATGATGTATTTCATTTACCGATACAGACTTCTTCAAGAAATGAATTATTGAGTTATTCTGAGAGAAAGGTAACATTGGTAATGGGACAGGAAGATACATGGATGAGAGTAATAGTGACTCCTTCTAAAGAAGTTTGTACGGAATTGCCGGAATATGTAGATACTGTATTTTTAGGAAAGAAAGCATGGGTAACACCTAGTTTGGAGATTATTAATAACATAGAAGATACATTGGCTTGTAGAGGAGACCGGATATTATTTACTGCTGTTTATGAAAATGCAGGAACTAATCCAACATTTAATTGGCGTAAGGATGTGTGGGATTGGGGACATACTCAGTTTGTCGAAGCAACTTTGGACGACAAGGATATGTGGTTGAAGTGTTGGTTGATTCCGGGGAATGATGTATGCTATGATGGTAAAGTATTGGTAGATTCTATGGTAATTCGGGTATTGGAGAAACCAGCAGTGACGATTTTCTCTGATTTGAGAGATAAAGGACCTGGAGATGAAATTATTATTGAGTCGGAAGTTATAGGTATGCCTACAAATGCTCACTATACATGGTATTTGAATTATGATTATGTATTGAATGATAGTGATTATCCGGAGTATATTTCTGATAAATTAGCTCAAGGAGATGTGATTATATGTGGAGTGAAAGGAGAAAGAATCTGTACTTCAGAAGTTTTATCAAATGAATTAGTTATCAGTTTTGGTGACCAGGGTAGGGATACAATGATTACAATTTATCAAGGTGAAAGAATTCATAATTTGAATATGCGAAGAAAAGGTGATACTGATTCTAGAATTTTCCGAATCACAGCAGATGGTTATCCAAGATGGGGTGTTGGTTCGATGAATTTCAATGGATATTTTGATTATACACCAAATGCTGGATTTGTTGGATCGGATGTCGTGAAGTATGAAGTGGTTGATAAATTTGATCAAACGAAGATAGAAACGGGGTATATTTACATTAGTGTTTTGGATAGAAAGAGATTCTTTATACCTAATATTATCACACCGAATGGTGACGGATTGAATGATACATGGCAGTTGGATTTCTTAGCTGATTATCCGGAGCATTACATTCGGGTTTATAATCGGGATGGAATAGTGGTATTTGAAGCCAAGAATTATCAAAATGATTGGGATGGTACTGGAAAAGCAACTAGTGGATATGTTTCTCATTTTAATTTACCTAACGGGATCTATACTTATGTCATAGATTTAGGTAATAAAGAAATATTGAAAAATTGGTTGGAGATACGTCGCGATATGAATAGGGGAAAGTATAAATATTATTAGTAGTTACTTTTAACTTAAAAATTGAAGTGATTGGAGAATTTTGCTTTAAATTGCGCCTTTATAAAATAGTGGTATGAGATTTTTAATTACGGGAATATTAATATTAATAAGCATATTGGGCTTTTCGCAAAGTAGCGTGTTAAGATTTACGGATTATGGGCTAACCCAACCGTTAATAAATCCGGCATGTATGGGCGTGGAAGAGGGAATAAATGGTTTATTACTTTACAGGAGCCGTTTTGAGAAGTCAGATTATTGGCCTTCTACAGGTGCTTTTAATATAAATTCAATGATAAAAAATAAAAATTTAGGAGGGGGATTATCATTGATATTTGATAAGTATGGACCATATCAAAAGTTATTTGCTTACGTTGCAGGAAGTTATAAATTGAAAGTGAATGAAGGAAAATATCTTTTTTTCGGATTGCAGGCTGGATTAAATTATGTTTCCAATGCAGGAAATTATCAGATGGCGGACGAAGAAATTATTTTCTCGGATAATTATAGTCAGCCGAATTTTGGATTTGGTTTACACTTTCAAGCAGATAAGTATTATCTTGGTTTTGCAATTCCTGAATTCAAGTATAATACGATTGATGAACAGGGAAATAAAATCAATTCGATGATTTCGGACATGTTGCGTATGTTTTTATATGGAGGCTATCGTTTTAGTTTAAGTGAAAATGCGAAGTTGGAGCCTTACCTATATCTGACTTATTCCGGTCAGGAAAGCACTCAGCTTGATTTAGGTGCAAAATTGATTTATAGGGAGGGTTTTATTTTTGGTGTCCAGTATCGTACGGAACAAGCTTTCGCTGCAATGGCCAGGGTAAAGTTGATTGATGAGTTGTGGTTGGGATATTCATTTGAAGGAAATAGTTCGGATGTAGATAATAATTTCAATAGTGTACAGGAGATTTCTTTAACATTCAGTTTTGGAAAGAAAAAAGAGAAAAGTGCTCCAACACAAGAGAATTATGAAGATATAAATTCAATTCGATATTTTTAAATTTCATATAAACGAAATAGTTCATTTATGAAATTAGGGGTTATAATAATCGTATTGCTTTCGTGGGAATTTGTTGTAGGACAGAATAGAGCGGAGCGTTTATTTGAGAGAGGAGATTATTTGGGTGCATTAAAATTATATCAAAAGGAGTTAGAAAATCCATCTCAAGAGGGAAATACCAACCAAATAAGAGCTCGAATGGCTAATTGTTTTTTCCATTTGAATGATGTGGTTCGGGCAGGTCAAGTTTACAAATCGTTAAATCAAGACATTTTAGGGGGAGAGGATTTGTTGTATTATGCTATAACATTACAGCGTTCTGGCGAATATAATAAGGCATTGGATATAGCAGATCTTGCAGAAGGAGTGGGATGTGATGAAATTGCTTTAGAACGTCTAAAGGCATCTTGTGAATTTGCAAAAGAAGTTGCGAAAGAAAAGCCATTGTATACTGCTAATAAAACAAATGTGGATTTTGGTGGTTTTTCTTCAGGTGTCACTTATTATAAAGGCAAGGGTGTTATTCTTGCTGCACCGGGGACAGGGGAAGATGCAATGAAAGATACGAGAGGTTATAAATCGGTTCGTTTATATAACGCTATGTTTTCTGCAGATGGGAAGGGAGGGCGTTTAATGCCTTTTGCTGATGAGTTAGTTGATAAGTATCATATAGGAGCAGTAACGTTTACAAAGAATTTTGACCGTATATATTATTCAAAGACGATTTTGAAAAAAGACGGTACCAGTATTTTGAAATTGATGACGGCTGAAAATAGGAATGGAAAGTGGGAGAATAATAGAGAGTTGAGTATCAACTCGGAGGATTATTCTTGTGCACACCCTTGTCTATTTCGGGATTCATTGTTGTTTTTTGTATCAGATATGCCAGGGGGAAATGGAGGGAAAGATATTTATATGATGGAGATTGATGGAGAGGTATGTGGAGAAATTCAGAATTTAGGTGATGTTATTAATACCTCTGATGATGAATTGTTTCCTTTTATTGATGATAGTGGAAAATTATATTTTGCATCGAATGGTCATGTCGGTTTAGGTGGATTGGATGTATTTGTATCAGAAATGTTGGATGATGGAAGTTGGTCTGAACCGAAAAATATGGGACGTCCAGTGAATTCATCTATGGATGACTTTGCTTTAGTATTTAAAGATACAAAATGTAGTGAGGGATATGTATCAACGAATAGAGGGGGTACGGGATATAATGATTTTCTTTTTTCTTTGAAGTTGTTACCTAGTCGTAAAGTGGAACAACCGAAAGAAGAGAAAGTGGTAGTGCCGGAAAAGGAAATGTTTGCAGTTGATTATCGTTATGCTATTCAAGTAGGTGCTTTTCGTAATCCGGTACCTCGTGTATATTATGAAAATTTTCAGAATGTGAAAGTGTATTTGGGATATGATAATATATATCGTTATACGGTAGGAGAGTATCCTGATGAAGCTCTTGCTAATAGAGATTTGTCTGGAGTTAGAAAATATGTGGATGATGCTTTTGTGATGAATGTAGAACGCTATGTTGCAGAAAAAAAGATACAACATGACATTAGTGGAGATAAGATAAGTGATGATGAACTTTTGTTAATTCGGTTGAAAAAATTTGAAATACAGAAAAAGTTGGAATTGGCACGTAAGAGTCAGAAAGAAAAGGTTAAATTGCCAAATCGCAGGTATATTGACAAACCACGGGAATCAGAAATTAGATGGATGGAAAGTGGGTATACGGTTGTATTGATGCCTACCAATCAGGTATTGGATATGCAGGTATTTGAGGGTATTGATGATGTGGATATTTATGCAATGGCAGATGGTTCTTACATGTATTGCAGTGGAATGTATGCAGATAAAAATAGAGCGGAAGATAGTTTGCAAAACATAAGAAGGAAAGGTTTTAAAAATGCCTATGTATTAAATACAAATGATTATTCGACATCAGGACAGACGTCGTCGGGGACAAGGCCTATTGGTAGAAGAGAGGCACAAGTGCTAAAAGATTTGTTGGAAAGAAATTAATAAATTGTTTATTTATGGGGAGGTATAGATTTTTCTATACCTCCTTGTTGTTATAGAGAATAGGAAGAAATATTAATATAGTCGAAAATTGAACGGATTATGGACGGTTATTATAAAAAGTTGTATCTTTATAGCCGTTGTAAGTAGAAATTTGTTTATATTATAAAGTAATTATTTTTTATATGCACCGAATCCATAGTCTTAAAGAATTACATGTTTGGAAGGTTGCTCGGAATTTGGTAGAAGAGGTATATAATCAATCCGACAATATTAAAAATAGGCAGTTTTATTTATTACTTTTAAAGACTTCGGAAAGTGTTTTTTGCACTATAACAGAAGGATGCATTTTAAATACCTTGGAGCATTTTAAAAATTCGTTAGCAATTGCTGCTGTTTCGTGTAAGGAAGTTTGTGATTTATTATATACAGCTCGCTGTTGTAAGTATTTGGATGAAAAAGGTATTGGAAAAGTAATGTTGTGTTGTAAAGAGGTGTTGGTAGAAATAAGCATCATGAAGTGTAAAATTGGAGCAAGGATTCGGGAAGGAAATAATTAAAAGAGGAGGGAATATGAGACGTGTGGCTGTATATGGTAAGAATGTAAATAAAGAGTTTTATTCTTATTTAAAGACTTTATTAAATGAATTGGTGAAAAAGGGCGTGTGGCTGATGGGAGAGGAAGGGTTTGTTGATTTGTTAGAAAGGGAGTTTGATTGTCGGGATTTTTTTCAAGATACATTTTCCAAAAAATCTTTGAAATTTAAGGAAGTTGATTTATTGCTAAGTATTGGAGGGGATGGTACATTTTTGGATACATTATTGTATGTGGGAAATAGTGAAATACCTGTTTTAGGAATTAACAGTGGGCATTTAGGCTTTTTGGCAAATGTATCAGTTTCTGAGATTAATTTGGCAGTTGATTATATTTGTTCAGGTCATTATGAGATAGAACAAAGAAGTTTAGTAAGGTTACAAGTAGAGGGAAGTGGCTTCTTGGGATTTGATTATGGCTTAAACGAAGTAAGTATACAAAAAACAGAGCATTCATCTTTGTTAAGGATTCATGCTTATGTGGATGATATTTATTTAACAACCTATTGGGCAGATGGTTTAATTATAGCTACTCCTACGGGCTCAACAGCTTATTCTTTAAGTGGGGGAGGTCCTATAATCAGTCCTGAATGTCGAGCTATAGTATTGACTCCTGTTTGTCCTCATAATTTGAGTATGAGAAGTCTGGTTATTCCTGATACGGCGGTACTGCGCTTGGAAGTTGAGGGCAGGAGTGGAGAGTTCCTTTTAAGTTTAGATTCAAGAACTGAAAGAGTGAAAGATAATTGTAGCATAAGAGTGATTGCAGGGGATTTTAGAATGAATATTATAAAATTTCCTGGGCATAACTATTATGAAACTTTACGGAATAAGTTAGGATGGGGTGAGGATAAAAGGAATGAAAAGGACCGTAAGTTATGTTTATCTTAAAATATTGCAATTCGGGGTGGTTTCGTGGAATACACAGTCTTGTGTATTATAGATTATTTACATCTATTATTCGTTTTTTCATAATTCACTTTTTATTATTCCTATTATTGTTCTTACCTTTGAGTAGTTTTTGTCAACCAGGGGCAGAAATCGGTATAATTGGAGGTGGTGGATATTATATGGGAGAATATAATCCGTCAACTCATTTTAAAGGAATGAATGGATATATTGGTGGTTTATACCGATATAATTTGAATGATCGTTTTGCAATTCGGTTGCAATATGGTTCTTCGAAAATTAGGGTAAAATCGGGGAATGAGCCGGGAGAAGAAGTCTTTCCGATGGAATTGAAAACATCTGTTACTGATATTTGTGGATTAGTAGAGTTTAATTTTCGAAGCTTTTTGGTTCCTAAGACAGACAAATCTTCTTTATGGTCACCTTATATTTATGTGGGAGCAGGACTTCTTAGTGCTAATGATGAAGGAGGAATATCAATTCCTTTTGGGGTAGGAGTAAAATTTAATTTATATGGAAATTTGTCTTGTGGAATAGAATGGGGATGCAGAAAATTGTTTACGGATAAAATAGATGGTATAGAAGATCCCTGGGAAACTGGTGAGACGAATTTTATTTATAATAAAGATAGTTTTTTTGTATCAGGATTGACATTGACATATAGGTTCCCGCTTAATATAGAATGTCGGGGATATAAATAATATATAGCTATGGGGGCACAGGAAGAATTAAAAAAAATGTCAGGGCGATTACCTCGACATATTGCCGTAATTATGGATGGGAATGGACGTTGGGCTCAAAAGAGAGGATTGGAAAGAGTAGTTGGGCATAAAAAAGGAGTTGATGCAGTGAAACGAATAGTGGAAGCGGGTGGAGAATTGGGGTTGGAGTATTTGACATTGTATACTTTTTCAATAGAGAATTGGACTCGTCCTAAAGAAGAGATTAATGCATTAATGGAGCTGATGGTAAATGCAATTGTTCGGGAAACGGCAGCATTGATGGATCAGCAAGTTAAAGTTTTAGTAATTGGAAATATAGTTGATTTGCCCGAAAATGTTAAGTGTAAGCTAAAAGAGTTGGTTACAAAAACAGCTAATAATAAAGGTTTGAAACTTGTGTTGGCTTTAAGTTATGGAGCTCGTTGGGAAATCATAGAGGCGGCGAAAAGAATTGCTCAAAAATATAAAGAGGGTATCATTAAAGAAATCGAGAACGTAAATGAGGGGGTGTTTGCAGAACATTTAACAACTGCGGGAATTCCTGATCCGGATTTATTGATTAGAACTAGCGGAGAATGTCGGTTGAGTAATTTCTTGTTGTGGCAATGCGCTTATACGGAATTTTATTTTATTGATAAATTTTGGCCTGATTTTGAAAAAGATGATTTATATTTGGCAATTCATAGTTTTTTGAAACGCGAACGACGTTTTGGGAAAACGGGGGAACAAGTAGGGAAAGATAAAAAATAAGATTCTTTTCAATATTCAATTTGTGAACAATGGTAAGAAGAGTAATTCTTTTTTTGATATGTACGTTTTTTTATTTTTATGGACTGGCTCAGGACACGTTAGTTCAGCCAGAAATATATTATTCTTCACCTAAAACTTATAGAATTGCAGGGATAGAGGTCGTTGGTGTTGCAGATCATTATGATTCGGAAACGTTGATTCAATTGTCAGGGATGTCCATTGGAAGTGAGATAAAAATTCCGGGAGATATTCCTACTCGTGCAATTAAAAGATTATATTCCAATGGTTTATTTTCTGATGTAAATATTTCTGTTGATCGCATCGTTGGTAATGATATTTATCTGATTTTGTATTTACAGGAACGTCAAAAATTATCTCAAATTAATTATATTGGATTGAAAAAATCTGAAGAAAAGAAAATTAGAGAAAAGATTAATCCCTTACCCGGTACCCAGGTAACAGATAATATGATTGCTAATTTGAAGCATATCATGGAGAAACATTTTAAAGAGAAAGGGTATTATAATATTACGATTAAGGTATTACAGAAGGATGATCCGGAAAAGGATAATTTTGTCCAATTGGACGTTATGGTAGAACGAAATAGTAAAATAAAAATTAAGGATATTATTATTACAGGAAATAAGGAAGTGAAGTCTGCTAAATTAGAGCGGGCAATGAAGAAAACCAAAGATAAGTCGTTGCGTAATTTCTTTAAATCTTCCAAATATATTGAGAGTAGTTACGAAGATGATAAATATAATTTGTTAGATAAATATAATGAAAAGGGATTTCGTGATGCGATGATTATTGCAGATAGCGTAGTTCAGGTTTCTCCTAATCGTGTGAAGATTTATATTGATGTAGAAGAAGGGAATAAGTATTATTTTAATAATATAACGTGGGTAGGAAATACGATTTATGATTCGGATTATTTATCTCGGGTATTGAATATTAATAAAGGGGATGTATATAATAAAAAATATTTTGAGGAACGCCTTCGTACAGATGAGAATACTGCAGTAGACAAGTTATATGTAAATAATGGCTATTTGTTTTTTCGAGCTGTGCCGGTCGAGACAGTTGTGGGGGCAGATTCTATTAATGTGGAAATTCGTATAATGGAAGGGCCGCAGGCAACAATTAATCGTGTTGTTATTCGTGGTAATAATCGTACGCATGAGCATGTTGCTCGTCGGGAGTTATATGTTTATCCGGGAGAATTGTTTAGTCGGGAGGATATTGTACGAAGCATTCGGGAATTAGCAAATTTAGGACATTTCGATCCGGAACATATTTTGCCGGAACCTAAACCAGATGCAGAAAATGGTACGGTAGATATTTATTTTGATGTAGAGGAGAAAGCTAACGACAAGATTGAATTGTCCGGAGGATGGGGAGCAGGAATGATTATTGGGTCAGTCGGTTTAACTTTTACGAATTTTTCCATTCGAAATATTTTTAATTGGGAATCTTATAGGCCCTTACCTCAAGGGGATGGACAAACATTAAGTTTGAAAGCACAAACAAACGGGAAATATTATACTTCTTTTAGTGTCTCCTTTCGCGAACCTTGGCTAGGGGGTAAAAAACCTAATTCTTTGAGTATTTCTGCATACTATTCCAGACAGACTGGTTACTCTTCTAACTATTATAATCATTCTTATTACGTGAATAATAGTCGTGACATGTATAATACCAATCAGTTGATGACAACTTTTGGGGTTAGTGTCGGATTAGGACGTAGAATAAAATGGCCGGATGATTACTTTACAATGTATAATGAAATTTCTTATCAACGTTATCAATTAAAGAATTGGCCGTATTATATTATGAGTAACGGTAATTCCAATAACCTATCGTTTTCTACACAGTTGAAAAGGAGCTCTATAGATAATCCTCTTTATACTCGTAAAGGAAGTGACTTTACGATGTCACTTGCCTTTACTCTTCCTTATTCTTGGTTTGATGGTAGGGATTATGGAAAATCAAATATGAAAGATAAAGTAAAATATAGGTGGATAGAGTATCACAAATGGAAGTTTGTGGGAAAAATGTTTATGCCTTTAGATCGTCGGGAAAAATTAGTATTGTATGGAGGTGTGCAATATGGTTATCTGGGATATTATAATAAACATAAACGTTCTCCGTTTGAAGGTTTTGAAATGGGGGGAGATGGAATGTCGGGCTATAGTCTGTACGGACGTGAATATATTGGTTTGAGAGGATATCAAAATGGATCTTTGACAAATGCAGGTTCAAGTTTTATTGCACCTGATGCTGCAGATGCCAGTGTATATACAAAATGGACAATGGAGGTGCGCTATCCTATATCTTTAGCGCAATCGGCAACAATTTATGCTTTGGCATTTTTAGAAGCAGGTAATTCTTGGTACGAATTAAGCGAATTTGAACCCTTTAATCTTTATAGATCTGCAGGCGTGGGGTTGCGTGTCTTTTTGCCTATGTTTGGATTATTGGGAATAGATTGGGGGTATGGATTTGATGACATACCTAATAGACCGGGCGCTTCCGGTTCTCAGTTCCATTTTGTGTTAGGTCAGGAGTTTTAGTTGTGTTTGAAGTGATGAAAAGAGCAATATTTTTTTTAATTTTGTATTGTAATATTGGATTTGCATGGGCTCAGACTCGTTACGCATTTGTAAATCTTGATTATATATTGGTTAATATACCAGATTACACAAAAGCGCAATTAGAACTGGATGAATACTCAAAAAAATTACAGGTGGAGATAGATGCCGTATATCGGGATATTGATGAGATGCGGAGTAAATACCAGACAGACAAAGTATTTCTGACAGCTTCAATGCAAGAACAGCGGGAAAAAGCCATTGCAGAAAAAGAAAATAAAGCTCGGATATTGCAGCAGGAATATTTTGGTCCTCGGGGGGAATTATTTATAAAACGGGAAGAGTTGGTAAAGCCTATTCAGGATGAAATATTGGAAGCAATAAAAGATTTGGCTAAAGAGGGAAATTATGGCGTAATATTAGATGTTTCTGCTGATCATTCAGTGCTTTTTTATGATCCGAAATTGGATAAAAGTAAGACCATTTTAAGAAAATTAGGTTATTCTACGACAAAGAGTGAGGAATAAATTATTAATATTAGAATAAATAAAAATTGAAAACGATGAAGAATATGATGAAATGTTTGACTGTTGTTGTCTTGGGATTAATGACAATGAGTTTGTCCGCACAACAGCCTGTAAAATTGGGACATATTGAAAGTGATAAATTGATTTCTGCCATGCCGGAAATGGCTGAAGCTAGAAAGAAATTGGAAGCAAAGCAAAATGAAATACAAACAGAAAGCCAGAATTTGAGAGAACAATACCAGAATAAGGCTGCTGACTATGCTAAAAATGTAAATACTTTCTCTGATGTAATTCGGGTTTCTAAAGAGCAGGAAATTCAGGATTTGGGACAGCGTATTCAACGTTTTGAGGAAACGGCAATGAACGATTTGAATAAAACGAGGGATGATTTATTGCATCCGATTTATGAAAAAGCAACAAATGCGATAAAAGAAGTAGGAAAAGAGAATGGATTTACTTATATCTTTGATTTGAACTCTGGAGGAATTGTATATGTTTCAGATAATTCTGAGGATGTATTGCCTTTAGTAAAAAAGAAATTAGGTCTTCAATAAAGTAATGTCTGTAAAATAAGGAATGAGCCGCCTCCTTGGCGGCTTATTTTTTTCAGACTTGCAAATAAATAATTGATAGGGAATAATATTATGGAGGGAAAAAGTCCTATAGGAGTTTTTGATTCAGGATATGGAGGATTAAGTATATTAAAAGAGATAGTCCGCTTGTTACCCGAATATGATTACTTGTATTTAGGAGATAATGCGCGTACTCCTTATGGAACGCGTTCTTTTGACGTTGTTTATCAATATACGAAAGAAGCCGTAAAGAAATTATTTGATTTAGGATGTCCTTTGGTGATTTTGGCTTGTAATACCGCTTCTGCAAAAGCTTTACGTACAATACAGCAGATTGATTTACCTCATATTGATTCATTAAAACGCGTGTTAGGTGTTATTCGTCCGAGTGTGGAAGCTTTGCCTAATTATTCTCGTAATGGACATGTTGGAATATTGGCAACAAGAGGAACGGTTGCTTCAGAATCTTATCCGCTCGAAGCAGAAAAACTGTACGGTGTTGGAACTTTTCATATTACACAAAAAGCGTGCCCTATGTGGGTGCCATTGGTGGAAAACAATGAATTAATAGGTGAGGGGACAGAGTTCTTCGTAAGAAAATACATAGAGGAATTGTTTGCGACAGATCCGTTGATTGATACTGTTGTATTAGGGTGCACTCATTATCCTTTATTATTGAATTTGATTTTACGTCATGTCCCACAAGGGGTGAAAGTAATTGAACAGGGCTATATTGTAGCGAATCGTTTGGAAGATTATTTAATACGTCATCCGGAAATGGAGAAAAAATTATCCAAGAACGGTTCAATTTGTTATTTGACGACGGAAAGTCCGGAGCTTTTTAATCCGATGGCAAGTATGTTTATGGGAGGAGCAATAGAAGCGGAACATATTTGTATATAAAGAGAATATATTTAAATTACTTTTCATATATTTGAAAAGTATTAATGATTCCGATACGACATGGGTGAGCAAGAATTGATAAAAGAGGCTTTTGAAGAACTTCTTACAGTTCTGCGTAAAGATACGACGGAGGAGGAAAAGCAGAGAATTAGGCAGGCATTTGAGTTTGCTAATGAAGCTCATAAGGGGATAAAGCGCAGATCGGGCGAGCCTTATATATTACATCCGATAGCAGTAGCGCGGATTGCAGCAAAAGAAATTGGGTTGGGTACAAAATCTGTGATTGCGGCATTACTGCATGATGTGGTGGAGGATACAGACTATACACTTGAAGAAATTGGTGAAATTTTCGGTGCTAAAATAGCTTCATTGGTGGATGGATTGACCAAAATCCGGGAAATAATGGGGGGAGATACGAGCTTGCAGGCAGAAAGTTTTCGTAAAATGATTTTGACCCTGGCAGATGATGTAAGGGTGATATTGATTAAAATAGCTGATCGTCTCCATAATATGCGGACATTGGCATCAATGCCGGAGCATAAACAGGTAAAAATAGCCAGTGAAACATTATATATTTTTGCTCCATTGGCTCATCGGATGGGATTGCATGCGATTAAAACGGAATTGGAGGACTTGAGTTTAAAATATGAACATCCGGAAGAGTATAAAGTAATTGCGCAAAAAATAGAGGCTTATCATAGAGAATATACAGGCTTATTTGATAAATTCATAGCGCCCATTCGGGAGAGTCTGGATAAAAATGGATATGAATATACGATTACGGCTCGTACGAAAAGTGTGTATTCGGTATGGTACAAAATGCAAAGACGTAATATTAGTTTTGATGAAATTTACGATTTGCTGGCAGTAAGAATTGTATTTAAACCTACGCCCTCTCAGCCGGAAAAATGGCAATGTTGGAACATCTATTCATTGATAACAGATCTTTATAGTCCGAATCCGGAACGGCTTAGAGATTGGGTGAGTGTACCGAAAGCAAATGGGTATGAAGCGCTGCACCTGACTGTAATGGGACCTTCCGGACAGTGGTTTGAAGTACAAATCCGTTCGGAAAGAATGGATGAAATTGCTGAAAAAGGATTAGCGGCACATTGGAAGTATAAAGCGGAGAATGGAGAGGGAAACTCAGAATTGGATAACTGGTTGGCAGGCATAAAAGAATTGTTGGAACAACCGAATTCCAATGCACTGGCTTTTCTTGATGAATTTAAACTCAACTTATATGCCAAAGAAATTCGGGTATTTACCCCCCGGGGGCACATGAAGACCTTACCTAAAGGAGCAACGGCTTTGGACTTTGCTTATGACATTCATACGGAGATTGGGAATACTTGTATTGGAGCAAAAGTAAATCATAAGCTGGTGGCGATGAGTCATAAACTGCAGAGCGGTGATCAAGTGGAGATATTAACAAGCGAGAAGCAGCATCCGCAGGAAGAATGGTTTGATTTTGTCATAACAGCTAAAGCACGAAGTCACATAGATGATTATTTCAAAAAGAACAGGCGGGAAGCAATAAAAAGAGGAGAGAGAATTTTTGAGAAAATTGTCAAAGATTTGAAACTTTCCTTGACAGCAGAGTTGATGAGGAAAATTCTGACAGCGTTAAAATTGCAGAATAAAGAGGAATTGTATTTGAAATTGTGTTTGGGTACGATTACTCAAGAGGAATTGGCAAAGGAGTTGAAAAAAAGAATGGAAAACTGGTTTGCTAAATATTGGAGATTGCAATTTTTCAAAAATGAACGGGAGGAACGTGAAAAAGAAGAATACAAAGATGAGGAAAATGCAGATGTAGTTATATCTTCTTGTTGTAATCCGATACCCGGAGATGACGTAGTAGGAATGGATATAGAAGGAAAAGTGCAGATTCATAAAAGAAAATGTCCGGAAGCTATTCGCTTGCTGGCAAGTTATGGGAATAAAATTGTACCGATAGCGTGGGAAAATTATCATATCACATCATTTGTTGCAGTTATTTTAGTTCGGGGAATAGATAGGATGGGAGTTGTAAATGAAATTACGAAAATTATATCCGGAGAAGTAGGAATAAACATGAAAATGATTCATTTTGAAACAAAAGATGGTATTTTTGAAGGAGTAATTCAGTTATGTGTGCATAATACGAGAGATGTAAATTCTTTGATTACAAAAATTTCAGGAGTGAAAGGAGTAGAGAATACAATGAGAGGCTAAATTTTAATATACTTGTTTTATGGATAAGGTAAAAAATATTGTAAAACAGAATTTTACTGCTTATTTAGAGCAGAAAGGTTATCGAAAGACACCGGAACGTTATGCTATTTTAGAGGAAATATATGCTCATCCGGGACATTTTAGTGTAGAAACTCTTTTTCAAAAAATGAGCGATAAAAATTATCGGGTGAGTAAAGCTACGTTATATAATACCTTGGAATTGTTGTTGGAGTGTGAGTTGGTGGTGAAGCATACATACAAAAATGAAATGGCGCATTATGAACGGGCGGAGAATAAGCATCACGAACATTTGATTTGTACGTTATGCAATCGGGTTGAAGAATTTGCGGATGACCGTTTGGAAGAAGTCTTAAAAACAGTAGGGGAGAAGTACAATTTTGAAATACACCAGAATATGTGGTATGTATATGGGATATGTAAAAACTGCAAACTAAAAATGAAGAAGAAAACTGAAAATTCTTTATAAATATATTACCTTTGCATGTTTGCGTTTGCAAATTATTGAATATGCCGATTGTTTGATTTAAATTTTAACTGATGAAAGTAGACGTATTACTTGGATTGCAATGGGGAGACGAAGGAAAAGGGAAAGTTGTGGATGTATTGACTCCGAAGTATGATTTGATAACTCGTTTTCAAGGAGGGCCTAATGCCGGTCATACATTGGAATTTGAAGGTGAAAAATATGTATTGCGTTCTATTCCGTCTGGAATCTTTCAGGGAGGTAAAATAAATATTATCGGTAATGGTGTTGTATTAGACCCCTTACTTTTTAAACAAGAGGCAGAAAGTTTGATTGCCAGTGGACACGACATAACCAATCAATTATATATTTCTAAAAAAGCTCATTTAATTTTACCCACGCATCGCATGTTGGATGCAGCATACGAGGTAGCGAAAGGAGAAGGAAAGATAGGAACCACGGGTAAAGGTATCGGACCGACCTATACGGATAAAGTGGGGCGTAGTGGTGTCAGGGTAGGGGATATACTCCATGATTTTGAAAAAAAATATGCAGTGGCAAAATCACGGCATGAAACGATACTTCGTTCATTGAATTACACCTACGACATAACCTCTTTGGAAAAAGAATGGTTTGAAGCAATAGAGTATTTGAAGCGTTTTCGTTTGATAGACAGCGAGCACGTAATCAATGGATTATTGAATGAAGGTAAATCCGTATTGGCGGAAGGGGCTCAGGGAACGATGTTGGATGTGGATTTTGGTTCTTATCCTTTTGTTACTTCATCCAACACCATTTGTGCCGGGGCATGTACCGGATTAGGGGTTGCCCCAGGTAAAATAGGAGACGTATACGGTATTTTTAAAGCGTATTGTACTCGTGTGGGAAGCGGACCTTTCCCGACAGAATTATTTGATGAGACGGGAAAACTTTTATCTACATTAGGTCATGAATTTGGTGCGGTTACAGGACGGCCGCGTCGGTGTGGATGGTTGGACTTAGTTGCATTGAAATATGCGGTGATGATTAATGGTGTGACCCAACTAATCATGATGAAGAGTGACGTATTGGATAACTTCGATACAATAAAGATTTGTGTCGCTTATAAAATAGATGGAAAAATAGTAGAGGAATTCCCTTATGAAATCAATGAGCAGATAGAACCTGTTTATGAAGAATTTCCGGGTTGGAAAACTGATATGACAAAAATGACCTCTGAAGATGAATTCCCGGAAGAATACAATGCTTATATCAGTTTTATTGAAGAAGTAACGGGTGTTCCGGTAAAAATAGTATCGGTTGGAGCTGATCGGAAGCAGACAATCATCAGATATGAAGATTAATGATTGTCGCAATTTCTGTTATGCTTGCATTCGTTTTTAATTTACCATTAACCGATCCGGTACTCATATTTTCAGTTATACTTTTTATTATATTACTGACTCCAGTACTTTTACATCGGTTTAAAATTCCGGATTTAATAGGTTTAATTATAGCCGGGGCCATTATTGGACCCAATGCGTTGGGTATTATGGCTCGGGATAGTAGCATCGAACTTTTCGGTAAAGTGGGGCTATTGTATATCATGTTTGTAGCTGGCTTGGAAATCGATTTAGCCGATTTGAAAAAGAATAGCGCTAAAAGCACCTACTTCGGTTTCTTGACGTTCATAATACCGATGGTGTTAGGAACAGTGGCGGGCGTATATTTACTGAACTTTTCTTATCCGACTTCTATTTTATTGGCGAGCATGTTTGCCTCCCATACATTGATGACCTATCCCATTGTGGGAAAGTATGGGGTAACCAAAAATCGTGCCGTTAATATTTCTATCGGGGCAACAGTTATTACTTGTGTACTGGCATTATTGGTATTGGCGGTCATCGTCGGAATGTCAACAGGAAATATAGACCAGCGATTTTGGACACAATTAAGTGTATCGACGATAATATTTGTGGGCATTATTGTGGTCATTTATCCTATTTTCGGGCGTTGGTTCTTTAAACGCTATGAAGATAAAATCGCACAATATATTTTCGTATTGGCATTAGTCTTTCTGGCTTCATTCTTAGCGAAAGTCGCCGGATTGGAAGATGTTATTGGAGCCTTCCTTGCCGGATTGGCCTTAAATAGGCTTATCCCGAATACGTCAGCATTGATGAATCGGATTGAATTTGTCGGGAATGCCTTATTTATTCCATTCTTTTTGATAGGAGTAGGAATGTTGGTTGACTATCACGTATTTACTACGGGCTGGGACTCACTGTGGATTGCTATAGTGATGTGCGTAATAGCTACAGGGTCGAAATATTTGGCAGCTTGGATAACAGAGAAAACACTGCACTATACAAAAGAAGAAGGCTTTTTATTATTCGGTTTGACGAATGCCCAGGCGGCGGCAACATTAGCCGCTGTAATGGTGGGGTATCAAGTCATTTTAGGCTATGATGAGGCGGGTAATCCCTTGCGTTTATTAGATGACAATGTATTGAACGGAACCATCGTAATGATTCTGGTGACATGTACGATAGCCTCTTTTATTACCCAAAAAGGTGCGCAACAGGTCGCTTTGGCTGATATGGCGGAAGAGGAATTGGTTGATAAAAATGATGCGGAAGATAGGATATTAATACCGCTCAGTAATTCCGAGACAGTAGAAGAGTTGATAAATTTAGGCATAACCGTAAAATCGTCTAAATGCAGGGCTACAATGCTTGCGTTGAGTATCATCAAGTCGGACAGCAACGATATTTCGGCAGAAAAAAGGTCTCAGCTCTTATTGGAAAAAGCGGAAAAAACGGCTGCGGCAACTGATAACCGGGTTCACTCGTTGATGCGTTACGATATCAATATAGTGAATGGTATAAAGAATGTAGTAAAGGAGCATAAAATAACGGATATCGTCTTGGGACTTCGGAAAGAGACAGCCATATCCAATACTTTTTTGGGAGAGCTGGCAGAAGGGGTCTTGGCGAAATGTGCTACCACGACATTGGTATATCGTCCCGTTCAGCCATTGGCCACTGTAAAACGGTACATTATACTTATTCCGGCAAATGCGGAGAAAGAAGTTGGATTTCCTTATTGGTTGGTAAGAGTATGGAATCTGGCCCGTAATTCCGGCAGTAAAATTCTATTTTATGGTACACATTCCGTTCTCTCAATATTGCAGGATGTAAAGGCAAAGCACAACATAAATGCAGAGTTTATTGAATTTACGGACTGGGATGAGGTCTTGATTATTTCACGTGACATCCGCGATGATGATGCCTTGATGGTAATAATGAGTCGTCGTAATTTCCCTTCTTATTCTCGTCAGATGGCACTGATTCCCGCTTATATGAACAAGTATTTTCAGACAAATAATTGCGTATTGGTATATCCAGTCCAATTAGGAATAGGAGAGGAGGAAATGAGTTCATTTAGAAGTATAGCTTTTAGTCATTTTGAAGGACAGGATTTGGGAAGCGTATTAGGACGTTTATTTAAAAAGAATAGATAAAATCTTTTAGTATTTGTTGAGGGGAGGAATAAAAAAAGAGAGCGCTCATTGAGCGCTCTCTTTTTATTGCGTGTAGCATGTATTATTTTTTACCGGCATTCTTTTTTTGTTCGAAGCGTTGTCTTAAATCATAAGAGATTGGAGTAGCCACGAACAAAGAAGAATAAGTACCGACAACAATACCGATTAATAAGGCGAATACAAAACCTTTGATGGAAGTTCCACCGAAAAGGAAGATAGCCAATAATACGACAATCGTTGATAAAGAAGTACTGAACGTACGGCGTAAGGTAGAGTTCAGAGCTTCATCGGTTACCTCCATATCACTGCGTTTCGGATACAGTGAGTGATATTCCCGGATTCGGTCAAATACAACAACCGTATCATTAATGGAGTATCCTACAACCGTTAATATAGCAGCAATGAAAGCCTGGTCAATTTCCAGAGAGAAAGGAAGCAATCCGGATAAAATAGAGAAAGCGCCCATAACAATGATAACATTGTGAGCCAATCCGATAACGGCACCTGCACCATACTGCCAGTTAGAGAAACGTACCATAATGTAAAGGAATATACCGATTAAAGCGAAAATGACAGACCAAAAAGCTGCTCTGGTAATATCTTCCGCAACGGCAGGTCCTACCTTCTCTGACATTTGGCGATTCTCTTCCAGGAATTGTTCTCTGGAAGTTCCCTCCGGTAAATAGGATTTCAAACCTTCGTACAGCAAAGTTTCCACTTCATCGTCCACTTCAAGTCCTTCTTCGTCAATCTTGTATTTCGTGGTAATTCTTACCTGATTCTCTCCACCGAACGTTTTTACCTCGGGAGCACTGCCGTACACTTTTTCCAGATTAGCGGCAACCTCTTCAACTTGTACCGGTTGGTCAAAAACAACCGTGTATGTTCTACCGCCGACAAAGTCGATACCTTTGTCTAATCCTTTCGTTGAAAGGAAAGCAATCGAAGCAATGACAGCAATAGCTGAAATAGTATAAGATATCGTCCGTTTCTTTAAGAACGGGAACTTCGGATTTCTTAGCCAGTTTGCAGTCATGGCTGTTGTGAACGATACATTTTCATTCTTAGCCGTAGCACGTTCCAGAATCAGGCGGGTAATAAAAATAGCACAGAACAGAGAAGAGAAAATACCGATAATCAAGGTCGTTGCGAAACCTTTAATCGGACCCTCTCCGAAATAATAAAGAATAAATCCGGTAAGCAACGTTGTCAAGTTACCGTCGATAATAGCGGAATAGGCAGCATTGTAACCGTCCTTAATTGCTAACTTCAAACCTTTTCCTCCGCGGCGTTCCTCTTCGATACGTTCGTAAATCAATACGTTGGCATCAACTGACATACCCATCGTCAATACAATACCGGCAATACCCGGCAACGTCAATACCGCTCCAATGGAAGCCAAAATACCGAACAGGAAAAACAGGTTGGCCAATAATGCGATGTCTGCTGCCAAACCGGCTCCTTTACTGTAAAAGAACAACATGTAAACCAATACCAAAGCAAAGGCAATGATGAAAGACCACATACCTGTTTGGATAGACTCTTGTCCCAAAGACGGTCCCACGATTTCGTCAGCGATAATGCGTGCAGGAGCAGGCAATTTACCTGATTTTAAAATATTGGCTAAGTCTTCCGCTTCTTTAACATCAAAACTTCCGCTGATTTGTGAACTTCCTCCTTTAATTTCTGAATTTACGTTCGGGGCAGATACAACATAACCGTCCAAAACAATAGCAATACAACGATTAATGTTGTCTTTCGTCAGACGGGCCCAAATCTTGGAACCCTCTCCGTTCATATTCATGGAAACAACCGGATGACCGTTGTTTTGGCTGTCGAAAGATTTACGGGCATCTACAATAACACCGCCGTCCAAAGGAGCTTTTCCGTCACGGGTGGTGATTTTTATAGCATGCAAGCCGATGATTTCGCCGCTGGGTTTCATTTCCCAAACCAAACGGGCGTTTCTCGGGATTAAAGATTTTACTTGTGGCAGGGCCAATAATTTATTTACGGCGCTGGTATCTTTCAATCGAGCGTATCCGACTACAGAGCCCGGTCTCAACGAACCGTCTTGTCCGACAGCAGGAGTTAAGACAGAGAATAACGGATTTTGTTTCCGGAATTCTTCTTCATTGTTCAATAAATTCAATGAATCGGAAGAAGCTGCCTGACGAAGCAATTCATTGCCTTGGGTCGTATCGGCAACACTTTCTTGTGTCGGAGCAACCGTACTTGCTTGTTCCAATCCCAAAATATCATTGGTGCGTTCAATTTCTCTGACCTTCTCATTGATACTGGCCAAATGAGGATAAAATTCGGAATTATCGAACGTCTCGAAGAATTCCAAAGCGGCAGTTCCCTGCAATAATTTTCTTACGCGCTGTGCATCTTTGATACCCGGAAGCTCAATATTAATACGTCCTGAAATATCAGCCTTGCGGATATTGGGTTGGGCAACACCGAAGCGGTCGATACGGGTACGCAAAATATTAAACGTATTATCGATGGCAGCATCAGCCTCTTTGCGGATAACATTTAACACCTCCTTATTGCTGGCTCCGATTTTGATTTTTTCTTTCATCTCAACGGTTCCGAAAATATCGGGAGAAGCCAATTGTGCATCGGGAGCGATTCTTTCAAAAGCCTCACCGAAAAGGGTTACAAAATCCTTCGGGCTCTTGCTTCTCATCTGTATCGCTTCATTCAATGCCTGATTGAATGCCGGGTCTGTGGTATTGTTCGCTAAACTGCGTACGACATCAACGACATCAACTTCCATCGTTACGTTCATACCGCCGCGCAAGTCCAAACCCAACGGTAGTTCTAACTCTTTACATTCTTTGTACGTGAATTTTGTCAACCCGAGGAAATTATAAATAGCCTGGTTGGCAACGGAATCCAGATATGCTCTTTCTTTTGCGGGATCGCCTGCGGCAAACTCCCGCGCCGCTTTCTCCACCTGGGATGTTTTGAAAGTGAAAAACAACTGGTAAGCACTTACTAAAGCCAAAGCGATTGTAAGTAATGTAATTGCTCCTTTGTTTCGCATTTTGTTAGTTAATTTTTGATATTATTTTAGATTATATTTCTTCCATGAAGATTTTAATGCGCAAAAGTATAATATTTTTTTGAATATCTCTAGGTGTATGGAGAAAAATAGGCATAAAAAAGAGACTGCCGTTGTCGGCAGCCTCTTCGTATAAAATTATCGGTTTTACGCCTTAAAACATTTTCATATTGTCCAAAACACTCATGACGCTTTTTACAGCTTCTGCCGATTTGGCCAATAACTGTTTTTCTTCTGCGTTCAAAGATACCTCTACCACCTTCTCGATACCATTCTTGCCTAAGATAACGGGAACACCTAAATAAATGTTCTTCATGCCGTATTCTCCGTTCAACATGGCACATACCGGGAATACCCTTCTGGAATTGCAGATGATAGCTTCTACCATTTGGGCAGCTGCGGCGCCCGGAGCATACCAGGCGGAAGTACCCATTAATTTTACCAATTCACCGCCGCCTACTTTCGTCCTTTCAATAATAGCGTTCAACTTGTCACTGTCAATTAATTCGGTAACGGGGATACCTGCTACAGTCGTATATCTGGGCAGCGGGACCATCGTGTCTCCGTGGCCGCCTAATAACAATGCCTGAATATCTTTGGGAGAAACATTCAATGCTTCAGCCAAAAATGCTTTGTAACGGGCTGTATCAAGAATACCTGCCATACCGAATACTTTGGATGAATCCACTTTGGCAGCCAGGAAAGCACAGTAGCACATAACGTCCAACGGATTGGAAACGATAATGATTTTAGCCTTCGGAGAATACTTGATAATATTTTCCGTAACGGATTTTACAATACCGGCATTGGTGGAAATCAAATCGTCACGGCTCATTCCCGGTTTGCGGGGAAGTCCGGAAGTAATAACCACAACCTCAGAATCGGCAGTAGCGGTGTAATCATTCGTTACGCCCTTGATGCGGGTGTCATACATGTTAATCGGGGCTGTTTGCCACATATCCAGGGATTTCCCTTCTGAAACACCTTCTTTGATATCCAAAAGAACAACTTCATTTACGATATCTTTTTCAGCAATGCAATTGGCACAGGTTGCGCCTACGTTACCGGCTCCTACAACTGTTACTTTCATGTTTTTATTTTTTAGTTATTAGTGAATTTTTTATTTGTCGTCGGATATTATTTTCCGCTGGTCAAATTTAGCCCTTTTTTTATTCTTCCCAAAAATTAGGGATTTTTTTCTCTAATTTCCCTATTTTTGCACTTCGTAAAGAAGATATTTTTAAAATTCATATTAATTGATACCAGGGATGAAAAAGAATATTGTTGTTATTGCAGGCGGAAATTCTTCCGAATACGGGGTTTCCATACAATCGGGAAATCATATTTTTTCGGAAATAGACGGCGAACGTTATAATAAATATTTGATGATATTGAAGGGATGGGAATGGAATGTTGAAGTGGACGGAAAAGATTATCCGGTGGATAAAAATGATTTTTCATTTTGCCGGAATGGGGAAAAGATAGTTTTTGATTACGCTTATATTACAATACATGGTATTCCGGGAGAAAACGGCATGTTGCAGGGCTATCTGGATATGATGGGGATACCTTATTCTACATGCAGTTTGCTGGGAGAAGCGATAACCTTTGATAAATATACGTGTACGAACTATTTGCAGGGCTTTGGCATAGAGACAACCAATCCGTTGATGTTGGTGCGTGGCAAGACGTATGATTTGGATTCCGTGTTGGAAACTGCTGGCTTGCCTTGTTTTGTAAAACCGAACGCGGAGGGTTCCAGCTTCGGCGTATCGAAGGTCAAGACCAAAGCCGATTTACAGCAGGCTTTGGACACAGCTTTTGAGAAATGCCGGGAAGTATTGGTCGAGACATTTATTGACGGAACGGAATTCACATGTGGATTATATAAAGCGGGGGACAAAAAAGTGATTTTCCCTGTAGCGGAAGTGGTACCGAAGAAAGAGTTTTTTGATTATGATGCCAAATACAACGCCTCCTGGTCGGATGAAATCATTCCCGGGCGTTTTTCGGAAGAAATAACTGAAAAGATACAGAACATGGCATCGGAAGTTTACGACATTCTTCGCTGTGAAGGCATTGTTCGTATAGACGGTTTTGTGCAGGGGGACAAAGTCATCATGCTGGAGGTAAATACAACGCCGGGTATGACTGCAAACAGCTTTATACCTAAAATGGTTAAGGTCATGGGAATTGCCTTGCGGGATGTCTTGACAGATATTATAGAGAATAAATTAAGATAAGTTTAAAATAGCTTCCTTCCTCCATAGCGGGGGAGGAAGATATATTCCATTATCTGCTGATTCGCTGAATCATTCTACCTGCTTTCCTTAAAAGCGTTATTCCCCATTTGGAACACATCTGAATAGTTAAGTAGAAACAATATCCTCTCTTCCTAAGAGAAATGTTGAATATTGCAAAATTACACAGTTTATTGAAAATAGCAACATAAAAGAACTGAAATT
>NZ_CALPCZ010000025.1 GCF_943193135.1 Odoribacter lunatus
TTTCAAGTTCCAATACGCGCCCAAATTTTTTATCTCACTTTTTATAAAATTCTGATAACAAAAATGTTGCAGAATGAGATTATTTATTTACTTTTGCCGCCGCAGAAGGGAAAAAACGCCCATTTTAAACCAAGGTTTTTTTGGTTGGCGTTTTTCCAAGATGCTATAAATCAGAAAATTGCATCACCAAGTAAGAGTCGCCGGTGGGAGCTCCAAAGGCTTCGCCGGCGCAATAAAAAAGCGGCAGGAATCCCCTGCCGCTTTTCATTTATCTTTGTTGCCAAAATACAAAAAATGGACAAATTTAAAGTTGAACTTTAAATTTGTCCAAAAATAAGCTATTCCCCTGAATTATAAAACAATCCAACAAGAAAAATTCCGCTCAACGCACACCGAAACGTACCAGCACACCTTTGTGGTCGGTAGGCCATACCCCCAGCGGCTCGATGAAAACATCTTCCGTCCGCTCCTCCACCCGGCGATTGTTGCGAATGGAGCCCCGGGGC
This sequence comes from Odoribacter lunatus, assembly GCF_943193135.1. Taxonomy (GTDB): domain Bacteria; phylum Bacteroidota; class Bacteroidia; order Bacteroidales; family Marinifilaceae; genus Culturomica; species Culturomica lunata. The sequence continues at coordinate 507 of NZ_CALPCZ010000025.1, forward strand.
CCGAACACATTTGCCTGCAACAGTTTCAACCCGCATTGAGGATAGTAATAAATAACATCTATCCGCTCCCTTTCGTCCGCCTCCGGTGCCCACGTCAGGCGCGAAACATCAGTCTCCTTGCTGTCGGCAGGATAGGTATAGCCCGGATTTTTCACCGGGTCGGGATACATCACCCGGTAGGCATCCGCAAAACCCGCTTCCTCCAACAATGTGCTGACCGTCCACGGAATAACGACACCCCGGTGGTCGGCGCTGTCTTTCGTCGCCTCCGTCCAATCCAGATGAGACGGCTCGTTGAAGTCCCCGCCGATAAACACCCAGCTGCCCTGCGCCTTCTCCCGCTCCGCATCGGCGATAAACAAACGGATGGCATCATCCCGCTGCGAAGCCACATTGTCCGCCAGCAACGAAGCGACATCCGTGTCCGGCTCCATCTTCGCCCACGAAGAACCGTCATACCCCCGCACACGATAGTAAGAACAATTCAGGAAATCCAAATGCGCCGTGTACACGCACACCCGTCTGCCTTCCCACTCGGCAGCCAGTTTATAGATACTGCCGTGGTCGCCGTTCTCCGGGAAAATGACGGCACTGTCCGTAATCGGGTATTTGCTCAACAGACCCGAATCGTAGGAATAAAACGAATAGTACGTCTTTCCCCGCTCCTTCAAAGAAGCGACGATACGGTCGCAAAAACGGGTGCCCTTGTAATTGCGCACCTCGCTCAACATGACAAAATCCGCATCCACCCTCGCCAGTTCATCTGCCAGGGCTTCGTAACCGCCGGGCACCATCGTGCCCTCCTGCCATACATTCAGTTGCAGGAAGCTCAACTCTTTTTCGCGCTTGCAGCCGAACAGGCTCAACAAGCACACCATCATAACTGCTATTTTCATCTGATTATTTATTAATAAAAAACGGAGACTTTTTCACATCTCCGTCAGACAACTTTATCCGTGCACGGATGGAGAGACTCGAACTCCCGACACTCGGTTTTGGAGACCGATGCTCTACCGACTGAGCTACATCCGTAAACAGTGCCGCAAAGGAAAACAAAGTTTTACAAACAAGCAAAAAAAAGTAAGGAGAAATCGGTTACAAAATGTTTACCTCCGGCTCCAGCCAGACATTATACCGCATAAACACGCTTTTCTTTATCTCGTTTGCCAGCCGGGTAATCTCCAAGCCCGTGGCGTTTCCCCTATTGACCAACACCAGTGCCTGCCGGTCGTGCACACCTGCCTGTCCGAGTGTCTTCCCCTTCCAGCCTGCCTGTTCGATAAGCCACCCTGCCGCCAACTTGGCGCTCTCCCCGTCCAACGGATAAACCGGCATATCCGGAGCCTCCCGCTTCATCTCTTCCGCCACCCGCAAGGGCACCACCGGATTTTTAAAGAAACTGCCCGCATTCGGCATTTCTTCCACATCGGGCAACTTCGAGCGGCGGATGCGGATGACCGCCTTCCGCACCGACTGCAAGCTCACGTCCCCGCCTGCTTTTTCCAGTTCGGCGCGGATGCTGCCGTAATCCAGGCGGAACTCCCCCCGCTTCTTCAACCGGAAAACCACGGACGTAATGATATATTTGTTTTTCCACTGATGCTTAAAGATACTGTCCCGGTACCCGAAACAACAATCGGCAGCCGACAGCGTCACCCGACAGGCACCCTGAATATCCACCGCCTCCACCTCGTAAACCGCATCCGCCGCTTCCATACCGTACGCCCCCAAATTCTGCACAGGAGCCGCCCCCACATGTCCCGGTATAAGGGAAAGATTCTCCACACCGAAAAATCCGTGCTCCACCGACCACGCCACGAAATCATCCCACACAACACCCGCCCCCGCTTTCACCCACACACTCTCCTCATCCTCCCGGACTACCGCAATTCCCCCTATGGTCGGATAAATAACCGTACCGTCAAAATCTTCCGTAAAAAGGAAATTGCTCCCCCCTCCCAACAACAAAATCTTATCCGGCTCCAAATCGTAAGAAGACGCTAGTTCCAACAACTCCTCCTCCGAATCGCTTTCGATGAAATAACGGCACCGGCAATCCAAAGCAAAGGTATTGTAAGCACGCAAATTAAAATTTTCCTCTATTCTCATTTTCATTATATTTGCACGCAAATATAAAATTATGTCTTCAAACGGGCAACTCACGGCACACAATCTTCCCGACGCTTTCGTCCGGCGGATGCGGGAACAATTACCCGACGCCGACGCATTCTTCGACGCCCTGCAAACGGCTTCCCCCGTCAGCATCCGGTTAAACCCCGCGAAACTCTCCGCTCCGGACACGCCTTTTTTCCGCGACACCGTCGTATCGGAAGTGCCGTGGTGCCGCCACGCCTACTACCTGGACAAGCGCCCGGTTTTCACGCTTGACCCCTGCCTGCATGGCGGGGGCTATTACGTGCAGGAAGCCTCGTCCATGTTCCTAGACCGGATTCTACGACAAATCCTCCCGGCATCCCCCGTACGGGCGCTTGACCTGTGCGCGGCGCCGGGCGGCAAATCCACCCTGCTGTCGGCTGCCCTGCCGCCCGACAGTCTCCTCGTCGCCAATGAAGTCATCCGGAGCCGGGCGGCCATCCTGAAAGAGAACCTTATCAAATGGGGAGCGGACAATATCGTCATTACCAACAGCGACCCGTCGGAGTTCGCCGCCCTGCCGGACAGTTTTGACCTTATTTTGGTCGATGCCCCCTGCTCCGGTGAAGGCATGTTCCGGAAAGACGAAAAAGCCGTTACGGAATGGAGCGAACGCAATTTGCTCCTGTGCAGCGAGCGGCAACAACGGATACTTGACAATATCTGGAATTCCCTCAAACCGGGAGGCTATCTCGTATACAGCACCTGCACTTACAACCCCGCGGAGAATGAGGAGATGCTCCGCCATTTGCTCACCCGCCACGATGCCCGCAGCATCGCCGTCGAATACCCCGCCGAGGAAGCCATCGTCCCCACCTCCCACGGCTACCAATTCTATCCCCACCGGATACAGGGGGAAGGATTTTTCATCGGAGTCGTACAAAAGCAAACAGGAAACACCACATCGCCCACCCCGAAGAGAAGCAAGCGGAACACGCCCCGCCTGCCGGAAGAGCTGCAACGGATGCTACCGCCGGAAGGCGCATGGACATGTTACGTCCGGGACAATATATTCGGCATCCTGCCGGCACGGCACGCCGATTTCATCGAAGAACTCGAAAAACACTTGCACATACTATACAAAGGCACGGAACTGGCGGAAGTCAATGGCAGGAAAATACGCCTGCAACCTTCCCTCGCGCTGTACCCGTACCTGAACAAAGAAGCCGTCACCTGCCGGAAAGTCGATTTGCCAAGCGCCCTGCGCTATCTGAAGAAAGAGGACATCACCGTCGATGCTCCTGCCGGGGCATGGGTGCTTATCACCTATAACAGCATCGGGCTGGGCTGGGGGAAAAGCGTTGGCAACCGCCTGAACAATTACTACCCCAAAGAATGGCGCATCCGCATGAATACTGATTAACCAACTTACACATAACCATGAAAAGCTATACCGAACTTACCTTTCATATCGCTCCCTTTACGGAAGACATCGCCGACGCACTCATCGCCGAATTAGGCGCATTGAACTACGACGGATTCGTCTATACGGAAGACGGCTTCAAGGCTTACACCAACGCCGCCGAATTTGACGCAAGTACCGTCGAGCACCTTGACCTGCTTCAAATCCTGCCGGACACCCTACAAATTACATGGGACAAAGCGGAAATCGCCGACCAGGACTGGAATAAAGAATGGGAAGAACATTTTACCCCCATCTTCATCAACGACCAAATCATGGTGCGCACCGGCTTTCATCCCGCCCGTCCGGAAATTCCTTACGAAATCATCATCGAGCCTAAAATGAGCTTCGGTACCGGACACCACGCCACAACAGCACTGATGCTGGAGAGCATCCTCGATTTCGCTGACGCAATCAAAGGCAAACAGGTATTGGACATGGGATGCGGCACCGGAATCCTCTCTATCATGGCATCCAAAGCAGGCGCCGCACACATCACCGGTATCGACATCGACGAATGGGCTTACACCAATACGATGGAAAACCTCCGCAACAATCACCTGCAGAATGTTTCCATTAAAATCGGCGACGCCTCTCTGCTGAAACATGAAAAAGCGTTCGATTTCATCCTTGCCAACATCAACCGCAATATCCTGCTTGAAGACATGCACCGGTATGTACAACACCTTTCTCCGAACGGCTATTTGATTATGAGCGGTTTCTATACCCAAGACCTGCCGCTTATACAAGAAAAAGCGGCGGAACTGAATCTTCAATTCCACCGCCAAAAAATAAAAGACAATTGGGTAGCCGCCAGTTTTTACCTACCGGCATAGCCCTACAAAGAAACTTATTTCAGTTTATCCGATTTCTTTTTGCTCTCAGGCTTTGCTATAGATTCCCGCATCTGCGTATCGGCTTCGATGTTCTTCATGCGATAGTAATCCATGACCCCCAGATTGCCGGAACGGAATGCTTCCGCCATAGCTAGCGGAACATGGGCTTCCGCCTCGATTACTTTCGCCTTCATCTCCTGCGCCAAAGCCTTCATCTCCTGTTCTTTGGCTACCGCCATCGCCCTTCTCTCTTCCGCCTTTGCCTGCGCAATCTTCAAATCGGCATCCGCCTGGTCTATCTGCAAGCCGGCACCGATGTTTTTCCCTACATCTATATCTGCTATATCAATGGAAAGTATTTCAAAAGCAGTCCCCGAATCCAATCCTTTTTCCAACACCACTTTAGAAATGAAATCCGGATTTTCCATCACAGCCTTGTGAGAATTGGAAGAACCGATAGACGACACAATCCCTTCACCAACCCGGGCTAAAATGGTCTCTTCGCCTGCCCCGCCGACTAACCGTTTAATATTGGCCCTTACCGTCACACGGGCTTTAGCTATCAGCTGTATACCGTCCTTGGCCACCGCCGTTACAGGAGGCGTATTGATTACTTTGGGATTTACGCTCATCTGTACGGCTTCAAAAACATCGCGTCCTGCCAAATCGACTGCCGTGGCAATCTGGAAGGTCAAATCAATATTTGCTTTGGATGCCGACACCAACGCATGCACCACTTGCGGCACGTGTCCCCCTGCCAAATAATGAGCTTCCAGCAAATCCCTGTAAAGCTCAAGCCCCGCTTTCTTCCCCTCAATCATCGCCCCGACGATAACGGAAGGCGGCACTTTCCGCCAACGCATCAAAACAAGTTGCAAGAGAGAGATTTTTACATCGGATACCAATGCCTGAAACCACAAACCGACCGGTATAAAATATAAGATAAGCCAAATAAGAAATAAGCCGCCTGCAATTGCCACGACTAAGAGTACCATGCTGTTATTATCCATTTCTTTCTGTTTTTAATTTTACGATGATTTTATCTGTATGTATTTTCACGACTTCTATTTCCCGATTCGTATCTATATACCCCGATTCCGACATAGCTTCCACAACGTCCGCCCCTATCCTTACTTTCCCCATGGGAGCCAGACGGCCGACCGTCACCCCCGTGTCTCCTACCTGAATCTCCGGGCTGATACCATCTACCTTACTGTCAATTTGCGAATTTAAACTCAACTTCTCCCATGTCTTCATCCGCAGGACGTACCACGTCAATACTCCGCCACCCGCTACGATTCCCAGGACAATAAAATGCCCCGTCGGAACACCCAGAAAACGATAACCCACATAAACAGACGCCCCCAGACAAAGCAGTCCGAGAACACCGACAAGACCCGTCCCCGGAATTACCAAAAATTCCAGAATAATCATTGTAAAACCAAGTCCTGCCAATAAAATTAACGCACCCCATTCCATATTTCTATAATTTTGGAGCTAAAGGTATAAATATCTATGAAATGGGTAAAATATTTCATTATAGAATTTTTTGTATTTACTTTGCGCTGTTTTTTAGAAGATTATTAAATTCATTGGAACATGTCATTTGATACTGATGAGTTTTACCGCAAAGAAGAGTTTTTCAATGCGGAAAGGACTGAAAAGCTGAATTTTCACTACAAAGAGATTATCAAACTCCTGGGAGAAAATCCCGAACGGGAAGGATTGCTGAAAACTCCCTTGCGAGTCGCCAAGGCCATGCAGTTTATGACCCAAGGCTATTATCAGGACCCGGAAGAGATTTTGAGGTCGGCTCTCTTCAAAGAAGATTACCGGCAAATGGTTATCGTAAAAGATATAGAAATTTACTCTTTGTGTGAGCATCACATGCTGCCTTTCTTCGGAAGAGCACACGTGGCATATATCCCCAACGGCTATATCACAGGATTAAGCAAAATTGCCCGGGTTGTAGAAACTTATTCCCGCCGTTTGCAGGTTCAGGAAAGATTGACATACGAAATAAAAAACTGCATTCAGAACACCCTGCACCCGTTAGGCGTGGCGGTGGTCATAGAAGCCCAGCACATGTGCATGATATTGCGGGGAGTACAAAAACAAAATTCGGTAACGACCACCTCTGATTTCAGCGGAGCATTTGAAAAACTGGCAACACGGGAAGAGTTTATCCGGCTCATCAGTTCCCGGTTGCATTAATGACAGAAGATTTACATCATTAAAATAAAAAAGTATGAAAAAAGCATTTGTATTTCCCGGTCAGGGAGCGCAATTTGTCGGAATGGGAAAAGAACTTTACGAAAATTCCGCCAGAGCAAAAGAATTATTCGAGAAAGCCAATAATATTTTAGGTTTCCGCATTACAGATTTAATGTTTGCCGGAACAGACGAAGATCTGAAACAAACAAAAGTAACACAACCCGCCATATTCTTACACTCCGTCATTCTTGCAGACAGCCTGGAAGAAAAACCCGCTATGGTAGCCGGACATTCTTTGGGTGAGTTTTCCGCATTGGTGGCAGCAGGCGCCTTATCCTTTGAAGACGGTTTACGCTTGGTACATGCCCGGGCTTTAGCCATGCAAAAGGCCTGCGAGGCCAATCCTTCTACAATGGCCGCCGTTTTAGGTATGGACGACGAAGTTGTTGAAAAAATATGCGCCGAAATTGACGAAGTTGTTGTACCGGCAAACTATAACAGTCCGGGACAAATTGTTATTTCCGGAAGCAACAAAGGCATCGAAATCGCCTGCCAGAAACTATCCGAAGCCGGAGCCAAAAGAGTTGTTCCCCTGAATGTAGGCGGAGCTTTCCACTCTCCTTTAATGGAACCTGCACGCAAAGAATTGGCGGAAGCCATCGCGCGCACTGCATTCAAAACTCCGAGTTGCCCGATATACCAGAATGTTGATGCAAAACCTTATACAGACCCGGAACAGATAAAAAATAACCTTATTGCCCAACTGACCTCTTCCGTACGCTGGACCCAAATCATGAAAAACATGATTGCGGACGGTGCGGACTGTATGTTGGAAGTTGGTCCCGGCAAGGTACTTCAAGGACTTTTCAAAAAACTGAACAAGGAATTTGAAACCTCCGGCATCCAATAACTCAAAAAAGGCTCTCGGTTGAGAGCCTTTTTTATAAATTTCTTTATATCTTTATAGGCTGATAATTTAGGCCTATTATGCTAAGCAGTAAATTTAAGAAACACTTCACTATCGCTATCGCATTCAGAATAATCTTTATTCTTGTTATTTGCGGCGTTATTGTCTATTTATTCCCGAAAGCCGGCACTTTTCAATATGCCTACCAGAAAGGTTCTCTTTGGAGATACGAAACTCTCAACGCTCCATTTGATTTCCCTATCTATAAAACTGATGCAGAATTAAGTGCAGAACGGGAAAAAATTACCCGGGAACAAACACCCATTTTCGACTTAAACACAGAAATAAAAAAGAAACAAACAGCTAAATTTACCGAAGCAACCGAAAAGTACCGCAATGTAATGACCGCTTCGGCTATCGACCATATCCGCAACAAGCTGGCAGAAATATACACAGCAGGGGTACTCCAGATTCCCGAAGAATTAAATTCTACCAATATAAAAACCGTAAAAATCGTACACAACAACATCGGCAAGGATATCGATTTCAAAAAAGTATATACATTAAAAAAAGCATACTCCGTTCTTAACCAAACGATTGATGGCACTAATCTGCCCGCATCCGTGAAAGAACACATTCTCAGCTTGAATATCAACCATTTTATTCAGCCGAATTTGGAATTCGACGCTTCAAAAACAAATCTGCAATTAACAAATCAACTAAAGAATATCAGTCTAACCCAGGGATTAGTCCGGAATGGAGAAACAATCATCAGCAAACGCGAATTAGTTACACCGGAAAAAATAAAATTGCTGAACTCCCTGGAAACAGAATACCGGCATAATGCAGGTTCATACACCACTCGCTTCAGAATTATCGGAGGCCAAATCATACTGACCTTAACCTCACTGATTATTTTTTCCCTCTATTTTTACTATTCAAAAAAACGCGTTTTTTACGATAACAAAGAATTTATCTTTTTATACGGAGCATTCCTCGCCACAGTAGCCTTAGGCAGTGCGGGATATTACCAGAACATCAATATGCACGCTTTGCCCGTACTGTTTTTTGTCCTCATCGTCAATATTCTTGTCGGTAGCCGCTCCGCGCTTTATCTCCTGTTAGGGACAAGCCTCCTGATTTCTTATTTTGCTCCTAACAGCTTCAGATATTTATTTATGCAGATTACAGCCGGTATTGTAGCAATATTCAGTTTGGCACAACTTCAGCGAAGAGGACAACTTTTCCTTTCCATCTTTCTTATTTTCATAACCTATGTCGCAGTCTACTTCTCCTTTATTCTGATACAGGAAGGAGACATCAGCCTGTCGCACATCTTCGGGTTACTTTGGCTATTTGTCAATTGTCTGTTATTAAGTCTGGCCTATCCGGTGATTTATATCTTTGAACGGATTTTCGGTTTTACTTCAGAAATAACCCTGATGGAATTATCCAATCCAAACCATCCCGCATTACGTGCACTTACCAAAAAAGCACCCGGAACATTTCAACACTCACTTATGGTAGCCAATTTAGCCGAAGAAGCCATTTACCGCATCGGAGGAAATCCATTGCTTACCCGCACCGGTGCTCTATATCATGACATCGGCAAATCGAATGAACCGATTTTTTTCATTGAAAATCTATCCGGAGGCATCAATCCGCATGACGACTGTGAATTTGACGAAAGCGCACGCCATATCATCAACCACGTAAGCCAAGGGGTGGAATTAGCCAAGAAATACAATTTACCGGAAACCATTATCAATTTTATCCGGACTCACCACGGTAAGAGCAAAGTAAAATATTTCTATAACTCTTTCCGGAACAAATATCCGGACAGAGCTATAGATGAAGCTGCTTTCACCTATGACGGACCGGATCCCGTGAGTAAAGAATGTGCCGTCGTTATGATGGCAGATTCCGTAGAAGCCGCTTCCCGGACTCTCAAAGAAAAAACAGAGGAGAACATAACACAGCTCGTAAATAATATTATTGACGGACAAGTACAGGATGGCAGATTCCTGAATGCCGAAATTACATTCAGAGACATAGCCTATGTAAAACAAGTATTTATAGACATGTTAACAAACATCTATCACTCCCGCATAGCTTATCCGAAACTAAAAAAAACAGAACAAACAGAAGAAGCATCCCCCGATTCTACAACTCACGAACCGAACAAATAAAACTACTTATACCTAAAAATTAGAGATATGACTCAAAAAGCAATTACAATCAAAGACCTCGCCGCTAAATTAAATATCTCGGTATCTACTGTTTCAAGAGCATTGAAAGATAATCCGGAAATCAGTTTACAAACTAGAAAAACCGTACAGACTTTAGCCAAAGAATTAGGCTATCGCCCCAATCCTATTGCCGTTGCATTAAAAACACATAAAAGCCATACCATTGGTGTCGTGGTGCCCCAAATTGTAAACACCTTTTTTGCAAACGTAGTAAGAAAAATTGAAGAAATCGCAGATAAATACGGATACAATGTATTAGTTGCTTCTTCCAATGAAACTTTCGAAAAAGAGCAAAAAAATATCGACGTATTCTTGGCAAACCGGACGGATGGAATTATACTTTCAATTTCACGCGCAACCACATCTTACGATCATATCCGTAACATCCAAAATCAAGGAGTACCGTTAGTTCTTTTTGACCGGACAACAAAAGAACTGGAAGTATCCAAAGTCATCGCCGATGATGCAGATGCAGCATTCAAAATCGTACAACACCTGATTCACGGTGGAGCCCAAAAAATTGCCATCATCACCGGCCCGGAACAATTATCCATCGGTAAAAACCGCATGAAAGGATATTTAAAAGCCATGTCTACAAACAAATTGGAAATCAATCAGGATTATATCATTCGATGCGACGACTTCTCTGTAAAAGCAGCTAAAGAAGCCACTCAAAAACTTTTGAACCTGAAAGAAAAACCGGATGCAATTTTCGGAATCAACGATGATATGGCCATCGGGGCTATTGAAGCTATCAAAGAAAAAAACATTAGAATCCCGGAAGACATCGCAGTATTCGGGTTCTCCAATACAAAACGGTCCCGATACATGAATCCTTCCGTCAGTACGGTAAATCAATTCCCGGAAAAAATCGGAGAAAAAGCAGCGGAATTATTATTTGAGCAAATATTAAATACAAAATACGCCCAAATACGTGAAGAAATCGTAAACTGTGAATTAATCATCCGTGAATCATCCGACCGCTCTTATTTAAATGATTAAAATACACACCGGTCCGGAATAACCATTCCGGACTTTTTCTCTCTCATTCTACCCCGGTTAAAGTTTGTTAAACCTCAATACATCTATATTCAGCTCATTATATTTGTAATCGATAAGCAATCAGTTATGGATGTAGCGGTAGAAAATTTATCAAAATCTTTTGGAACACAAAAAGCCGTAGATTCGGTTTCTTTTTCAGTAAAGAAAGGAGAAATTCTGGGACTTCTGGGACCTAACGGAGCAGGCAAAACGACCATCATGAAAATCATCACCTGTTTCTTGTTCCCTGACCAGGGAAATGTTTACATCGGAAACTATTCCATCCGTAAACATGCCTATAGACTAAAACAACTTATCGGCTACCTTCCGGAACACAACCCGCTATACGATGAAATGAATGTCATTGACTTTCTGACCTTCATCGCTAACATTCACAACATTCCCCGATACAAAATCACATCACGGGTATTAGATATGTTGAAAATATGCGGATTAGAATATGAAAAACATAAAAATATCCGGGAACTCTCCAAAGGCTATAAACAACGCGTGGGACTAGCTCAAACACTAATCCATGACCCGGAAATTGTCATCCTGGACGAACCGACGACCGGCCTTGACCCGAATCAGATTGTGGAAATCAGGGAACTCATTAAAAATACCGGCAAAGAAAAAACCGTTATCCTAAGTTCCCATATCCTTGCTGAAATTGAAGCTACCTGTGACCGGGTACTGATTATTAATAAAGGCAAAATCGTAGCAAACGGCACTGCCGCGGAATTAAGAAAATCCAACAAAGAAAAATTGTTGAAAATAAACATTGAAGGCGGAGAAACCAACCGGATTTTCAACGAGCTATCACTTATCAATGAAGTAGATAACATCAATATACTGGGGGAAAATCATTTTGAACTGCAATCCACCCAAGACAATAACATTGAAAAAGAAATCTTTGATATCTGTACTAGAAACCAATGGTACATCAAAGAACTAATACCAATAGAACGGCGTCTAGAAGATATTTTCCGTCAAGTTACACAAAACTAAATCATGAGGACAACCAAAATCATCATCAATAAAGAATTAAACAGTGCTTTTAATTCATGGAGCACTTATATAGGTTATCTACTGTTTTTCTGCATCTGCGGATTCGTCAACTGGATTTCCTCGTCCAATATTTTTAATGTAGGACAAGCCTCCATGATGCCATTCTTCATTGTTATCAATTGGACAGCCTTTTTCATGATACATGTATTAAGCATGCGAACCGTTGCCGACGAAAAAAGAAACGGAACACTCGAATTACTTTTTACCAAACCGATAAAAGCAAATCAACTAATCGGAGGAAAATTTCTCTCACAACTAATCCTCATTATCATAGCCTTCTGTTTAACAATTCCTTACTATCTTACAATCATCGGACTGGGACATATTGATTTAGGACCTGTCATTTTGGGATACATCGGGCTTATTTGTATCAGTGCATGTTACACCAGCATCGGCATATTCGCCTCTTCCCTGTCAAGAACAGCAGCTGCAGCTTTCCTCCTCAGCCTCGGAATAGGTCTCTGCTTTCAACTATTATTCGGAATATTAGCCCGGCAAATTGGAAGCGGGTGGCTCGCGGAATTCTTCATGTATCTATCCATCGAAGAGCACTTCGATTCTTTATCCCGCGGAGTATTGGATTCAAGGGACATTATATACTTTATTTCACTCATTGTCCTCTTCTTATCCTTATCCAAAGTCTTCATCTGTAAAACCAGATACTAACATGAAAAAAACAATAAAAAACAACTTATATACTGTCATCGGAATCCTTGTGCTGAACATTCTGTCCATGGTATTGTTTTTCCGGATAGATTTCACCCATAACAACCGCTACTCTTTGAGCAGAGTAAGCAAAGAGGTTATAAAAAATATAAAACAACCCGTCACCATCGACTTCTACCTCACAAATAACCTTCCGCAAAGCATAAAAAAAATAGCCAAAGAATTCACTTCATTGGCAAAAGAATACAAATCCCGCAGCAATGTACCTTTCGCTGTCAATATAATCCATCCTGACTCAGAAGAAAAAGGAAATACTGCTCTCGCTGCCGGCGTTCAATCCATTTTAATAGAACTAAGGGAAAGAGATTCCGAAAAAATACAAAACATCTTCATGGGGGCGGTCATAAAAATAGGAGATAAACAAGCGGTCATTCCCTACATTGACCACAACACCCCCATGGAATACGAAATAACCCGCATACTTAAACAAGCGACAGACACCATCAAACCGCATATCGGATTTATTTCCGGCCACAGAGAAGCCACATTGGGACAAATGCCGCAACTGATTAATGAACTCTCACATTTGACGGATATATCCGTCATCAACCTTCTACACCCCAACAATCTGGATCACTACAATGTCCTCTGCATCATCGGTCCACAGGATGTATACACCTCTTATGAAAAAGAACTGTTGGAAAAATACCTTGCAAATGGAGGACGTCTGTTCATTGCTTTAAATCACGCCATAGGCCAAATCAACGAAAGCCAGCATAACGGTTACATCAACCCTACCGGCTTAGAAGAAATGCTGACTGAAAAAGGATTAAAAATACAACCCGACTTCGTCATCGACAACAACTGCGGCACCATGACCATCAACCAACATACCGGCTTCATGAGCTATCAGAGTAATATCAGCTTTCCCTATTTCCCGATGATTACTAACTTCAGCGACCATACCATCACCCACGGACTCAATGCCATTTTTCTACCCTTTGCCAGCAGTATTGAACAAGTTAAAACTAAAACTACCTACATTTTCACCCCTCTTGCAACAACCTCCTCCCTCTCGGGAAGCAAACGCGCACCTGTTTTCTTTAACCTGCAATACCCATGGTGCAGAAACGACTTTAAGAAACCTAAATCCACCGTTGCAGCCCTATTAACAAATGAAGACAACAACAGCGCTATCGTAACCATTACAGACGCGGATTTCCTCATCAATGACATAGGCGTTTACGCTCATGTACTCCGGAAAGACAATATCAATTTCGCCATCAACTCCATCGAATGGTTAGCCGACAACTCCGGCCTCATCCGCTTACGCAACAAATTCACCACATTTACATCACTACAACCCCTAGAGGAAAGTACAAAAAATCTATTGAAATACCTTAACTTTCTGTTACCATTGGTAATCATCCTCATATTCGCCGCAATTCGCTTTCACCGCAATAGACAACGTCGGCTCAACCGTTCCCAGCCCGGTTACATAGAATGACATAACGTTTGGAGCTTCCCGTACAACCCTTCACTCACCGGCACCAAAGGCAAGCGTAATACATTCTCCGCAATAATCCCCTGTGCATGCAAGGCAGCTTTTATACCGGCAGGATTACCCTCTGCAAACAAAGCCTTATATAAGGCAGTATACTTCAAATGGATTCGATTTGCCCCCCGGAAATATCCTGCTGCTGCCAGATGTACCATTGTCGAAAACTCCCCCGGAAAAACATTTGCCAAAACAGATATAACACCCCTTGCTCCTATCACAAGTAAAGGCAATGTTATCCCGTCATCCCCTGAAAGAACCGTAAAATCGGAACGCATCGAACACAAGATTTCCGTAATCTGTTGAAAATTACCACTCGCTTCCTTAATTCCCTCAATATTCGGACAATCATGCGACAACCGCACCACCGTCTCCGACGAAAGGTTCACCCCCGTCCTGCCCGGCACATTATATAAAAACAACGGCAACGGGGAACTTTCACTTACATCCCTAAAATGCCGATACATACCCTCCTGGGAAGGTTTATTATAATAAGGGGTTACACTTAAAATCGCCTTACAGGAATCCAGGAAGGGAAAATTTTTCACATTCTTTATGACCTCCGACGTATTATTTCCGCCAATTCCTACCATCACCGGCAAGCGTCCCTCATTCTGCTCCAAAACAATCTCCATAACCCGACACCTCTCCGCCTCTGTCAACGTCGCTGCCTCAGAAGTCGTACCCAATGCCACCAAGTAATCCGCTCCACCAACAATCACATGCTCTACTAACTTGCGCAAAGAAACCTCATCTACCTCAAACTTCCGATCAAACGGAGTCACCAAAGCCACCCCTGTTCCCGTAAATAAACTCATACTTAAAACTTCTTAAATTTCACTAACACATCAAACAATTTATCTATAAAATCCAGGACATCGACAGTTCCCTCTATCATCAAATCAGCCTCAAAAGCAGACCGTCTTCTACCAGCCTTACACTTCGCCATAGAATTTTTCAATACATAATCCACCAACGCATCCTCTCCCTCTGACAAATCTATCAGCAAATCAAACTCCTTATTCAATAAATCTACCAAACGTTCATTCAAAATCCGCCCCTTGGCATTTATATCCTCACTTTTCACATATACCACATTCTCCAACTGTAATCCCTGATACTCTTTGGGCAAAACACAAATCTTCTCCGGTTTCACGCCCAGCAACTTCCGCTCCAAACGCTTCAGACATCCTCCCTCCTGGTCATTGGCACTCCATACCACTAAACAACTGCTTATCTTATCAAACTCCGGATACTCTTTCTCCCTCTCCTTATCCGTCAACTGCTTCTCCTGTGAATCACCTTTTATCCGATAGAAAATTCTCTGTATAATCTGTTTCATAAATGCACTTTTTCTTTATAATCTAATTCAAAAACGAGGTAAAAATAGCAATATAACCAAATACCTCCAAATCCCCCTTTGCTTCTCCTTCATTTCAAAAAAACAGAAAAAAAGAGAAGAAAAAATTTGCTCGGTCAAATCAATATACATATATTTGCACCGCTTTAGATAAAGCACGGACTCGTAGCTTAATGGATAGAGCACTTGGTTACGGCCCAAGAGGTTGTGGGTTCGACTCCCGCCGAGTTCACGAAAACAAAAAGCAAAACAAAAAAACTCCTGAAAATAAACACTTTCAGGAGTTTTTCTTTTCCTCAATCTTACCGAAAATACAGCAAAACGGAGCAGTGAAAACAGGTGAAATCGGTGGACTTTATTTCATCTGATTTTTGTCCACCGAATTGATTATTATTCATTGTATTTCAATGTTTTGCAAAACATATTTCCGACTAAACAAGTACTTTTAACCCGTAAATAATTTAGCTGAATTATATGGTATTGAAACAAAGTATCTGAAACGCTCTGTAAAAAACAATATTCGCCGATTTCCTCCTGATTTTATGTTTGAACTAACAAAAGAGGAATTTGAAGTGCAATTTCAGCACCTCAAAATCTTCTTCAAAACCGTTCACATTCAGTACCAACAGCCCCCAATTCGTATCGAACGCTTCCTTAAATAAAATCTTGTTTCTTATCACTCATATAGGCAAGGCATAAATAAATTCTATCTGCCATATTTTTACTTTAATCGTTTATACAATACACATTTCGATACGAAAACACAAAAATATTTCTGTAATAGAAATATTTTCCACATTTTCTTTCTGTGATAGAAATTTTATCCTTTCTTGTAGAGAAAAAATTTTGTATTTTTACATACTGACAACAACTAATTCAACCATGAAGGCGGAACTTTTACAAACACTTGCCGAATTGCAGGTAATTGGATTTAAATACGATAAATAATTTCCCGAGTTCACGAAAACAAAAAGCAAAATAAAAAAAACTCCTGAAAATAAACACTTTCAGGAGTTTTTCTTTTTCTCAATCTTATACAGCAAAAAGTTTTTTCCAATAGATTAGTTAATCCAACATATCTTCCGGTTCTATGGGAATATAAGGGCCATCTTTCACCTCAAATATCACAGAACTCTCCCTCACTTCTATTGTATGCCATTGGCCTTTCGGAATATGTACTCCATATTTGTTTTCTTGGGGATTTAACTCAAAACGTTCCGTCACTCCTCCTGCATTATTATAAAATACCACATCTATCCGTCCCCGCAACAATATATAAGTCTCTGCCGTATGTCGGTGCCGATGAATCGGAAGTATCGTTCCGGGCTCCAAAGCATTTAATAAACGCTGAGCTTTTGCATCAAGCGAATCATGAAAATTATAATTCATCCGTAAACGCTCCGAATGCTTTGCCTGTGCACAAACATCATCCAAAAGTATCTCGTCAATAATCATAGTCTTTGTCGTGATTGTAAATATTCCTCATGCAAAAAATAATACCTCCGCATAAAAAGAATATAGATTGTAGAAAGGAAAAAGATAACCAATACAAAATAAAACCACCTGTTTACAGGCAAATAAACAGCTCCCAACGATATTCCCAATTGAAGTAACATATAAATTGTTGAAACAACAACATGCGGAATCTTCAACTCATTTGCCATCAATTGATAAGCATGTTTACGGTGCGCTTGAAATATATTCTCATGTAACATAAAACGGTGACAGATGGTCAATATCGTATCCACTCCATATACTGCAAGAAATACCAAATAACTTAAATCACCGGTTTGTATAACCAACCTACCCAACATAAACAATAAGATAAAAGCCATGGATACCGAACCGACATCTCCTGCAAAACACTTGGCTTTCGTACGATAATTGAAAAAACAAAAAATCCCCACGCTTATCAAAACCACCCATATCATCATCGGATCAATAAAATCGCTGTACCTGTTTACTATAACAAGTGGCAACAACACAGCTACCGAATACCCACCCGTCATACCATTGATGCCATCCATGAAATTATAGGCATTAATAATACCCGTACAAACAATCCATGCCGGAAGGATAATCCACCATTGCCCTGCGGAAAAAAGTCCCCACTGGTAGAACATCAGCAACATCGCGGTAAAATGAACGATAAGCCGAATACAGTTAGGTACCGACCGCACATCATCCATAAAACTGACAACTGCAATCAGTGTCAAACCTATCAAAAAGCACGGATAGGGACATGAATTTAATAAGGCATACAACCATACCCCGAAAAGAAATATAACCCCACCTCCCCGCAAAGTAATCCGCTTGTGGGAACTACGATCGTTTGGGCGGTCGATAATATTCAAACGGTCAGCAATGCGAAAATAAACTACTTCCGCTGCCAACAGTAGCAGAAAAACAAGCAGATAATACATCCGTATAAATTAATAAGGGAATAATTATTGAAAATGTCATGAATCATTCCGTTCTATAGAATGATTTAATTTGGAATGGAAAGTACAAAAGCTACTATGCTAAATATTCACCAGGCAATGTATCTACAAAATAATGCCTCATCAGACGCGGTCTTTCTTTTCTCTTTTGTAATCAAAATCTTCAGGTAATTCTATTACACCCCGTAATTTGGTAGATACAGGCTTGTTTTTTTTCATCTGTCTGAGTTTGCAAAACCCTTCTTAATTGAAGCTCCACCAATTCTGTACAGTCTTTCCTTTTTTTCGTGCATATCGCTCTATTTTCTTCAAATGACAATAATTCCCAAATAACAATCTACAACCAGCTTTCTTCTTTTATATCAAAAACTTCGGAGAGTTTTAAAGAGACCATCGCGGGCGCGGACGGGCATTTGGGAAATACCTAAAGCCTTTTTGAGTTTAGCATTGGAAACGACATAATTTTCCGTCAGTTTCCGCAGGCGTTCCAAATTCAGGGGCAGATGACAGGCTGTGCCCAATCGGGCACAGCTTGTCATCAATCTCCGGTTTACTTTCCAGATATGCGGCTTTTTATTAAGGACCTCACACATCAGGGAAATCACTTCATTAGTAGACAAAGCCTCATCATCAGCCATGTGATAAATACCCGATGTAACCTTACCCGATAATAATCTGTCAATAACAAAAGTAAGATTATCAACCGAAGTGAACGTCCGGTGATTATCAAATGCCCCCAGCGGCCAAGGCAATCCTCGTTTTATCACATTATAGAGCAAATTAAGATTACCTTTATTACCCGGTCCGTGAATCATACAGGGACGCAAGATATATACTTCCTTATCTGCTGCCAATACTTTAGACCGGATATACTCTTCCGCTTTAATTTTACTTTCCCCATAAGGTCCTACTGGAGCAGGGACAATCTCTTCGGTTAAAATATCCCCCATAACAAAATCAGCGGCCGCCTTTACCGAACTAAAAAAAATAAACTTTCGTGCCTCGGAAGCGAGAAACCAATCAAAAATCTTTTGAGTCAATCCGGTATTAATCTGAAAATAACTGGCTGCATCCGCTCGGTTCTTCGTATCATGCGCTTTGCCTGCAAGATGAATCACTGCATCAACAGACGGTATCTGCACCCCCTCAAGGTCGCTCCAGGAAAAAGTCTTTACCACACCCTCCTTTTCTGGAGCCACAATATCCACCCCATATAGATTATGATACTCCTTTAAGGCAACAACAAGATTGGAACCCACAAAACCGTGGATACCCGTAATAAGTATGTTCATGGAATTATTTAAGAAAATATACTGGCCGGAAATGGCACATTTAATATCATCACGTTTTTCTGCTACAGCAGCTAAGCTTTCCTCATCACCTACATAAGCAACAATCGGTTTAACTTCCTCTTCTATTAATCCTTGCTTCTTATATGGCTTAACCTTATTCATCCACTCTTTCCACAAGAGATTGGCGACACCAATATATACTGACAATCATTTATTTATGCATTCAAATATAACTTTTCTATTTCCCTCCAAATAATATGTTGTTCAAAATTATTTACTACAAATTTCCGCCCACTCTGTCCATATTCATAGCATAACCTTTTATCATGATAAAACCTCTCTATTGCCATTGACAAACTATCGGGTTCATGTCCTACATATACTCCGGTTTTTTCTTCTATGATTGAATCTATACATCCTGTCACTTTTGTTGTTACTACAGGAAGTTCCATAGCTGATGCTTCTAATACAGATGTTGGGAATCCTTCGCGATAAGACGGCAAAACAAACAGATCCATCATGGCATAATAATATCCCATCTCGGTATTTTTTACATAGCCTGTATTTATTATCCTAGGATTATTTTTTATTATTTTTATTATACCCTCAGGTAATGCATCACGTTCTTCTAACATTCCCACCAATAATAGAACAATATGAGAATATTTATATTGCAATTGTTGAAAAGCATATATTAGATCTATTATTCCCTTATCTTTGACCAAACGTCCGGTAAATCCGATTACAAAATCAGATGACTTTATTTGCCGTTTAGTTTTTAATTCCACCAAATATTGTTCATCTATATTCTGTTTACAAAATCTATCAACATCTATACCATTGCAAGTACCTTTTGATAACAATGTCTGCTTAGAAACTGGATTAAGTCTATCCTCCAAACTTCTTTGATAAACAGAAGGACTAACACATACCACTTTAGTTGCCAACATTGCGGCTAATCGATCTATTATTATCAATAATTTCCGCTTTAGTCCAGAAGAAGTTTCATAAACCAAACCATGACGGAAGTAGATTCGTATCGGAACACGCATAACATATGCTGCCAACATGGCAATCAATGCCCCTTTAGGAGTATGTCCCGTGACTATATTTATATGTTTATGACAAATATACCGAGCTGTTACAAAGACAGCTTTCAAATCATTCCAAATAGAAATTTTCCGTAAAATGTCTATTGTCCGATATTCAAACTCATATACTTTTGAAAGATCCTCTAATTCCTCTGAAGGACTACAAATAATGTATTCTTTATATCCATTATGGGCAAAATATAAAAGTTGCTTCCCCAAAAAGAATGGAATGACAAAAGAAATATTTACAACATGGAGAATGTTATTCATTTAAAAATGTCTCTTGGCTTACTATAAAAAACTAATTATTATTCAAATAAAGACTTCTCCATGAAGAACAAATCTTGTTCAGAGCATATTTTAGTACCGTATCATAATTTCTTTCATTTTACTGGACAGTATTTCCGAACTATGGCTAGGTACTACATAACCATTTAACGCTTCTTTTCCACACTCTGTTGTCACAACTGACAATCTCATGGATAGCTTCTATTATAACCATAGGAAATCAGAAGCTCCCGTAAATAAAAGTTTCATGAGTATCTAAGTAAATAGGACTTGGGGGAAGAAGAGTTTATTTTCTTATAAACAATTCATTATATTTCCTGCTTTGCAGATCTTCTATAATAAGAGCTATACAAGAATTTAAATCGGGGAGAAGTATTGTCATCTAATTTCCAGGCTGTTTCCCCAGCTTCTATTTCGTTTCATCACCAAATTTGATTTTTCAACAATCAAATTCAAAAATTCAATAATTTCAGACTTAGACAAAGATTGCATCTCTCAGAATATTATTTTTAAATGATTCTCGTAAAGAATCTCTAAAATTGATGAGATCGATTTTAGAATTTGTCAATTTTTCAAGTTCTTCTTGAATAGCGACTAAAATGAAAAAATCAGATTCTTCTAAAGTTACGACCACATCGACATCACTCGTTTCATTTTGTTGCGAACGGGCAAAAGAACCGAAAACGCCCAAAGATTTAATGCCGAATTTTTTGGAAAAGGCATGCTTGAATTTTCGTAAAATTTCAAGGACTTCAGATGTTGTCATAGCTTTAAATCGTATTTTTTCCAAATATACGAAGATTTATTTAAGGTGCAATAATTCCTCCATTATATACTAATTCTACATTATTCGTAATCCCTTCACACAACAATTTTTTATCATATTCACTGCCCCTCACAATAGTATGACATCTTTTTTGAAGAAACTTTTCTAGCGGAAGAAACTTTCTGAAAGCGACACGTATAGAATCAACCCCATGAACAGTATAAACTATTTTACTTTTCGGAAATGCCAATCGGCCTAATAAGCCTATTTTAGAAGAATGAAGATGGATAATATCCGGTTTGTATTTAAAATATAATTTTATCAATTGAATAAAGACTAAGAAATCATAAAGAATTGATACAGGCCTTTTTAAATATTTGATATATTCATTTTTTATCCTGTCATCCAAGAGTTTCCACATTTTTCCATGCTTTCCTCCTACAGCGATAATAACCTCATGTTCTCCTATTAGCTTATTGGCCAGATTAATTACAACAGATTGTACACTTCCTAATTCACTGAGAATAATCACCTGTAATATTCGCATAATCTAATAATCAGCAGAATAAAACCATATTTTCTTATGATCATTTCTTTTTGCTAATTAGTTTTTCTTTCAATGTTCTCAATTGTAGCTTTACTATCAATACTTCAATAAACTGGGTTCCAAATATTTTCATCATATACCTTTTTAAATATACCAAAAGTCTTACCCGAAAAGGAATCCATGACATGGAAAAATGATGAATGACATAAGTATTTGAAGTAAGGTGAATTTTAGCAGTTTCATGAGACTTCGGACAAAAATAATCCTTTGGATAAATCGTGATTATATCATTAAAATTACGCAATCCGTTTTTCAAAATAAATCCCTCTTTTGCCATCCGACTACCTATAATTTCCACATTAGTTGTCGTATCATAACTTCCATCTTCCAATAAAAAATGCCTTTCTGAGTAATATTCCAATTGCCATTGAACCCATTTTCCTCGTTTCTCACTGGCCATAATACCTGTCGGTATATGTGATTCATCCTCAAAACCAGAAAAAGCCGGTAAATCTAAAAACTTGTCCAGATTTTTCAATACTTCTACATCCGTATCCATGTAAATTCCACCTTCTATATATAAAGCGTAAAGACGAACGTAATCTGTAACAAAAGCAAATTTACGGGCACTATATGCTTCCTCTACATAAGGAACAGTATGGATGTCGAAATTATCCTCGTTCCAGAGGCGTAGCTCATAATCCGGCAGATATTTCTTCCAAGAAGCTATACATTTTAAGGCCAGTTCCGGCATTTTTCCATGTCCGAACCAGCAATAATGAATAATTTTCGGAATCATTATTTATTAAATAAAAGGGCAAATTGAAAAGGAGAACATTGATTTGCTCCAGAAAATATATTAGCAATAAAAAGTAACATATAAGAAAACAATATAAAAAGTGAGCAAAACCTATGTTTCACATCTGTTCCTTTCCAGTGATAAAACAACTGATAAAATATATAAGCAAGAATCATAAAACGTACTGACACTAAAGGAAAAGCAAAACGGCTTAATACTACATTAAGACCAAATATATTAGAGAGTAATACTCCTATAAAAAAAGCCCTGAAATAAACAGTAAAATCATGATTCTCAATCTGTTTTTTTAACCATAGTCCCAATATCAATATACAAAGATCCAATACATGCACTAATAAAATTCCAAATCCAGATCCTATCTCCATGTGCATTTCTTCAGCTTCATAAGCATAACTATTGTATCCTAACAATTGAAATCCAACAATTAAACTATCCATCAGATAATTCATTATACCATTCCCCAAGAAGAGTGTAAAAAAATAGAGTCCTATAATCCAGATTTTTTTATCAATCAGCCAGCACCTCGTACTTCCTAAAAAATAGACCGGTAAAAGTAAGAAGGAGGAATAATGAAAACCGCCTGCCAACACCAAAAATATAAGATATTTCACAAATTTCCTTTCCTGAATAAAACGAATGCTATAAATAAAAATCATTGTCGCAATAGCATGCCTGATAATATTCAAGTCCACGAAAATCTTACTGGTCAAAAAATAAAACAATAAGGCAAAAGGCAGGAGATAACGTTTCCTAATAAAAATTAGGTAAAAAAACAAACTTTGGATTAAAACAGTCATACAAAACAAAACACTGTAATGAATCCTGTTTTCTACCAAAAAACGATTCAAAAATTCATATAAAGGCTCATATTTTATTGAATCAGAGAAATAAAACAAGTCTTTATAATGCTGTAAATAGGACATATAATCAATCCCAACTTTATACCGTAATCCTAAAATAACCACAAAAGGAATTATACCTAACAATACCGTAATATTAAATAACGACGGTTTTTCTTTCATCTTTATACCTAACACCGCCATTCCGATCATATGCATTAATAAGCCAATATAAATGACGAAAGCTAAAATCATAAGCAGTATTTAAAAACGACGTATAAAGTTTCGCAGTCCAACAACACCTTCTACTATCCAATATCCACGTCCTGCAGCTATCCACAATAATAATTTAACTATCAACGGAAAAGTAGCCCTACATATATACGAATCCGCTTCTTTATAAATACCCTTGTATTCCTGCTGGGTATAAAGTCTGCTAAACAAAGCATCCTTACGAATTGTCAGCTTCGTATAAATCAAACATCCTAACAAATCTGGATCCCCATCAAATAATTTTTGCATCTCCTCCACAAAACCAAATAACTCATTGAAAGTCTTATGCGTTAGGTTCCGTACAATAGAAACAGGATTATAAATATAGTGATAAAATGCCTCTGGCAAATAAGCCACATTCGGATGTTGAAGCAAAAGTTGCGTCACAACTAGTACGTCCTCACAACAATTAATACTTTCATCAAAATGGATAGCATTCTTCTGATAAAGTTCATGCCTTACCAGTTTATTCCACATACTTCCATGCAGCTTTCCTCTCAATATCTCTTTAAGTACATTCCTAGCTTCTACAGTTTTAGGCTTTTGTTTTTTTAAAGAAACTCTTTGATTGGTATGATTTAAAAAATCAGCAATTACTACATCTGCTTTCTCTGCTTCAGCCTTTTTATATAACCTTTCTAACATGCCAGATTCAATCCAATCGTCACTATCCACATGAATCGAATATTTACCCTTGGCCTCTTGAATCCCAACATTACGGGCAGAACTCACACCTCCATTGCTTTTATGGAACACCCTGACTCTTTTATCCTTACATGCATATTTATCGCAAATCCAACCCGAAGCATCAGTACTTCCGTCATCAATCAATAAAACCTCGTAATTAGCATAAGTCTGTCCAAGAATACTATCCACACACACCGACAAATAACGTTCAGCATTGTATACAGCCACTATAACAGATATTTCTGGACAATCATCTTTCTCCAACATAAATCATTCTTTTTCATATCTTCCAAACAAGACCAGTAATTTTGAAAAAATATTGTCTATTTTCCTGTATAACCACAATGCAGACAATTTCTTTACACGTTCCAATCTGTCATCGTTCACCAAAGTGTAATACTCTCCGGACCAATTCTGATTTATCACATGAGGGAAAACCGCTTTCAACTTTACGCCTTTTCTACGTATATAATTCCAGTCATCTGCCAATATTTCCGGACGTTTCTCTACTAACAAGCCCGCTGCCGCCCGATTGATCGCATAAGCATGTGTAAACGAAGCATTAAACACATTTACTAAATCAAAACACTCACAAAACTTTTGTTTTCGGGTATACATATAACGTCCTGACAAGAGAACTATTCTAGGCTGAGTAGACCTAAGCACTTTCTCTATATTTTTTATAATCTCCCGAATATCTTCTTTTATAATAATATCATCTTCTAAAATCAACACAGATTCGTCCGTTGATTCTAATAGTTTCCGATAACATTTCTGATGACTCAGTGTACATCCAATCTCACCTGGACGTACTTTTTGATTATACCGCAACAGAAATCTTTCCTGATTAAATTTTTCATTTTTCTCTTTCTCATTCATCAATTTTCCATCCACTCCGACAACAAACTCTACCGACAAAAAAAACAAGCTAGACAATTGTTCGAGCATATATTTTCGACGCTCCGCAGAACGTTCCAGATTTATTATATAAGTCCTCATCCTTGCCTTGTTTTATTTTAAATATCCCCGAATCTTTTGCTTAAAATGAACTACCTTCCTTGTATTTGAATATCCAATAAAATTACATACTTTCATTTTAAATCTTTGGTAAGGAGTTATCCACGAACCAGCAAAATGATGAATCGTATATGTATTTTCAGTCAAATACAATTTCCCGTTCTTATGAGATTTCGGACAAAAAAAGTCTTTGGGATAAAAAGTTATCAAACCAGGAAAATCTTGATACGTATTATTTTGCAGCAACCCCTGTCTCAACATGTTCTCTGTAAGTGTTATTACATTCGTTGTCAAATCAAATGTTCCATCGGATTTCAAAAAATGTCGGTCAGAATAATAGACAAGATTATCCTTTACCCAACGGCCACCCTTTTCACTCGCCATAATTCCTGTGGGAATCATCTTATCATCTTCAAAACCTGAAAAAGCAGTATGAATCAGAAACCTATCTAAAGACTTCAATACCTCCACATCCGTATCCATATAAATTCCCCCCTCACTATGTAAAGCAAACAAACGCACATAATCCGTCACGAAAGCAAACTTTCGAGCCTCATAAGCCTCTTTTACATAAGTATTACTCTCAATATTGAAATTACGTTCATTCCATTCTCGGATTTCATAATCTGGCAAATATTTCTTCCACGAACTAATACACTTTTGTGCTAATTCCGGCAAAGGATTTCCACCAAACCAACAGTAATGAATTATCTTAGGTATCATGATGTGTCAATTACTAAGAAAAGAAACAAGCCTTTGGCAAGCCTTACCATCTCCATAAGGATTAACCGCCTTACTCATCTTTTCATAATATTCCGGGTTATCTAGCAAATCAGAAATCTCTTCCACAATTTTATTATAATCCGTTCCTACCAATTTTACTGTCCCTGCCTCCAATGCCTCTGGACGCTCCGTTGTATCACGCATCACTAATACCGGTTTACCCAAGCCCGGCGCCTCTTCCTGTATACCACCACTATCGGTCAAAACAATTGCAGATTTCTCCATCAAATAGACAAAAGAAAGGTACTCCAATGGCTCGATAAAAAACATATTATCCAAATCCGATAAATCCTCCCCAAACACGTCATGAATTGGACGACGGACATTCGGATTCAAATGCATCGGATAAACAAAATCCACTTCCGGATACTTTTCCGAGAGTGCCTTTATTGCTTTACACATAGAGATAAAGCCATTACCAAAATTCTCCCGGCGATGGCCGGTTATCAATACTAACCTTTTCCCTCCGGTCAAACGCTTAACATCATATCCCGATGATTCCAATACATGCTCCAACTCACCATCCAACACTTTATCATTTTTGATCTTCTCCACCACCATATAAAGAGCATCTATCACGGTATTCCCCGTTACTGAAATTCTTTCTTCCGGTACATTCTCTTTCAACAAATTATCCTTACTTAAGGGAGTCGGCGCAAAATGATAAGTTGCAATACGACCTGTAATTTGCCGGTTCATTTCCTCCGGCCAGGGACTGTAAATATTATGCGTGCGCAATCCTGCTTCCACATGCCCAACAGTAATCTGCTGATAAAAAGCTGCCAAAGCGGCAGCCGTAGAAGTCGTTGTATCTCCATGGACCAAAACCACATCGGGCTGTACTTCTTTCAATACATCCCGCATCTCCGTCAACACACGAGCCGTCACATCATACAAATCCTGTCCCTGCTTCATGATATTCAAATCATAATCAGGCCGTATATCAAATATATGTAATACCTGATCCAACATTTCACGGTGTTGTCCGGTTACACACACAACCGTCTCAAATTTCTCCGGATATCTTTGAAATTCTTTTACCAAAGGAGCCATCTTAATAGCTTCCGGACGCGTACCGAAAACAAGCATAACTGTCTTCATCTCCATTTAAATAAGTTTCTTGATTACTTGATAAAACTGTCTTACAAAAGGAATACTTCTCACTATTGTTTTCATCCGATTTACCAGATAATAGTGTACATAAAAAGAATACAGACAGCGTCTAGCTGCCCACCTAAAACCTAATTCAGGATACAATTTCCGGAATAATTCATAATTTCTATTCTTTACGGAAGGATGTTGCAATTGCCCATTACCTCGAACTGCCTCCATCACCTCTCGCTCCTCACACACCATTTCCTCTTTACACCTTTCAAAAAATGTCCTCCCCTTTTCCGTATTTAGAAATACCTCCGAAATACCTTTTCCCACATCCAGAGCTGTTTCTCCAATTCCCCAATAATCTCCAATTGTTACATCCGAAATACGTCTCGGATTTGCATAGGAACAAGAATAACAACAATGTCTGTGAAATAATCCCGTTATAAAACCTGTAATATAATAGTTGTGCGGATACTTTTCTTCAACACCAACCCCTCCTCCATTATCTGGTATCAAATCACTCAAAAAGATTCCATATTTTAAATCCTTCCTCATCTTACCCTTTACTCGGAAGCGAACTTGATAATCCTTTTCAGGCAGATTCCTTTTTTTCAATATCTCTCTTACACATTCCTGCAACAACTCTCCCGAAGGAACTCCGTGACATACCAAGTCCACCGTTACCAACTCTGCATAATCTTTACGTAAAAAAGCTCGCAAACCAGCAATCTGACAAGGAGTACCCACAAACAAGGTTTGCTTACCTTCCAACAAATCTTTCTTTACCGACTTAAATACATCTCCGATTTCACTTTGGACATATTTTGAACCTTTGATTTTATACAACTCGTTCTTCCTTTCTATACGCCGATGCCTAATATCAGCATAAGATTCTTGTACGCATCCATACACAACACCTCCTTCTTTAATCACTCTTTGAGCAAAAATAGAAGAAGCTCCACCCGACGTACTACTCCTACGATCACTTTCTTCTTTGCTATAAGCAGCATACACAATCTCCGGCAACACCTTTTCTAAGGGATGATTTACCGGACAAATAGAAAAACACAAACCGCAATTAACACAGCTATTCTCATCAATCTCCGGATACAAAAAACCACAACAATCCTTTTCCACCCTAATAGCGCGATGAGAACAACTATTATAACAGGCCATACACCCGGTGCATAAATCAACCGGACAAATCCTATTCATATATCAATTCTTTAACGCATTCACTAAATAATCAAGCGATTGTTTCCTGTGAGTAGATAATTTCTCCTTCACTGAAGAATAATCTATTTGTCCCAACCCTTCAATTCTTCCAGCATCAGATTCACCAACAAAATACTTGCTAAGGCCTAATAAATTAAAAAGATGTAAAATGCGGGAATTCTGATTCTCTTTTGAAGAATCAGTAAACCGCTTAAACGTGCAGAACCTCTTTTCAAAAAGAATCGAAAAAATACTTCCGTGAAAAGAATCTGTAAAGAAATACTCGCTATGATAAATATAATTCAAAAACTCCTCGGGACCAGCAGCTATACACCCCTCCCACGCTACGTAAGAAGGATGTGTGCAAAATATTTTCAGTGGTAAATGAAATCGATTAGCAAACTCTTTTACATAATTTAAATACCACACATTAGGCGTTAAGAAATAACATAATACATACTTCTCTTTTTCCTGTACCCCCTCCTTGACAAATCGTTTCCAAACCTCTCCCTCCAACAATAATGTAGGATCAAGTACCGTGCAAATCGGTTTCTCCAAAAAAGACGCCAACAATTGTGCCCCCTGTTCTTCCCTTGCGGAAAGGTAATCAAAACGCTCTAATAATGGACGTGTCTTCAAAACAAACTCTTTAGGATAATCACAAACTCCTACGCTGGGAGCATAGGCTATTTTTTTCTTCTGGGTAAAATCCAGATAATAATAGGGAGAATAAATATTTATATGAGGAAACCATATTTGGTCACTTCCACAAATAAACATATCATATTGACTATCCAATTTTTCCAAAGGGAGAATTCGAGTATTAATTTTTAAATACTTTCTCTGAAAATCTTGATAAGCTCTTTCAGACTTCTTTTTCAAGCAACTATACTTTCGATTAGTCACAAAACATTTCCATTCTCCGAGTTGTCTCCTAAATAAAAGGAAGCGTTCATTCTGCACCCCTTCCTCTATAATTAAAGAATCATCTAAAATATCATTATCATATCCTTCCCTGCGAATCACTTGCTGTAGCGCATAAGCCTGCAAATAAGTCCCGAAATTATTATACTTTATCCACGTAACTGTTGCAGTCTTTTTCATTACATTCTCATAAAATTCAACAACTTGTTCTTAAAAAGCATCCGTTCCCCCTTTTTTAATCCGATAAAATAGACTGACATTCCAACAGAGAAAATAGAAACAAACGTAACCACAAACAAACGCAGGAAACCAACTGGCATTTCCCAATATACAACCATTGGAACAATTGAAGCCACCAAAGCTACCACAAACACATTTAAAATCTCCTTCCCGAACCTTATGACAGGTAAATGAATCATACGATGAAGTAGAAATGTTCGGATTATCAATAAAAATACTGAAATACAACCATAAATATAAAACGTATATTCCGGCGGCATACCCCATCTCAAAAACAAGTAAGACAATGGTAAATTAGCAAACAAGAACAAAGATACCCACATTTGATACGTACGGATTCTACCATAAGCCTTTGCTGCAGTTGCCAGCAAGTTGGATAATGAATCGAGCATAACATTCACAATAGCCAAACGACAAAACAACACTGTGTAGTCAGGAACATTTCTCAACCATAACCTCAATACCTCTTCCGTTTCCAAAACCAAAGGAAGTGCAAAAAACAAAAGCAAATAAAAAGAAAAATTGGTACTCCGAAACAAAAGCACAAACATCTGTTCCTTTTCATTGGCTGCAAAATATTTTATCAACTGCGGATTCACTGCTGTTTGAAAACTACTGACAAAACGATTTAAAGCACCAGTCACCTGATAAGAAATACCTCGAGCAGCATTAACAACCGGATTGAAAAAAATATTCAATACTAAATTGACTCCTTGTATAGTTGCCACCCACGACAATTCTCCAATAGCACTCCACCCTGCAAAAGACATTAATTCCTTGAAAAGTGACTTGTTCCAGAAAACTCTAAAACGAGCTTCCACAAATTTACTTCGACAATAAATCCAATATCCTCCTGTCACCAAGCAACTCACTCCACAAATAAGAATCGCATACAACTTTAGTTTATCAGAGGGTATCCATAAAAGCAAGAAAGCAACTCCTAAACTCAAAACTACTTCCAAAATGCTAATATAAGCATATACATTCATTTTCTCACGGGCAATGATAACGGCATTATAAGGTATTCTTACAATATTAGCACAGCAACCAAAAATAGAAAAAACAAAAACCCACCAAGCTGCCACTCTCTTACTCTCTGGAATATTCAACATACTTTCAAGCAGCCAATAACCGACACCTCCTGCAGTAATAACTACAATCAATGCCAATACTCCATGCACAACCAACGACAAACTGAAAATATGATTCAATTTACCCCAATTTCCTCGTCCCATCTCAAAAGACAAATAACGTTGCACTGCTATTGCCATAGAGGAGTTCAAAAAATTAAACATCACCACAAGTCCCCCCACCACATTGTAAATACCGTAATCCTCCACACCCAATACCTCCAGCACCACCCGCGACGTATACAACGTCACTCCCATAATCAAAAACATGCGGATATACAACATCCCCGTATTCTTCGCTATCCGGCGCGTATTCTCTGATGACATATAAAAAAATGAGAAAAGACACCTGAAAATGTCTATTGATTTTTTTAGAATAAACTACAATAAGAATTTCACATATTTCTCCTACCCGAAGTGAATATATTGCTCGCCTTTCTCGGCGACGGGGAGTATTTGGTTGTTGCCCCCGATGATGTTGATGATGGTCTTGACGCTCTGACCCTGCCGTATCTTTTTTATGGCAGGAGCGTATTGTTCGGGCAAGAGTTCTCGAAGCAATTCCCGAACAGCGTGGACGTTGATATTTGTATTGCCGTTTACAAAATCCTGTGCCTTGGCAAGCTGTTCCATGTATATGGCATCAAGATTATCCGATATCCGATCCACAAGGCTTCGGGTATGGGAAGAGGTTTGTTCCTCGACAAGGACCAGGAACTCTTCTAACGTCAATTCATCGAAGAGTTCACTCAATTTCTTATTTAACGGCAATGCAGTTTTTGCTTTGATTTCCTCCTTTCTTTCAGCGCCCTTCCCCATTGCATTCTCTTTTTTCACAAACAAGGGTGTACAATATTGTCGGTTTAACAAGACCGCTGCCACCATGAGAAAAGGATGTTCTACAAACCACAACGGAAACATAATCTGTTTGCGGATTTTATATTTCTCCGAACACATACTTGCGGATGAGCGCCTGAATATTCTTTACCGATTTACCACTGTCGAACATAAGCAAAGGCAGGATACCTTCTACAAAGGTCTTGCTGCGTATCAGTTCTTTTGAACCCTCAAAATCTGCCAACACATCATTGTACAAGTCGGCAAGAACCGTCTTACAAAGGGTAACGGCATCGGGACATTGTGTAATGCGGCGGATGAAGTTCTGTCTCTCGCCCCGATCATGAATGTAAGGGTCAAGAGGTGTCGGAGCATCGCTCCCGCTGTCGCTGACTCCGCCGAAATTGTTTTGTATGGCAGCTGCAGCGTTAGGCAGCACCTGCACGTTACCGCCGTGTATGTGAAATGTCATATCCGATTTTTCCATGAGCATGCATCTTTCTGTTTACCGTGGACTTGCCGGCGATTGGCTGTTCATTTGCCGTTGTTCATGGAAAAAAGAGGTATTTTACTTTTGCTACCGCAGACAAAACAGCCTTGATATGAAAAGCATCAAAAAGCCGTTTTTTAAAACCTATCGTTTTTATACCAAAAACCTATCGTTTTTGCATCAAAAACCTATCGTTTTTTATTCGGAACCGATAGGTCTACAAATTTGCTTCCCGACAAACGAATATGAATCTATAATATATTAAGGTATGAACAAACCGTTATCTCCCCGTCCCTGTGGCAAGCGCGAACTGGCCCGGATGTATTTCCCAAAGACCGCAAATGCCGCTTCGGCCGTTGCCAATTTACGCAATCTGATGCTGTGCAACCAGGACATGATGAAGGAGTTGAAAGCTGCCGGATACAAATCACACGCGAAAATACTCACCCCACGCCAGGTGGGTATCATTTATCAATACCTCGGAGAGCCGTAAAAGCCGCATCACAAATTGTCGCAAGACATCGCAACATATCGTAATGTACGCTTTTCCGGCAGCATACTTTTACATCGTCAAACAATTAAAACTGTCCGTCCCGCAGGATAAACAGGGGCTTCAAGACGATGATCAGATATGTAAAGTACCAAAACAATGTTTCCAAAAGCCCAAGTTGTGGGAAATGGTATTTAAGAGCGATATGCGACGAACAAATCGATGTGGACAAACTGGCTGCACACATGGCAAGCCACAACACACCTTACTCGAAAGGCTGCATCCGCGGTATTCTCATCGACATGGTAAACTGCATCAAGGAGCTACTGTTGGAGGGCAAGAGCGTAAAGCTGCAAGATCTCGCCATTTTCAAAATCGGCATCATCAGCCAGGGTGCGCTTACCGCCGCCGAAGCAAAAACCTCTCTCGTCAGCGGATTTCGCTTTAAAGCCAGAGCCACCGGCGAGATGTCCATCAACGAACTAAAAACGGATGTGCAACTGAAAGAGTTGAAGCGTTATGCCGTAGAGGAGGAAGAAGAGACCGACAATGAACCGGAAACCCCGGAATCGGCCGAGTAACCCCTCACCCTAATCATCTTTATTGTATCACTAATTTCAAAACTATTTTATGATGAATAATTCAAAAAACAAAATCGGCTGGAGAAAAATCATTCAAGCCGTTGTGCAAGCTATCGTTGCCGCTTTGACAGCATTAGGCGTATCTTCATGCGCAGCCAATTTTTAATCACGCGACCATGATACAGGAAACTTTTCCCATGATTGTCGGTGAAGAAGAGGTGCTCAACGAGCGCGAACTTCTTGGCAAGGTGGAAAACGGACCGATGATGAACGGAGCGGACAGTGTCCGCTTCATCGTCATCCACTGTTCCGCCACACATGCCGATTGTGATTACACCGTCGAACAAATGCTTCGCGACCATAAAACGCGCGGTTTCCGCACAATCGGATACCATTTCTATATCCGCAGGAACGGCATCGTTACCCGTCACCGCGGGTTACTGGAAGTAGGCGCACATGCCCGAGGATACAACCGGTGTTCCATAGGTATCTGTTACGAAGGCGGATTAAATGCCGACGGGAAAACCGCCGATACCCGCACGCAGGAACAGAAAACCGCCTTATTGGAATTGTTGTGGAAACTTCATAAACTGTTTCCCCAGGCAATAATCACAGGCCATTGTGAACTGCCCGGAACGACAAAAACCTGCCCGGGCTTTTATCCCTCGCATGAATATGTGTTTTAAATGAAAAAGTGTTACTGTCCTCACGTGTTGATTCAACCCAAGAGGGCGGTAGCACCTTTTTTCATCATGCCGTTATTCCGCATAACTGCTTTTGATATTCAAGACTTACGTTCCTGCAACTATTCTCGACGGCAAGACTACAATAATATAATGCCTCATCACTGTCTATCGGCAGACGGGCGATTTGCGTCTCCAATAATCCGACTATCCGGTCTAAACGTCCGGCATATTCCCACAGGTTGAATGACCCCTCATGAATAAATTCATATTGCAAAGCATACGCCCGGAGCCAATCCGGTGAAAGTATTTCGGATACATGATTCGGGATATCACGTCCGGCACAATAATGAACGTATCCCTTTTGTATTTCTTTATCATAACTGTCGTCTACGAACATGTAACTGTTCATGTCCAGCAATTTCAAACGCTGCAAGGCCTCTATATCGGATATACCCTGCCAATAACCGTCTTTATTCAATTCTTCCGCCCATACAGCAAATTTTGCCCGAATAAATGTTATCCAGGGATGCAGTTCTTCGTCCTCCTCATCAACCATGCCGTACATACAAATCAAAAGCAATTTCATGACAGCAAAGAACTCTTCCGAATCGTACTTGTTTTCATCATAATTATCCAGATAAGAAGAAACAAGTTCGCCTGCCAACTGTTCATTCACACTGCGTTTTTCTTCATCTATGATAAAACCGTTATCACAAACGACGCTTATCATAGACTCAAGAATTTCCGCCCTGCCAACGAAAGAGGTACGACAAACATAACGCTGCCGGAGTAAGTCATACAAAGCATCCAGTTTGGCGCTATACATTTTCCGGTCGCCGAATTCATCATCCAGGGCATTCAATACGACCAGATTATGAAGGGCTGTGAAGATACGGACATGGGCTATCACCGCCGCATCACTCCATGCGTCATCTATCTGCCTGTTTTGTAGTCCCGGTAATTGCCGCCTTAATTCCTGTGTCGTCATTGTATATAATCAGAGGAGTATGTAATCACAATCGGTTATCTCTATCCCTGCCAACAGCAGGTTGGGTATTTCCAGCAGCAAACGCCTGCTCTTAGAACCACGCACGGAAAGCAAACTGCCTTCGTAATTGTCAAGCGGCCCGCCGATGACCCGCACCCGGCGTCCCTGCATAGCTGGAGTAATCTCTTCGGGTTTGTAATAACGGGGATTAACGGTACTGCGAATAGCATGAATAAAACGTATCATCTCCGTCTCCTTAACGGTCATTGCCTCGCGGTATGCCTTCCCTTTGACAAAACGATATTGCAATGTGGGGGTTATACTGACCACCGGGTCAAGTTTCTCCCGTGTTGTATAAACGAACAACAAATCTTGTAGAAAAGGAACTTCTTCCCGTATTTTCTTGCCACCACGGACAATCAAACGTTCTTTCATCGGTGTGAAAAGATCCATGTTCAAAGCGGCAAGCTGTTTGTAAGCAGGTAAGGAAGCGTTAGTACGTTTCAGGTCGCGCATCACATACCATTGGGGGAATCCATTTTCAGTTAAAGACAATTCTTCTAATCCTGTCCGGTCATCTATTTTATTGTCGACCAAAAAGTTATCATCTTTACTTATAAAAGTTCCGAAATAATTTCTCTTTTCTCTACTCTGTTCGTTTAGCATGAAAAACAGATGTGTCCTATTTGTATAAAAGTCACGCAAACTTTTATTTCAATATATCTCTTCCTAAGAGAAATGTTGAATATTGCAAAATTACACAGTTTATTGAAAATAGCAACATAAAAGAACTGAAATT
>NZ_CALPCZ010000026.1 GCF_943193135.1 Odoribacter lunatus
ACCAAAATCCCGGAAAAAATCTTTTCTTAACCACTTCATTATCAAAATCTTTCATAACCAAAAAAACGTACGTTTTTTTTTGGCGTTATTTTCGTGAATCACGGGCAAATTTATAAAAAGATACTTCCGTATAAAAACTTCATAATTAAAAAATTAGCAAATCCTCCCCGCGACTGCCTGGAACATCTTTCTCCGCGAATAAAAACGTAGGTTTTTAGTGGTTTTTTTTCATCTCCATAACTCTTATTCTTGCCGGTTTTCGGAGGTTTCAATGTGTTTTCATTCTACTTTCAAACAAGAAAAAAGACGGAAAAATTGCATATTTATCATAACACAAAAAGAATGTAAAGACTTTTATAACTACTTGTTTTTAAATGAAATGCACGACCAAAAAAAGGGTTCGTTTAAATTAGATAAGTTTCACACAAAAGTAACAAATTTTTACCGAGGGCAAAGCGTTCATTCTCAAAACAATAATTTTTTTTCACATTTCGCAACACTCACCAAATTTAAACGAAGGTTTAAATTGGTTTTTTAAATCATAACTATTTGAACTTCATTATTTTAATAAATCATAAAATGGGCACTTGCCATCCCCGCACGGCGAAAATAAGCCGACAACCGCAGGGAGACCGTCCCCATGCGGGACTTTTAGCCGACAGCCATCGGGAGGCAATCCCCATCCGGGATTCCAAGCCCACGGGCTCCAGGAAGGCATTCCCGCAAGGGATTAAGGTGCCGGCTACCATAGGATGGGTGTCCCGACACGGGATTTTAAGCCGACAGACGCCCGTTTGTCTTTCCCGCACCCAACCGATATGCCGACAGCCGTCGGCTAAAGAAAACCAAACAATATTGTCTAATCTAAAATAATAAGCTTATGATTACCTCAACGAATCTCAAATCTTTACGCAATCTGGAAGCATTCCAAGTTTATTCCGATGTGGCGGTGTTCCTGAAACAGGACGAAACCATCGAGGAACCTCTGAAAGGGCTATGCGATACATTCTATGCCCGCCTAAAGGAGTATGACACGGCTCTTCTGCCCGAACGCCGCAGCCCCCGGACGGCTGAACTCGCCCGACTGGATGCGCAGCGGGATTATCTTTTCCGCAGTATGGTCGCCAATCTGAAACTCTACGTAGCGTCTCCCGATGCAGAACAGGCGCAGGCTGCCGATGTACTGCTGTCGCTGGTGGATAAATACGGCCGGAACATTGCCGCTATGCCTTACCGCGAAGAAACCGGTGCCATTACCAACCTGTTGCAGGACTTTGCCCTGGAAGCGAACGCCACTTTTGTCAAGAAGCTGTTTGCGGAACACTGGATAGATTCCCTACGCACCGCCAACACACAATTTGAGCAGACGATGCTCTCCCGCACGGAGACCGCTTCGGACGCTCCCTCGGAAACGAGCAAGGCCGTGCGCGCCACGGTGCAGACGGCATTTGAAAAGCTGTGCGAGATGATTAACGCCCTCGCCATCGTCAAAGGCGAAGCCGATTATGCCCGCATTATCGACCGCATCAACCAACTTGTCGGCGAAGCGCAGGATGTCGTTGCCCGCCGCCTCGGACGCAGCAAAAAAACGGTGGAGGAAGAAGGAACAGAAGAATAAATTATCAATCAAAAAATAAAGAAAGATGAAAAAATTACTGTACTGGACGCTGTGCCTCGCGCTGTTGGCAGGGTGCAGCAAGGATAAGAGCATAGAAGACCCCGACGAGCCGATTGTTTTTATGTTGGTGCTTTCTAACTCGGAGTTGGTTTTTGATGCAGAGGGGGGAGAAAAGACGTTTACGATTATGTGTGATGGGAATTGGACGATTACCAACGAGAGCGATTGGTGTACGACGGATGTTACCTCCGGAACGGGAAATTCGACTGTTACGGTGAGCATGCAAAGTTACGGGGAGTTGGAGGACCGCAATATGAATCTGACGGTGAAGGCGGGTGATAAGACGCAGGTGCTGAGCGTGACACAGAAAAGCAAGGTGGCCATTATTTTGAGTAAGGATAAGTTCGAGGTACCGCAGGAGGGCGGCGTGGTGGCCGTGAATGTGAAGAGTAATGTTTCCTATTATGTGATGAGCTCTGGTTGGATTGGAACTTTGATGGAGAAAACACGGGCGAATGTAACTGATACGACTTATTATTTTATGGTTAGTGAGAATAAAAGCGATGAATCCCGAATGGGGTATATTGTTTTCGTTACTGCTTTTTTGCAGGATACTGTCCGTATTTATCAGGCACAGAATGACCGGTTGGTGCTGACACAAACGGAATATAAACTGTCGGCAAGGGATACTACTATTGCCGTGGAGTTGAAATATAATGTTGATTACGAAGTCGGTATTTTGGGTGATGCTGCTTCATGGATTAGTCAGGTGGAGACGAGGGCCAGCCGCGTGGACCGTTTGGTATTTCATATCGATGAGAATACCGGAGAGGTGCCGCGTACTGCTAAGATTGTTGTACGGAATAAGAATGATGTACTTTCCGATACTGTTTATATTAGTCAGGCTGTTCCTGACAAGGATATTACTACTGAATTTGATTCTGAATTTGCCAAGGTGTTGATGAAAAAAGGCTATATCTCCGATGTTTCTCATATTACCCTGACAGATGTAAATAAGATTGAGATGTTGTTTATATCAAATGAGGGTTTGACATCTTTAAAGGGAATAGAGTATTTTGAATCATTAACGACGTTAGGTTGTGATAATAATCAACTTACTTCTTTGGATGTAAGCAAGTGTACGTTTTTGGAGAGTTTGTCCTGTGTAAGAAATCAACTCGCTTCTTTAGATGTGAGCAGTTGTAAGGCATTAACTTCTTTATCTTGTTCCGAAAATCCGTTCACGTCGTTAGATGTAAGTGAGAATACGGCGTTAATGTATTTGGATTGCGACCGAAATCAACTCACATCTTTGGATGTAAGTAAGAATACAGCACTGACCCAGTTGTCTTGCATGTTTAACAAACTTACGTCGTTGGATTTAAGTAAGAATACAGCATTAATCCAATTGGTTTGCATGTATAATGAACTAACCTCATTGGATATAAGCAAGAATACGGCATTGACCAACTTGGGTTGCAACGGTAATGAACTTACATTGTTAGATGTAAGCAAGAATACGGCGTTGATTGACTTGGATTGCAGACAGAATCAACTCACATCATTAGATGTAAGTAAGAATACTGCTTTAACTCGCTTAGAATGCAATGATAATCCCGGTGACGGTGTGAGTATTTTCCCGGTGACGGCTTGGTTTGATAACAATGCTATTCCGGAAAATATGAGTATTGAAATTAAAAGTTGGGACTACGACGGTCAAACGATTACCATAGATTTCCGCAAGGCGGAGTGATAGCGAAAGTTGAAAGAAAAAGTCCGGTGATACACCGGACTTTTTTAGTCGTATTCCATGTAGCCGGTACGCTGACGTTCTGTCATGAAATATGACATTTCCTTGCCCGTTTGCTCCTAAAAAACGCCATTTTTACTCCCCGATAATTGTTTTCCCGCAATGGCATGCCATTTGATAAAAAGATTATCGTGTTTGAATGACAACTTTCAATACACGTAAAACGAATAATATAAACGAAATAAAATAAATTATCATGGGAAAAATTATTGGAATTGATTTAGGTACCACAAACTCTTGCGTTGCCGTTATGGAAGGCAACGAACCGGTGGTTATACCGAACAGCGAAGGCCGGCGCACGACGCCTTCGATTGTCGCATTTGTCGAAAACGGAGAAAGAAAGGTGGGCGACCCCGCAAAACGCCAGGCTATCACGAATCCTAAAAAGACGATTTATTCTATCAAACGTTTCATGGGAGAGACGTTCGACCAGGTAACCAATGAAATTAAACGTGTGCCTTACGAGGTGGTAAAAGGAGATAATAATACGCCGCGCGTGGTTATCGATGACCGAAAATATTCTCCGCAGGAGATTTCTGCCATGATTTTGCAGAAAATGAAAAAAACGGCAGAGGATTATCTGGGACAGGAAGTAAGCGAGGCCGTTATTACGGTGCCCGCCTATTTTAACGACGCACAGCGCCAGGCTACGAAAGAGGCCGGCGAAATCGCAGGACTGACGGTGAAACGTATTATCAACGAGCCGACGGCAGCAGCATTGGCATACGGGTTGGACAAGAAAGATCAGGATATGAAGATTGCCGTGTTTGACTTGGGTGGAGGTACGTTCGATATTTCTATCCTCGAATTGGGCGATGGCGTGTTTGAGGTTAAATCTACCAACGGCGATACCCATCTGGGAGGTGACGATTTCGACGATGTTATCATTAACTGGCTGGCCGACGAGTTCAAGAAAGACGAAGGCATCGACATCCGCCAGGATGCCATGGCTCACCAGCGTCTGAAAGAAGCTGCCGAAAAGGCAAAAATCGAATTGTCCAGTTCTACTACGACAGAAATCAATCTGCCGTATATATTCCCGGTAAACGGTATTCCCAAGCACTTGGTTCGTACGTTGAGCAAAGCACAGTTCGACCAGCTGACCTACCATTTGGTAGAAAAGACTATCGAGCCTTGTAAGAAAGCATTGCAAGACGCCAACCTACAGGCTTCTCAAATCGATGAAGTTATTCTCGTCGGAGGTTCTACGCGTATCCCTGCCGTACAGAAGAAGGTAGAGGAGTTTTTCGGCAAGGTTCCTTCCAAGGGTGTAAACCCGGACGAAGTGGTAGCTGTAGGTGCCGCTATCCAGGGAGGTGTCCTGACGGGAGAAGTGAAAGATGTATTGTTGTTGGATGTAACCCCGCTTTCTTTGGGTATCGAAACATTGGGCGGCGTCATGACCAAATTGATTGAAGCCAATACGACGATACCGACGAAGAAGTCGGAAGTGTTCTCAACGGCAGCCGATAATCAGCCGTCGGTAGAGATTCACATTCTGCAAGGTGAACGCCCCATGGCAAAAGACAATAAGACCATCGGCCGTTTCCACCTGGACAGCATTCCGCCTGCCCCGCGCGGTGTACCCCAGATTGAAGTTACCTTTGACATTGACGCCAACGGTATTCTGAATGTGTCTGCCAAGGATAAGGCTACGGGCAAGGAACAATCTATCCGTATCGAAGCATCTTCCGGTCTTTCCGATGCTGAAATCAAGCGGATGAAAGACGAAGCGACAGCGAATGCCGAAGCCGACAAGAAGGAAAAGGAACGCATCGATACCATCAACAAGGCTGATTCTATGATTTTCCAGACGGAAAAACAATTGAAAGAGTTCGGTGACAAATTGCCCGCCGACAAGAAGCAGCCGATAGAAGCCGCTTTGCAGGAACTGAAAGACGCACACAAAGCGCAGAACGTAGACCAGATTAATGCGGCTATCGATAAATTGAACAATGTTTTCCAGGCAGCATCCCAAGAGATGTACAACGCCCAAGCTCAACAACAGCAAGGTGCACAACAAGGTCCCCAGGGTGCCGGTCAGACCGACAATGGCGGAAAAGACCAGGAAGTAACCGATGTTGATTTCGAGGAGGTGAAGTAATAGCTTCCCGGACAACAAATAAAACCCCGGCTGGAAAACCAGCCGGGGTTTATTTTATTCCTAAATAATCAAAGCAACGAGGCAAGGAATTGCCCTATCCGTTTCTGAATCTGCACAGGCGGGCAAGTGAAATGATTCACCAGGATAGTAAAGGCTAATATGTCACCGTCCTTTTTCGTCAGATACCCCGACAGACAGCGCACCCCAGCAAAAGAACCGGTTTTTGCCCTCAATTTATTTTTCAAAACAGGCGCTGCCGAGCAATAGGCACTCAAACACGCATCCGTTCCCGCCAAAGGCAAGGATGCCACAAAGTCCCACCTCAATTCATCATGCACCCACAGCAATAAGTCGGTAAATACCTCCGCCGGTACGGCATTCACCACCGATAACCCGCAGGCATCCCGCAAGGTTATCCCTGAAGTGTCTATACCGATTCCCTCCAGTTCCCGACAGCAATACGCCGGGTAGTCCCCGCCGCTTGCCAGATTCCCCAGCGCCTCTGCAAAGAGATTGATGCTTTTCTTATTGGTCTCCCGCACTATCTCCTTTAACGTCGGAGAGCGAA
Source organism: Odoribacter lunatus (assembly GCF_943193135.1). GTDB lineage: Bacteria > Bacteroidota > Bacteroidia > Bacteroidales > Marinifilaceae > Culturomica > Culturomica lunata. The sequence continues at coordinate 6,101 of NZ_CALPCZ010000026.1, forward strand.
ATACCGCCAACTCTTTCTCCTCCGTTTCCGGCAATGCCTCTTTCACCACCACCACGCCTTTCTCATTCAATTTCTGCTCCAATTCATGCAGAAAGCATAAATCCGGCCGATGCATGGCACCTTTTATTGTATACAGCTTACGGTTTCGGGGCAAGTTTCCCACAACCCGCATTTCCCCGCTATACGGTCCGCCATATATACAAGCGTTGTCCGTCCGTCCGACCCCAGCCACCACATCACTGACAAAACGGACACCCGGCTGTTCCGGCTTCACAAACAGCAGGTCGGCTTTCTCTCCCACCTCTCCCGTCCGGAAACCGATATAATACGTATTGTCCCGGTAGTTAAAAGGGAAGTAAGCCGCCCCGTAATAATTGGATATGTCCTCCCACAGCCAGGAACCCGGCAGCGCCACCTCTTGATTGCCCGTTATCCTCACCTTTCCCTGTATCTTCCGTATTCCCTGCTGACATATATTTTCCACCAACCGCTCCATGAACTCCTCATCCGGAAAGAACCGGGATTCCAAACAAGGGTCCCCTGCCGCCCGCACCACAATATCTCCCCACAACGTACCTTCTTCAATCTTGCCAGTCATTACTACGGAAGTCTCATAGCAAAAATCTTTCCCCTTCTCCCTCCACGCCAGAGCGGTTGCCAGCAATTTACATACAGAGGCCGGTTGCAGCGCCTTGTCGCCGGCGTAATCAATAACATTTCTCCCACCTTTGACGGTTTTTACAGAGATTCCTACCGAGGCGTGCTTCAACTCCGGGCTTTCCAAGAAACGCTCCAACATTGCTTCCTGCGCCCCGGCATCGGTTACACACCAAAAATAAACCAACCAAAATAAAACATGTTTCATCTTTTACTCTTCTTCTATTGTTTTTAAAATATTCTCTACCTCTTTCTCCGTGTCATGCAATTTCGCTTTGCAAAAGGCTATCAACTCCGAAACCCGCTTTACCTTCGCACTCAATTCATCCACATCCAGTTTGTTCTCCTCCAGTTGAGCAACAATTTGCTCTATCTCCGCCATCGCTTCCTTATAATTCAATTTCTCTTTCATACTATCTGCTTTTATCTATATTCTATTTTTCTCCTGTTACCACACTCCTTATCTGCCCGTCTGCCAACACGGTTTCCAACACATCCCCCGCTTTCATCCCTTTCGCCGAAAATACCGCCTTGCCATTCAAACGGGTAATGGAGTAGCCTCTTTTCAATACGTTTTCCGGGTCTACATACTTCATCTTTATTTCCGCCACTTCCAGAAGATGCCTGTCTTTATCAAATTTCACCCCACATCCGGATTTCAACTTATGGGAAAATAAACGCAAACGACCGACGCTACCATCCAGCATTAATTGCGTCAGCCGTTTTAAATCAACCGCCAGCAGGTGCTGCCGGCTCTTTGCTTCTGCGATAAGCTCCTGTACTTCCGTCAGGAAACTTTCTTTCAATTCCTCCAAATGAGCGTCAAAGTCCTGAAACGTTTCAATCAAAAAAGCCGCCGCCGCCGTGGGTGTCTTCACCCGCCGGTATGCTACCCTGTCCACGACCGTTTCGTCCCGCTCATGCCCGATTCCCGCAATGACCGGCAGAGGGAACTGCGCCACATTCGCCGCCATATCATACGTATCAAAACTTCCCAAGTCCGACTGGGCTCCGCCCCCCCGGATTATCACCACTACATCAAATAAATCTTCGTACGCATAAATCCTGTCCAATGCCGCAATCACCGATTCCGACGTCCGCTCTCCCTGCATTACCGCCGGAAAGAGCCTAACATGAAATTTATAGCCGTAAGAATTATTCTCCAACTGGTCCAGGAAGTCCCCCAGCCCAGCCGCCGTCGGTGAAGATATGACGGCCACATTCTTAGGCAAAAGAGGCAATTCCAGGTTCCTATTCATATCAATAATCCCCTCCTGCTCCAACTGCTCTATAATCATCCGTTTTTTCCGCTCCACATCCCCTACGGTAAATGTCGGGTCAATGTCTTTCACATTCAACGATAAACCGTATAATTCATGATATACGACCTCCACCTGTATCAATACCTTCATTCCTTTTTCCAGCGTTCTCCCCGTCGTCGTCTCAAAATAAGGCTTCAGCATCCGGTAAGTAAAAGCCCATATCGTCCCTCTTGCCACGGCCGTCGGATTCTCCTCCCCCTCCGGTTTATCAACCAATTCCAAATAACAATGTCCGGAGTGATTCTCCAAGACGGCAGCAATCTCCGCCGCCACCCAAACGGGTGCCGTAAATCTCTCTTTCAATACATTTTTGACCTGGTTGTTTAAGTCAAATAAAGAAATGAAATCCATACCTCCGTTACTCATCCATCATCTGTAAATATACATCGGGCTCATCTGTAAAATTCGCAGGGTCCACAATTGCCTTCACCTCATTTTCCAACTGTTGTATCTGTTCGCTTTCCTGCAAATCTTCCTCTTGCTGATTGTCCGAAACGCCCGCCTTAAAATGACGTTCCCGCAGCAGTTCTCCCTCCTCATCGTAATAACGCCATACACCTTCTTTCAGATTATTCCGGTATGCCCCCTCTATGCGCACTTTTCCCCCGTAACCATACGCCCTCAATATTCCATCCAATTTTCCATCCACAAATACCGTCTCAAATTTCAATTTCCCGTTGTCGTAAAAGACTTTCCACTCTCCGGACAATACGCCCGACTTCCAGGTCTTTCTCTCCGCCACCTGCCCCGAAGCATAATACTTGCAAGAAACTCCATCCAATTTATCCTCCGCATATTCTTCCGTCGTCAATAGCCGCTCTCCTTTGCGATATTCCCACACGCCTGTTTTCTTCCGGTTCAAATACCGACCCGATGAACTGAACTCACCGTTTTTACTGTAAATAACAGCATCCGTTTCTTCTCCCCGGTAATTCAGTTTTGCCTTCACCTGCCCCGAAGGATAATATTGAAGCATTTCCCCTACCGGTTGCCTGCCGACGAAATATCCCCGGTAACGCAACGTGCCGTCCGCATAATATGCCTCTTTCAGTTCTCCCTGCTGGGCACCTGCCGACAGACAGACGCTCATTAGGCCAACCAGTCCCCAACCATATATATATATACTCAATCGCATAACTTATCTCCTATATTTTAACCGTATGATTCAATTCATCTATATAATCCAATACCTCTTCCCGTCCCAGCCTTTTCTCAGACGAAGTAATAAATGCCAACGGCGTTGTCTCCCACGTATCCAACATCACCCGATGATAATTGTCAATGCAGCTCACCCGTTGAGTCGCTGTCAATTTATCTGCTTTTGTAAAAATCATTACAAACGGCACTCCGTTTTCTCCCAACCATTCCATAAATTCAAGGTCTATCCGCAAAGGCTCATGCCGGCTATCTATCAACACAAACAAACACACCAGATTTTCCCGCTTTAAAATATAATCCCGAATCATCTTCTCAAACTGTCCCCGCGAGGATTTCGACGTACGGGCATAACCGTATCCCGGCAAATCCACCATATACCACTCCTCATTCATCAGAAAATGATTTATCAATTGGGTCTTCCCCGGTTTCGCCGCCGTCTTTGCCAAATCTTTCCGATTTGTCAGCATATTTATCAACGACGACTTTCCAACGTTCGACCTCCCGATAAACGCATATTCATGCCGGTCCGGCGGCGGACACTTTTTTACATCGGAATTGCTTACTACAAATTCAGCTTTCGTTATCTCCATTCCCTTTTATTTAAAAATTATCATCCGTAGCATCCACCCATTTGTACAATTTGTCTCCCCTCCTGATTTTTTCCCCGACAGCCATTGAAAATACCGCTCCTTTCTTCACACTATCCACCGGTTGCAAATCTACCCGGATTTCAGGCACCTGCATCTGTATGGTTCCTGTAGTCATTCCCTGTATCAATATCTCATCCCCCACATTCAAATCAAAAGATTCCAATTTAAACTCCCCGACCTGCAAATTCTTAAAATAATTGGTCACCTTCCCCAACAATACTTTCTTCTTCGTTGCCTTGGAGCCATATACTTCACTCCATTCTCCCAATCGTTGTCCCAAATAATAACCATCCCAAAAGCCCCGGTTAAATACGGTTGCCAAGCGCTTCTTCCATTCTTCAATCCGCTCTGCCGCATAGCTTCCGTCCACATAGGCCTGAATGGCTTCATTGTAACATTCGCATACCGTCCGTACATATTCCGCCGAACGCGCCCGCCCTTCTATCTTGAATACCCGCACTCCCGCATCCGCCATTTTATTCAGGAATCCTATTGTACAAAGGTCTTTGGGAGACATAATGTATTCGTTCTCTATATCCAGTTCCACCTCATTATCCCGGTCTTTCACCGTATAGGCCCGCCGGCAAATCTGAAAACAGGCACCCCGATTGGCAGAAGCATTTTTCTCATGCAAACTCAAATAACACTTACCCGATACTGCCATGCACAACGCCCCGTGAGCAAACATCTCAATCCGCACCAACTCTCCTTTCGGTCCCCGCAAATTATGCTCGATAATCTGACGATGAATTTCCGCCACCTGCTCCAACGACACTTCCCGTGCCAATACCACCACATCCGCATAACCGGCAAAAAAACGCAACGCCTCAAAATTAGAAACGTTGCACTGCGTACTGATATGTACCTCCACTCCCACAGAGCGCGCATACAGAATAGCCGCCAAATCGGAAGCAATAATCGCTGTCACTCCCGCCTCTCCCGCACAATCAATCACCCGCCGCATCTTCTCCAGCTCATTATTATAAATCACCGTATTTACCGTCAGATAGGTTTTTACCCCCTTCTCCGAACAGATTTCCACAATATGCTTTAAATCATCCAACGTGAAATTAGCAGACGAACGTGCCCGCATATTCAATCCCTCCACACCGAAATACACCGAATCCGCCCCTCCCTGTAAAGCCGCAGCCAAAGATTCATAAGATCCCACCGGAGCCATTATTTCAAAATCCTTTCTTGTCATACTCTTGCCAGAAACTGATTATAAACACACAAATTTATAAAAAACTTTCATATCACTAAACAGCGCCAAGGCTGGCATTTCAATTCTCCACCCATACCATTCACAAATAATATTCATTATCTTTGAAGCACAAATTGAGATTTAATGAAATCAAACGAAATAAAATTAGGCTCTTTAGAAGATATTGCAACTATTGTATATGGAAAAGAAAAAACAGAATATCAAAACCATAACTGAGTATAACACAGTAGATATGATCCCCAATCAAAACCGGAAAAAAACTGCCGGCTGATAAAGTTTTGTAATTAATTTGAGATCAAGCAAAAAATCTTTCTTTCAAACGTTCATATACGATTTTTAAACTTCCCGTACTTTCGACTAGTTCATTTAATGAAACCACGACTTCTTGAGTATCCAACGGATAATCATGTGCAATTGTATTTCTCAACTCCCGCATATAAACCCAATTCTCTATACTATCAATTACTCCCAATCGTTCCAAACGATCCAAGACATCACGCATTGACATAGTTTCTACCTCTTCATACAACCACGATAATACATACCTGAATATCTTCGTTCCTATAGCATCCTGCAATTTGGAAAAACGAAATATAAACTGATCCAAACGCATCACCGCATCACTATTTAGGTTCAGATAAGTTTCTTCATCTAACGGGAAATACAATTTCAAGCCACGTAAAGCCTCCTCAATCCGTACAACATGTTTATCACAGATTTCAAATGCCCGAAGCAACCGCTCTTTCAATTCCTGCCGTTTCTCTGTCATATCAATCGTATTCCATGCAACATAGCCTCCCGCACAACTGCATTATCCTCATAATCTCCAACCACATCAATCTTCCGGTCTCCTAAAGCCAACTTCAACTTAGCCACCATCCGCACCCGCTCCAAAACTCCTTTCTTCTCTCCTGCGTTTCTAACCAATAAATCAATATCCCCCCCCCGCTTACTGTCATCCGTACGCGAACCAAACAAAAACACCTCTACTCCCCAGCCGTAAACTTCTTGAGCTATCCGGACAATTGTATCTATCTCCCCAGCAGTTAAACGCATAATTATCTTGTTTTTATATCAACAAAGATAAACAGACTTTCTCAATAAACCAACCCCTCCCTAAAAACAAAGGAGACTCACCTCCCGGTGAGCCTCCTTAATCTCCGCATACAACAAACCTATTTACAGTTCTCTCTTACTTATCACCATACATCCGTTCATAGTAACGCTGGTAATCCCCGCTTGTCACCTGATCCAACCACTCCTGATTATCCAAATACCACTTCACCGTCTTCTCGATGCCTTCCTCAAACTGAAGAGATGGTTCCCAACCAAGCTCACTCTGCAATTTGCGCGAATCAATGGCATATCGCATATCATGACCGAGACGGTCGGTGACGTAAGTTATCAATTTTTCAGACTGTCCTTCCGGGTTACCCAAAAGACGATCGACCGTCTTGATTATGACTTTTATCAGGTCGATATTCTTCCACTCGTTGAAACCTCCGATATTGTACGTCTCTGCAATCCTACCCTCGTGGAAAATCAAATCTATCGCCCTCGCGTGGTCTTCCACATACAGCCAATCCCTCACGTTCTCGCCCTTGCCATACACCGGCAACGGTTTATTGTGACGAATGTTGTTTATAAACAAAGGAATCAGTTTTTCCGGGAACTGATAAGGGCCGTAATTGTTCGAACAATTGGTTACAATCGTCGGCAGTCCGAATGTGTCATGAAAAGCCCGCACAAAATGGTCACTTGATGCCTTTGATGCCGAATAGGGCGAATGGGGATTGTATTTCGTTGTCTCTACAAAAAACTCCGTGCCGTATGCCATATCGTCGTTGCTCGACGCTTTGGTAGTGAACGGCGCAGGAACGCCTTCGGGATGAGTCAGTTTAAGAGCGCCGTAAACCTCATCCGTCGAAATATGATAAAAACGCTTCCCGTCATACGCCCCCTCCCAGGCCACTTTGGCAGCCTGCAACAGGGACAAAGTACCCATCACATTCGTCCGGGCAAACGTAAACGGGTCTTTGATGGAACGGTCTACATGACTCTCCGCGGCCAGATGAATCACGCCATCAATATGATATTTGCGGAATAATTCACAGATTACTTCAAAATCGCAGATATCCGCCTTTACGAACGTATAATTTGGTGCTTGCTCGATATCCGCCAAATTGGCCAGATTGCCCGCATAAGTCAATTTGTCCAGATTGATGATATGATATTCCGGATACTTCCTTACAAACAGCCGAACCACATGCGAACCGATAAAACCGGCTCCACCGGTAATCAATATATTTCTTTTAAAATCCATAACTTCTTAATTTAATTCATCCATACATTTCACAAGCGACTCCTTCCAATGAGGAATCTGATAATCAAAATCCTGCTTCACCTTCGTTTTATCCAAGACGGAAAAAGCCGGACGCTTCACCTTGCTCGGAAATTCATCCGAATGACAAGGAACAATGTCACATTCGTGCCCAGACAATGCGGCAATCTCTTTCGCAAAATCATACCACGAACATACCCCTTCATTCGAGAAATGATAAATTCCTTGATGTTCCCGATACTTTCCTGATTCTATGACATAGTAAATCAACGCAGCCAAATCTCCTGCATAAGTAGGAGTCCCCACCTGGTCGAACACGACCGTGAGCCGTTCCCGCTCCGCAGTCAGCCGACGCATCGTTTTTACGAAATTATTGCCGAAAGAAGAATACAGCCAGGCCGTCCGGAAGATCAGATAACGACACCCGCTGGCCTCAATCGCTTTTTCTCCAGCCAACTTCGTCCTGCCATATACCCCCAGCGGATAGGTCGGTTCTTCCTCCCGGCAAGGCAGATGACCGGTCCCCTGAAACACATAATCGGTAGAAACGTGAATCAAGGTAGCTCCAGTCTCCCGACAGGCAACAGCCAGATTTTCCACCGCCTGATGATTAATCCGATCTGCCATCCCAGCATCCTCTTCCGCCTTGTCCACATTCGTATAAGCCGCACAATTCACGACCACCGAAATCCGATTCTCGCTCATACAACAACGAACAGCCTGCAAATCCGTTATATCCAGCTCCGCCACATCCGTAAAAACAAAACACTCCGCATTCGCCCCCTCTGCCAGACGCCTCATCTCATTCCCCAGCTGTCCGTTCGCACCAGTTACTAAAATACGCTCATTCATACAACTTCTCATTATAATCAAACAACCACTCCGCCTCCTTCAATCGGACGTGACACCGGTCCTTTTCCGAAAGAATCACCTTCTCCACCGGCAATTGCCAATCAATGCCCAGATCCGGATCATCCCACGCCAAAGCCCCTTCATACTCGGGTGCATAAAAATTGTCGCACTTGTACTGAAATATCGCTTCCGGACTCAATACCGCAAACCCGTGGGCGAATCCGCGCGGAATAAAAAACTGTCGTTTGTTCTCCTCGCTCAACTCTGCCGACACATACTTGCCGAATGTCGGCGAACCCTTGCGGATATCCACCGCCACGTCCAACACCTTTCCCTTCACCACCCGCACCAGCTTAGATTGGGCATACGGAGGCTTCTGGAAATGCAATCCCCGCAACACGCCGTAACACGACTTTGATTCATTGTCCTGTACAAACGTCGTCTTGCACACCAGTTTTTCAAAATCCCGTTGTGAAAACGACTCAAAAAAGTACCCTCGTTCATCTCCGAACAAACGAGGTTGAAGGAGTACCACTCCCTTTATGAAAGTTTCAATCAGTTCCATATGGATTATTCCCCGAATTTTTCATTTTTCTCAAACTCATCCGCCATCTTCATCAGATACTGCCCATACTGATTCTTTATCATCGGCTGTGCCAGTTCCCTCATCTTGGCAGGTGTAATCCAGCCCTGACGCAAGGCGATTCCCTCCAGACAAGCCACTTTCAACCCCTGCCGCTTCTCGATCACCTCCACGAACGTCGAAGCCTCACTCAACGAATCGTGCGTCCCCGTATCCAGCCACGCAAAACCACGCCCCAACAGCTGCACCTTCAACTCTCCGTCCTGCAAGAATCGCTGGTTCACCGTCGTAATCTCCAGTTCTCCGCGTGCAGACGGCTGGATGTGCTTCGCCACATCCACCACCTTGTTCGGGTAGAAATACAACCCCACGACGGCATAATTCGACTTCGGCGCTTTCGGTTTCTCCTCGATGCTCAACACATTCCCCTCCTTGTCAAATTCTGCCACCCCATACCGCTCCGGGTCGCTCACCCAATAACCGAACACCGTGGCTTTTTTCTCCTCCTCCGCTGTCCGCACCGCTTCCTGCAACATCCGCGTAAAACTCTGCCCGTAGAAGATATTATCCCCAAGCACCAAACAGGCGGAATCCTCTCCCACAAACTGCTCTCCGATGATAAACGCCTGTGCCAGTCCGTCCGGACTTGGTTGCTCCGCATACTCGAAGCGCACCCCGTAATCCGAACCGTCCCCCAACAACCGCCGGAAACCCGGCAAATCCTGAGGTGTCGAAATAATCAGAATCTCCCGAATTCCGGCTAACATCAGCACGGAAATCGGATAATAAATCATCGGCTTATCGAAAATCGGCAGCAACTGCTTGCTCACCCCTTTCGTTATCGGATAAAGCCGTGTGCCGGAACCGCCGGCAAGAACAATGCCTTTCATAAAAGAAGTTTTTTTATAAGCGAAATACAGTATTTATTCTTTTCAATACGTTTCCTATCGAAAAACCAACCCCATTTGTTAAAATATATAATAACAGATTTTATATGGTACTTCAATAGTTTTTTATTCTTGTAGGAGCCTTTTTCATATTCATGCACTACAGAAACTTCTGGATAAAATATAGTTTTTGAAACTTCACCGATTCGTCGACAAAGATCCAAATCCTCTGCATACATAAAATATCGTTCGTCAAATCCACCAACTTGCTTTAATACTGAACATCTCATAAACATAAAGCAACCGGATAAAGAAGGAACTTCCATCACAGAGTTATAGCCAGACCAATGAAGTTCATACATATAATCATGCTTCTTCTGATACGACTTAATCGGAATAAATCTACGTACAATCAGATTCATAGGAGATGGAAGAAGTTTACACAAATATTGAGTATCACCTGATGGGTAAACGATTTTAGGCATTACCAATCCACAATCGGGAGTCCTATTCATAAATTCGCTCAATCGGCCTAATACATCTCCTGTCCAGTAAACATCAGGATTTAAAACTACATGATAAGTACCACCAAGTTCCATCGCTAGTTTTATTGCAACATTATGAGCAGATCCATATCCAAGATTAACAGAATGAATATAACGTATTTTTGGGGTATTACTGACAAAATCTCTTAGCTCATCATTAGATGAATTATCAATGACAAATAAAACTTTTACGTCAGACTGCTCAACACACTTGATTAGTCGTTGTAAGTCTGTATGTAATGTATGATATGTAACAATAGAAGCCGTCAACATAATATCTCTTTAGATATAGGAGTTATTTTATTCGGATTATTGGAATACATACGCATATCCCCAAAAGGAAATTCAACTTCCGGAGTATTACAGTCGAATTTATATACTCTACCACTTTCTAAAACCACCGATATTTTATACCCTAAATCAAGTACTAGTTGTGAAAACTTTACTTCTCCCTCTCTAATTAAAAGCCTTTTATCAATGATGTTAATTCCTGGAAATTGACCTTTATTTAATTTTACTATCTCATCTAAAACATCAACAGTAGTAAGGATAAAAAAACTTTGGATATGCGGTGAGAAATTATTTTTAAAAAGTGTTTGAGTATATCGAGAATTACACGAAATCCCTAATGCTCCAACATCTTGATTATTCTCCATATATTCAATATAATCGTTAAGAAAAGTATCAATTTGTGCATTTACAGAAGAGTTTGTAAGTATGATGTAATGATTTTCACGAGTTCTCTCCATATCATATGCTACTGCGTATCCAGAAAAATCCATTCCAGTGTTAGAGACAGGGATAATTTTATCTGAATTATTTTCAATATAATTTTTATCGATGGTATTAAGTTTTTCTATTTCCGAAATAGTGACATAAATTTTTAAATTTAACAAGGTCTCTCTGTTAAATCTCAAAAGTTGATAGAATAGACCGCATTCAAATTCTTTAATTTTAGGGATGTGTTTTATTCTTTGAAGCTTATAGCCTCCCCATTCATGAATATAGACAGTTATTAAATTGCTTTCAACTGATTTTCTTTTCGTCTGCTTTGCTAATTTTTTCTTTTTCTTAAAACGATAGAATATATCTGATATTAAAGCAAAATAAAATGAAATAATCCCTTTTGTCCTCATATTGATATTTGAACAACTAAATTTTCAGATTGAAGAAATCATTTTATACCAAAACATTTAACAATACTATTTTAACAAATAATATTTTATATAAAGATTTATAAATTGAATTTTACGTGTTTTTATCGTTAAAGACAATACTCTTTTTAACACTAGAATAAATATTTTAATTCTTCCTACAAGTGTAAACGACTTATAGTGTAATACACTATCACAAAAAATTTTAAAACGATTCACAAGTTTAACAGTATCTGTTTCCAAACCTGAAAAATTTTGTTTTGCAATAATATTAATTGCATAAAAATTTTTATTAAAACGACCAAATCGTTCAATAAACTGGAGATCACTATAGTCTAACCAAACTTTCTCGTTATATCCACCGCATTGAAGAAATGACTCAAGAGAAACAACCATACCACTATTAATAATCACATATTTTTCTATTTCTAAGATTCCAGATCTTAATTTGTTAGATGCTTTTGTGAAGCAAAAATATTTCCTGAGCGGCGAAATGAATTTCCCATTCTCTAATATAATATTAGGTACAAAAAGTTTAATATCAGGGAAGTTATCAATATGTGTTATAATAGTTTTTACAAAGTTTTTGGGGAAAATAGTATCTTGATCACAAAATATCATCCATTGAAAATTGTGTTTTCTTGCAAATATAGATGCTATGTTATACGCTTTACTAATACCATCATTAGATCCATTAAAATTATATATCCAATTATCTTCAATCTCTCTATCAAAAAGACAACGTTTAGAATTATCAAAGATATACACCCGATTTGTCACATACTTCAATAATGACTTATAGACATTGGTAGAAAAGATATTTTCTTCGTATATTACAACTACGATTAACACCCGATTATCCATCGTCTCTATTAATAAATTTATCTAAGCGATTATCGCCATCACTTTCGATGTCCATCAATTTATAGATTAAATAGTTTTGATAAGGATTATATGATTGGCCACCTTTTAATTCAAAGAAAATAGGATTACTTGACCAAAGAGATAAAACATAAATGAATACCATTCCCAGAAATCTATTAGAGACACGTCTAAAGGAAAAACACAAGTTTGGTAATAAAATAAAAAGACTAATAATGAAATAATATCTTAACCGTTCAATGACATCTCCTGTATCCCATAAAAATTCAAGCATTATAAGAAAAAATATATAGACGTTTAATAATATTTCTGTATATGAATTCTTTTGAATAAGAATTTTTTTACGTCGTAAAAGAATAACAAGAAGAAGTATATATAAAAAGATTTTAGGAGAAACCGTTGATTGTGTTTCTTCAGATTCTAAAGAGTATTTAACAATTTTATCTATAAACGGATTATCAAATATTGAAGCAAATTGTAAAATTAAGCTATTAATTAAAGAAATCTGACAGACATATATAAAACAACCCGAAAAAATTAATATCCAAATGATAACAGGTTGAGGTCTAAATTTACTTATCCAATATATTGGGATTGTTACTAAAGCTGAAACATGGAATAACGCCGCAGTGAAACAGCATAACATATAATTCTTTATCCTATTTTCTTTAATATATTTAATTGAATATATGAATATCGCAACAGCAATAGCCTGCCTTATGCCACTCATATTCAATGTAAAATAAATGTATCCTAGATATAAGAGAAAAAAGAGATAATAATGAAAAGTGTAATATCTAAGATGTTTAAATATAAATATAGCACAAATAACATTAACAAATAATACAAGTAGTTGGAACTCTCTTGAAATTGATTTACTAATAGATCCGAGAAACGCAAAACCAGGTTCGACTATAAATCCACTAGTTGCAAAAAAATTCTTTTTGGATATTACGTCAGTTAAATTATTTATATTTTCATAGCTAAATTTATATAAACGCCAATCAACACCCGTTTCATAAGCTAAACCCGCAATAGTAACGAAAAGAACAAACAATATATATGTTTCTGTATTACTATTTGGCTTATCATAAATGTGATAAAGGGCACCTAGCAGTAATAACGTTGCAATTAACAAATAGAACATATTAATTATTGTTTATAATAAATTTGTCAAACTTTAATCTTGATAAATTCAATCTATAAATTACCATACCATTTAATTTACATTATATTAATTAACCAATCAAAAATATTAACTAGCTATTATATAAAGAGAAAATTTTTCCCATTTGATTTTCCCAGGTGAAGTCTCTAATAGTATCTCGAATTTCTTGGGGAGATATTTTGACGTTTTGGATAAATCTAATCAATTCTTTTATATCTATGGGGGAATCATCTGGAACCTCTTTTAACACGTAAATTTGATTGTCAAAATGATTATTTATTTCTGAGTAAATGAATGGTATTCCTCTAGCCGCATATTCAACATTCTTCAGAGATTGTACTTCTAAAATTCCTTTTCTATGACATCCCAAACATCCTATCGCTAAATTCGCTTTATTAAACAATTTATTTAAGTATTCTCCAGACTTTGTACCATAACAGATAACGTAATCTTCTACTTTTAAGGATTTTGCCAGTCGTTTGAGCTTTTCATACTCTTCCCCTCCTGGATAACTACCAACGATATGGAATTTAATTACTAAATCATTTTCCCCCTCTTGAAGGTAATTTTTAATTCCATAAATTATTCTATCATACCCGTGCCAGAAAGATAGGTCTGCCACACCGATAAGGTTAATCTCATTCATAGATGATTCTATTTTCCTTAAAGGAATGGTCTCCAAGTCGATCGCATTGTTTATAATAAATGTTCTTTTCCCAAATATATAATCGTTATTGGAAAAGGTAACTATTTTATTCACATATGACATAAATTTTTTCCGAGTGATTCTCTCCTCAATTATCCTATAACTTTTTAATGATGTATAACAAAATTCACCATCATACGGGTATGTCGGAATTTCTAAAAGAATATTGATAGAACTGTCATATAACCTTTTAAAAAAATACGCAGAAAATATATTGGAAAACTGGGTATATCTGATATAGACACATTTAATTACATTTTTTTTAGATATTAAATAGTTCGCAATAGCCGAATAGCAGTATATCTTTCGAAATTTACAGATTATTCCGCTCCCATATGTGTATATTTTAGAATTTCCGATATAGTAATGGCTTTCACCTTCACCGTCCATTACAAAACGTCCTAATTGACATCGATAGCCAAGCTTTTCAATAGCCTTAACCTGAGCCAATATTTTTTTACTAATTCCCTCATCTGGATGGATTTCTTGAAAGATAAGGAAAACAACAGTTTGGATCTTATTACAGTCTTCCATCAATCTGATTTTTATTGAGTGTGGATTTGACATCATAGACTACGCCATTCTTTGGGTCAGCAAGAAGCGAACGGATGTCCATTACTTCGAAATCCTTATGCGCTACTGCATGTATCACAACATCATACTTCCCAGCAAACTTGTTTAAATCATCCTTAACTATATCAATACCATATTCTTCCTTTACATGAGCTATATCAGCCCATAGATCAAAAATAGTAATATTAGACGTATACTCTGCAAGTGTGTAATAGATATCTACGACTTTTGTATTACGTATATCCGGACAATTTTCTTTAAATGTGATGCCAAGTATTAAGATTTTGGCATCTTTGACCAAAATGCCTTTCTTGTTCATAAGTTTGATAGTCTGGTTTGCGACATAAGCACCCATACCATCATTTAGACGTCGAGCAGCGGACATAATACGTGGTAGTACGCCATAAACCTGTGCTTTTTGGATTAGATAGTATGGATCTACTGAGATGCAGTGACCTCCAACAAGTCCCGGCGATAATTTGATGAAGTTCCATTTTGATGAAGCAGCCTCTATAACGTCTTTGGTGTCAATACCCATTGCGTTAAAGATTTTTGCGAGTTCATTCATGAAAGCAATGTTGACATCACGTTGAGAATTCTCTATAATTTTTGAGGCTTCAGCAACCTTGATGGATGGTGCCTTGTGTGTTCCGTTTATAAGAACGGAGTTATACACCTTGTCTATAACATCAGCAATTTCAGGAGTTGATCCAGAAGTTACTTTCTTGATTTTCTCGACAGTATGGAGTTTGTCTCCGGGATTGATTCGCTCTGGGGAATAACCAGCGAAGAAATCTTCATTGAATTTAAGCCCGCTAACGCGCTCTATAACAGGAAGACATTCTTCTTCTGTCACACCTGGGTAGACTGTTGATTCGTAAACGACGATATCTCCAGGCTTGATAACCTTACCTACAGTTTCAGAAGCACCCCATAGTGGCTTTAAATCCGAACGATTATTATTATCCACGGGAGTTGGTACTGCAACAACATAGAAATTACAGTCTCGAATTTCATCTATATCAGTTGTGCATCGGAATCCATAATTATCAATAGCATTTTTAAGAAGATCGTTGCTCACTTCAAGAGTGACATCATATCCGGCGTTAAGATCGTCCACACGACTTTGGTTCATGTCAAAGCCTATCGTAGGGTATTTAGTAGAAAAGAGTCGCGCCAGGGGCAAGCCGACATAACCAAGTCCGATTACACAAATTTTGATATTATCCATATGTTATATTTTGATTTAAAACTCAACGATTTATTCTTCCACAAGCGAAATACATACCTGCTCATTTGATTCTATATGAAAACTCTATTCTAGTTAACTATAACTGCACATATAAATGTACCCAAAAGAATTCCCATAATCTCCCCAAAAAAGGAAATACCAGATGAATTGTGATATAGCATTAATAATCATTTCACGATAGATAAAATCAACAAGGGAATAAATAAACTGCAAAACCTATTTGGTTTATGAATTTGTTAGTTCCAATAGTAGGAATTCTAAGAAACCAATAATCCGCATGAACGACAATAATCATAATATAGCAATGCATCTTAGAAGTTCTATATTAGACTTCATTTCAACTATTTTTAGGTTTAGCTATATAGTCTTCAAACTGAGTATAAATACGCTCTATCGCTTTTATATTCCATCGATTGGAAATCAAGTCTTTATGAAGTTGAAAATTATAATTTGCTTCTGATTCTGAGAGAGGAGAAGCGACTGCTGCTTTAGTTAAATCATCTTCAATGGTATACACAATAAACCCCTTATTCTTAAAATATTGATAAAGAATAGAATTTTTGTACAAAAAGACTTTCGCGCCCTTTTCAAAAGCTAAACTGATATTTCCCATTGCTTGTTGACGAAGAGTCCCTATTATAACTGAGCTGCAAGAATTTATAAGTTCTGAATATTTTCCATATTCAATAAATTCAGTTAATGGTTCATATTTGGTATTGAAATACTTTTTACCATAACTTACCACAGTTGATACGTAGTTCTCTTCTCCACCATAGTTTAGGGGCATGATAATCTTATTCTCATTGATATTTCGACTCCTCAATAAGTTCAAGATATCAAGATGATTGTTTGTGAAATTTCCAGAGTTACCTAAAAGAATATTGTTACCCTTGGGATAAGAAAACACTCCACTATATTCCAGGGGAGAGTAAACATAGACTGACTCCTTTGCTTGGAAAAATTTATTCTTTCTCATAAGTTGATATTCCATATCTATTATACCTGAAAAAAAATTAATTCTTTTTAGAGTCTTGTGTAACTTACTTGTTTGTTTTGTTTGATATATCCCAATTTTTTCCAAATAATCTCTTATGCTAGCTAAAGTATTTTTCAAATTACCTCTTTTTCTTTTCAAAAACTTCATATAATACCGCTCCGTCAAAGGAGAATAAATATACGGAACTTCAATAAATGGCTTGTTTATCGGCAATTGATATATATCATACCCCCATGCAACCCACAAAATAGGAATGTTATTTTTTATTTCTGGAATAACCTCTATCGGAGCCGACAATAGAGAATGTATTATTATTGCGTTTATCAAGTTTTGATTAACGAATCCGATAATTTCATCTGTATAAAGAAGTACAACACGATTGTGATCTTTTATATATTGGAATTTATAGTCCTCTTTATTTTCACCACTCTTTAATGTCAGCACATAGTAATTAATAACATCTTTTCTTATAGAATCATGGTTTCTTATAACTGTATCCAAGAATTTATCATCTGTAAGAAAATGTAAAATTCGAAGATGTTTCATATTGCAAAGATTCTTCTAAAGTCTCCAAGGGAAACACCACTAATGTTCGTTCTTTTTCATATCTTTTGGCTATATAATATAGTAATAAATAGAAAATCCGCTTGTGGCTAGTGAAATAATCCAGAATTTTGAGTGTATGGTGCGTGGTTATATGCTAAAGAATGGATTGCCACACGAGGTTTTATCCTACTGCATTTTTGCCTGATTTCATCAATCCGCTTTTGAATATTGGCAGGAATCTCACTCATTTTATCTTTCTTTTGTCGGCTATATTTTATGACCAGGATAGACTTGTCGATTAGTCGCTAATTCATCAATTAATTTCAAAGACTCTTCAGCTTGTTTTTTATTGCCTCCTGGCAGATTGGTTACAGTCTTTATTCCCGGGATATAAGAATCTCCCGTAAAAAGGATTTCTCCTACAACCCAAGTTATACAACTCGGATTGTGTCCCGGAGTGTATATCGCTTTAGCCAATAAGTTATCATCAAGCCTAACATCATCATCGTTCTCAACCACAACTATGCTTACCGGATTGCTCAATACAAAAGGCATCTCATAATATAAAGACAAATTCATCTTTGCATTTAAGAGCATCTTTCTCCCATATTCGTTTGTATAAATCTTTATGTCTGGTTTCAACTCCATCAACTTGTTTAATCCATAAATATGATCGAAATGTGCGTGCGTCAATAAAACTTTATCCACCTCTTTGAATCCATCCCATTCATCACCAGGATCGAAAAGTGCATATCCAATTCGGTAGCAAATAGAGGTGAATAAATCATTAATATGCGAAGATACTTTCAACAAGGGAAAAACTTAATCTATTTTTGATTTCACAATAGACCTAACTGTTTCAAAACTCTTCATCTCAGCAATTTCTTCCGGTTCAAATTCAACATCAAATTCTGTTTCAAGTTCAACAATAAGATTGAGATGATGAAGCGAATCCCATTTTTCACAATTATTCTGATTAGTTGCAATGGTTATATCTTGAGTATCAAAAACCCGCTGCATTATTTCAATTATTCTTTTATCCATATCAATTTATTGTTATTGTATATAATTCTGAGACCTCAAATTGTTTATTCATTGAAAGTTGGTAGATCTTGATTCCGTTCTCCTCTGATTGGAGCTGAAAACCTATTTTTTCATAAAATTCAACAACTTGGCCATTTTTTAGAGTCGGTATATAAGTAGCTTTTATCTCAGTAACTCCTTCACTAAATAGTTTATTCAATATGGTTTTTACGAAAGCTGTTTCGATATCTTTGCCCAAGATGCGGCAACTCAAAAGCAGACTATCGATATCTGCCGTGTTGCCATCACGCTTGATTATTATCGCACCGGTTATACCATTATCTCCAAATTTGTCCCTAACAGAGATACAATAGACGTAATCTCCATTCTCGATAAAGGTATTTATATCAGCCTCTGTATAGCGATAGGTCGTAAGATTAAACTGATTAGTTTTCTGCGTCATCTGAGCAATACGAGGCACATTGAATTCATTTGCAGCAATAATGTCAATGCGAATATCAAGACTTTTAATGAAGTCTGTCAAATCTGTAAAACGAGCCTGTTCTAAAACTCTACGAGCATTAGCCTTGTACTGCTCAGTTTTGTTTTGGTCTTCCGAAGTGAGTCTATATGTCTGAAAATATTCGTCGACCAATTTAAAATAGAAATTCATCAATTCGTAAGGCCGTTGGGGGAATTCAGGAACAGAAACCATAGGTAGCTGCTGGCGCACAAGTTCTCGTTCGGTTGGATTGTCATCCACAAAAACCATAGAGTCAAGACCGATATTAAGCTCTTTTGCAAGTTCTCTTATATTATCCGCTTTACTATTCCAATTTATTCGGTATGCTGCAATTTGTTGAGGTCCAATCTTTATAAAGGGATTTCTTTCCCAAAGTTCTTTCACATCAGCCTCGTTATTCTTGCTACACACAGTAATAATAATGCCTGAATTTGCTAATGCCATCACCCCCTCCTGAAAATACATAAATGCATTCCCTGGATAATCACCCGACATTTTTATTCCACTGATACCATCCTCTCCAAGAACTCCATCCCACAGAGTATTATCCAAATCCAAAACAAGACACTTTTTACGAACTTGCGTAAAACTTGCTAACTTTTTACCCCACCACTCTTTAAAATCGGAAACGAGAATCGGATTAATAACCATTTGTGAAATGAAATAGAATTTCCAATTCATCCAATCTTGGGGTTTATGATGGCTCAGAAATTCACCGAAATCAATCAATCGGACATTGTGGTGTTGCACTGAAAGTTCAATTGCCTTCTTGTTGATTGCCGCAATCGCCTCTGCTACACGATTATCAGTCTCACAAATATGTAAAGGAAACAGATTTTCAAGAGAAAATATATAAAACGGTTTAGACGAAGGTATCATTTCACAAATCATAAACAATTTGTCTCCAATACCAGCAATCTCGTCCACCGCTCTCTTCGCATCAAATACGATAGGAGCATTATAGAACCAAGCATAACAATCAGAGTCTGGCAACACGGAAATGTCCCCATAACCGGAGAATTTTACACTCTCATCAAATAAACTTTCTATTGTATAATTGCGAAATACAAACATACGAATGATTCAATATTCTATAAGTTCACTCACCTTGCTCTTTGATAGATTCAATAAAACACTTCCCCATGAAAGACCTGCTCCAAAACCGGTTAGAATACATTTATTGCGATCAGGATATTTATCTTGCAATTCACTAACGATTGTTAGTGGAATAGATGCACTTGAGGTATTCCCGAATTTCCTAAGGCTATAAGGAGTTTTGTCTGTTGGTATTTTAAGCCTTTTAGAAAAGAAATCGGTCATAAATTTATTTGCCTGATGATAAATAAGCAAATCAAGATCATCAACTCTTATTTCACATTCCTTCATCAAATTTTTCAAATCACGAGGCTCAACTCTCATTCCAAAATTAAACACATCAAGACCATCCATAAAAAATTGCTCTCCATTACGGATATTTCCCTCTGAATCCATATGATTAAGAAATCCTTCGGAACAACTTGGATTTCGATAACCACCATAAGGCATTTTTATGATATCAGACCCTGAACCATCTGTATTTAGAGAAAATACAGCCTCTCCAAAATCCCCTTTTCCTATCAATGTCGCCGTTCCTGCATCCCCAAAAAGTGGCGTAGCAACTTTGTCATATTGTGAAACAGTCTTAGACATTGTTTCTCCGACCAAAAGCAACACGTGGCGAATGCCTTGTTGAGAAGCAAACGCATAAGCCGTAGCCAATCCATATACATAACCAGAGCAAGCAAGGTTTATATCAAACGCAATACATCCATGCCCAAGTCCAAGCTTATGCTGTAACAAAGGTGCTGTTGCAGGTTGATGATAATCGGATGTTTGGCTCACAAAAATAAGTGCGTCAACAATAGAAGGATCTATGTCATTATCCTCCAAAAGCTTTCTTGTCGCTTTTTCGCAAAGGTCCGAGGAGCAAACGTCCGCATCAGCATATCGCCGCTCTTCGATACCAACATTATCAATAACCTTGGTTATCTCTTCCTTTGGAATAAGATAATCAAGATCGTAATTGCTTTTAACCTCCTTAGGAACACAAGCAGCAACAGCTTCTATTCCAATATTATTAAATCTAATTATTGCCATAATTATAGCTTATAAAGTAGTCCCGCCATCAATAGTCATAACTGAACCTGCTATCCATTTTGCAGCATCCGAAAGTAAAAAAACTGCCAAATAAGCGATTTCCTCAGGTTCTCCGAAGCGTTTCATAGGAATAGAATCCTGATAAGCCTGGTATTGCTCTTCTGTAATATTGCTTGATACATTCATCGGAGTGTTCACTTGTCCAGGAGCAATACAATTTACACGAACCTTAGGAGCCAATTCACGAGCTGCAGACTTCATCCAAGACAACAATGCTGCTTTTGAAGCACCATAGGCTGCAGCTCCTAATGTAAAAGAAGCAGTGCCTCCAATTGAGGACATTGCTACAATTGAAGCACCTTCATTAAGCAATTTATTTTTTATCAATAAACGCAAAAGCTCTACCTGACTAAAAAAGTTCGTATTAAAAATTTTATCAACTTTTTTACGTGAAAGGAATGCAAGGGGAAGCGTTTGATTTATTCCGGCACAAAGAACTATTCCGTCAAGCTTAGGTAACTGATCTATTAAAAGATTTAATTCATCTTCAAGGGTTAGATCACAAAGTACCTGCTTATTTCTATTACCATCCAACGCATCCATTGTTTGTTGCAAGCGTTCTCCATTTCTTCCTGTTATCACAACATTTGCCCCGCTTCGACTACATTCTAAAGCACACGCAGCTCCAATTCCAGAGGATGCTCCAGTCACAAGAATTGTCTTCCCTTCCAAACCTAAAGGTATCATACTTTAGACAGAATAAGAGTGAATAAATCGTTAATAGTCCTCGCGCTTCTGATTTCTTCACCCTTGAGTTCAACATCAAACTCTTCATCAGTCATTGCAATAAGCCCTAACGCTGAAAGTGAAGACCATTCATCAAGATTATGAAACTCGGTTTGAGGAGTAAGCGTCGCAACATCCACATCGTCAAAAATCTCGGCAAACCTCTCAATAAACTCTTTTATTTCCATTATTATATGATTATTAAAATGTTAATGTTTTAGCAGGATTCCCATATACAGTACAATTAGACTTTACATTTCGCAATACAACACATCCAGCCCCGACAATACTATTATCCTCGACTTTTTTATGCGGGTGAACAATTGCACCAGTATGTAACGTTACACTATTTTTAATTTCAACAAAACCTCCTAAAAATGAGTACGTATTAAAATGGTTAAAATCTCCTATCCTCACATCATGTCCTATTGCTGTAAATGGTTGAAAGGTATTAAACGAACCTACAATTGCGTCACAAGATATTCTTGTATATGCGCAAACAATACAACCTTCTCCTAAAATCGTATTTCCAGATATATAGGATGTCGGATGAACTAAAGTAAAGAACTTTCCTCCCTTTTTTTGAATCATTTCAACGTATTTCTTCTTATATCTGACATCACCAAGCGCACAGATGAAAACATCATCTTCCTGTAAATTATAATCTTCTACGCTTGAAACAATTGGAGGATAATTATCATATCCATTCAAAGCATCTTTTTTATCATCTAAAAAACCAGCTATTTGAAAATCTTTCAAATATTCATTAGTCTGAGTCGCTAAATGATATATTTCCCTACCAAATCCTCTTGCACCTATGATATATAGATTTTTCATTGTCTAATCAAATTTAGAATCCTTTCCAACTCTTCCGTCTCCAGGCCGCTATACATCGGCAAACAAATCACGCTGTCCGCTATCCGATGTGCCACCGGAAGATTCTCCGGCCTTGCGGAATCCAACCCACGATAAGTTGAAAACTCACTGATTAACGGATAAAAATACCGCCGTCCCAACACATTCCTTTCTTTCATCCGAGCATACAATTCATCCCGCGTCATCCCATACTGCTCCGCATCCACGAAAATCGGGAAATAAGAGTAATTATGTCGTACACCCGGCATATCCTCCATTACCCAGATGCCCGGCACGTCTCTCAACTCTTCCCGATACTTCGCCGCCACCTGCCTCCGAGCCTCAATGGCTGTATCCACCTGCTTCAAATTCAACAACCCGTATGCAGCCCGTACCTCATCCATCTTCCCGTTAATGCCCGGTGCAATTACCGTTGTCTCTCCCGCAAAACCGAAATTCTTCAAATAATCTATCCGTTGCTTCGTCTGTTCATCGTGACATATCAGTGCGCCGCCTTCTACCGTATTATACACCTTTGTCGCATGGAAACTCAACGTCGACATATCCCCTGCCTCCAAAACGGATTTCCCATTTACCTCCACCCCGAAAGCGTGCGCTGCATCATAAATCACCTTCAAGCCATATTTATCTGCTATGGACTGGATTTTTTCCATATCACACGGCTTTCCATACACATGCACCGGCATAATCGCCGTCGTTTTCGGTGTTATCGCCGCTTCAATCTTCTCCGGGTCGATATTGCACGTTTCCGGATCTATATCCACAAACACGGGTTTTATGCCGTTCCACCACAATGAGTGTGTCGTTGCCACAAAACTATAAGGAGTTGTTATCACTTCTCCCGTAATCCGTAACGCCTGCAATGCCGTAATCAAAGGCAACGTCCCGTTCGTAAACAAACTGATATAAGGCACTTTCAGATACTCCGCCAAAGCCTTCTCCAATAACTGATGATAATGGCCGTTGTTCGTCAACCATTTTCTATCCCATATATCTCGAAGATAAGGGATAAATTCTTCCAATGATGGCAACAACGGACTGGTTACCGTTATTTGCTTTTCCATATTCATATTATAAACTTATTTTCTTCTGAGCAATAAACAAACCTCCTTCAAATCCCGAGATTTGGTCAAAAAGGAAATCAAAAAATAATACACGATGCCGATAATGACACCTCCGGTCAACTGGACCAACTGATGTTCAAAAAAACGAATAAAACACCATACTACCCCCGCCATAGAAAGCGAATAGAACAAAGACGGTGCTAAATCTTTGATTTGTTTAAACAAACCTATATGAATCAATTTCCCGGTATAATAAGTATTAATTACCAATGCCAATAAGGAAGATACAATTGTGCCCCAGCACATCGCCATCAATCCTAAAGGTATTGTTACCACCAATACGCATACACTTAGAACCTTTTTATATATCTCCAATTTAAGGAACAAATCCGAACGACCTTCCACCTGCAACAGATTGAGATTTATGGCATGAACCGGATACCACATATACGAAAAACATAGTATCTGTAACAACACCGCAGCAATATTCCACTTCTCCGTCAAAAAACAATTAATGACCGGATATGACAATGCAGCCAAACCAGTCATCAAAGGAAAAATCACATAGGCAGATAAGCGCAAAAACTTCCGATAAGCACTTGCCAAGCGTTCTTTATCATGCTGTATTTCACTCAATATCGGGAAAGTCACCCGTTGTAAAATCCCAGTCAGATTGGAAGATGGGAATTGCGCAAACTGGTCTGCACGGGTATAATACCCCAAATCTGTTGAAGCAAATTTCTTACCAATAACTATCGTATAAATATTCTTGAAAACCGTATCCAGCAATCCGGACACCAACAACTTGGAACCGAAAGCAAACAATTCCCTAAACGATCGCCAAGAGAAACTCCTCAAAGGCTTCCACTTAGAATAAATCCACAACAGAATGGTATTCATCAATCCATTTAAAATAGTCTGCATCACCAATGCCCATACCCCAAAACCGGCATAAGCCATAGCGATTCCCACTCCACCAGACAAAACGGCAGCGCCGAAAGAAGCTTTTGCCTGTGTCTTAAAATCAACCTTGATTGTCAAGATTGCCCGTTGTACAACAGCCAATGAATTAAAAAAAAGATTCAATCCTATCACTCGTGTCAAAACGGTCAATTGAGGTGTGTCATAAAATGCTGCAATCAGCGGGGCGGAAAGGAAAAGAACTCCGTATAACAGAAGCCCAACAACAATATTAAAGTAAAAAACGGTTGAATAATCTGTCTCGCTTCTATCTGTTTTTCGAATCAAGGCATTGGAAAATCCACTATCGATTATCGTCTGAGAAACAGCTATGAAAATAGCTAACATTCCTATCATACCATAATCAGAAGGCAAAAGGAGGCGTGCCATTACAATCATAATGACAAACTGGATTCCTTGAACCGAAAATCGTTCAATACAACTCCAGAAAATCCCGACTATAGTTTTTTGCTTTAATGAAGATGACATCTTCTATTTTTCACTTCCTACAATCAAAAAAATACATCATCGCAATAGTTATCTCTATCCCGGTGGAAATCAAGTCGGGTATTTTCCAAGAACAGATGTTTGCTCCGTCCTGCCAAACCCAATAGTTAAAAGAATTATGATAAGAATATGAAAAGCATCAAAAAGCCGTTTTTAAAAACCTATCGTTTTTATACCAAAAACCTATCGTTTTCGCATCAAAAACCTATCGTTTTTTATTTGGAACCGATAGGTCTGCAAATTTGCTCCCCGACAAACGAATATGAATCTATAATATATTAAGGTATAAACTAGCTTTAAGACCCTACTTCCCATCAAGCCAATTCTGAAATTTAAGTATAAATCCTTTCCGGCTTATGTGAGACAATAATGCCAGCCTGCGGATAAACTTTTTCATCCGGTTGCTGCGGGATAATATTTTTGTTCCGAAATAGAGTCCGACTGTAAACAATAAGCCCAATAGCACCACCACATACAGTTGTAAATCAACGGAAACACCCCAATGATATAACAACCACCAAACAAGTATGACCACTGTATTCAATGATATAATACAAAAGGTCGTACCTATATGTGAAAATCCTTCATTAATAAACAAATGGTGTAAATGTGTCTTATCCGGGTGGAACGGAGAATTACCTTTCAGCATTCGTGCTATCATTACCCGCAATGTATCGAATACAGGTATAGACAATACAGCCAATGTAAAAGGAATAAGTCCCATCCCCGCATCCGCAAACATCACCACTGCTTGGTGTTCATTCAGAATGCGGATAACAAATACCGCCATGATTATCCCCATTACCAACGTTCCGCCGTCTCCAATGAACATTTTAGAACTTTTGCCAAATACGTTATGGAAGAAAAACGGTACCAACGCCCCGATGCTAGCTGCTGCCAATATAAGCATCTCCCAATCTCCCGACAAAAAGAAAAATACGCCGAAAACTATTGAGGCCATAACACAATATCCGGATGACAAACCATCTACTCCATCTATCAGATTAATAGCATTAATTATTCCTACGGAAGCAAAAATGGTAATAACAAACTCCAACCAATAAGGAATACGCCCGATATGCCAAAGGCCATAAAAATTATCAATACCGCCCGCTATCAAAACAAATACCCCGATACAGGCAATTTCTATGAAAAGCCGCATATAAGAAGACAATTGCATAATATCATCGAATGTTCCGATATATAACATCAGAGCCATGAATACATAAGCAAGCACTATATACGAACAATTTCCACACAAGCTGACACAGACCAATCCACCTGACAATCCGAAAAATACGGCAAGTCCCCCCAACACCGGTACCGGCTTTTTCTGTAATTTGCGACAATTAGGCTTATCCATAATATCACTCCGAAAAGCCAATTTTATCATCTTAGGGTGAATCCAACTTGTCGCCCAAAATGCAAGCAAAAAGGTGATAATCGGCAACAGCCAATTGTATTCTTTAAATATCTGCATCACAATATCTTTTTTTAATATGTCCGTAAATGATTAACCCATAAATAATAACTTTCGTCATCTATAGGTTCGGTCTGAACAAGACAAAGTCCTTGAGACGTTGTATTTTCATGACGGCACAACTGCTGCAATGCTTCGCAAGTCTTCTTGTCAAACATCACCAAAGGCATTTGATACTCCTTGGAAAAACTTTTAAGTAGCGGAAGATGATTATCAACGGCCAGCGTATTGACCTTATAAGCCGAATAACCATAAGCCGACCACAAATCGGTCCGGTGGTCTTCGTATAAATAAATATGGGTTCCGTCATTACGGCACTCATTCAGTACAATAATTTCATCCATAAGTATATATCACTAATAGTGAAAGTGGGGTTTGGTACAGAAGTTTAACAGTAGATAGTATTAACCATTTTTTGGTTTGCTTCTTGCAGGTTCTGTCTACACATCCCTTCTATCACCCATGAAAGGCAAAATAATTGTTCTGCACTGTCTGTGGGGAAGGCTTCGATTCCTTGCTGCATACTGCCAATTATCTTTTGCACGGATAACGAATCCGAAGAAAGAAATCCGTCATGCTTGATGATTTCATAAAGTAATGACAAGGTCTGATAATAACCCGTATTTTCATTTTCTCTATTTGCAACAACCGAAAGACGGATACGGTAGTATTCTTTCAACCGACAGATTTTTTCGTCATAGGTCGCATCCAAGAATATATCGGAATTGCGGCAGAGAATAAGAAGACGTTGCAAAGCTTCCTTGTCGGGCAAGTTGTTCCAATGATCACGCTGCCCTAATACTTGTATCCATTGAGCAAGTTGAGCCCGGAAATAACGTATCATTTCTTCCTCTTCCAGCTCTTCCTCACTTAGGCTGCCACATAACTCCATAATAAGAAGAAGTGCGTTGAATGAAAGAGGTGTATTATCGCTTGCATGAGCTGTTTGTCTTTGCAGACATTCCGTAACCACTTCATACGCCATCTTCTCACATTGATTCAATTTCTCATGGTCAACAAAGCATAAGGTCGGATTTAAAAGTAATTGATACAAAGTATAAATTAACAGTATACGTTTTTCCAAACAGACTTGCTCATTAATGCATCGACGGCTGCATATTGTATACAATTCATTTATACGTCGGCGGTAAAACTCCCGGCTACCGTACTCCTCTTCCGCATCATTAACCACCACCATATTGTGTACGGCTATGTAAATACGGGCCAAAGCAGCGAGTTCAACCTCTGATAAATCAGCCGTGAATACTCTGTCGTTTACCCTCTTCAATAAATATTTCAAATTGTCTGCTTCTACCGTATTCAATGCCCCAACCATTTATCGTAATCCTCCAATTGCCGGATTAGCCGCTGTTTGCTTTTTTTAGGCATCTTTTCTTTTCGCCACGGGTCAATAATAGCATGTACCTGATTGTACCAAATGCTGTTATCCGTACACCCGTAAAGTACAGCCAACAAGAGCGCCTGCGACTGTTCTGCCCGGATTAAAGGCAACAGGGTCCGCATGGTATTGATGAGTTTTTCACATTCCTGGCGATTATCAAGCACCGTGTAAGCCTGTAACAACAAGGCATAATGCTTGCAACGCATTACATCGGTATCCATTTGTAACTTACCGTATTGTTGCAAAACATCTGTTGCCAGCTTCCTATCTTCTTCTGTTACCCCTTCCCGGCTGTAATACCGTCCGAGCGCTTCATGCAAACCAGCCTGAATACGTTCGTTATCCAAACGGGTATATACATGCTTCCCTTTATCATTCAAAGCAATGACTTCATACTGACCGGGGCGAACACGCAACAACGGTATCCACATCCAGTTCTCCACACACACCATAATATCCTTTTGTCCGGCTCCCGGCTGAATAATAACCCTCGCTTCCGCTCCCTTGAATTGTCCCTCCGTGATACGCACTCGATCCCCCTTCATCAATCTTCCCGGTTCCGGAAGGTAAACGGGAAGTACATCGGAATACGAACGGGCAATCCATCGCAGATTTTTCATAGCCTCATCAGACAAATAGGGATAATAATCCCGTCCCTCTTCTCTGACACGAGGGAGGAAATTATACCAAGGCAACTGCTGCTTCATGCGGAATATTTCATGCTCTGAAGAATGGATAAAAACATAATTGTAAAGCAAAGGACGCTCCGTATTAACCAAACTGCCGTCTACATTTTTCACTTCAACGTAGGAAGGTGCAAAGAATTCAAAAACAGGTTCCCCGCTGCGACGACGGCGGTCAAGTTCCGCCTGCAACCCTTTTGCCGAACCTCTGTGACAAACAGGAAGTACCATCACATACCATCTCACAGCACGATTGTTTTGCAAACTTGTATATAAACCGGAGGAAACCGATACGCTTTTCATGTGTTTTTCTTTACTCGCAGGCATTCCACAGCCATATCAGTGTATTTTACAAAACACTGGAAAACAATGATTTAAACGTAACCCAAAAGAAATTACTGAAAATTTCACCATCTCTTTTCTATATCCTGCTTGCTCCAAAAGAATTAATTATATCTCTTGTTAAGAGACAAACAGAATAATACAAAAGTATATAAAATCTTGAAATATCCTATTACACTTTTCTAAAAGT
>NZ_CALPCZ010000027.1 GCF_943193135.1 Odoribacter lunatus
ACATATACATAGAATGTACTCTGTCCCGTCAAATTCAGTTCTCCTTTTGTATAGCCACCGTATCCGCCTATTTTCTGGTAACATCCACCTTGAGCTCCCCAACACTCCATCTTGTATTTCCCTACTGCTAATGTCACGCTGTCCATGTGACCTCGGTAGGGAATCGTGTTGCTGATTTTGATTGTGGCGGAAAATTCCTCCGAAGGGCATTGGGTAATGTGGGTTTTCAACGTGAATTCTTCATCTATTAATCCGCCCGCTATTGTCAGTGAATTGGAAGTCTTGCTATGTACGTATGCCCACGACGGAGCACCGTCCAATGTCCATACAGCAGAGCTGTTTGTACCCCAATATTGTGGTGTCAGCGTAACAGAGCTCCCCGCATTGAAAGTATAAACCGACTGGGAGAAAGGTTTAGGCAATATGTTTATAGTTACGATGTTACTTTCCGCTACCCCCACAGCACAAATTCCCATACGCTTGAATTGATATGTTACAGTAGAAGTTCCGGTATTGACAAAATCATTGTACTTCAGCGATTCACCATTAGCATTGGAAATAATGTCAAACTTCGCTTCTCCCGGCTTTTTCACGTACCAAGTATATTGAAACCGTAAATCGGGAAAATCAGGACAAGACGCCTCTTGCGTATTGGTAATATCCGAACCGCTCCAGCATCCCGTTGTCGGGGCGCTGATTCTTCCGCCATCTATTTCAATACCGGAAAGGTTATACACACCTCGGAATCCCACCGTGCTATCCCGCTGGGTAACAGACGTGAAATAATTCATCGCTTCCGTCCGGTCGGAAGTTCGCAACAATTCATCCGCACTGTTGAAACCGCCGCCCCGAACACCGTACCTGCTGGCTGTTTTGTCCCACAGACTGGCGTTATAAACGCCTGTACCGCAGCTACCGCCGTTTAGATTCGTGTAGTTTACATTGGCACACAGTTCCTTTAAATTACCACTCATTTCCATCACTGCCCAATACGTGGCTCCTGCCTGGGTCTGATTGGTTGCGGATGTTGCAAACAGTCCGCACCGCACGGGGCCATTGATGCTGTTACTTGTTCCGCTGTTCACGTTTTTCAAATGGCTTAAAGCCTGTTCCCGCTGGTCTCCATGATAATTTAAGTCAGAGAGAGAAGAAATACGGTTAATACCATTGTTCGTATTCCACGCATATTCTCCATTATCGGGCTCTTGGGGATAAAACCGCCGACAGGCCTTTTCATACTCCAATTCACTCATCGGACGCAATCCGCTCCAACTGCAATAAGCAATCATATCTTCCACACTCATATAATTGCACGCCAATGTCTGTCCGTCGTCGGCGGAAAACAAATCATTGGCAGGATTCAGATTATTACCGAACACGGCGGGCGTATTCGGTTGCCTCTGTTCGATAAACACGATACCATTCCGGCAACTTGGAGTATGGAGGTCTCCAAACACATAATCTCCCCGCTTCATATTGGCAAAATCATTGTTCGCCACTCTCGCTTTTTGCTGGTCGAGAGTCAGTGAGTTCAAAAACTCTGCATACTGCTCCTGGCTCGTCTCGTATTTCATGATGTAGAAACCCGCGTATCCTTTGGGATAGGAAGCCGAAAGAGAAACGTTCGACATGCCATCTTTGGCTGAAAGCGTCATTGCCGCTTCGGTATCTATCACAACAGCATCCGTACCGCCTACCGCAAAACTCTTGTTGGAATACGCATCCCCCAAGTAATACGCTCCATACGGAACATACACCATTTCAATGGCGTGAACAGCAACGTAGATTTCATTCAACGCTTCGCCGAAGTCGCTTTTGCTTAATCCAGCACCCGCCAATGGCCATTTCGCACGTACGCGTACACTTACGTTTCCTTCCGAAATGTCGTCACGCATCACGTATAAACCATTCACCTTACCGGCATTGGCACCCACCATATACGTGTAGCCACCGCCCTCGCTGCCGACTGCCGTACTTAATACATGCCCCGAAGAGCCCAAATACGCATGCTGCCACGGATTCTCCAAGCCCCGCTTTTTGTACTTAAAGAACACCCATGCAGCATCCCAATTAAAATCATCCCGCCACGAATTATCCCAGCGGAGATACACCTCAATAACCGCCGTATCGCCTGAAAAGCCGACAACGCGCGTTTTACCGTCCACCCGGATGTTGTTTCCGAACACGGGCGGAGAAAACAAGCCGGAAAAAGTCACAACGGAAAGAAGCAGAAACGACATCCGAAGACACCGCCTTCCGGCACACTTGATTAATTTTTTCATATCAAGAAATTACTTAGCACCTTGAAAGTCCCCGGAAAGGTGGGTTAATGACAAAAAGAAAGCGTGGGAACTTTAGTTTATCTGTCTTAAGGTACGACCAAGTAACCCACACTAAAATAAACAGTTACCCACGCCTAACCTATTATATACAAATGTATATACGGCAAACGTGAACGTTTGTGCTGTTTATCCTTTAGTGTTAAAATTTTGGTCGTTTTTAAGACAAGGATAAAGCTAAACGCTTTAAAAATAATATATCTGTATGGCAGCTCTCTCTGCCACAACAACACAAATATAGATAAAAAGTTTAAAAGTGGGAAAACTCAAAAAAGCCGAATGTTAAAAAAGCATATAAATAGAAACAGATTAAATCACTTCCCCATGGAGATACCATTTTTAATTTTCAATTAAATAGTATAGTTTTGAACGGAAAATGTTGATTTTGCCAATATGACCGAAAAATTAAAAGAAGAGCTACGCAAAGCATGTGAAGTGCTGAAAAACGGAGGTGTGATACTCTATCCGACAGATACAATCTGGGGATTAGGCTGCGATGCGACTAATCAAGAGGCCGTAAAACGAATCTACGACATCAAGCAACGGGCAGACCATAAATCCATGCTGGTATTGCTTGATGACGCCGGGAAAATCGCCTCTTATGCGGATGTGCCGGATATTGCGCTGCAATTAATAGAAGTCACCGACAAACCATTGACGATTATTTACCCCAATGCCCACCATCTGGCGGAAAATCTGGTGGCCGAGGATAAGAGCATCGGTATACGAATCACACAGGAGGAGTTTTCAAAATCCCTTATTTACCGGTTTCACAAGCCGGTGGTATCTACGTCAGCGAATATCAGCGGACAGCCGGCTCCCGGATGTTTTGCGGAAATCAGCGACGAGATACGAAATGCCGTGGATTATGTAGTGGATTTCCGGCAAAATGAAAGGCAAAAACAGGCTCCCTCCGGCATCATCAAATTAGGCATTCACGGGGAGATACAAATTATCCGGAAATAAGTTATTCTTAAAGTTATACTTTTTATGGCACTTATTTTAAATATAGATACTTCCACGTCCGTTTGCTCGGTCGCTTTATCACAAGACGGGCAATTAGTCGCGCTGAAAGAAAACAACGAAGGATTGAACCATTCGCTGTTGCTGGGCACGTATACGGATGAAATTTTAAAAGAAAACCATTTGACGGCAAATTCACTGGATGCCGTTGCCGTAAGCATGGGCCCGGGTTCTTACACCGGTCTGCGTATCGGGGTCTCCCTGGCGAAAGGTCTGTGTTACGGTGCCTCCAAACCGTTAATCGCCGTCAATACACTGCAAGCCTTAGCCGAAAGCGTTTCAAAACGCATAGGTGAAGATGCCTTGTATTGCCCCATGATTGACGCCCGCCGCATGGAGGTCTATACGGCTTTTTACGATAAAGGAAATCAGACCGTCGTTGATACCAAAGCCGAAATTATCGACGATAATTCTTTCCAGGAAATCCTTCAAAACCATATCGTTTATTTTTTCGGCAACGGCAGTGCCAAGGTACAGCCTGTACTTACGTCACCCCACGCCCGGTATTTAGAAGGGATTGAAACTTCCGCCGCCAACATGGTAAGCATTGCGGAGGGCAAATTCAAGCTGAAGCAGTTTGAAGATGTCGCCTACTTTGAACCTTTTTATTTAAAAGATTTCATCGCCACGACACCTAAAAAAAACATACTGTTCTAATTATGGAAAGTTTTTATTATTTTTGCAGGCAAAGAAATTTTTTAATATAAAATCAATACAATGGCAACTACGGCTGATTTCAAAAACGGCTTGTGTATCGTTTTTAAAGACGATTTATATACAATCGTTCAGTTTCAACATGTAAAGCCGGGTAAAGGCCCCGCTTTCGTCAGAACCAAACTTAGAAATGTAAAAACCGGCAGAATTCTGGAAAATACGTTTACTTCCGGTATCAAAATCGACACGGCACGTATCGAGCGTCGTCCTTATCAATTCCTTTACAAGGACGGAGAAGATTATGTGATGATGCACACGGAAACTTACGAACAGGTAAATATTCCGGTAGATTTAATCAACGCACCGCAATTCTTAAAAGAGGGCGATTCTGTTGAGATGGTGGTACATGCAGATACGGAAACCCCGTTGTATGTGGAATTGCTCCCGAGCGTGGTACTTGAAGTGACCTACACGGAACCCGGCTTAAAAGGTGATACCGCTTCTTCTACGGCACTGAAACCGGCAGAAGTGGAAACCGGTGCTAAAGTAATGGTTCCGCTGTTTATTGAAATGGGTGAAAAAATCCGTATCAATACGGCCGAAGGTACTTACATGGAAAGAATAAGATAAGGTATCTTTAAAGATTTTTGAATTAGATTGTAAATGTTTATTCCATTTGCAATCTAATTTTTTCCATTACCTGTGCAGCCGCATTTTGTTCGGCTTCCTTTTTGGATGCACCTGTTCCGCGTCCTTCCTGTTTTCCGGCAATCAGGATTTTACAGATAAACCGGTTTTTACGGCTGTGAAAGTTCTCCCGTATCTCAAAAACCACTTCCCGCTTGTTTTTCTGTCCCCATTCGATAAGTTGGCTTTTATAGTTTGTATCTATTGTAACCAGGTCTTTGAGATTAAAAAAATTAGGGAATATGAATTTATCGAAAAAACGCTTTGTATTGACAAATCCCTGATCTAAAAACATGGCTCCGACAAAAGCCTCAAAGACATCCCCGTAGACATGTTTGTTTTTGGAAAGATCGGACTTTGCCACGACAGCTTTATCCAGACCGATGTTTATTGCCAATTCATTCAAAGATTCCCGACTGACCATTTTAGAACGCACCCGGGTCAAAAAGCCCTCATCTTTTAAAGGAAAGAATTTATAAAGCAATTCCGCAACGATAGCGCTCAAAACGGCATCTCCCAGAAATTCCAACCGTTCGTAATTCAATACAGCCCCTTCCCGGGTATATTTGGATGCGGATTTATGAAGTAAGGCCAGTTTGTATAAGTTATGGTTTCCCGGAACGAAACCTATCTGAGAAATAGACAATCCATAAAACTTATCTTTACGATGAAGATAAAGTCTTATGGATTGAATTATTTTGCTAATCACGACTTAGAAGTGATTATTTCTTGATAACAACGCAAGCATTGTGCCCCCCAAAACCAAAAGTATTGCTGATAGCCACATTCACTGTCCGCTTTTCGGCTTTGTTGAACGTAAAATTCAATTTGGAATCAATTTCGGGATCCAGGTTTTGAAAATTTATTGTCGGAGGAACGATGTCGTTCTTGACTGCCAATGTACAAGCGATTGCTTCTACAGCTCCCGCAGCTCCCAACAAATGTCCCGTCATAGATTTTGTCGAACTGATATTCAAATCATAAGCATGCTCACCGAAAACGTTCAATATCGCTTTGGGTTCTGAAATATCACCCAAACCGGTAGATGTTCCGTGAACATTGATATAATCAATATCCGTAGGCTTCATGCCGGCATCCTCAAGCGCCAATATCATAACCTCTTTTGCCCCTTCCGGGTCGGGAGCAGTCATGTGATAAGCATCACAATTCCCGGCACCTCCGGCAATCTCGGCATAAATATGCGCGCCTCTTTGCACCGCATGTTCATATTCTTCAAGAATAAGACTTGCCCCGCCTTCTCCGATAACGAATCCGTCACGGTCAGCATCGAAAGGACGTGAAGCCGTCTTCGGGTCATCATTACGGGTTGAAAGAGCTTTCATGGAATTAAAACCACCGACACCCGGAACGGTAACTGCTGCTTCCGAACCTCCGGCAACGATGGCATCCGCTTTTCCCAAACGAATTAAATTCAATGCATCAACAATAGCGTGGGCAGATGACGCACAAGCGGATACGGTCGTATAATTCGGACCTTTCAATCCGTTTTCAATCGCGATCATCGCTCCGCCCATATTGGCTATCATTTTAGGTATAAAAAAAGGGTTGAAACGGGGAGTGCCGTCTCCTTTTGAGAATGTATCACATTCTTCAAAAAAAGTCTGTAATCCTCCGATTCCTGCCCCCCATATCACACCTATCCGTTTTTTGTTTTCCTGTTCCAGGTTTAAGCCTGAATCTTTAAGCGCTTCTCTGGCGGCAATAATGCCGAACTGCGTATAAAGATCCATTTTACGGACTTCCTTTTTATCAAAGTATTCCGTAGGCTCATACCCTTTTACTTCACAGGCAAACTGTGTACGAAAATTTGATGCATCAAAACGAGTAATAGGACCGGCGCCGCTGACACCTTTTAACAAATTATCCCAAAACTCCGGCACATTTTTACCCAAAGGGTTTATTGTCCCAAGACCTGTAATTACTACTCGTTTCAGATTCATAAGAATAGTATTGGTTTTTACTTCGCGTTTGCTTCTACATAAGAGATAGCATCACCTACGGTTGCGATTTTTTCTGCCTGATCGTCCGGAATCGTAATGTTGAATTCTTTTTCCAATTCCATAATCAATTCTACCGTATCCAATGAATCAGCTCCCAAATCATTTGTAAATGTAGCTTCCGGAGTAACTTCTGATTCATCAACTCCTAATTTATCAACGATGATTGCTTTTACTCTACTTGTAATGTCAGACATAACTTTAAATTTTAATTAGACATAGTTTTTAATCCGAAATAAGGCACGCATGAGGTGCTAAAATTCGCGGACAAAGTTAGGCTTTATTTTTTTTCTAAAAAATTTTTTGACAGGAATATAACTTTTACTAATTTCATGCCTTTGATTTTTAATCAATTAGACACATGAAAAAAATAGCAATATTTGCCTCTGGTTCAGGTTCTAACGCTGAAAATATTATAACCGTAATTGCAAACCGGCAGGACATGACGGTGGACTCTGTTTTTTGCAATGTACCGGATGCCTATGTACTGGAAAGAGCTAAGAAACTGCGAGTTCCCGCTTTTGTATTCAACCGGAAAGAATTGAACGACCCTGCGCATGTATTACGACAACTCAAAGAACGCGGTATTGATTTTATTGTCTTAGCCGGTTTCTTATGGCTTATGCCGCCCCACATCGTTGCCGAATATCCGAACCGGATTGTCAATATCCATCCGGCTTTATTGCCCGCTTACGGAGGTAAAGGAATGTACGGACACCATGTACATGAAGCCGTCATCGCCGCAAAAGAAAAGAAGAGCGGGATTACAATTCATTACGTCAATCAGCATTACGATGAAGGGAATACGATTTTCCAGGCCTGCTGCGACATCACGCCGGAAGATACGCCCGACACCCTGGCCCAAAAGGTGCATGCCTTAGAATACGAACATTTTCCGCATGTAATAATAGAAACAATTTCAACGCTCCGGTAACCTTACACTCCCATGAAATTCACGCACTTCCACGTCCATTCCCAGTATTCGATACTCGACGGAGCCGCCAGCATACCCGGTCTGATTGATAAAGCCGTTGCCGACGGCATGACAGCTTTATCGCTCACAGACCACGGCAATATGTTTGGCATAAAACTCTTCTATGACACCTGCCGGCAAAAAGGAATCAAGCCCATTTTAGGATGTGAGGCATACGTGGCAAGGGTCTCCCGCTTCAACAAGGAAAAACCCATTGACAGATCGGGTGAACACTTGATTTTATTGGCAAAGAATCTGACAGGTTACAAGAACCTGGTAAAACTGACCTCGGCTGCCCACATAGACGGTTTTTACTACCGTCCCCGTATAGATAAAGCGCTTTTAGAGGAATACCATGAAGGATTAATCATTTCTTCCGCCTGTCTGGGAGGGGAAATCGACCAGAAGATTATGGCAGGCGACCTTGAAGGAGCCGAGAAAGCCGCCTTATGGTATAAGGATTTGGTCGGCGAAGATTATTATCTGGAAGTCATGCGACATCCTGCCGCCGACCCCAGACAACGGGCAGAAATATATGACAACCAGGAACTTTGCATCCGGGAGAAAATAAAGATGTCTCAAAAATTAGGAATTAAACTACTGGCAACAAACGACGTACATTTTCTGAACGAAGAGGATGCAGATGCACACGACCTGTTGATTTGCCTGAATACACGGAAAGACATCGATGACCCGAACCGCATGCGCTACACCCGCCAGGAATGGTTTAAGACCACCCAGGAAATGGTAGAGCTTTTTCCGGACATTCCGGAAGCGATAAGCAACACGCAGGAGGTGGCGGACAAAGTGGAAGAATACCAGCTCGACTCCGACCCGCTGATGCCGGTTTTCCCCATCCCCCCCGAATCGGGTACGGAAGAGGAATACCGAAAAAAATACACCGAAGAAGACCTCTTCAACGAATTCACCCGGGACGAAAAAGGCAATGTCGTCCTGACGGAAGAAGAGGCGAAGAAAAAAATCAAGAAACTGGGAGGCATCGACCGGCTCTACCGTATCAAACTGGAAGCGGATTACCTGAAAGAACTGACCATGAAGGGCGTAGTGAAACGCTACGGCGAAAACCCGCCTCCGGAAATCATGGAGCGGATTATCTTCGAGCTTCACATCATGAAAACCATGGGTTTCCCGGGTTACTTCCTGATCGTGCAGGACTTCATACAGGCCGCCAGGGACATGGGCGTCATCGTCGGTCCGGGCCGTGGGTCCGCAGCCGGAAGTGCCGTGGCCTATTGCTTAGGAATTACAAACATCGACCCGGTGAAATACGATTTGCTGTTTGAACGTTTCCTAAATCCCGACCGTATTTCCCTCCCCGATATTGATGTCGATTTCGATGATGACGGCCGGCAGAAAGTGCTGGAATGGGTTACGGAAAAATATGGGGCGGACAAAGTGGCACACATCGTGACCTTCGGCAGCATGGCCGCCAAAATGGCCATCAAGGACGTGGCGCGCGTATTGAAGCTCGACCTTTCCGAATCCAACCGGCTGGCCAAAATGGTGCCCGAAGCGCCCAAGATGACCCTTAAAAAGGCCTATAAGGAAAATCCGGACCTCGAAGAGGAGAAAAAATCTCACAATCCGTTGATTGCAAAAACCATCCAGTTCGCCGAGACACTGGAAGGCTCCGTACGTCAAACCGGCGTACACGCCTGCGGTATTCTGATCAGCCGGGACCCGCTGACCGACCACATCCCCATCATGCCCACCGAAGGGGAAAGCCTAATGACGACCCAGTACGACGGGCATTTCGTAGAGCCTATCGGGCTGATTAAAATGGACTTCCTTGGGTTGCGCACCCTCTCCATCATCAAAACCTGTCTGGAAAACATCAAGAAATCCAAACATATCACGCTGGATGAAAATGAAATCCCCCTGGATGATGAAGAGACATTCAAACTATTTTCACGAGGCGACACCACGGGCCTGTTCCAATTCGAGTCCCCCGGTATGAAAAAACACCTGCGCGCTTTGCAGCCGAACCGTTTCGAAGACCTGGTAGCCATGAACGCGCTGTACCGTCCGGGGCCGATGGAATACATCCCCCAGTTCATCAAGCGGAAACACGGCGAAGAACCGATCGAGTACGACCATCCGATGATGGAGCCGTACCTGAAAGACACCTACGGCATCACGGTATATCAGGAACAGGTAATGCTGCAATCGCGCGCGCTGGGCAATTTCACGCGCGGTATGTCGGATACCCTGCGCAAAGCGATGGGTAAAAAGAAATTCGAGCTGCTGGCGGAACTGAAAGGGGAGTTTGTAAAAGGCTGCCAAAACAATCCGGAATTCGTAAAGGGTGCCCAGGAAAAAGGAAAAAATGTAGAGGAACTGGTCAATAAGATATGGGGCGACTGGGAAGCATTCGCTTCGTATGCCTTCAACAAATCGCACTCTGTCTGTTACGCCTACATCGCCTATCAGACGGGCTTCCTGAAAGCCCATTATCCCGCCGAATTCATGGCTGCCAACTTGAGTAATAATCTGTCGCAGATTGAAAAAGTGACGGTCTTCATGGATGAATGCAAACGCATGGGTTTAAAGGTACTCGCTCCGGATGTCAATGAATCGGACAATGATTTTACCGTAAACGCCAAAGGAGATATCCGCTTCGGCATGGCAGCCATTAAAGGCGTAGGAGAAGCCGCTGTTGATAAGATTATTGAAGAACGGGAGAAAAACGGCCCCTATAAAGATGTTTTCGACTTCTTTGAACGCATCGATTATAAGTGTGTCAATAAAAAAACACTGGAAAACCTTATTATCGCCGGAGGGTTCGATAGTTTCGGTTTTCACCGGGCCCAATACCTGCAACCTGTGGACTCTGTCAGCACCGTATTGGACACACTGGTGAACTTCGGACAGAAGAACCAGAAAGACAGCATGAACCTCCAGGTTTCCCTCTTCGGAGGAATGGAAGGGTACGAAGTAGCCCGTCCGAATATCCCCGACTGCGAACCGTGGAGCGACTTTGAAAAAGCAAAAAAAGAAAAAGAATTAATTGGCATTTACCTGACCTCCCATCCTCTGGACAGCTACAAACTGGAAATCAAAGCCATGTGCACGCCTTTGGATGAACTTTCCGCCAACATGGGAGCTTTCCGGGACAAAGACATTACCATCGCCGGCATCATCGTCAATATGCGCCAGGGAAAAACAAAGAAAGGCAATGACTTCGGCATCCTGACAATAGAAGATTTCAACGGTACCTATGAACTTCCGTTCTTCGGCGAAGATTATATCAAATACCGGAATTATTTCAAACTGGAAACAGCCATTTGCATCCGGGGAAAGGTACAGACCAAAAAATGGAGCAACGACTCCAACGATCTTTCTTTCAACATACAAAGTATCAATTTATTGGAAAGTATCGGAAACGATTTGATAAAATCCATTACATTATTGGTGGACATTGAGCAACTGAATATGGAAACGCTCAACGAAATCAACCAGCAATTTATCCACCCCCAAACTAAAAACAACCAGGACGACAAAACGGATGTACCGCTGAATTTCGTTCTCTACGATAAAACCGGCAACAATGTTAAAATGTTCTCTCGCAGCTGTAAAATAGGACGTTCTCGCGAATTATATGAATATTTTGAAAATAATGATGCCATTAAAATGAAAATTAATTAATTTCGTCCGGTAATGCAGAGGGTGTATTATCTAATTCCTTATTTTTTCGTATAAAAAGGAACTGATATAATTTACGAACTTAAAAATAAAGAATATGGCTATTTTAGTAAATGATTCCAATTTCGAGGAAATTGTTTTAAATGCAAAACTTCCGGTATTAGTAGATTTTTGGGCAGAATGGTGCGGACCGTGCAAAATGATGCTTCCCATCGTTGAAGAAGTTTCAACGGAATACGAAGGCAAACTTATTGTAGCTAAAGTTGATGTAGACAGCAGCCCGTCCACAGCTGCAAGATTCGGCATCCGCAATATTCCTACTATCCTTTTTTTCAAGAACGGAGAAGTTGTAGACAAACAGGTAGGAGCCGCCCCCAAAACATCATTGGTTGAAAAAATAAAGGCTGTACTTTAAAAAATAACGGAGAATCCGGGACGAATAGCTTTCCTGTGATTCTCCTATTCCACTTGAATCCCGTTTCGATATGGCCGCCACCTTAGAGGAAATCATCCAATACGAACAGTTCGACAATCTCGAATTTATCGCGTCGCAGATTGTATCGGGATTCATCACCGGACTGCACCGCAGCCCCTATCACGGATTCTCCGTGGAATTCGCGGAACATCGGGTGTACAACAACGGGGAATCGACCAAACACGTAGACTGGAAATTATACGCCCGTACCGAAAAACTTTTCGTCAAACAATACGAGGAAGAAACGAACCTGCGCTCCTATGTCGTCGTGGACACCTCTTCTTCGATGCTTTTCCCTTACAAATCGGACAAGATTTCCAAGCTTCATTTCTCCGTCTACTGCGCCGCAGCACTCATCTACATGCTCCGAAAACAACGGGACGCCTCCGGAATCTGCCTGTTCTCCGACAGAATCGAGACACTGACCGATTCCAAACTGTCGCCGACCCATGCGCAAATGAAATACGCATTGTTGCAGAACCTGCTCAAAGAAAATGCCGTGCCCCTGAACAAACCGACCGCCACGGCCGAAGTTCTCCATCAATTGGCAGACAGCATCGACAAACGGTCACTTGTCATCATTTTCACCGACATGTTTTCCAACGGGAATACGGAAGAACTACTTTCCGCCCTGCAACACCTGCGCTACAACAAACATGAAATCATCCTCTTTCATGTCAAGGACAAACGCATGGAGGAACAATTTGAATTCTCAAACCGCCCCCACATATTCATCGATATGGAAAGCGGAAGGGAAATCAAATTCTCTCCCAACGAAATCCGGGAAACTTACAGAGAAAAAATCAAGGAATTCTACCAGGAAATCAAACTCCGCTGCGGACAATATCAGATTGATTTTGTAGAAGCAGACATCAACGAAGGATTCCGCGAAGTATTACTTCCCTACCTCATCAAGCGAAGCAAACTTTACTAAACCCATCCCAATACTAAAAGGAACTAGCCTTGAGCCTTTTTCCAAAAAAGACCAAAATCAATACCAACAGTAAAACGAAGTGTATTTTTCAGTAAACTGTCTGATTTTGCCAATAAATAAGAGAAATCACCTTGAATATGGTAAAAGCGAACGCCGCATCCTAAAGTTCCGTAACTGTCATATCCTTTATCCTTATCCCCGAAATGATAGCCTCCACGTATAATTGCATACTTCATACAAACATATTCCGCACCTATACCTGCTTGAAAACTGCTGCTACCGGCAGGCATCATCTGATAATTCAAATCCAAGGCACAATTTAAAACATGCCTTTGGCTAAAAGGCAAATGAATCGCTCCGCCGATATTCAGTTTCCCCGGCAAATCATATTTTGTATCCAAATATTTTATCTTAGAACCGATATTGGCTACCTGCACTCCCACAGACCAGGTCGCACTATCCAGCAAAGCAGCCCGACGCCGATAATAAAATCCCAAATCAAAAGCAACAGCATTGCCGGCAGCAGCCCCATTATAAGAACCCATATCCGAATGAATATAACGCAACGATAGCGACATGCTTAAATCTTTAATCAATAAACGGGAATATCCTAAGTCAAGCGCCCAGTCTTTTGGAGTA
This sequence comes from Odoribacter lunatus, assembly GCF_943193135.1. Lineage (GTDB taxonomy): Bacteria > Bacteroidota > Bacteroidia > Bacteroidales > Marinifilaceae > Culturomica > Culturomica lunata. Next base: position 13,406 of record NZ_CALPCZ010000027.1, read on the forward strand.
AATTTTCCAAGGATATTGCCATTTTCATCGCTTATCTCCATATCTTGGTGCGAAAAATTACGAAATCCGGCAACAACACTTTGTTTGGTATCAATTTTATAAAAACCGCCCAAACTGTTTAAAGCACACCCCGCCCCCCACTCTCTCATCCAGGAAGTATATGAATAAGCGATGGCACCTTGTTCTTCCGAAAAAACAGTCACAGCAGCATTATGCCAGAAAGAAAAAGCATCGGGGCTTAAAGCCGTTCCCACATCTCCCATACCGGCAGAACGCGCATCAGGAGCAATACTCAAAAAAGGTACCGCCTCTGAATTATTATTTAAGGTTTGAGCACAAATGCAAAAACTTAATATACACAAAATAAATAAGATATATATTCTTTTCATTACAGCAACCCGTTATAATTTAATAATACTACCTTTATTTTCCTGTCCGTTGTAAATTACAGAAACGGCATACGTTCCGCCATGAAGCTTGCTAACATTCAATTTCCCTGCTTCAAAAGGTTTCACAAGTACGGAATCTTCCAAAACCAGGGTCCCCGTTGCATTGTATATCTTCACGCTTACCAATCCGTCCACCTCTTTTCCCATGCGGATATTTAACACATCAGTCACCGGATTCGGGTATAAATCCATCGGTTTGGTACCATCTCGGGCCATCAGTACAAACTCACGGCTCACGGACTGTCCGAAATAATCGGAAGCTTTTACCGTGATTGTGCTCTTCCCGGCTTTCAATGCCGTAATTGTCAATACCTCATTGAACGGTTCATTGACCACATCCGTTTTTATTAAGCCGTCCACAGAAGAGGTAATCTCATAATTCAACACCTCTCCGTCCGGGTCATCAAAATACTCCTTCAAATCGAAGCTTTGCTGTCCCCCCAGACGGTCGAAATAGACATGCTGCCATTCCTGCTCTGTCCCGAAAGGAGCATGGTTTTCCAAAACACGATAATGAATCGGCACCTCGGTAAAAGCTCCCGGTTCGTCCGTTACCGTCAGAATCACATCATACTCTCCGGCAGATGCTTTCGGTCCTGCAATCTCGACAACAATAACATCATTTTCCCGCCAAGCTCTCACAGCTTCATCTGAAGACACGGCAAAAGTATAAGGCTGCCTTTCCGGTTCCGTAACATCGAAAAACACATTTATTGTTTCATGTGCTTTCAATATAATATCCTCCGTTGCCCTGCACGTTACAATCGGAGCCTGATTAGGCAGCGTAGTTCCTTCTTCCAATGCCGGTTCCGAAAAATTCCCGAAACAATCCACACCTACCACGGCCAAACGATAATCCGACTCTGCTTGAAGCCCTTCCACTTTGGCCTTCACCTTTTCTCCCACTTTATTCCGTCTCACATCGACAATTGTATTGGGCTCGATTTCTTTAAAATCGACATGATCCCAACCATTTGAACTTGCATAAACATTGTATTTAACAGGAGTTCCGTTATCTTCATCCCGTGTAACGCTCCAAGTCAATACGACGGAATTTGAAGCCCATTCCACCTGCAAATCCGTTACCGGGTCGGGTGCAATTTTTTCATCCACCTGCAAAGCTGCCGCAGCATCCACATACCCAGCCCCCATTTTACCGACATAAGCCCGATTATATTGGTCAATATCCTTTACCCCCATCATAATACGCTCCTTTAATTCATCCGGAGTAAATCCTTCCTGACCAACCCCGAACTTTGAAACAACCAATGCCGCGACACCCGAAACATGAGGGCACGCCATAGAAGTTCCTTGCATATAAGCATATTCATTTCCGGGATACGTACTCAATATCGCACATGCATCCGTATATTTCCCTTCGTAACCGAAACTCCCGCCGGGAGCGGTTACATCCACCCAATCCGCATAATTGGAATAATAAGCCTTAGCAAAATCCGGAGCCATAGAAGCCACCGACAATACCTTCTCATAGGATGCCGGATAAGCGGTATAATCTTTATCCTCATTGCCTGCTGCGAAAATAACAATACCCCCTTTCATCGGGCCCACCTGATTTCCATTTTCATCCAAACCTGCATATTGAATAAAATAGTCTATTGCCTTTTGAGTAAGAAGATCAAATGTCGGAGTCACCCCCTCGTCAAAAATAAACGACCAACTGTTCTGACAGATAACCGCACCATTATCTGCACCATATACAATTGCATTCGGTATCAACTGACTTCCTTTATCATTATCCGGATCATCGGGATCTTCTTCAAAAATCTGACAACTCATAACACGTACACCGTCATGATTACCGCTACCTCCGGCAATTCCGCATACGCCCAACCTGTTATTATTCACGGCTGCAATAGTTCCCGCCACATGCGTACCATGAACATGCGGTTTAATCGTAGCCGTATTGGATACGAAATTCCAACCGTTTACATCCCCCTTGTATCCATTGCCATCCAAATCCACATTTCCTTCGGCCTCATCTTCATTATGCCATATATTATCCTTTAGGTCAATATGTTCCAAATCTATACCGCCATCCACCACAGCCACAATCACCTCGGGAGACCCGCTTGTCACTTTCCAGGCTTCATACAAATTAATATCCGCCCCGGCTTCCGAATTCCGGAGACTTCCGTCATTATTATAATGCCATTGATTAGAAAGATACGGGTCATTGAAAGGATTCCCCGCCGTCAAAACCGTCTGCTTTACCAATGATGCCGGAACTATTTTATACTTAGCGTCTACATCTTTAATTCTACGAATCGGCTCCACCGCCTCTATCTCCTTCAGGGATGCCAAATCACCGGCAGCACAGGTTAAGGGCAAATTCTTATCAAAATACACATTATACCACAAATGCAGTCCTGCTTCACGATGACGTGCTTCAAACTTCCCGGCCGGAGGAAACACCCGCTCAATCCTTGTCGCTCCGATTTTTGTTGCAAACCGGTCAATAGCGGATATCCCCATTTGTGCCACGCCCTGCGTAGAAGTTAATTGAACTTTACTTGCCGTTTCCGGCTTCAATTTAATTCTGATTGCACCTTGATGGAAATTCGTACGTGTTTCCGCCATCCAAACAGGTTGCGTTTCTTCCTCTTCTCTTTGTTCCAGTCTATCGTCCTGGCAAGCCCAAAAAGAAAACAACAACACAATAAAAACAACTTTTTGCTTCATCATTCAGGTAAGTTTACATTGTTTTGGCGGGCTAAAGTTATCAAAAACCTTTAAAGAAGAAATTTCCCGAATGTATTTTCCGAATGATTTTATTCTTATTTAAGAAAATACATTTAACCTCTCCCTAAAAAAGAGTAACTTTGTAAATAAAGCAAGAAAAATATGCCTGAAAATACAGACATACCGTCAGAAACAAACGCCCGGCTGACAGATGACTTCCGGGGATATGCAGCACTATTGCGTCAAATCAAGCAAAGGGTATCGCTTGCCCAGCAGCGGGCAATCTATGCCGCTAACGAAGAATTGCTACACATGTATTGGGACATCGGCGAAATATTGCAGCAAAGTCAGCAAGCCGATGGTTGGGGTAAGAAAACCTTGCAAAGACTGTCCGTAGACCTAGGAAACGATTATCCTGAAATAAAAGGCTTTTCAGTACGCAATATGCAGTGCATGATGCAGTTTTTCGAGGAATACAATCAGGAACTTACAATGATTAAAAAAGCTTCCTGTGAAATTACGCAACCGCTGGCTGCGCAATTAGGCAAGCATAATTTTACCCTTCCCGTCAAGCATCTGGACTGGACACACAACCTTATACTCATGCAACAGGTCAAGGACATGCATGCCCGCTATTGGTACATGATGCAAAGTATCACTTCACATTGGTCAAAACGTTACCTCCAGGAAGCCATTAAACTTGATTACTACGGCAAACACGGTGCGTTGGCAAACAACTTTACGGAAACTTTACCTGTGCCAGAAGCTAACGAAGTAAAATCGTTGCTCAAAGACCCGTATATATTCGATATGCTGACCTTTACCGACCAGTATAACGAACGCGATGTGGAAATAGGTCTGGTCAGGCACGTGGAAAAATTTCTCGTGGAAATGGGAGCAGGTTTTGCTTTTATGGGCAGACAATACCACATAGAAGTGTCCGGCGATGACTATTACATTGACATGCTGATGTACAATACCTTTCTGCATAGGTATTTAGTCATCGAGTTGAAAGACACGGAGTTCAAGCCCGAATACATAGGCAAACTCAATTTCTATTGTTCCGCAGTTGATGATGTGCTTTGCCGGGAAGGCGACAATCGTACTATCGGATTATTACTCTGCAAAACGAAAGATCGAATCAAGGCCGAATATGCCTTACGCGATATTCAAAAACCCATCGGAATCTCCGACTATGAATTGGGACAAGCCTTGCCCAAAAATTTCCGAGGCAGCCTGCCGACAATCGAGGAAATTGAAAAAGGATTGGAACAAAATTAAGATATAAAAAAGAGCGTGCCTAAACAGACACGCTCTCAAAACAGTTAATCAAACCTTCCTATTTTATGAAAGGATAAGCGATCAAATTCGGATACAATGTGAAGTATCTTGCCGGATTTGTCGTACTTGTCAGGGTAATGAAAGAAGGCGCTTTCGGATTGTCCGTCGTCAGTTTATAAGTCGCTCCGGCAGAACTTCCGATGGCACTTGTAATATAATTGTAATTACAATTATTATAATAATAAATACCGTTATTGTCACCCGACAGTGCGAAAGTCAATGTTATTTCGTCTTCTTCCGTTAGCGTATAATTGTAATAGAGGCTACCGATATAGTTGCCGCTTCTGAAACTAAAGGAATAAGTTCCATCATTAGACAATCCCATATACATATAGAGAATCTGCTCGCCTTCGGAAGCACTACCATTGGCTGCCATTGCGAAATAAGGCTGAAGTGCTTCGCTGATCTCGCTGTAGGCGAAATACCAGTTGCCGGTAACAAATTGTTCGTTCAATGGCGGAATCACCGGAACCAATTTAATGGTACTGTTATCATTTGCGGTAAAAACTTCTGCTTCCGCATTGAAAGTAAAACCGCTCAGAGTAACTCCGTCCACTTCTACCGGTTCATAGAATTTATACCCGGTCGGTGTCTGAATATAGGAAGCCACGACAGAAACGCTGTTTTCCTCTTCGCCATACGTGAAAGTCAATGTTCGGAAAGAAATGGATACGGGAATCACCTTTCCGTTCATTTCCAATTGCATTTTTTGAAAACTCATTTCTTCCTCCGCATTCTGAAGCGCCAATATATACTCTTCCCAGTCTCCCTTCATCGGAGTCAAGATGGCTATGCCTCCCGTCTTTTTCCCTTTCAAAGTCACCTTTTCTGCTGTTGCCTCCAGAATCAGGAAATCATAGTCGCCTTCCAGGCCGTACCCATTGCCGCCTACGCCTGCCGGGTCGCTCGGGTCGGAGAAGAAGTGGAAAATCTCATTGTAGGTATCGAATGAAAGTACAATCCCTGCACTCTGTTTTACGGAATACAGACTGGTCGTCACATCGGAATTGTCATACAGTTCGCTGGCAACCGTCACCTTACCGTCAGTCCCGAATTTCAGCAACACATTGTAACCTCCGTAACTTTGCTGGGCTTCCGGGAAATACTCCATCACCCAGCCGTTGGCGGCATCCGTCAGAATCTTTGTATCGGCTGCAATCGCCGCATCGGCACGCAATGCGGACGACGTGTCGAACAAATCGTCTTCTTCGTTGGTACAGGCGGCAAACAATACCGCCGTAGCCAAATAAAGCAAATAGTATATTTTTTTCATATTCTTTCTTAATTAAGTGTTGATAAATCCATGGACAGTATCTCTCCGGAACGACGCTGTACAATATCGCGCAAAGCATCCAAATCGATTCCCCAGCTCGTCTTCAAATAATCTTTCACCAACTCGAGTTTCTGATTGATAAGCGCCCGGCCCGTTGCACTGGCGCTTCCTACCAAGGCATCCCAGTATTCCGGAGTATTCGTCACATAAATAGCAATAATCTCGACGAAATCCTCCTGCGTCTCAGAGCTGGCATAAGGAGAAACAAAACCCATATCCAAAGCCTCCTGGTCATCGACATTTACCCAACTGCTCGACTGGTAATTGCTGGCGGAAATCAGATTGAAATCCGTTGAATAATTCTTCGTTTGATGCAGAATATGCGCAAACTCATGGTGCATCGTTTTGAAATACCAATAATTCAGCATATCTATATCCACATCTTCCAGGTCGATAGCATTCACATTATACAATGTGATTTTCAGACCGCCTTCTGCTGTTCCCAATACGATAGAACCCTGGGAATTATAAGCCGGAGAACCGACGAGGTGCATCAGACGGGGACAATAGGTGCGGATAAACTCAGGTCCCAAAAGCTCCTCATAGGATTCCAGCCAAAGAAACTTCGTCATCTTGGCAAGTGCCACCGATTTATCGTAATCGGCAGGAGCCAGATTATACTGCGTGTTCGACTCCTTGTCCTCGAAACGGTATTTGAACTCGATATTATAGGGTTCCGTATAGTTTTTTTGCAACCATTTGTCGAAGTCGTTCTTGACGGTAGTATCCTTCTCAAAGATACTGGTCGAATCCAAATCATCCTCGCTGCATGCCCACAAACCCACAGCAGCAAGCGCTATAAATAACCATTTTATATTTTTCATATCTCTTTTTCTTTTATGTTAGTTTCTGGGGTTCGCTTCCAGGCCGGCATTGATTACATCCTGCGGCAGCTGGATGGCACGGCGGGGATCATCTACTCTTAACACATCATCGCTCTGTCCGTCGCGGTTATGGGCGATTTCTATTCCGTAACGCTTGATATCCTGCCAACGCAGACCATCGTGTATCGTTTCTATGCGGCGCAAATGAAGAATACATTGGATGACTTCCATCTGATTACCTTCCGCTACCGTAAACCCTAACGGATTGATTTTCTTCTTAACCGTACGGACACTATTGTCTATCGGCATATTCTCGATAGCACCGTAAAAATCCACAATATCCTGTGTCGTCACCTGTAACCCTTGTACAGTGTGCGAAGCCAGCCAAATATTAATATCTTCTGTAGCCTTGTCCAGATTCCCTTGCAATGCATAAGCCTCGGCACGGCAAAGCAACGTTTCATCCGTCCATAAACTGACTAAAACTGTTTTACGGTATCCGATACTATTGACTTTATCCGTATAGTGGAAATAAATTCCGAACTTAGGCAAATTCATTGTTTGCTCCGGTCCCCATGCCGCTCTTCCCGGATACAGATTCGTATGAGTCCCCCATAAACCGGGAGCCCTGACCGATTCTTCTTTAAAAATTGCCTGGGTAAGTCCGTAACGGGTTCCCAAATTATAATTCCCACCATAGTAACACCAACTGGAGGTATAGGGAGAAATCAACAAATTAGCAGGCTCCGATGCAGATACATACATATCGGCACGTAAACCTCTGTCTGATGCGGCAGCATTTATGGCAGCCCAATCACGCATCGTTTTCTCCGGAGTAGCACCCAATACAATATTCGCATATTCGATAACTTTATCGTAATTGTGGTAATACAAATTAAAACGGGCAGCAAAAGCATAAGCCGCCTTGCGGTTAAAATGATACAGAGGAACGCTGTAGATTTCATCGTTAATCAACGGCAATCCTTCTTCCAAATCGGCATTGATTTTTGCGTACAATTCTTTCATTGTACCCCGTACATAATGGGGTGATACTTCCGTTTCGGGAGCTTCCGAATAAGGAATACCAAAATCTTTGTCCGCTGTCAATGGATTGTATGCCAGACAGAATACATTTGCCAGAACAAAATGTCCGTAAGCCCGGCAAAGCAACGCCTCACCACGCTGTGCCTGCAAAGAAGCGGGATTGCCCATTTCATCGATAGCGGCCAGAGCCTGATTGGCTGCCGCAATGGCACCATAACAGCCGTCCCAGAAATTTTTGGGCGAATCATTGCCGCTGCCCGTAATGTCCTGCCACAGATACGCCTCTTCCTGTACCTGCTCTCCGACGGGTTGTTTGCTTGTATTATCCATCGCATTGTCGGAAGACATTTCGGTCATCAGCACACTGGTATTCGTAGGATAAGCGGATACCAGCAAGGCTGTGACTTTACTCTCCGTATTGATTTCGGCTCTATTGTCCGGCATTGTATCCAGAAAACTGTCGCATGAACCTAACGTCATGAGAGAGCCGAGCGCTATATATAGTAAATTGTATTTCTTCATATCATTCTGTTATTTGCACTGTTAAATACCTAATTTTACCGTTAATGTAAACTGTCTCGGAACAGGAGCTGCCACACCGCCGGTGTTGTAGAACTCCGGATCCTGGCCATTTAACTTGTCGTCCGCATAAATCAGGAAGAGATTCGTCGCCTGCAATTTCAATGAGAAATCGCTTACCTTGACGGCGGACAACCAGCGTTTCGGGAAATCATACGACAATGAAATCTCTTTCATCCGGATGAAATCCCCTTTGGCTACACGGGCCGTAGAATAATTATAGGCGTTGTAGGCATAGCTCAGGTAAGAGTCGTTTGCATTCTGGCGCCGGTCGGCAATCCCCGGAATGTTCGTCCTGCTCTCGTCTCCCGATATCGTCCAGCGGTTCTTGAACTCTTTCGGCATAGCGTCCAGGTCTGAATACCTGTTGCTGAAAACCGGATCCAGACGGATGACATTCCCGAAAGAATAGGTCATGAACACATTCAGCTTCAAATTCTTGTACGTGAAGATATTGCCGAAACTTCCGGTAATGGTCGGATCGGTGGGACCTTCATACACAAGATGGTCTTTGTTGGTACGCTCCTGGAAATTGATGTCGCTGATCGTATTCACACCGTCTTCATTGATGAACGTTGGCAGACCTTCATTGTTCAGCCCCTGGAAATTCATGGAGAACAATGACCGCACCGGATAACCCGCCATGGTAAAACCGGTGCCGGTAATCATATCGATAACCCGGGCGTTGGATTCCAGCTCGGTCACCTTGTTCTTCGTTTGGGAGAAAATGAAGTCCGTACTCCATCTGAAATCCTTCGTCACGATATTGCGTGTGGACAACGTAAGTTCCACACCGTGGGAACGCATGCTCGCCACATTGGCATACTTGCTGATCTGTCCGCCAATACCCATCGTATTGATGATACCGATCAAATCGTAATTATTACGTTTATACCAGTCGAAAGACACATTGATGCGGTTCTTTAAGAAACCTATTTCCGCCCCGATATTCAACTCATGTTTCTTTTCATATGTCAGTTCGCCATTCTCCAGATCGTAAATCTGCAATCCGGATTCATTTACATTCGCAAACGGACGCCACGGATTATAACTCTGAATAACCACTCTTGAATTGGTCACGCTGGCAGGTCCCCTGTCCGCTGTCAGAGAATAAGACCCTTTCAGCGTAAAATTGGACAACGCCGGGCGCAGGCTTTCAAAGAAATTCTCTTCGTGCATATTCCATGCGGCGGAAACGTTCCATGTCGGTAACCAGCGTGCAGACCGGCTCTTGCCCAATTTGTTAGAACCTTCATACCGAATCGTACCGTTTACCGTATATTTCCCCTGCCATGAATAGGTGGCGGTTCCGAAGAAAGAAGCCGAACGGCTGCGGGTCTCGTCGAGTGTGTAATAATCGGAGCCTTCCTCATTCCCCTGCTTGAAATAAAAATAATTGTAGGCGGGAAGCTGTCCCATCTCATACTGCATGCCGACACCGTTGAACCATGTCCTTTTACGGTCCACCGCATTCAATTCCATACCTCCGAAGAAATTCACGATGTGGTCTTCATTGTACACATCGTTATAACTTACGGTAGCCCGGAAATCGTAACTGTTCATGGAATATTTCGTTTCCCGGTAGAAACCGCCGACAGGCAATACGGATACCGGCAAAGAATTAGCATTGTCGGGGTCCGTATACAACCACGGATTGGCGTCCCGCATCGTAGCGTCGTCCATCGCCCGGAAAGCCCATGCCTGGTTTGAATTGTCCCGGATCTCATGCGCCTGGGTCGTATTGGAATGCTTGTAAGCGCCCAAAGCGGACAACTCCACTTTCTGTATCGGCTTCCACTTCAATTCCCCCTGGAATTTCAAATCCACCACATCCAGATTAATGAAATTGTTATCCAGTTCGTTCAATATATTAAACGGAGCGTAATTGCGCACATAATACTCATTCGGATCCAGAGCACGGGATGTATTTAACGCATAAGAATAAGGGTTGATATCGAAATCGCGTCTCACCTCTCCGGATACCACATCCACGCTCTGACTCAGCGTACCCGGCGCTTTTTGTTTACGGTACGAACCGTTACCGATTAAATTCAAAGACAGACTGGGGAAAATATTATACAGGGCATTGATATTCGCCGTATAACGTTTCACTTCGCTTTTCTTATACCATCCCGGATCGTTCATCAAACTCAATGAAGCGTAATAAGAAGCCTTCTCCGTTCCGGACGACATACTGATGGCGTGATTCTGTGAAACGGAATTGTCGAACAATACGTCAAACCAGTCCGTATTACGGTATTCCGCCTCTCTCAGATAAGCGTTGCGGGCTTCCTGCGTATTGGCCAGACCGTACTTCCCGGAAGTCGTATTGTACGTATTGATCAGATGATACATCTTTCCGTACACACCGCTTTCCGATGCCCGGTAAGTCTCTGCCAGATTCAGGTATCCGTCTCTTTCCATTTCCCGGTAAACACCCATCTGCTCCTGCGAGTTCATGATGTTGTAATTGGCATAACTCGGTTTCAGACGCATGGAAAACTCGCCTGTATACGTTATCTTGTTGCTGCCCGCTTTTCCTTTTTTCGTGGTAACGACAATCACACCCGCCATGGCGCGTGCTCCGTAAATGGAAGTCGCGGAACCGTCCTTCAGAATCTGGAAACTCTCAATATCGTCGGCGTTCAGTCCGGCGATAGCGGAGGAAATCAGCGTCTCCGCGTCTCCCGAAGACAACGCATCCGCATCCACTTCCGTCACATCTTCCATAATCACACCGTCTACCACCCACAAAGGCTTGGAACTACCGTAAATAGACGTGGCACCACGTACACGGATTTTGGGAGCCGTACCGAACGTACCGGAAACATTCTGCACCGACACACCGGCAGCACGTCCTTCCAGGGCCCGGCTGATTTCCGCAACACCGTCCAACTTCACATTGTCTGCCGACAACTTGGTCGTCGCCCCCGTAAACAACCGTTTATCCATTTTCTGCATACCGGTCACCACCACCTCATCCAGCGTCTCGGTAGCAGACTCCAATTCTACGTTAAGATGCGTCTGGCCTTTTACAACTACCTCCAACGGCTTCATGCCGATAAAGCTGAAAACCAGCACATCATTATCATTTACGCGAAGTGTAAATTTCCCGTCAATATCCGTGGCAACTCCCGTGGAGGGACTACCTTTAATCACGACAGTCACACCCGGAAGAGGAGACTTATCGTGCTTGTCGATAACCGTTCCGGTTACCTCCCGCGTCTGCGAGAAACATATCTGCAATCCCACGAGACACAGGAATGCAAATAGTCCAATCAATTTTCTCATACATTTTAATTTTAAGTTAGACATATTTAGGCTGTTTTGTTCGTTCAATCGTTAAAATGTGTATCAAATGCGTCCGTTTTATCTTAAAGAATTTCTAAAACAGGAGGTAAAAACAGAAGTTACACATGCCTGGTAAGCATGTGATAAAAAGAGAGGAAAAAGAGAACAGAGGGGATATATAAAAAAGAGAAAAAGTTAATAAGGCGGATAAAATCATTACATAATAAGCATAAATATCCATCAAATCATGAAATTTTAAAAGAATGGAAACATGCTAAAAATCAAAAATTGCATGATACAAGATGCAATTTTTAAAAATAATGCCATTTCTATCATGCAATTTTGTTATATTTGTGCCGGATAAACAATGCACAAATATGTTAGACAGTTTATATAGAACCTTTCGGATAAGGTTGGAAAATATTTCAACCGCCTATGTACGCAATCATCATGACAAAATATTGTGGAACAGCCGTCTTATTGCCATACTCGGAGCGAGAGGGGTGGGTAAATCAACATTGATATTACAACATATCAAACTGCATGAAGACATCAGGACATCGCTTTACGTATCTGCAGACGACATCTATTTTTCAACGCACAATCTTGTAGATTTGGCCGAAAAATTTTATCAGGAAGGCGGGCAAGCCCTTTATATCGATGAGATACACAAATATCCGAACTGGTCAACAGAAATCAAAAATATCTACGATACCTATCCTGCATTGAGAATCATCTATACAGGCTCTTCCATCTTGGACTTGAAAAAAGGAGAGGCGGATTTAAGCCGGCGCAAGTTGGAATATCGCCTGCCCGGTCTTTCTTTCCGCGAATATCTGGCCATCGGCAAAGGAATCCAAATACCCGTACATTCATTGGAACAAGTATTGGCTAACAACATAGCATTCCCTTACCAAGAACACCGTCCGATAGCCCTTTTTAAAGAATATTTAAAAACAGGATATTACCCATACTTCCAGGAAAGTGGCTATTATATCCGTTTACAAAACGTCATCAATCAAATACTTGAAAACGACATACCGGGATTTGCCGATATGACCTTATCAACTTCACAAAAACTAAAAAAGTTACTCTATATTATAGCCCAAAGTGTACCATTCAAGCCCAACTATTCCAAATTAGCCCGAGACCTTGACATGAACCGCAATCTTGTTGCTGATTTGATGGTTCATCTTGAAAAAGCGCAACTTATCAACATACTGCGGGATAATACCCACGGAATCAGTTTGCTTGGCAAAGTGGATAAAATCTACCTCAACAATCCCAATCTTGCTTATGCCCTATCGGATTCAACGCCCGATATCGGCAACATACGCGAGACCATATTTCTCACGTTATTAAAAGAAACCCACTCCGTTGTCTCCTCATCCGTCGCAGACTTTCAGATAGGGACATTTACTTTTGAAGTCGGAGGGAAAAACAAAAAACAAAAGCAAATCCAGGGCATAGAAAACGCATTCATCGTAAAAGACGACATCGAATACGGCTATCAAAACGTACTCCCATTATGGGCATTCGGATTGACTTACTAATGATTTGAAGTACTCATTTAATATTTTTGCCCAAATGGGCATTTTTGTAAAGTAGACAAATAAAGAAGGCTGAATAACAAAAGTTATTCAGCCTTCTAAAGTTTAAGAAATACTATTCCTATTAAGCTTTAGGAACCGGAGTAACCGGATTATTCTCATCCGGAGAAATACCATTATTATTATTAATTTCATCTTCAGGAATTAACCACAAAAAAATTTGTGATTCTGCCGGAAGATTAAATGCAACAACTTCCGGGAAATTTGCACCGGTTCTATCCAATGGCTTTTTCAAACGCATCATATCAAAAAATGAAAAACCTTCTCCCCATAATTCAATTCTACGTTGGAACCAAATTTCATCCTGTATTTCCTCCGGAGTAGAAGCAGTGCATACATAAGAAGGATTACGGTATTCTTTTACAAAATCCTCAAGAACTTTCTTGCCGTTACCCCCACTCATTGCCAAGCCTTCCGCCTTGATAAGAATCATCTCTTCTGCCCGCATCAACGGGAAATCACAGGCATTTGTCGGATTATCGTAAATATCCTGATAAGGACCGAACTTAACATTAAGATAGGGTGCTTGCCATCCTTCCCATTCTGCAATATTCTGGTACTCTCCTTTGTAAAGGATCGCCCATTCCCAATCTACATGTGGTGTTTTTTGAGTAAAGTCCCATCCTGCGAATTCGCCTTTCTCGAAAACCGGATCAGCCAATGCCCACCAACCTTTACGGACATCTTCGTCCGGAATCTGATCATATAATTTGCTGTTTATATAACGCCCCGCATATCCCGGTGCATAACCGTTTCCGGTAAATGAACACATATGAGAAGGGAAATTTAATATTCCGGATTGTACAATATCATTGGTTTCCGTTATGATATTTCCCCAAATCCAGGCGGAAGAAGTACTATTGTTGAAAGTTGGTTTAGAAACTTGGTCTATCGTATAAGGAGTATATCCTTCCAGTGCTTTATCCGCATCTGCGGCAGCAGCAGCCCAATTTTGCATCAGCAAATTAGCACGGGCACGTAAACCGTATGCAACATTGACGTTAATCTGGCTTTTATCATCACGAGAGTTGGTTAACAAACTGATAGCTTCATTCAAATCCGTCATAATAAATTCATATACAGCCTGAACAGTCGCACGAGGATTATTTGCAGTTTCCTCTCCCGTCATATCCTCTGTCACAATCGGAACAGCCGGAGCGGACTCATGACCTTTATAGGTAAACTGATAAATTTGAACTAAATTCAAGTAAGCCCATGCACGAAATCCCAATGCCTGTCCTCTATAGCTGTCAAGAATCTCGTTATCGGAGCCGGCTTTGGCGATTTTCAAAATATCATTGGCGATTTTGATTTCACTGTAAAACATATTCCATAAAAAATATGTGAAGGATGATGTCGCCGTACGATCAGTCAATCGCATGTTATTATTATACCAATTATAGCCACTGTATTCAGAAGGAACATCCATACCGGAAGCATCAAACATCATACATGCCGAAGCAAATCCATAGTCATAGTGATTAGTACTCCCCGCCCATTCAGAGATTGCACCATACTTTATCAATGAAGAGGACAATCCTGTTATTTCCGCTTTCAATTTAGAAGGATCAGCACCTTGTATCTTATCTTTTTGCTCTTCCGTTATTGTGCCACCTTCAGGAATTTGATCCAATTCGCATGCCGTATTGCAGAATAACAATACAACTGCCGACACAATATACAAATATCTATATAGTTTCATAGTTTTACTAAATTTAAATTAGAATGTTAATTTTATGCCTCCTGAAATAGTACGAACAGGAGAATATCTCATCGCATTTACACTGGAATGTGATTGACGAGGGTCAAGACCTTTGCGTTTTGCCCACAATGCGACATTGTCTGCTGAAAAATAGATGCGTAAATTGGAGATATTCATCTTACTCAACCATGATTTCGGCAAAGTGTAACCTAATGTTATATTTGTCAAATCCAAATAATTGGAACTAATCAAGAAGCGATCGGAAGAGGCATTTGCATAAGTAGCTGTCGAATTCAACTGAGGAATATTGCTATTCGTATTAGTTGATGACCATGCCTTCAAGATGTCTTTATGCCAGTTTTGCCCTGCACTGGAACTACTGCCGTTATGCATCAAAGAGGCATAGCCGCTGTCATAGACACGTCCACCCAATTGATAAGCACAAGAAACAGAAAAATCAATGCCATAAACAGACAATGTCGTTCCGAATCCTCCGTATACAGTCGGCAACATATCGCCTGTCGCATAACGGGTCGCTTTATTCCATTCTGGTGTCGTTTCTATATTACCGGCAGCATCTTCTACGTAATAAAGGGCTTGTCCCTGGTCATCCACTCCGGCGTATTTACGTAAATAATATTGATATATAGATTCGCCTTCCCTGTAAATGGTTGAACCGGATATTAATTCCCCATCCAATTCCGGAGCTAATTCAAGCAACTTGTTTTTCATAAATGTTGCATTAGCATATATATTCCACCGAACATTGCTATTATTTACAACATCTGAATTCAAATCAATTTCAACGCCGTAATTACGCATAGAACCAATATTTTTGGGATATTCCGAATAACCGTTTGATACGGATACCGGCATATAATAAAGCATATCCGTCGTTTTACGGTTAAAATATTCAACAGAACCGTTCAATTTATTTCCGAATAAATTAAAATCAAACCCTGTATTGAACGAATAAGAAGTTTCCCACGTAATATCCTTATTTCCTTTATAAGACATACTGGTAGCAAATTCTCCATTGTTTTCTGAAATATCAAATTGGTCCTGATAAGGGTAATAATTTACATAACCGGAGGAATACAATAAGTTATCGTTCCCCTGGATACCATAACTGACTTTGAATTTCAGGAAATCGACGGCTCGACTGTTTGCCAAGAAATTCTCTTTACTCAATACCCAGGCGCCACCGAGTGAGCCGAAATTACCCCAACGGTTATCTTTGGCGAAACGAGAAGAAGCATCCCGACGATAAGATGCACTAATGATATATTTTCCGTCATAATCGTATTGTGCCCGAGCCAACCAACCTTCTGTCGAATAATTATTTGTGTAGGAAGAAATAGAAGGATTCTTTATTGCATTATTAATCTCCACTGTCGTCGGATTAAATAATTTCTCTTTGCTTCCATTCAGATATTTATATTGATATTCATAATTTTCATGTCCTATTAAGACATCAATGTTATGATGCCCAAACTGTTTTGTATAGGTCAATAATTCCTGCTGATTTATACCTCTCGTTCGAGTTGCCCCGGCATAAACAATACCGCCGACTTTTGAATATTGTCCATAATAGGCATTGTACAAGCGACTATAACGGGTATTGTCCAAATCAATACCTAAATTATAACTGAATTTCAAACCTTTCCAGATGTCGGCTGTTGCATACCATCTTCCACCAAGTACATCTGCCAAATATTGACGCTTGTCTAATCCCACCATACTGGCCGGATTGGAGCCACTCATCCAAGTTCTTTTAAAATTACCTCCAACGGTTCCGTCTCCAAAATCATATACGGTAAAACCGTTATTATCAACCATAATCGACTGGTCTGCATGTCTTGCATACATCGGATATATCGGAGCAATATAATTAGCAATATAAAATAGATTGGCAGAACTACTCCCAGCACCGCTATCCTGACTTGCAGGAGACTGCATGTCGTAATTGGTATAAGCCATATTTGTACCGATTTTCAACCAATCTTTCACTTGATAATCGACCTTTATACGACCGGTGTAGCGAGTAAATCCTGAACCTGCAATAATACCGGAATCATCCAAATAACCAGCAGACATATAATAGTTCAATTTATCACTGGCTCCGGAAATATTTACATTATATTCTTGGCGAAGATTCCCGCTATCAAATAATTCATGATACCAGTCATCCGGTTGATAATAATAAGTCCCGTCTGAATAACCTAATACTGCATTCGGATTTAATTTACCGTCCATTCCAATTAATGATTCTCCGGAAGGCAATGTATAAATCTGATAACCAACTCCTCCATTTGAATTTGTGGTCATATATCGATTCGCATAGGCATTTGCATATTCCGGTGATTTGCCTGCATCAATCTGACTATTATACATGGCAAGATAAGCTGTTTCCAAATAAGTGGCGGGACTAGTTAATACATCGTATTTAGGTACGGCACGAGAATTTGACCCCCATTTGGCATCCACATTAACAACTGCTTTACCTATACTACCTTTTTTAGTTGTAATTAATACAACTCCGTTTGCCCCTCTGGCTCCATACAAAGCATTCGATGCCGCATCTTTCAAAACCGTGGTGGATTCTATATCTGCCGTATTAATAGAAGATAAATCACCGTCATAAGGAATACCATCCACAATATAAAGCGGCGTATTGCCTGCAGCTAATGAACCGGTACCGCGTACACGAATTTTAGCAGTAGAACCCGGTTGTCCGCCATTAGCACTCGTCATCACCTGAACACCAGCAACACTTCCGGACAGAGCATTTGTGATATTGGAAACTTGTCGTTTTTCTATGGTTTTGCTATCTACTACAGCAGCAGAACCTGTAAAACTGGATTTCTTTGCCGTACCGTAAGCAACAACCATTACTTCATCCAACGCTTCGCTGGCAGACTCCAATTCTACGTTAAGATGCGTCTGGCCTTTTACATTTACTTCCAACGGCTTCATTCCGATAAAGCTGAATACCAGCACATCATCGTCATTCACACGAAGGGCGAATTTACCGTTGACATCCGTAGCCACTCC
>NZ_CALPCZ010000028.1 GCF_943193135.1 Odoribacter lunatus
GACGGAACATTTCCTTATCGGGGCTATATGGATAGTGTAACATTGGCGGCGGGGAAATATCAAATGATATGTTGGGGTGCGCAGGGTGGAAGTTATAATAAAATAGGTGGTTACGGAGGGCGTACTTCGGGAGATATCAACTTGCCGACACAAAGAGTGTTGTATATTTATGTCGGGGAGCAAGGGTATAAGAATAATACTACAAGTTATGCATTTAACGGAGGTGGAATGTGTGGAGGTAATTATAATGCACGGGGTGGCGGTGGTGCTTCCGATATACGTCTATCAGGAGGTAGTTGGAACAACTTCAATAGTTTGAAATCCCGTATCATGGTTGCCGGTGGTGGTGGCGGTAGTGATAATCATTCAGGAGGGTCAAATGGAGGTGATGCAGGTGGACTGACCGGAAGTGATGGAAATAAAAAAGCTAGTAGAACAGGAACGTCACTTTATGTTGCAAAAGGAGGAACCCAGACAGCCGGAGGTGTCGGAGGACATAGGGCTAATGGTGAGGGTGGTGGATCTGGAGGATTTGGAACAGGAGGAAATAAAAACGGTTCTCATGGAGGAGGGGGAGGAAGTGGATATTATGGTGGCGGTAGTGGTCATTGGAATGCTGCGGTAGTTGGCTCCGGCGCAGGAGGGTCGTCGTTTATTTCCGGTCATAGCGGATGTAATGCGATTAGTGCTTCTTCTACATCGACGAGTATTATTCATACGGGACAAGCGAAGCACTATTCCGGGTTATTCTTTACAAATACTTCTATGACTTCCGGAAGCAACAGCGGAAATGGTCAGGTACGGATTACGCCATTAAACTAATAGTGAAAAAATAAAGGATATGTTTTCTACTAAAAAAGAGTATGTTTTTGATGCAAAAAGAGCCTCTTTTTTTCAAAGGGAGTATCCATTTTCAATGAACGCCTGCAAAAAACAAATAAGTATCTGATATTAAAAATATTAGCAATCATATTTAGATACATCCGGCTTAATGACCAAACCTGTTATTTTTAAACCTATCGTTTTTATCTCAAAAACGATAGGTTTTTGGCATGAAAATGATAGGTTTTTAAAAAAGGTGTATTTATTGGCCGAAAAGATATTTAATAAATGTGCTTGGTTTGCTGTTGTTTTGATAGGATTGTTGAGTATAATTTACTATATTTGAATTGCAATAGAGGGGAATGTGCAAATACATTGCGACAATATTTGGAGAAGAAAATAAGATATGAGTAAACCTATAACTATTTTGGATAAAGATTATATACAATGGGTGAATGAATTAAGTTCACGCTATCGCCAAAGTCAAATTAAGGCAGCGGTGAAAGTGAATCAGGAAATGTTACGGTTTTACTGGAGCTTGGGTCGGGATATTGTAGAAATGCGAATAGAAGAAAGATGGGGAGAAAAAGTGATAAAGTCGCTTTCTATGGATTTACAAAGGGAAATTCCCGATGCAGCGGGGTTCTCACGAACCAATTTATATTATATGAAGAAGTTTTATCTTCTTTATCTACCTTTTCAGAATGTCATTCCGCAAATTGTCCCACAATCTGTGGAACAAATAGATGTAGATATATTTTCTATTCCATGGGGGCATCATCGATATATTATTGATAAATTTTTTGAATTTCCTGAAAAGGCATTGTTTTTTGTCCGTCAGACGATACAGAACGGTTGGAGTCGGGATATATTGCTTAGTTTTCTTGATACGGATCTTTATGAACGTTCTGCTAAAGCATTAACAAATTTCAAACAGACATTACCTAAAGAAACAAGTGATTTAGCACAGGAAATAACTAAAGACCCGTACAATTTTGCATTTACAGGAATTACAGGGAGGTATAATGAAAAGGTCTTGAAAGATGCCTTGCTTGAAAATATATCACAATTTCTTATCGAATTAGGGACAGGTTTTGCATATGTCGGCAAAGAATATCGTTTGCAGATAGATGAAAAAGAGAAATTTATAGATTTACTTTTTTATAATTTGAAGCTGTCGTGTTATGTTGTCATTGAAGTCAAGATTGGAGAGTTCGATTTTTCAGACGCAGGGCAATTGGGCGGTTATGTTGTTGCCTGCAATCATCTGTTGCGTAAAGAAGGACGTGATAATCCAACTATCGGTTTGCTTGTTTGTAAACAAAAAAATAATCTTCTGGCCCAATATGCCTTGGAATCAAGTAGTCAACCATTAGGTATTTCAGAATATGAGTTGGCGAAATTATATCCGGAAAATGTAGAAGGGACAATTCCTACTATTGAAGAGATTGAGACCAAATTAGGAGAAAAAACGAAATAAAAAGTGTATCAACTCTACTCCCGGGTTTTACAACCTTTATAATAATAAAAAGTATCCCCCAAAGTTGAACATCTAACTTTGGGGGACTTCAGTATGTAATAATTGTTTTTACTTGGCGTAAGAGATGGCCCGGGTTTCACGGATAACCGTAACTTTTACCTGTCCGGGATAAGTCATTTCATCCTGGATACGTTTTGCAATATCGAAGGAGATTTTTTCCGCTTCGCTATCCGAGATTTTTTCACTTCCCACTACAACGCGTAGTTCACGCCCAGCCTGGATGGCGTACGTTTTGACAACGCCATTGTAAGATAAAGCCAGGTCTTCCATGTCTTTCAGACGTTTGATGTAGGATTCCACCACTTCACGACGTGCACCGGGACGGGCACCGGAAATGGCATCGCAAGCCTGTACGATGGGAGCAATCAAAGAGGTCATTTCCATTTCTTCATGGTGGGCTCCGATGGCATTGCAGATGTCCGGTTTTTCTTTGTATTTTTCAGCCAGTTGCATACCTAAAATAGCGTGCGGCAATTCCGGCTCGTCGTCGGGCACTTTCCCGATGTCATGTAATAATCCGGCACGTTTCGCTTTTTTGACGTTCAGTCCTAATTCGGCAGCCATGATGGCGCAAAGATTAGCCGTTTCGCGGGCATGCTGCAATAGGTTTTGTCCGTAGGAAGAACGGTATTTCATTTTTCCGATTAAGCGGATGAGTTCCGGATGAAGACCGTGGATACCTAAGTCGATGGTCGTCCGTTTCCCGGTTTCGATGATTTCTTCTTCAATCTGTTTTTTTACTTTATTGACGACTTCCTCGATACGGGCGGGATGAATACGGCCGTCCGTTACCAGTTGGTGCAAGGATAAACGGGCAATTTCCCTTCTTACCGGGTCGAAGCCTGAAAGCACGATGGCTTCGGGGGTGTCATCTACGATGATTTCAACACCGGTCGCAGCTTCAAGAGCCCGGATATTCCGGCCTTCGCGTCCGATAATACGTCCTTTGATTTCATCGGAATCAATGTGGAATATGGATACGGCGTTTTCGGTAGCTGTTTCGGTGGCAACGCGTTGTATCGTTTTTATGACCACTTTTTTCGCTTCCATGTTGGCCGTCATTTTTGCCTCTTCCATGATTTCATTGATGTAGGAAACGGCTTCGGCTTCGGCTTCTTCTTTCAGAGAATTGATAAGTTTTTCTTTTGCCTGTTCGCCGGACATGCCGGAGATAGCCTCCAGCTGCTCAATCTGCATCTTTTTGATTTTGTCAAGTTCTGCCACTTTTTTCTCCATCAACTCTTTCTGTACTTCAAAATTGGCTTGTTGAGCCTGAATGTCTTTCGATTTTCTTTGGATTTCTTCCATTTTCTGGGAGATGAAAGATTCCTGCTGTTTCAGCTTGTTTTCAGCCATTAAGATTTTATTGTTTCTGGCTGCAGCCTGTTTTTCGTGTTCGGCTTTGATTTGTAAGAACTTTTCTTTTGCTTGAAGTATTTTATCTTTTTTGATGACTTCGGCCTCGGCTTCAGCTTCTTTAATGATATTTTGACTTCGGTGCTTCAGGGCAATTTTGATGATGACATATCCGATCAAGATTCCCACGACTAAAGCGATCCCCCCTGCGATAATTATATTTGTCATGTTTTTGAAATTAATTTAATTTATAATTGTTTGTATATAATGTTTCTATAATAAAAAACCCGCACTATTTCTTTTAAGAAAACCCCTGTAAGACACGGGTAGAGCTGCCATTTGATTCAAACTTCCACCGTCCCGAAGGAACTCCTAAGAGTTGAGGCCTGTTTTGGGCAAATAAAGCATCCGCTCTAATTGATAAAGTGTTGAGTTTTCGCTTAAATGTGAAACAATGCGGGATATTGTTATGGTAAAATCAAAGAACGCCTTATGATATTACTCTTTTGTGATTTCGTCGATTCTTCTGTTAAGTTTCTCTATTTCATCCAATATCGGTTCCGTGTCATTCCTTCGTTCCGCCCGTATCAGTGCAACCGTATGTTGAAAGGCTGTCAGATAGAGAAAATCCAAAGGGTCGGCCTGAGAGCCGTATTTTGCCCGAAATTTTGAAATCATATCGTTAATACGTTTCGATGCAGCCCGATAAACTTCTTCTTCATCCTGATTCTTCGCGATTATCGGAAATTTTTTATCAGCAATGCTGACATGTATCGAAACGGCTGTATCTTTTTCGCTCATAAATTAGTTATTCAAAAGAGCAATACATTTGTCAATCTCCCGCACCAGCTGGTTTATCCGCATTTTCGCCTGGTAACTTCCCTTGTTGTTACCCGATATAGCGTTAGCCACTCTGGCTGTTTTTAATTCTTCATTCAAAATTTTGTTCTCCCCCTTCAAGTGTTCGATTTCGTTGAGCAATTCGTTTATTTTGCTTTCTAAAATCTGATTCTTTTCGAGTGAGGCTATATTTAATTTTATTAATCTTTCAACTTTATAATTTAGTTCGTTTAAAACGATATCTTTTCTTTCAGTCATATTATTTCGGATAACCTGAAAATAATTATTTTTGAAATGATTTCACGACAAAGATATTTTTTTTTCTTTAAAATATCAAGAGTGTTGATATATTTGTACAATAAAATACCGCTATACGTATAGTATTTATTCTTGAGTAATGATGAGTGCAATCCGATATTGTTGTGTGATAATTTGTTGTTTGGTTTTGGGACGTGAAATTTTGTGCGCCCAGCAGCAGGAGCGGATTGCTCCTTTGAGAATTCCCTTGTTGTTGAGCGGTGGCTTTGGGGAGTTGAGGGAAACGCATTTTCATACGGGCTTGGATATGAAAACGGAAGGCAGGGTCGGATTGCCGGTGGTGTGTGTGAAGGATGGAAGGGTGGCTCGTGTGAAGGTTTCTCCGGTGGGCTATGGAAATGCCCTGTATGTGGAGCATGAAGACGGCTTGACGACTGTTTACGCTCATTTGTTGCGTTTTCATCCGGCGGTTACCGAAATAGTCAGGCAGAAGCAATATGAAAATGAGTCGTTCGAGGTGGATATGGATATGGGTGAATATGGTTTGGTGTTCAAGCAGGGGGATACGCTGGCGTTTAGCGGCAATACCGGGTCTTCGGGTGGTCCTCATTTGCATTTTGAGTACAGGGATACCCGGACGGAAGCCGTTTTAAATCCGCTTTTGTTTGTAGATATTCAGGATAATGAGGCTCCCAAAGTAAGAGCTTGCTATCTGTATCATATGGTAAAGGACGGATGTGTGGAAAGAAAGAAACGGTTTGTTCCGAAATTGCTTGAGAATAACCGTTATGACGGTGGGCGTGTGACAGTATCGGCAGGGAAGAACGGTATGGGATTCTACCTGACGGATATTATGAATGGGTCGTGGAATAAATTGGGCGTATACCGTATAGTGGTGGAAGTAGAGGGAAAGAAGCATTTTGAATTGACGGTGGATACCTGTTTGTTTGAGTGTAGTTGTCTGGTGAACGAACTGAAAGATTTTGAGCTATACAGGCGTGCCAGGGAGACGGTTTATCGTACGTTCGGACATTATATTACGGAAGTTCCGGGTGTAAAGACGGAAGGTGAAGGATGGATTGAAATGCAGGAGGGGGAAGAAAAGAGGGTCGCTGTCAGGGTGGCGGATTATAACGGAAACGAGGCGGAACTCTGCTTTACGTTGGTGGCGAAGGGTGCGGGGAGTGAAAAGGAAAGGGAGGTGCTGGATTATAAGTGTGCGCATACGTTATTAAAAAAAGAGTATCGTGTAGTTTTGGGAGATAGTGTTTTGTTTGCTTCTTTGCCTCGGATGGTAGTGGTGGATACCATGACACTGGCGGATGGAAATAGGTACGATGTATTTATGCTTTCGTCTAAGGAACAACCTTTGAGGCGTCCGCTACGTTTGGAGGTGTCGGGAGATTTTAATGAAAAGAATGTGATTTGCCGGGTGACAGATAGAAAAATGCTTGACGCGTTGGATACAAAGTTGGGGGAAGAGGGTATGTTTGCATATACTTCTTGTTGGGGGCGTTATACGTATGCAGTGGATACGGTGGCGCCGGAAATAAAATATTTGGGTGTATCGGGAGGTATGTTGAAGTTTACTGTCCGGGATAATTTGTCGGGGATAAAGGCATACCGGGGAGAGGTGAACGGAAAGTGGTGTCTGTTTGAATATGATGCAAAAAGTAATTTGTTGACGTGTCGTTTGCGGGAGCCTGCTTTTGTAAAAGGGCAGAATGAAATAGAGTTGAGCGTATGGGATAGGGCGGGGAATGAGGCGAAAAAACGGGTGGCTTGTCAACGGAATAATTAGGAGAGAAAAATGGAAGAATATGTGGAAGTATTGATAGCGGAAGGGAAATTGGAGGAGGCGATTGCTGTATTGGAACGGAAATGTGAGCAGGAAGAAGAGGAGGAGATGTTGTTGCTGTTGGGGGAGTTGTATTATAAAAAAGGTAAGAGTATTCAGGCGTTGAATAAGTTTAATGCTGTCTTGAGAAAGAATCCTGATAATATCAAGGCGCATACGTATGTCACGATGATTAATAATATCTTGAATTTTTATCACAAAGATTTATTGAACCCTTGAATTTTAGTTTTTTTGTACTATTTTTGCAGCCAATTGTTTAAAATAATAACAGGCTAACGACAGCTATCGAAAGGGGGTGACCTTATTCCGGGGATATTGGAGATAGATAAATATAGTATAGGTTGGAGATATGCGCGAATGGGCGCATAAATAAAAATGTTAAATTTTATAATGAGATAAAAACTATGATTATTGTTCCTTTGAAAGAAGGCGAAAATATTGAAAGAGCCTTGAAGAAATTTAAAAGAAAATTCGAGAAAACCGGGATTATTAAAGAATTGAGAGATCGCCAAGCGTTCACAAAACCTTCTGTTATTAGCAGACAGCAGAAATTGAAAGCTATTTATAAACAGAGTTTACAGATTTCCGAAGAATAATTTTTTTGTTCGGAATTTGTTTTCCCGAATAAAATAGTTAAATTGGATGCCTGAAAAGGCATAATATTACATTCAAAAGTCAAGGGTCTTTTCCAAGATCGTTGACTTTTGAAATTTAAGGGTAAAAGATATGAATGTTGAGCCGTTTTTTAATTATTTAAAGGATGAAAAAAGGTATTCGTCTTTTACATTGACTGCCTATAAAAAAGATCTGGAGCAGTTTTTGGCCTATTGTGCAACGATAAACGATATCCGGGGATTTGAGGATATCACACCGAAAATCGTAAGGGAATGGGTGATGATAAAAATGTCCGAAGGAGGGACGGTGGCTACGGTTCGTCGGAAATTGAGTACGTTGCGTACCTTTTTCCGTTTTTTGATGCGGGAAGGGAAAGTAAAAGAGGATCCGACGGAAATAGTTGTTACGCCTAAAATGGGACATCGTTTGCCGGTGTTTGTTCCGGATTATCAGATGAATAATATGCTGGATTCGGAGGAGTTGCAAGGGGGCTTCCATGAATTGAGAGACCGGCTTGTGCTGTTGATGGCTTATTATACCGGCATGCGGCGTTCGGAGTTGGTCGGTCTGAAGGACAGAGATGTTGATTTTTCCGGCAAGACTGTCGTTATTACGGGAAAGGGGAATAAACAACGGCTGGTGCCTTTGGCGGATGAATTGATAGAGGATATGAAGTGTTATCTGGAACTTCGGAAAGAGGTCGGGGGAGAGAAACACGGGTATTTTTTTGTGACCGATAAAGGGAAGCCTGTTTACGATAAGTTTATTTATCGTCTGGTTCAGAAATATCTGGGCATGTATACGACGTTGTCTAAGAAAAGCCCGCATGTTTTGCGACATACGTTTGCGACGCAGTTGTTAAACAACGGCGCTTGTATCGAAGCTATCCGGGAGTTGCTGGGACATGCGGATCTGGCAGCGACTCAAATATATACTCATAATTCTTTTGAGAATTTAATCAAGGTGTTTAACAAAGCTCATCCAAGAGCCTAAATTTAGGGAGGAATAGATTATGGAAGTAAAAATTAATGCAGTCGGTTTTTCGGCAAGTTCGCAATTGGAAGATTTTATTCAAAAGAAGATTTCCAAGTTGGACAAGTACAATGATTCTATTTTAAGGATTGAAGTGAATTTGAAGTTGGAAAAGGATGATAATCTTGAAAATAAAGTCGTTGAAGTTCGTGTGGATGTAAAGGGGCAAGATGTGTTTGCAAAGAAAAATGCGAGAAAATTTGAGGATGCGGTAGATGAATTGTATGATGTGGTTAAGCGCCAGTTGGTTAAAATTAAAGAAAAAGAGAGAGAAAAATAATGACTTGCGGCTATAAACTTTAGAAAAAGTTTTTGCAATACGAAATATTTTTCTACATTTGCAAGCCAAATAAAGAATTTTTTCTGACTTATAGTACTATAAAGTGGTATGAGTCAGGTATTTTAAAAGAGATTCGGATTTTTTTGTGATAAATTGTTTAATAATAAAATTGTATTGAGCTATGGCTAAAGAAAAGTTTGACAGGTCAAAACCGCACGTAAATATTGGTACTATCGGTCACGTAGACCACGGTAAAACCACTTTGACGGCAGCAATTACGACTGTGTTGGCAAAGAAAGGTCTTTCTGAATTGCGTTCTTTCGATTCTATCGATAATGCGCCGGAAGAAAAAGAAAGAGGTATTACGATTAATACTTCTCACGTAGAATATCAGACGGCAAATCGTCACTATGCACACGTTGACTGTCCGGGTCACGCTGACTATGTAAAGAACATGGTTACGGGTGCTGCTCAGATGGACGGTGCTATTTTGGTTTGTGCCGCTACGGATGGTCCGATGCCCCAGACTCGTGAGCACATTTTGTTGGCTCGTCAGGTAAACGTACCGAGAATCGTTGTATTCTTGAATAAAGTGGATATGGTTGACGACCAGGAAATGTTGGAATTGGTGGAAATGGAACTTCGCGAGTTGTTGAACTTCTATCAATATGACGGAGACAATACTCCTATTATATTGGGTTCTGCTTTGGGTGCATTGAACGGTGAAGCAAAATGGGAAGAAAAAGTAATGGAATTGATGGATGCTGTTGATACATGGATTCCGCTTCCTCCGCGTGATAATGAAAAACCGTTCTTGATGCCTGTTGAGGACGTATTCTCAATCACTGGTCGTGGTACTGTTGCTACCGGTCGTATCGAAACGGGTATTGTACACGTAGGTGATGAGTTGGAAATCATCGGTTTGGGTGCAGACGGAAAGAAAACCGTTTGTACGGGAGTTGAGATGTTCCGTAAATTGTTGGATGAAGGTGAAGCCGGAGATAACGTTGGTTTGTTGTTGCGTGGTATCGACAAGAACGAAATCAAACGTGGTATGGTATTGGCAAAACCGGGTTCTGTTAAACCGCACAAGAAATTCAAAGCTGAGGTTTATATCTTGAAAAAAGAAGAAGGTGGACGTCATACTCCGTTCCATAACAAATACAGACCGCAATTCTATTTACGTACAATGGACGTAACGGGTGAAATTACGTTGCCGGAAGGAACCGAAATGGTAATGCCGGGAGATAACGTAACGATTACGGTAGAATTGTTGACTCCGGTAGCTTGCTCATTAGGTTTGCGCTTCGCTATTCGTGAAGGTGGACGTACGGTAGGTGCTGGTCAGATCACTGAAATTATTGAATAATACTTTATTCATATTTTAAAGGGTTGATTTTCGGATCAACCCTGTTTTACGGATGTAGCTCAGTCGGTAGAGCATCGGTCTCCAAAACCGAGTGTCGGGAGTTCGAGTCTCTCCATCCGTGCTTTAATGAATTAGAATTTGAGATGAACATCAAAGGTTATTTTGCAGAGGTATATAACGAACTGGTCAATAAAGTGTCTTGGCCTTCTTGGTCAGAGCTCCAGAGCAGTGCCACTATCGTAATGATTGCTTCCGTCCTTATTGCTATTGGTATTTTTGTGATGGATTTTGTATTCAGACATGTGATGACCTTTGTATATAGTATGTTTTATTAATAATCCCGAGAACTAACATGGCAGAAATAAAAAAAAGATGGTATGTGCTTCGTGTGATTGGTGGTAAAGAGAAGAAGGTGAAGGAATACATCGAAAGCGAAATTGCCAGTTTGGGGCTTCAGGATTATGTTTCTCAGGTTTTGATACCTACCGAGAAGATCTTCCAGGTACGTAACGGCAAAAAGATTAGTAAAGAACGGAATTTTTTTCCCGGATATGTATTAGTAGAGGCTGCTTTAGTTGGTGAAGTCCCTCACGTACTTCGTGATGTCACGAATGTTATAGGCTTCCTGGGGGAAACCAAAGGAGGTGATCCGGTACCGATGCGTTTGGCAGAAGTAAATCGGATTCTTGGAAAGGTTGATGAGCTTGCAGAACAACCGGAAGAAATAAGCGTGCCTTATTTCGTAGGCGAATCCGTAAAAGTTACAGACGGACCGTTTAACGGTTTTACCGGTGTGATTGAGGAGGTGAATAGCGATAAGAAGAGATTAAAAGTAATTGTTAAGATCTTTGGACGTAAAACGCCTCTTGAATTGAGTTTCATGCAGGTAGAAAAAGAATAATTAAATTTTTGAGAAGAAAAAATCATGGCAAAAGAAGTTGAAGCTATTATTAAGCTGCAGATTAAAGCTGGTGCCGCTAATCCTTCTCCTCCTGTAGGTCCGGCATTAGGTTCTAAAGGAGTCAATATTATGGACTTCTGTAAACAGTTTAATGCAAGAACTCAGGATCAGGCAGGAAAGATTATTCCGGTAATTATTCAGGTTTATGGTGATAAATCTTTTGATTTTATTACAAAACAACCTCCTGTTGCTGTTCAGCTTTTAGAAGTAGCGAAAATCAAATCCGGTTCTGCAGAGCCCAATCGTAAGAAAGTGGCTTCTCTTTCCTGGGATCAGGTAAGACAAATTGCAGAAGGGAAAATGAGCGATTTGAATGCTTTTGAAGTGGAAAAAGCAATGAGTATGGTAGCTGGAACTGCCAGAAGTATGGGAATCACTGTTGACGGTGACAGACCTTTTTAATGAATTTGTAAAATACTTCAAACGTAATGAGTAAACTGACAAAAAATAAGAAGTTAGCTTTAGAAAAAATCGACGACGGTAAAGTATATACCATCGACGAAGCTGCTAAACTTGTAAAAGAGATTACTTTTACTAAGTTTGATGCGTCAGTTGACATGGACGTTCGTCTGGGAGTAGACCCGCGTAAAGCCAATCAGATGGTGCGTGGTGTCGTAACCTTACCTCATGGTACTGGTAAGCAAGTGCGTGTTTTGGTACTTTGTACGCCTGAAAAGGCAGAAGAGGCTCAAGCTGCAGGAGCTGATTATGTAGGATTGGATGATTATATTGAGAAATTGAAGTCCGGTTGGACTGATATTGATATTATCATTACCATGCCTTCTATCATGGGTAAAATAGGTGCTTTGGGACGAATTTTAGGTCCTCGTGGATTGATGCCTAACCCGAAGAGCGGTACGGTGACAATGGATATTGCCAAGGCTGTAACGGAGGTTAAGCAAGGGAAAATTGATTTTAAAGTTGACAAATTTGGTATTATACACGCTTCAATCGGCAAGGTGAATTTTAATGCGGATCAAATTAGAGATAATGCTCGTGAATTCATGAATGTTATTAATAAATTGAAACCGTCTTCAGCTAAAGGAACCTATGTGAAGAGTGTGTTCCTGTCAAGTACAATGAGTCCCGGTATTAAATTAGACCTTAAGTCATTACTTGATTAATTATTAACCTTAAAAAGGACCTTTGTAGAATGAAAAGGGAAGAAAAACAAGTAATCATAGACAATTTAACCGAGCAGATAAAGGCATATAAGCATCTTTATATCAGTGATATTTCTGAGTTGGATGCAGTTGCCACACAGGATTTACGCAGAGAATGTTTTAACGCCGGCATCAAATTAATACAGGTAAAGAATACCTTGTTAAAGGTTGCATTGGATGGCTTAGAAGCAAATTATGAGGAATTATATGGTGCTTTGGCTGGTTCCAGTGCTATTATGCTGAGTGAAACAGGAAATGCTCCGGCTAAACTGATTAAGGAATTCAGGAAAAGTCACGATAAACCTGTTTTTAAGGCTGCTTATGTGGAGGAAAGTGTCTATGTGGGTGAGAATCAACTGGATGCTCTTGTCAGCATTAAATCTAAAGAAGAATTGCTGGGAGATATTATCTTGTTGTTGCAATCACCGATGCAAAAACTTATCTCTTCTTTGGAATCAGGGAAGAATACTATCGGAGGTGTTCTTAAAACATTGGAAGATAGAGCATAATTTATTATTTTATTAGAGTAAAAACAATTTTAAATACTTATCGAAATGGCAGATTTGAAAAAACTTGCAGAAGAATTAGTTAACTTGACTGTAAAAGACGTAAAAGAATTAGCTGATATCTTAAAAGAAGAATACGGTATTGAACCTGCTGCAGCTGCAGCTGTTGTTGCTGCTCCGGCTGCTGGTGGTGCAGCTGCTGGTGGTGCAGAACAGAGTGAATTTGATGTTATTTTGAAATCAGCTGGTGCTGCAAAATTAGGAGTTGTTAAATTAGTGAAAGAGTTGACGGGTCTTGGCTTGAAAGAAGCTAAAGAATTAGTTGATAAGGCTCCGGCTCCTTTGAAAGAAAAAGTTTCTAAAGAAGAAGCTGCACAATTGAAAGCTCAACTTGAAGAAGCAGGAGCTGAAGTTGAACTTAAATAAGTATAGACCCATTGGGTTTTAACGGTTTAGAGTCATTTTTGACTCTAAACCATTTTGTCGTTATTATTGTTTAGGTTCCAAAAAATTAATAGATGTCTTCAAATAATTCAAATAAAAGAATCAGCTTTGCATCCATTAAAAATCAGTTGGAATATCCTGATTTTCTTGAGATACAATTAAAGTCGTTCAAGGACTTTTTTCAATTAGGTACTACGCCTGAAAATAGGAAAAACGAGGGCCTTTACACCGTTTTTAAGGAAAATTTTCCCATTACCGATACGCGAAATAATTTTGTATTGGAGTTTCTGGATTATTTTATTGATCCTCCCCGTTATACTATTGACGAGTGTCTGGAACAGGGATTGACGTATGGAGCACCCTTGAAGGCAAAATTAAAATTGTACTGTACGGATCCCGAACATGAAGATTTTGATACTGTCATAGAGGATGTATATTTAGGAAATGTACCCTATATGACACCTAAAGGTACATTTGTTATTAATGGGGCAGAGAGAGTTATCGTATCTCAGTTGCATAGGTCGCCCGGTGTATTTTTTGGACAGAGTGTTCATGCTAATGGTACAAAATTATATTCAGCTCGTATTATCCCGTTTAAAGGATCATGGATTGAATTTGCTACAGACATCAATAATGTAATGTATGCTTATATTGACCGTAAGAAGAAATTACCGGTGACGACGTTGTTGCGGGCAATTGGCTTTGAAACGGATAAGGATATTTTACAGATATTTGATTTGGCAGATGAAGTGAATGTATCCAAGGCGGGGTTGAAGAAAGTCGTTGGAAGGCGCTTAGCTGCTCGTGTTTTGAAGACGTGGGTGGAAGATTTTGTAGATGAAGATACCGGTGAAGTGGTATCTATTGAGCGTAACGAAATTATTGTAGATCGTGAGACTGTTCTGGCAAATGAACATATTGATGCGATTGTCAATTCGGGCGCAAAGACTATTTTGTTACATAAAGAAAAGCAAAATCTGGCAGATTATGCCATTATATATAATACACTGCAAAAAGATCCGTGTAATTCGGAAAAAGAAGCAGTGATGCATATTTACAGGCAGTTACGTAGTTCGGAACCGCCTGACGAAGCAACTGCACGTGACGTAATCGATAAATTGTTTTTCTCTGATAAGCGTTATGACCTGGGGGATGTGGGACGTTACAAGTTAAATAAAAAATTGGGCTTGTCTACAGATCCTTCTGTTCGGGTATTGACGAAGGAGGATATGATTGAGATTATCAAGTATCTGATTAAGTTGTTGAATGAACGTACGGATGTGGATGATATCGACCACTTGAGTAATCGTCGTGTGCGTACTGTTGGAGAACAATTATATAATCAGTTTGGGGTAGGTTTGGCCCGTATGGCACGTACTATTCGGGAAAGAATGAATGTGCGTGACAACGAGGTGTTTACTCCGGTGGATTTGATTAACTCGAAGATATTGTCTTCGGTGATTAATTCTTTCTTCGGAACTAATGCTTTGTCGCAGTTTATGGACCAGACTAATCCGTTGGCCGAGATTACGCACAAGCGGCGTATGTCTGCTTTGGGACCTGGTGGTTTGTCCAGAGACCGGGCAGGATTTGAGGTACGAGATGTTCACTATACCCATTATGGACGTTTGTGTCCGATTGAAACTCCGGAAGGTCCGAATATCGGATTGATTTCTTCACTTTGTGTATATGCAAAGATCAATGAACTCGGATTTATAGAGACTCCTTACCGAAAGGTGACTAATGGAGTTGTAGATTTGTCTGCTGAAGGAGTAAAATATTTATCGGCTGAAGAAGAAGAAGGATTGATTATAGCGCAGGCAAATGCAAAGGTTGATAATGATGGGCATTTTGTAAATAAGCGGGCTAAATCACGTAAGGACGGTGATTTTCCTTTGGAGGAAGTTGAAAATATTGATTTGATAGACGTTGCTCCGAATCAAATCGCTTCTATTGCAGCTTCTTTGATTCCTTTCTTGGAACATGATGATGCGAACCGCGCTTTGATGGGTTCTAACATGATGCGGCAAGCGGTGCCCATTATTAAACCGCAGGCTCCGATTGTTGGAACAGGATTGGAGGGTAATTTAATTAAGGATTCTCGTACACAGGTGGTAGCAGAAGGACCGGGCGTTGTGGAATTTGTAGATGGTCATCATATTGTGATAAAATATGATCAGACAGAAGAGGAACGGTTTGTAAGTTTTGTGGGAGATACAAAAGAATATATTTTACCGAAGTATAAGCGGACAAACCAGAGTACGACCATTACGTTGCGTCCGATTGTTAGACGGGGACAACGTGTGGAAGAAGGACAGATATTAACGGAAGGATATGCTTCAGAGGGTGGTGAGTTGGCATTGGGACGTAATCTGAAAGTGGCTTTTATGCCTTGGAAGGGATATAATTATGAGGATGCTATTGTAATATCTGAAAATATTGTCAGGAATGATATCTTTACTTCTGTTCATGTTGATGAATATTCTTTGGAAGTGAGAGAGACTAAACGAGGAGTAGAGGAATTGACAGCTGATATTCCGAATGTTAGTGAAGAGGCGACCAAGAATTTGGATGAGAATGGTATGATTCGCATTGGAGCAAGAGTAGAGCCGGGGGATATTTTGATTGGTAAGATTACTCCGAAAGGGGAATCTGATCCCAGTCCGGAAGAAAAATTGCTCCGGGCTATTTTCGGTGATAAAGCAGGAGATGTAAAAGATGCTTCTTTGAAGGCTTCTCCTTCCTTGAAGGGGGTAATCATTGATAAGAAGTTGTTCCAACGCACCATTGGCGATCGGAAGTCGAAAGCTGCAGGTAAAACGATATTGGCAGAGATTGATGAACAGTTTGAACGTAATGTGGGGGATTTGACGACGTTGTTGATTGATAAATTGTTTGAATTGACTAACGGTAAGACCTCTCAGGGCGTGAAAAATTATCTGAATGAAGATGTGATTGCCAAAGGAGTGAAGTTTACATTGAAGACTTTACAGAATTTGAATTATCTGGAGGTTAATCCGAATAAGTGGACGACGGATAAACAACGGAATGATATGATCCGTGATTTGCTTCACAATTTTGTGATCAAATATAAGGAAATCGAGGGGAGAATGAAGCGTAAAAAATATAATGCAACTGTAGGGGATGAGCTTCCTTCCGGAATCATTAAAATGGCTAAAGTTTACGTGGCTAAAAAACGTAAATTGCAGATTGGAGATAAAATGGCGGGACGTCATGGTAATAAAGGTATTGTATCACGTGTTGTTAGGGTTGAGGATATGCCGTTTTTAGCAGATGGTACGCCGGTTGATATTTGTTTGAATCCGTTAGGAGTACCGTCTCGTATGAATTTGGGACAGGTATTTGAGACGGTATTAGGTTGGGCTGGTCAGAAATTGGGAATGAAGTTTGCAACGCCTATTTTTGATGGTGCAACTTTGGAGGATATTAATGAATTAACGGATAAGGCTGGTGTTCCGAGATACGGTACTACTTATCTGTATGACGGAGGTACGGGGGAACGTTTTGACCAACCTGCGACGGTCGGTGTGATTTATATGCTGAAACTGGGACACATGGTTGATGATAAGATGCATGCCCGTTCTATCGGACCGTATTCGTTGATTACCCAACAACCACTTGGTGGTAAAGCTCAATTCGGAGGACAGCGTTTTGGAGAGATGGAGGTTTGGGCTCTTGAAGCATTTGGTGCAGCTCATATTTTGCAGGAGATTTTGACAGTGAAATCTGATGATGTTATGGGTAGAACGAAGACGTATGAGCATATTGTGAAAGGAGAGCCGATGCCGACACCGGGATTGCCTGAATCTTTCAATGTGTTGTTGCATGAATTGAGAGGACTTGGTTTGAGCGTAAACCTAGTATAATTTACGATTTAAAGAATCTAAAATCAAGAAAAATGGCTTTTAGAAAAGATAATAATACAAATAAGCCTAAGAGCTTTACGAAGATAGCTATCGGATTGGCATCCCCGGAGGAGATATTGGAACGTTCCAGCGGACAGGTGTTAAAGCCGGAAACTATAAATTATCGTACATATAAGCCTGAACGAGACGGATTGTTCTGTGAAAGAATTTTCGGTCCGGTGAAGGATTATGAGTGCCATTGCGGTAAATATAAACGGATTCGTTATAAAGGAATTGTTTGTGACCGTTGTGGTGTTGAGGTGACGGAGAAGAAGGTGAGACGTGAGCGTATGGGACATATCCAGTTGGTGGTTCCGGTTGCTCATATATGGTATTTTAAATCGTTACCTAATAAGATCGGATATTTGTTAGGTTTGCCTTCTAAAAAATTGGATTCTGTCATTTATTATGAGAGATATGTGGTTGTTCAGCCAGGTATTTTGGCAGAACGGGGAATTAATCAATTGGACTTCTTAACAGAAGAGGAATATATTGATTTAGTAGATACCTTGCCGGCAGATAATCAACATTTGGATGATGATGATCCCAATAAGTTTATAGCTAAGATGGGGGCAGAGGCAATTGGTATGTTGCTGGAAAAGTTGAATCTGGATGATTTGTCGTATGAGTTACGTCATAAGGCGAATACGGAAACTTCCCAACAGCGTAAGAATGAAGCGTTGAAACGTTTACAGGTGGTTGAAGCATTTCGTGAGAGTAAGGAAATTAATAAGCCGGAATGGATGATTGTGAAAGTTTTGGCTGTTATTCCTCCTGAGTTACGTCCTTTGGTGCCTTTGGATGGTGGACGTTTTGCTACTTCCGATTTGAATGATTTGTACAGACGGGTTATTATTCGTAATAATCGCTTGAAAAGGTTGATTGAAATCAAGGCTCCGGATGTGATTTTACGTAATGAAAAACGTATGTTGCAGGAGGCTGTTGATTCTTTATTTGATAATTCACGCAAATCCAATGCGGTAAAGATTGAAAATAACCGTCCATTGAAATCTCTTTCCGATAGTTTGAAAGGAAAACAGGGACGTTTCCGTCAGAACCTGTTGGGTAAGCGTGTAGACTATTCAGCTCGTTCGGTTATTGTCGTTGGGCCGGATTTGAAGATGCATGAGTGCGGTTTGCCGAAGGATATGGCTGCCGAATTGTATATGCCTTTTATTATCCGTAAATTGATAGAACGGGGTATAGTTAAAACTGTAAAGAGTGCCAAGAAGATTGTAGACCGTCGCGATCCGGTAGTATGGGATATTTTGGAAAATGTACTGAAAGGACATCCGGTATTGTTAAACCGTGCTCCGACGTTGCACCGTTTGGGTATTCAGGCATTCCAGCCTAAGTTGATTGAAGGAAAGGCTATCCGTTTGCATCCTTTGGCTTGTACCGGATTTAATGCCGACTTCGACGGTGACCAAATGGCTGTTCACTTGCCTTTGGGAAATGAGGCTGTATTGGAAGCACAGATTTTGATGTTGTGTGCTCACAATATTTTGAATCCTGCAAATGGAGCTCCTATTACCGTGCCTTCTCAGGATATGGTTTTGGGGTTGTATTATATTACCAAGCCGCGTAAGGGGGCGAAGGGAGAGGGATTGTCATTTTATTCTCCGCAGGAGGTTATTATTGCTTTGAATGAAAGAGCTGTGGATTTGCATGCTCAGATTAAGGTGAAGATTGATGATGTGGATGAAGAAGGAAAGCCGTTTAAGCATACGATAGAAACGACTGTTGGGCGTGTGATTTTGAATCAATTTACTCCTAAAAATTATCCGTATATCAATACATTGATTACGAAAAAAGCATTGAGAGATATTATCGGAGATGTGTTTAAGAAATGTGGTGTAGATGTTACGGCTAAGTTTTTGGATGACATCAAGGATTTAGGATATCGCAAGGCTTTTGAAGGTGGATTGTCATTTAATCTGGAGGATGTAATTGTACCGACGGAGAAGGATTCTTTGTTGGCAGAGGGATATCAGCAGGTAGAAGAAGTTATGGCCAATTATAACATGGGCTTTATAACGAATAATGAACGTTATAATCAGATTATTGATATCTGGACCCATGTGAATGCTAATTTGACTTCAACCTTGATGAAGCAATTGGCCTCAGATAAACAGGGCTTCAATTCTATTTATATGATGCTTGATTCCGGAGCCCGTGGTTCTCGTGAGCAGATTCGTCAGTTGGGGGGTATGCGTGGTTTGATGGCAAAACCGCAGAAGTCAGGTGCTGCCGGAGGACAGATTATCGAGAACCCGATTTTGGCAAACTTTAAAGAGGGATTGTCGGTGTTGGAGTACTTTATTTCAACCCACGGTGCTCGTAAAGGTTTGGCGGATACGGCTCTGAAAACGGCTGATGCCGGTTACTTGACCCGTCGTTTGGTGGATGTGGCTAATGATATAACGATTACCGAAGAAGATTGTGGAACATTGAGAGGTGTTAGCATTGCTGCAATTAAAAATAATGAAGAAGTAGTATCTTCTCTTTATGAAAGAATTTTAGGACGTGTATCTGTTCATGATGTTTATCATCCGAGTACAGGAGAGTTGTTGGTAAAATCAGGGGAAGAAATAACGGAAGCGATTGCTCAAGTTATAGAAGATTCTCCGATTGAGCGTGTAGAAGTACGTTCAGTATTGACGTGTGAAGCGAAGAAGGGAGTTTGTGCTAAATGTTATGGACGTAATTTGGCTACAGGGCGTTTAGTTGAAATGGGAGAAGCGGTTGGTACAATTGCAGCACAGTCTATTGGAGAGCCGGGTACACAGTTGACTTTGAGAACTTTCCACGTAGGAGGTACTGCTGGTAATATTTCTACAGAGAATTCATTAAGAGCAAAATATGATGGTGTTGTTGAGTTTGAGGAAATGCGTTCGGTTGAATATACTCAAGAGAATGGCCAGAAATGTGATGTGGTAGTAGGACGTTTGACGGAGTTGCGTATTATTGATAAAAATACGAATATAGCATTGATTACTAATAACATTCCTTATGGTGCTAAGGTATTTGTGAAGAATGGTGCAGATGTGAAGAAAGGAGATTTGATTTGTGAATGGGATCCATTTAATGCTTTGATTATTACAGAGTTTAGTGGAACTATTGCAACAGAGAACTTGATTGAAGGAGAGACTTATAAGGAAGAATCAGATGAAACAACCGGTTTCCGCGAGAAAGTAATTATTGAGTTCAGGGATAGGACGAAAGCACCTGCAATTTTGGTAAAGGATAATAAAGGTAATACTGTAAAGAGTTATAACTTACCGGTTGGTGCTCATATTGTTGTGAAAGAAGGAGATACGGTCGTTGCTGGTAGCACTATTGTAAAAATTCCGAGAGCAGTGGGTAAGGCTGGTGATATCACGGGAGGTCTTCCTCGTGTGACGGAGTTGTTTGAGGCCCGTAATCCTTCAAATCCGGCTGTTGTGTCAGAAATTGATGGTGAAGTGACTTATGGCAAGATTAAACGTGGTAATCGGGAAATTATTATTACTTCCAAGTCTGGAGAGGTGAAGAAATATTTAGTTTCTTTGTCTAAGCAAATTTTGGTACAGGAAAATGATTACGTACGTGCCGGTACACCACTTTCTGATGGTGCTATTACTCCGACTGATATTTTGAATATTCAAGGTCCGATTGCAGTACAGGAGTATATTGTGAATGAAGTACAGGATGTATACCGTATGCAGGGTGTGAAGATCAATGATAAGCATTTTGAGATCATTGTTCATCAAATGATGCGTAAGGTGTTGATTCAGGATGCCGGTGATACGAAATTCCTTGAAAACCAAATTGTTGATAAGTTAGAGTTTATGGAAGAGAATGATGACATGTTTGGTAAAAAGGTTGTTACGGAGGCGGGAGATTCTGATAGAGTGAAACCGGGGCAGATTATATCGGCGCGTACATTGCGTGATATTAATTCACAATTGAAACGTCGAGATATGAAGGTTGTACAAGCTCGGGATGCTGTACCGGCAACTTCTGCTCAAGTATTGCAAGGTATTACTCGTGCAGCACTGCAGACTTCTAGTTTTATTTCTGCTGCTTCTTTCCAGGAAACGACAAAAGTGTTGAATGAAGCCGCGATTTACGGAAAGGTAGATCCATTGGAGGGCTTGAAAGAGAATGTTATTTGTGGCCATTTGATACCGGTAGGGACTGGAATGAAAGAGTTTAATAGTTTGATAGTAGGCTCTAAAGAGGAGATGGAAAAGATTGCTAAATAAAAAGAAACGCCTCATTTGAGGCGTTTCTTTGTATAGGGGGGATGTGTATTTATTGTGATTGAAATTTAAAAGAATCTTTATTTTGAGAGTAATAATTAAATAATTGATATTATGGAAGAAAATAAACATGAGCAGTTGGAGATTGAGTTAAATCATGAAGTAGCTCAGGGAACTTATGCGAATTTGGCAATAATATCACACTCAACTTCGGAGTTTATTGTAGATTTTGTCAGGATTATGCCGGGAATACCCAAAGCGGAGGTGAAGAGTCGAATTATTTTAACACCTGAACATGCTAAACGTTTATTATCAGCACTTCAGGATAATATTCGTAAATATGAGCAAATAAATGGGAAAATAAATTTTCCAGAAGATAACAGAAGTGTGCCAGGATTTACAATAAATTTAGAACCGCAAGGACAGGCTTGATGGGTATAGTTTATTTTCTGATTTTATTATTCTTGTATTAATGCAGGTGATTTTATAATTTTAGCCTGTTGTAATTCATAATATGTTTTATACAATAGCGTGTTTCTCTTTTGTGCAAAGGGAAAGAATAATAAATACAAATAAATAATAATTGATTTATGAAAAGAATGTTTAAGCTAATCGGATGGTTAGTTGGTGTGAGTTTAGGTGTGGCTTGTACAATGGAACGGGAATCGGCAAATTACCGAGTAGTTCCGTTGCCTCAAGAGATTACATTGAAGCAGGATAAGTCTTTTGAGTTGGATGGAAATGTGAAGATTGTCTATCCTGGGGATAATGAAAAGATGCGTAGAAATGCAGAATTTTTAGTTGAATATATACAGGAACTTATTGGCAAGAAGTTGTCTTTAGCTCCTGAATATACAGGGGAAAATACAATAACCTTGCAATTGGGATTAGAGTCATCTAATCCGGAGGCTTATCGTTTGACTGTTGGAGATAACGGGGTAATTATTGAGGGAGCCTCTGAAGCAGGTGTTTTTTATGGAATACAAACATTACGTAAGTCTTTACCTATAGTGAAGAATGCGGTTGTAATTCTTCCGGGAGTTGAAATTAATGATGCACCTCGGTTTGGGTATCGTGGAGCGCATTTAGATGTATCGCGTCATTTTTTTACAATAGATTCGGTTAAAAGATTTGTGGATATGTTGGCATTGCACAATATTAATCGTTTTCATTGGCATTTGACAGACGACCAAGGTTGGAGATTGGAGATAAAGAAGTATCCGGAGTTAGTTAAGCTTGGATCAAAAAGAAAAGAAACTGTTATTGGGCGTAATTCGGGTAAATATGATGGGATACCTTATAGCGGTTCTTATACTCAAGATGAAGCAAAAGAAATAGTTGCTTATGCAGCAGAACGTCATATTACAGTTATACCTGAAATTGACTTGCCTGGTCATATGCAAGCGGCGTTGACTGCCTATCCGGAATTGGGATGTACGGGAGGTCCGTATGATGTGTGGAGGCAGTGGGGGGTTTCCGAAGATGTACTTTGTGCAGGGAATGATAAAACTCTTAAATTTATTGAAGATGTATTGGGCGAAATTATAGAAATATTTCCTTCAGAGTATATTCATGTAGGAGGAGATGAATGTCCGAAAGTTCGTTGGGCGAAATGTCCGAAATGTCAGGCTCGTATCAAAACCTTGGGATTGAAAGGAGATAAAAAACATACAGCCGAAGAAAAACTACAGAGTTTTATTATTTCTTATGCCGAGAAATTTTTGAATGCTCACGGACGTCAGATTATCGGTTGGGATGAAATCTTAGAAGGGGGATTGGCACCAAATGCTACGGTAATGTCATGGCGAGGAGTTGGTGGAGGTATAGAAGCTGCCAAACAGAAACACAAAGCGATAATGACTCCGACTTCTTATATGTATTTTGATTACTATCAATCAAAAGATGTTCAATATGAACCGTTGGCAATTGGGGGATATGTTCCCTTGGAAATGGTATATGGGTTTGAGCCGGTTTCACCTTCACTTACCCCAGAGGAGGCTAATTATATTATAGGCGTTCAGGCTAATTTATGGACGGAATATGTGACTTCTTACCGTCATGTTGAATATATGGAAATGCCTCGTATTGCTGCACTGTCTGAGGTGCAATGGACACAGCCGGATAAAAAAGATTATATCGATTTTGTAAATCGTATACCATGTTTATTAAATATTTATGAGCAGAAAGGATATAATTTTGCAAAGCATTTATATAATGTGAAGGCAGAGTTTACTACGAATAGCGAAGAGGGAAATATAGAAGTGGTATTATCGACTGTTGGGGATGCAGAGATCTATTATACATTAGATGGGACGGAACCGACAGAACATTCTTCTAAGTATACGGAAGCATTGAAATTAAAAGAAGATACTGATTTAAGGGCTGTCGCTGTTCGTCCTAGTGGGAAGAGTCGGGTTTTAACAGAGAAAGTTGCTTTTAATAAAGCCACAGCGAAACCTATTATAGCATTGCAACCTGTAAATAAGCAATATGAATACAATGGTGTACTGACATTAGTTGATGGGTTGCAAGGAAATGCGAATTATAAGACTGGCCGTTGGATAGCTTTCTATAAAAATGATATGGAAGTGGTTATTGATTTATTACAGTTGACAGAAATTTCTAGTGTAGCTATTAATACTTGTGTTGAGAAAGGTGATTGGGTATTTGATGCAAGGGGCTTAATGATTGAAGTTTCTGAAGACGGTAATGTTTATACGAAAATTGCTTCTGAATCGTATCCAGTAATGCAAGAAAAAGATAAGAATGGGATTTATACACACAAACTTACGTTTAATCCGGTAAAAACTCGCTATGTAAAAGTAAAAGCATTATCGGAATCTAAAATTCCATCTTGGCATGGAGGAAAAGGAAATCCAGCATTTTTGTTTGTTGATGAGATTACGATTGATTAAGTGCAGAGAAATAAAAAAAGGAAGGCTGTTTATTTACAGCCTTCTTTTTGTTTAATATTTTGAGTAATAGAAGTTTACTAAGTAATATTAACTTGATGAGTGATTCCATATATTTGATTCTTTTGGGCATGATAGCCGGTTTTATCAATACCTTTGCTGGTGGTGGTTCCATGTTGGTAGTCCCTTTTTTGATATTTATGGGCTTACCAGCTAATATTGCCAATGCGACGAATCGAATAGCTATCTTGTGTCAAGATATTGTTTCGGCAGCAACATTTCGTAAAAAAGGGATACTAAATCTTCGTTCTGATTATAAATTGCTAATCCCGACGGCTATAGGGAGTATTATAGGAGCTCTTGTTGCTGTGGATATAAATGAAGATATACTAAAAAAAGTCATTGCGATTTTGTTGGTCTTCATGTTTTTTGTTGTATTGCTTAAACCGGATGTATGGATAAAAACACGTATTGAAGCTGCCAATTCTCAAAAAATGTTTTGGCGTTTTTTAATATTTCTAGGAATCGGTTTTTATGGTGGATTTATTCAAATTGGGGTGGGTTTTTTCTTATTGGCCGGGTTGGTTCTGGGATGTGGATTTAACCTCTTAAAAGCAAATGCGGTAAAAGTGTTCATCATTTTATTTTACACCATACTGGCTCTGGTTATTTTTATTTGGCATGACCTTGTTGATTGGAAAACAGGATTGATATTGTCTTGTGGTAACATGATGGGAGCTTGGATTGGCACGAGGCTTAGCATTAAGTGGGGAGCTAAGTATATTCGTTACATTCTTTTAGTAGCATTGGTATTAGTTGCCTTGAAACTATTTGATTTTTCTTTATGAATTATTTCGGGATGATAAGGAAAAAGGAAATAAGTTTACTTATATTACATTCTCTTCTTTTGTTAATAGGTTGGTGGTCTATTTTACCTTATCCTCTTTTCCGTACACCTTATTCTACTGCTTTATTAGATAAAGAAGGTAGAATTATAGGAATGTCAGTGGCTTCAGACCAGCAATTCCGCCTTCCGGAAATCTCAGCTTTATCGCCGAAATACATTATTTCATTGATAACTTTTGAAGATCAACGCTTCTTTACTCACCAAGGTGTTGATTTTATTGCCTTATTGCGGGCATGTTGGCAAAACCTTTCTTCCCATAAAATCGTGAGCGGCGGAAGTACAATTAGTATGCAGGTCATCCGGATAGCCCGCCAAAATCCGGTTCGCACTTATTCAGAAAAGATATGGGAAATAATACTTGCCTTGCGTTTAGAGCATCAATATACAAAATATCAGATATTGCAAATGTACGCATTACATGCGCCTTTTGCAGGAAACATAGTAGGAATACAGACAGCCTCCCAAAAGTATTTTGATCGTTCTCCCGAACAACTGAGCTGGGCGGAAGCCGCTTTTTTGGCAATTCTTCCCAATTCACCTTCGTTAAAGAAACAGAGAATACTAAAAGAAAAGAGGGATAATTTACTGAAAAAATTATATCAAAAAGGGTGGCTTAATGAAGAAGATTATGTATTAGCTATTGCGGAACCTTTGCCGGAAAAAACATCTTCTCAAACTTCTATTGCACCTCATTTAATGACAGAAGCGGTTTTAACCCGAAAAGGGCAAATATGTTGCTCAACCATTGATAGTCATTTACAGGAACAAGTAAATGAGATAGTAAATAGACATAGCCGATTATTAAGCCAAAATCATATATACAATATGGCTGTTTTGGTGGCTTATGTTCCGACCGGAGAAGTCAAGGCTTATGTGGGAAATGCGTCGCCTCTTCCGGGAAGCCGGGGAAATGAAGTAAATATTATAAAATCAGTACGTAGTTCGGGGAGTATTTTAAAGCCTGCTTTATATGCTTTTATGCAACAAGAGGGGTATATCCTGCCTGCAACATTAATACCGGATATACCTTCCCGTTTTGGGCAATATGCCCCATCCAATTTCAACAAAACATTTCAAGGGGTTATTCCGGCAGATCGGGCATTGGCAATGTCTTTGAATATCCCTTTCGTCAGGATGTTGAAGAGTTATAACTACCATCGCTTTTATAATGATTTAAAACACATAGGAATTACTTCGTTGAATCGTTCTGCAGATGATTACGGTTTGAGCTTGATACTTGGAGGGGCAGAAACCTCCTTGTGGGATTTATGCAATATGTATGGGGGAATGTCATCAACGCTCAATCATTATAATGAATGGGATGGACAATATTTTGAGGGAGAATATAACCGGCTAATGCTTTGGAGCAATACCAATACCGGGAAGAAAGATCTGAAACCAATAAAACCGGAGGATGCTCCGCTTAGTGCCGCTTCTATTTGGCTGACATTGCAGGCATTGGAATCGGTAGAGCGTCCGGAATTAGAATCGGGGTGGAGGAATTTTGTCAAGTCAATGAATTTATCATGGAAGACCGGAACAAGTTTCGGTTTCCGGGATGCGTGGGCAGTTGGCGTGAATGCCGATTGGGTTATCGGCGTATGGGTGGGCAATGCAGATGGAGAAGGGCGTCCCGGATTAGTAGGAGTAAGGGCTGCGGCACCTGTATTGTTTGAAGTTGCCGGATTATTGCCGGTAACGGGTAAATGGCATGAACCATCGGATGAGCTGGAAGAAATAGTCGTTTGCAAACAAAGCGGATATCGGGCTTCAAA
This sequence comes from Odoribacter lunatus, assembly GCF_943193135.1. Classification (GTDB taxonomy): domain Bacteria; phylum Bacteroidota; class Bacteroidia; order Bacteroidales; family Marinifilaceae; genus Culturomica; species Culturomica lunata. Next base: position 26,809 of record NZ_CALPCZ010000028.1, read on the forward strand.
CCTGTGTGAAAGAAAAGATACAGTAAAAGTATGTCGTAAAGGAAAGCGGACAGAACTGTGCCCCTTTCATCGGCTTGTTCATTTGGATTCTGCCGGGCGGTGGCAGGTAAATTCGGAATGCGAACCGATATTTAATATTTACTCACGTTCTTGGTTTATTTTACCCCCTGTACAGGAATGGTATTATACTAAAAGTCACACTGATTATCGGCGTTTGCCTCCTTATCGTCAAGACTGCTTTTCACCGGAGGAAAACATGGATATTATCTATCCGCCTCAAGGTGCAAGGGTGTTTATCCCCCAGGACTTTGGTGGAACAAAAAGCCGCATTGTTTGTGAGCTGGCGCATCGTCGCCCGGAAACAGAAGTATATTGGCATATTGATAATCAATACGTTGGGATGACACAGTATATCCATCAGCTAGAGTTGAATCTTTCTGTAGGGAATCATCTACTAACATTAATAGATGCAAGCGGAAACACCTTGCAACGGCGTTTTCAGGTCGTCGGTAAAACAAAAAGAGCTTCTTACCGGCCTCTTTAAAAAGCCACTTACGTCGATGGGACATTTCCTATCGAGTAAAATAATATAAATTGACAAACGAATCAATAAATATTCTTTCTTAAAGATATTAAAGTTGTCAGAACGGCACTTTTCCCGTTCTGGGCTGTTTTGGAACGGAGGTGATTCGGAGGTGAAACGGAGAAATAACGGAGATGACCATATGGGCGAATGAAAAAAAACGGACCTAATTTTTAAGACATCCTATCGGAACCACCAGCACATTATCGTGAGGGCGCCGGTAGGCATATTGGCCGGTGCCGGTTATGACCATTAGGAAAGAGGGGCTTTTCATTTTCTTCGTGTCGATTTTGGCGGCGAGCCTGATAAGAGTGTCGGCACCTTCGTTGATTAAGTCGTTGCCGCCCAGTTTTATTTCTATAAGTCCGTATGCTCCGTTCTTGAGGTGCACCACGGCGTCACATTCAAGGCCGTTCTTGTCCCGATAGTGGTATACTGTTCCCTCAATTGCGTCGGCATATACCCGCAAATCCCTTATACAAAGTGTTTCAAAGAACAGTCCGAATGTATTCAGGTCGTTGAGCAGGTCTTTCGGACCTAAGCCGAGCGCGGATGTCGCGATGGAGGGGTCTGTGAAATAGCGGGTATCCGATGTGCGTATGGCTGTTTTGCTGCGCAAGTTGGGATTCCACGCAAGAGAATCTTCTATGACAAATATTTTTTTCAGGGCTTTGAGGTAGGAATAAATCGTATTCTCATTGATACTATCGCTTTCATTTGCCTTTAAATCGGCAAGAATCGTTCCGGCACTTGCCTGTGTCCCTTGGTGGCGGGCATAAGAGCGCATCAGCCTTTTGGCCAATTCCGGATCACGTTCGATATTGTCAACCCGCGAAATATCAAATCTTGTGACAGCTTCGTAATATTCTTTTGCCTGCATCAGAGAGGAGGTGTCGTTTTTTTTCAATGTGGCTTTGGGCCACCCTCCGCGGCATGTCAGAAATGCCAGGCGTTCAATATCGGTATGACTGATACCGTCGATATTTCCCGCCTGTGTAAAGAGTTCTTCCAGGCTGACATCGCCTGTAGAGTCGCCCGATTCCCATAAACTCATTGTTCGCAATTTGAGCCAGGCCATTCTGCCGGTGCCTGTATGGAAAATTTGGTTTATCTCGGGCGGTACGGCGGAACCGGTGAGCATAAATTGTCCGTCCTCGTCTCGTTTGTCTACTTCGTTTCTGACGGCATCCCAGAATTGGGGGGCGATTTGCCATTCATCGATGAGGCGTGGGTTTTCGCCCTGTAGCAGACGTTTGATATTCGTTTTTGCCATAATGAGGTTTTGGTCTTTTGTATCGGGGTCTGCCATATAAAGTACGCTTTTGGCCTGTTGACGTGCCAATGTTGTTTTGCCGCAATATTTAGCTCCTTCGATGACAACGGCTCCCATGGCGTCTAATTTCTCAGTTAAGATTTTGTCTGCGATTCGCTGTCTGTATTCTTTCATAGTTTTGAAGTGATTTTCTTTCAAAAGACAAAGATAGTGATTTTTGTTGAATATCAATAAAAAAGACTGATTTTAATGTGACACTTGGCCGATTTTTTACATTTCTGATGTGGCATTTGGCTGATTTTTGATAGGGCGTTTGGCCGATTTTTTACATTTTTGATGTGGCATTTGGCCGATTTTTGATAGGGCGTTTGGCTGATTTTTTACATTTCTGGTGTGGCATTTGGCCAAGTTTATGAGAGGATTTTTTAATAAGAAAAGAGGAGGAAAAAGGTATACTTCTACTAAGCATGTATAAGAGTTATATTATGATTTATATCAGTGACTTATGAGTATTATTGTTGCCTTCTTAACTGAT
>NZ_CALPCZ010000029.1 GCF_943193135.1 Odoribacter lunatus
GGTTTTTAAAAAGGGGGATTTATTAGCCGAAAAAATACACGGTTTCATGATGAAAAATCAAAGAGGTAAAACAGGGGGAAGAAAAGTGGTACGGAGTTGGTTCAGCAAATATTCCGCCTTTGCTTTATGAGAAGAGGGTATTGGTTCCGGTAATTCAGAATTTCCAATTCAACTTTTTGAACTTTTTTCTTTATATTTGTCCTGTTGTGGCAGAGAGACCTGCCGTAATTGAAATATTATTTTGAAGCGTTTGGTTTTATCCTAACTTAGAAAATCGCCAATTTTCAACACCAAAGGATAAACAGCAAAACGTTCATGCTTGCCGTATATACTCATATATATACCCGGCCAAGCGTGGGTAACTGTTTATTTTGGTGTGGGCGTTTGGCGATGCCTCTAAGTTAATAAACTAAAGTTCCCACGCTTTCTTTTTGTCATTAACCCACCTTTCCGGGGACTTTCAAGGTGCTAAGTAATTTCTTGATATGAAAAAATTAATCAAGTGTGCCGGAATGCGGCATTTTCGGATGTCATTGGGGTTGCTGTTTGTCGTAACTCTTTCCGGTATTTTTTCTTCACCCGCCCTCGGTAACAATATCCGGGTGGACGGTAAAACGCGCGTTGTCGGTTTCTCTGGAGACACGGCGATTATTGAGGTGTATCTCCGCTGGGATAATTCATGGCGGGATGATTTCAACTGGGATGCCGCGTGGGTGTTCTTTAAGTACAAAAAGCGAGGCTTGACCAATCCGTGGCAGCATGCCTATCTGGGCTCTTCGGGGCATGTGTTGAGTGTTTCGGCCGGGAATGAGGGCGGAGGTTATTCTTTCATGGTCGGTGCCAATGGCGGAAAAGTGAACGGTCTGTATGTGATGCGTAATTCCATTTCAGAAGGGAATGCCAGTGTTCGTTTACAGGCGAAATGGGCACTGAATGGTACGGGATTGAGTAAAAGTGATTTTGGTGACGATTTAAATAAGATTTATGTTGCCGTTCATGCTATCGAAATGGTGTATGTTCCATACGGTGCGTATTACTTAGGAGATGCGTATTCCCACAAGAGCTTTGCTGTGGGCGATACGGCAGCCATGGTGATAGATTCCGAAACGGCGATGACACTTTCGGCGAAAGACGGTATGCCGAATGTATCGTTGTCAGCTTCTTATCCGAAAGGCTACGCGGGCTTTTATATCATGAAGTACGAGACCAGTCAGGAGCAGTATGCGGAGTTTTTGAACTCTCTAACACTCGACCAGCAGAAAGCGAGGGTTGCCAATAACAACTTCTCTACGATGCAACGGGGAGATTATGTTTTCGGGGATTTAAAAACACCAAGCTGCCGAAACGGAATCGTATTTATTGAACAGCGGCAACCGAATACGCCCGCGGTATTCGGGAATAATCTGAATCCTGCGAATGATTTGTTTTCCTCGGACGACGGTCAGACACTGGCTTGTAATTACATGAGTATAGAAGATATGATTGCGTATTGCAGCTGGAGCGGATTGCGCCCGATGAGCGAACTGGAATACGAAAAGGCTTGCCGTAGGTTTTATCCCCAAGTACCCGATAAAGGAGAATATGCATGGAATACGAACAACGGCATCAACCGCTTAAATGGATTAGGCGATTTAAATTACCGAGGCGACCAACGGGAGCAGGCAAACAACATAGCCAAGAACGTAAATAGTGGAATAAGCAACGGTACCAACGGTCCTGTACGTTGCGGATTGTTTGCAACATCTGCCACGAATCAGACACAGGCAGGAGCAACATATTGGGCAGTAATGGAAATGAGTGGGAATTTAAAGGAACTATGTGCCAATGTAAACTACACGAACCTAGATGGAGGAAGTTGCGGAACGGGCTTGTATAATCCCACATTGTGGAATACTTCTGTTGGTAATTATGGTGTCCGTGGTGGCGGTTTTAATAGTGCGGATGATTTGTTGCGAACTTCGGACAGAACGGAAGCGATGAATTATTTCACGGCGATAACGCAAAGGGACAGCACGGTAGGTTTCCGGGGAGTGTACAGCCTTTCGGGAATAAAGATTGACGGCGGGAAGATTCAGGCTCCGGAAACAGGATGCTGGTCAGAAACGGAAATCAAGAATGTACTGGAGGCATCCTGTCCCGACTTTGCTGATATACGGTTTCAATACAACTGGTATGTCAAGAAACCGGGAGAGGCGAAATTCGATATTGTGGACAATGCGACAGGCAAAACGCTAACGTTCCAAGATTTCGAAAACAAGACCGCGACTCCTGTCGTGTACACATTCAAACGTACGGGCATTTGCGCTATCGGAGTTGCAGAAAGCAACGAAGTGACCGTTACGATTTTGCCCGCACCTTTTGCTCAAGATATTTATGATTTTAATGCGGGGAGTTCCGTGACCTTGACACAATATTGGGGCACAAACAGCTCTGCTGTATGGACCTTGGACGGTGCTCCGTCGTGGGCATACGTATCCGGCAAGACCTCCACGTCGTTGACGATAGCAGGTGGACTGGCTTGTGTGAATTTCACGGTGAGGGCAAAGCTAGCGGCGTGTCCTTCGGATGAGTTTTCGGCGAAAGTTGAAATTAACGGCATATTTCCTTACACAGGACACATGGACAGTGTGACTTTGGCAGCAGGAAAATATGATATGGAATGCTGGGGTGCAAGAGGAGGAAATGGTGGTGCAGGTGGTTATACAAAAGGAACTTTGGATTTACAACAACAACGGAGATTTTATGTATATGTCGGTCAAGCAGGTCCCAATGCTGGTAGACCGGCTGGGGGAGCAGCAGCATTTAATGGTGGAGGTGCCGGAGGAAATAGTGTAAAATTTAGCGGTCAGTATTATTCAGGCGGTTATTCTGGTGGTGGTGCTTCCGATATTCGTTTAGAGGGAGGAGCGTGGAACAATGTAAATTCTTTAAGAGCCCGATTAATTGTAGCTGCAGGAGGAGGAGGGTATGCTGCACATTCTTCTGGTGCGGCAGCTGGTGGCTTAACGGGATATAATAGTAGTAGTGTTGCTGGGGCTATTGTAGCTGGGGCGACCCAAACTTCCGGCTATGCATTTGGAATAGGACGCAATGGCGGCAATGGCTCTAGCGCATCGTGTGGTGCAGAAGGGAACGGAGGAGGTGGTGGTGGTTATTATGGTGGACAGGGTTACACAGGTGGAGGTAAAAACTCAGATGCTGGTGGAGCCGGCGGTTCATCGTTTATTTCCGGACACAATGGATGTGATGCAATAAATAGTACGGGAAGTCATACGGGACTATCCAAGCATTATTCCGGTTTGTTTTTTATTAATACGGTTATGATTGACGGTGCGGGTTATCAATGGACAACTGTAAGAGGCAGTTATGTAGGGATGCCGAACTTGGCGGGGACCGGCACGATGACAGGAAACACCAGTCACGGGCAGGTCAGAATCAGCCCTGTCCTCCCTTAATTCCTCAAAATGGTGTAAAAGATAAATGCTGCCGCATAATTGCGACAGCATTTATTTTTTCAAAAAATGGAAAAATCGCCAGTTGAGAGTGCGTTTTTTCTGGAAAAATCGCCAGTTAAGAGTACGTTTTTTTCAAAAATAAGTAGTTGTATGAAGAATAATTTCTATTGTCTTCCCCCCCCTTGTTTTTTAATCCAGTTTCAGTACTGCCAAGAAGGCTTTTTGAGGTACTTCGACGTTTCCAATCTGTTTCATCCGCTTTTTCCCTTTTTTCTGCTTTTCCAATAGTTTGCGCTTACGTGAGATGTCACCACCGTAACATTTTGCCGTTACGTCTTTCCGTACGGCTTTGATGGTTTCCCGCGCTATTACTTTCGCTCCTATGGCTGCCTGGACGGCGATGTCAAATTGCTGACGGGGAATTAGTTCTTTGAGTTTTTCGCATATACGACGACCGAAGTTGTAGGCGTTGTCAAAATGAATTAATGCCGACAGGGCATCTACCGATTCGCCGTTCAACAAGATATCCAGTTTTACCAGATTTGCCCGACGATACCCGATTTGGTAGTAGTCGAAGGAGGCGTACCCTTTGGTGATGCTTTTTAGTTTGTCGTAGAAGTCAAATACGATTTCTCCCAATGGCATTTCGTAAGTGATTTCTATACGATTTCCGGTGTGGTATTGCTGGTTGGTCAGAATCCCCCGTTTCCCCAGACAAAGGGTCATTATCGGCCCGATGTAGTCCGCCGGGGTAATGACCTGCGCCCGGATGAAAGGTTCTTCGATATAGTCCAGTGTCGAGGCGGCAGGCATGTCGGAGGGGTTGTGCATTTCATAGCTTTCGCCTTTGGTGGTGTGCGCCATGTACATGACGTTCGGTACCGTGGTGATGACATTCATGTTAAATTCCCTGTCTAACCGCTCCTGTACGATTTCCATGTGAAGCATTCCCAAGAATCCGCAACGGAATCCGAATCCCAATGCGGCGGATGATTCCGGCTCAAAGGTCAGGGAGGCATCGTTCAGCTGGAGTTTTTCTATGGAAGCCCGCAAATCTTCGTAGTCTTCTGAGTCTATCGGATAGATTCCGGCAAATACCATCGGTTTGACTTCTTCAAACCCGTCTATCGCGACGTCACACGGTTTATCGACATGCGTAATGGTGTCCCCTACTTTGACTTCGGAGGAAGTTTTAATGCCCGATATGATGTATCCCACATCGCCTGTTTTCAGTTCCGAGCGCGGCTCCGGTTTTAAGCGCAATACGCCGATTTCATCCGCGAGGTATTCTTTGCCCGTATTGACGAATTTCACCAGGTCGCCCGTTTTCAAGCTCCCGTTTATGATACGGCAATAGGTGATAATTCCCCGGAATGAGTTAAATTCAGAGTCGAATATCAATGCTTGCAGTGGCTGATTGGGGAAGCCTTCCGGATGGGGGACACGCTCTACGATGGCCCGCAATATTTCTTCTACGCCCAGTCCGGTTTTCCCGCTGGCTTCGATGATGTCTTCCCGTTTGCATCCGATTAATTCAATGATTTGGTCTTTCACATCTTCCGGCATGGCGTTCGGCATGTCCATTTTGTTTAATACCGGTATGATTTCCAAATCGTTTTCGACTGCCAAATACAGATTGGAAATGGTCTGCGCCTGTATTCCCTGAGTTGCGTCCACTATCAGCAATGCCCCTTCGCAGGCGGCAATGGAGCGGGAAACTTCATACGAAAAGTCTACGTGTCCCGGCGTGTCTATCAGGTTGAGCACATATTTTTTCCCTTCATACATATAGTCCATTTGTATGGCATGGCTTTTTATCGTGATACCTCTCTCCCGTTCCAAATCCATGTCGTCCAAGACCTGCGCCTGTAAATCTTTTCCGGTGACCGTCCCCGTGTATTCCAATAAACGGTCAGCCAGCGTACTTTTTCCGTGGTCAATATGAGCTATGATGCAAAAATTTCGGATGTTTTCCATATTCTGTTCCCGATTTTCCTCTATTTCTTATTTTGTGTTCATTCCCAAATGATACATCATGAAGGCGTATATGTCTGCATATTCCTCTATGACTTTGCTCATGGGTTTTCCGGCTCCGTGCCCCGCTTTGCTTTCAATCCGGATTAACGTGGGGTTCGTTCCGTCGTTTGCTGCCTGCAAGGCTGCCGCATATTTGAAGGAGTGAGCCGGTACTACGCGGTCGTCATGATCCGCCGTGGTTATGAGCGTTGCCGGATAAGCCGTACCGGGCTGCAAGGTGTGCAAGGGTGAGTAGGATTTCAGGTATTCAAACATTTCCTTGCTGTCTTCACTTGTTCCGTAATCGCTTGCCCAGTTCCAGCCAATGGTAAATTTATGGTATCTTAACATGTCCATAACGCCTACCTGCGGTATGGCGACTTTAAATAAATCGGGACGCTGATTCAGGCACGCACCGACCAGCAGTCCTCCGTTTGAGCCGCCCATGATGGCAATTTTTTGAGGATTAGTGTATTTTTCGTGTACCAGGTATTCGGCTGCTGAAATGAAGTCATCGAAAACATTTTGTTTCTGCATTTTTGTGCCTGCCACATGCCACTCTTCTCCGTATTCACCGCCCCCTCTCAAATTAACCTGTGCGTAAATGCCCCCGTTTTCCATAAAGGGCAGGCGCATGGTGGAGAAGCCCGGATTCAGACTGATGTTGAAACCGCCGTATCCGTATAATAATACGGGATTTTTCCCGTCTTTTTTCAGCCCTTTTTTGTAGGTCAGGAACATCGGTATTTTGGTGCCGTCTTTGCTTGCAAAAAATACCTGTTCCGTGGTATAGTCTTCCGGATTGAATTTCACGTCCGGTGCCCGGTATAGTTCAAAAGTGTTGTCAGCTACATTGTAGCGATAAATGGATGCCGGGAAGGTGAAAGAGGTGAATGTGTAAAATGCCTCGTTGTCTTCTTTGTTTCCACTGAATCCGACAGAACCTAATGCCGGCAGTTTTACTTCATGCAATAGTTTCCCGTTCGTTTCATACACATACGCATGATGGGAAGCGTCTTTTTCGTAAGTTACCACCAGTTTCCCTCCGATGATTTTAGCCGTAGCCAGTACCGCATCGGTTTCCGGTATCAAATCTTTCCAGTTTTTCAAAGCGGGAGCCGAGAGTTTCGCTTCCGTGATTTTATACTTCGGCGCTCCGTAGTTGGTCACAAACAGGATACGGTCTTCCGATACATCCAGCGGACTATAGGAATAGTCCATATCGTCGGCTATTTTCACTATCAGTGCGTTTTTCCGGGTCAGGTCTTTCATGTATAACGCATTTCCCCGTCCGGCTCCCGATTCGTAAATAAAGAGTACTTTTTCATTTTCACTGACCTCTGCCGTATAAAAACGTTTGGGATAAGCCGCATTCTGGTAAACCAACCGGTCTTTTGTCTGCGGGTCGCCTATTTTATGGTAATATATTTTGTGGTTTTCGTTTACATTGGAGTATTCTTTGCCTGCTACGGGAGCATCATATGCGCTGTAGTAGAAGCCGTCACCCTGCCAGGAAGCACCCGTGAATTTCGCCCACTGAATATGGTCTTCCAGCAGTTTACCGGTTGCCAGGTCCATGACATATATTTCCTGCCAATCGGAACCGCTGCGGGAAATCGTATAGGCCATGTATTTACCATCGTTGGAGAAAGATATGCCGCCCAAAGCTACTGTTCCGTCTTCCGACAATTTATTGGGGTCTAAGAGTACTTCCGGTTCCGATTCCAAAGTTTTCTGTACATACAGGACACTCTGGTTTTGTAAGCCGTCGTTTTTAAAGAAGTAATATTTCCCGTGTTTTTTGAACGGCGAGCCGTATTTTTCGTAATCCGCCAGTTCTGTCAGGCGTCCTTTCAACATTTCCCGAGCCGGAAGCTGCGCCAGATAATTAAATGTTACTTCGTTTTGTGCTTTCACCCAAGCCGCTGTTTCCGCCGATGTGTCGTTTTCCAGCCAACGATAAGGATCTGCCACCGTTTCTCCGAAATAAACATCAACGGTATTGTCTTTTACTGTTTCCGGATAAACGACTTTCATTTTATCCTGACAAGCGTTTAATGCAATCATACCTCCCAATAGTAAACAATAGGTTTTCATTATATACGCAATTTTATTATTATTCCGCAAAAATAAACAGAATGTCATTCTTTTGCAAAACCTCCCGTGATAAAACACCCCGCCCCGTTACAAAGTATTGCACAAAAAAACTATTTTTGTCTTCCGAAATAAAAAAGCATTTATCATGATAAAGTCCATGACCGGTTTCGGGAAGGCTACAGTCGAATCCGGAGAAAAGAAAGTTATTATTGAGGTTAAAAGTCTTAATTCCAAACAGCTTGATATAAATTTACGGATGCCCAATCTCTATAAGGAGAAAGAGATGGAAATCCGGAACCTCATCAAGAATTACCTTGAGCGGGGTAAGGTGGATGTATGTATTTATTCGGACAATAGCGAGTCGAATAAAGAGGTTGCCATTAACCGGGATGTCGTCGAGCAGTATTTCAAACAAATGGAACAGATTGCTTCTTCCCTGAATGTTCCTGTGGATAACAGTACGTTCTTGCAAACGATTATGCGCTTTCCCGATGTTTTCAAGCAAAAAACGGAAGAACTGAATGAGAACGAGTGGGAACAGCTTAAAGCTGGGATTGAAGTCGCTTTGACTGAAACCGATAAGTTCAGAATTCAGGAAGGAGACGTCCTCATCCGGGATATTTTGCACCGCATCGATTTAATACAGGAATTTGCCTCGGAGGTGCCGCAATATGAAGAGAAACGGATTGAGAATATCCGTCAGAAACTGGTGGAGAAAATCAAAGAGTGGCATGAACTCCAGAATGTAGACCAAAACCGGTTTGAGCAGGAGATTATTTATTATCTGGAGAAGCTTGATATTACGGAAGAAAAAGTACGGTTGGCAAATCATTGCAAGTATTTCATTGAGACCGTCGAAAAGGAAGATGCCCCCGGCCGGAAACTCGGATTTATCGCACAAGAAATCGGCAGGGAAATCAATACAATGGGTTCTAAAGCCAATAATCACGATATTCAGAAGCTCGTTGTACACATGAAAGATGAGCTTGAGAAAATCAAGGAGCAAAGCCTCAATATTTTATAGTGCCATCATGGGAAAGGTCATTATTTTCTCCGCTCCGAGCGGTTCCGGAAAAAGTACTATTGTCCAGCATCTTCTGAAAAAAGATTTAGGACTTGAGTTTTCAATATCCGCTACCTGCCGGTCTCCGCGAGGCGAGGAAAAACACGGTAAAGAATATTATTTTTTCTCCCAGGAAGAGTTTAAGCGGAAAATTGAGAATAACGAACTGCTGGAATGGGAAGAGGTTTACCCCGGATGTTTTTACGGGACATTGTTGTCCGAAATTGACAGGATTTGGCAGAAGAATCACACCGTTGTGTTTGATGTGGATGTTATCGGCGGTATCAATATCAAGAAGAAGTTCGGCAAGGATGCCCTTTCTATCTTCATTCAGGCTCCTTCTGTCGAGGAACTTCAAAAAAGACTTGTCGGAAGAGGTACCGATTCCCCCGAAAAAATCAAGGAAAGGGTGAATAAGGCCATGTATGAAATGAGTTTCGCCCCTCAGTTTGATACTATTATCATGAATGACCGATTGGAAACGGCTTTGTCCGAAACAGAGAGAACAATTCGGGAGTTTCTTTCAACGACCTTTTAATACCGGCAGACTGACATGGTATTTTACTGCCAATACCCGCGCCAATATCACTCCGGTAGCGGCAATAAATTGTGTGAGTGCGGGCGGTAAACAAAAGTACATGCAGATATAGTACACAAAACCGCCGAAGACGCACGCCAAGGCATAAATTTCTTTCCGGAATATCAACGGGACTTCATTAATAAATACGTCACGAATGACTCCGCCTGCCGCTCCCGTGGTCATGCCCATGATTACCGCTACCCAGAACGAGAAGCCGCATGCCAGACTTTTTTCGATGCCCACGACAGCAAATAGTCCCAATCCGATGGCGTCAAAAATAAAGAAGGTGTTGTTGAGATGGATTAGATATTTTCCAAAGAGAATGACAAATCCCAATGCACAAGCTGTTACTACAAGATAAGCCGGCTGATGCATCCAGAAAGGGGATACCCCCAATAAAATATCCCTCAAGGTTCCGCCACCGATTGCCGTGGCAAGCCCTACCACGTATGCCCCAAACCAATCAAATTGTTTTGCCGAAGCCAATCGGATTCCACTTATGGCAAAAGCAAATGTTCCGATATAATCAATGATGGTAATAAAACTAATCATATACCCTATTTATTTCTTTATAAACGGCGCCAAAAATAGAGAATTAATTCTATTTTTGAAATGAAATAAAATGATATTTAAATTTACTTTATGACAGGACTTTTTTTCGGCTCTTTCAACCCGATACATACAGGACACCTGCAAATTGCACACTATCTTTTGGAACATCAGCTTGTCGAAAAGATACTGTTTGTTGTCAGTCCGCAAAATCCCTTTAAACGGAATAAAGAATTATTGGACGCAGAAAAGAGGATTGAACTCGTCGAGAAAGCCCTTGCCAGAGAAACACAAATGGAGGCCTGTTCCATTGAACTCTCGATGCCGAAACCCTCTTATACGATTGATACGCTGAAAGAGCTTAAGAGACGCTATCCCTCCCAAAGTTTTGCCCTCATCATGGGTGGGGATAATTTGGAGAATTTCCATTTGTGGCGAGAGCATCAGGCTATTTATGAAAATTACCCCATTTTCGTATATCCCCGCTCCGGCGAAACCGTCCGAAATAGCAATTATCCGAATATACGTCCGATAGATGCTCCTTTGTTTCCGGTTTCTTCCACCGATATCCGGGAAAAAATAAAAAAGGGTGAGGATATTTCCCCTTTCGTCCCTGCCGAAATCTGTAACCTAATCCGTAATTATTATACCGTTTAGCCTTATGCAAAAATTAGTTCTATTCCTGTTCCTGTTTATCCATTATCCGCTCCTTTGGGGCCAAGAAGAGGTTAAATGGCTTCCGCGTGACAATCAAATCCATAGCAAAGGGCGTCCAATTATATCTCCCTGGCACACGGGTACGGCCGGTATTATCAAAAACGACGGTGCCGAACTGAGTTTGTTCAACCCCTCCCGCATCGGTATGACAGAAAATACGGAACTCATATTCCGCATCGGCGAAGAGTGCATTTTACCAAATATCGGCATTAAACATCGCTGGTGGAAAAACGACCGGTTTGCACTCTCTTCGGAACATTATTTGTATTACACGTGGCCTTTTCTCAAAATCATACAAAGTACCGGTATAAAGGACCTTATCCCCGACAGTGTCCCCATAAAACAAGGCATCGCCATGCGCCACGAAATTCTCTTTTCCTGGCTGATGAATCCCCAAAGCCCCGGTTGCCCCAATCCTTCCGCCGAAAGGATTCTTACGCTTCGTGCCGGTATTGAGTTTTATGCCGGGCAAAACAATAAAAAGATTCAACCTTTCAATTGGTTTCATACGCTTTATCACACCCAAATCCTACAAAACAAGAATCTGTATTATGCAGGATTGCAGTTTGATTCGTATTTTTCAAAATCATTTCATTACAGTGTAAACGCTTTGTATTATTCCGTAGATTTTACCAAACATTTCGCTCTGGAAGGGAATCTACGGCTGACTTATTATGTGTCCAAACGTATCGGGATTTCCGCCGCCTGCAAAGCCGCTTACATGAAAATTCCCGAATCAACAGCTATCGCCGTGGCCAAAAAACAATTCACTGTTCTTCCTTTGTTGGATTTTACCTATCTGATTCGTCCCGACCGGGGAGAAATACAACACGGTTTATTTAAGAATCGCAAAAAAATGAGATAAAGCCAAAAGACAAAAACTATTATAAATTATCTGTTATGCCTTTCATTTTTAAAGAAAAATTATTCACTAGGGACTTTTTCATTACGTACGCGTGGTTGTTGGGCGGATGCTTTGTTTTTGCTCTGGGAGCAGTGCTCTTCGCAGAGCCTAATCGCTTCGCTCCGGGGGGTACTTACGGATTGTCTATCGTACTCCATCATCTCATGGGCTGGCGGACGGAAACCACCGCTCTTTGTATGGATATTCCCTTGCTGCTTATCGGTATTTATTTCCTGGGACCCCGCTTCGGTATCAAGACCGTAATCTGTACTTTCGCTATTCCATTTTTTATGGGAATTATTCATGAAACTTACGGCTACCAAGCTCTTCTCGGCGAGAATCAAGAGCTACTTTCCGCTATCTTCGGAGGTGTTGTATACGGTATCGGCATCGGTATGATTTTCAAATCAAGAGCTACTTCCGGCGGGTCGGATATTATCGCCATGATTCTAAACAAGTATACCCATATCTCTTTGGGGCAATTGGTTATATTGGTTGATTGTTCCATTACGCTGACTACCGTACTCGCTTTCGGGGAATGGACTCTTCCTATGTATTCATGGATTGTTGTTTTCATTGAGGGCAAAGTTATCGACTCTGTTCTGGAAGGAGGAACGACGTATAAGACTATGATGATTATAACCCAGGAAGTAGATGCCGTAAAAAAAATCATTATACAGGATATTAACCGCGGTGCAACACTGTTTTCCGCTATCGGCATGTATAAGGGGGAAGAACGGAAGGTTATTTACACCGTGCTTACTCGTCAAGAAATGATGACTCTGCGTCATAAAATCCAAGAAATCGACCCTGCCGCTTTTATCAATGTTATTGATTCAAAAGAGATTTTAGGAAATGGTTTTTCCCCTTTGAAAGAGGAAAATTAAAAACAGAACCCCGTCCGACTCATTCATCTGGAGCAGACGGGGTTTTTCTTATCCTTTTTATTTATCAATGCTTCTCCGCGAAATATTTATAGAATAACGGTATTGTCCGTATTCCGTTGAAGAATTGCTCCAGCGGATAGTTTTCATTGGGAGAATGAATTGCATCGGATTCCAACCCGAAGCCCATCAATATGGATTTTATCCCCAATATTTCTTCAAACGCCGCCACAACCGGTATACTTCCTCCGGAGCGGAAAGGTACCGGATTTTTACCGTAAACTTTTGCATAAGCCCGCTCCGCAGCCTGATATGCCGGTAAATCTATCGGACACACATAAGCGGCTCCACCGTGCAAGGACGTAACTTTCACTTTCACATACGCGGGTGCTATGGACTCAAAATATTCTTTAAATAACCGGGCTATTTTCTCATGCTTCTGATTAGGAACCAAACGACAGCTCACTTTGGCAAATGCTTTTGAAGGCAATACCGTTTTGGAACCTTCTCCCGTATATCCTCCCCAAATACCACAAACATCAAATGTCGGTCGAATCCCTGTCCGCTCGTTTGTAGCATATCCTTCTTCACCGAACAGTTCATCCACACAAATCGCTTTTTTATATGCCTCTTCGTTGAAAGGTGCTTCCGCCATTTTCGCCCGCTCCGCAGCACTCACTTCCAATACATCGTCATAAAATCCCGGTATTGTAATATGCCCTTTTTCATCCACCATTCCACTCAACATTTTTGCCAATACATTTATCGGATTTGCCACTGCACCTCCGAACAGTCCCGAATGCAAATCACGGCAAGGACCTGTCACTTCTATTTCCCAATAAGCCAATCCCCGCAATCCCGTTGTAATGGAGGGCACATCTCTCGCTATCATTCCCGTATCCGACACCAAAATAATATCCGCTTTCAACATTTCTTTGTGTTTCCTGCAGAAATCAGGTAAATGAGTAGAACCAATTTCCTCTTCTCCTTCTATCATAAACTTCACATTACAGGGAAGTTGTCCCGTCTTCACCATGAACTCAAATGCTTTCGCATGCATGAAACTTTGCCCTTTGTCATCATCCGCTCCCCGTCCCCAAATCTTTCCGTCTTTTACCACCGGTTCAAACGGTTTTGTCTTCCACAAATCAAGCGGATCCACGGGCATAACGTCCATGTGTCCGTATACCAATACCGTCGGCAACCCTTCTCCCACGATTTTCTCCCCATACAAAACCGGATTCCCTTCCGTCTCGAATATTTCCGCTTTATCCACCCCCGCTTTCAATAAAATCTCTTTCCATTTCTCTGCACAAGCATACATGTCTTCCTTGTGCTCACCCCCCGCAGAAATCGACGGAATACGAAGTAATTCAAACAATTCACTCAAGAAACGTTCTTGATTTGATGCGATATATTCTTCCAAACCTTTCATAAAAATTTAAAATTAAATATTACCTCGGGTAAAATTAAAAAATAAATTTCCCTTTCTCAATTAATTCATTACTTTTGTATTCGGTGTAATTAATGATTTAAACTTATGTCAGATCTTTCCGAAGTCAAAATCTTCTCCGGGGAAAACAGCAAATATATTGCTGAAAATATAGCTAAATCCATCGGCTTACAGCTCGGAGAAAAAACTTTATTGCATTTCAGTGACGGAGAATTTGTCACCGCTTACGATGAAACTGTACGAGGTGACCATGTTTTCATCATACAATCTACATTTCCGCCCAGTGATAACCTGATGGAATTACTTATGATGATTGATGCCGCCAAACGTGCATCCGCCTACAAAGTAGTTGCCGTTATCCCTTATTTCGGATTTGCGCGTCAAGACAGAAAAGACCGTCCGAGAGTTGCCATCGGCGCCAAATTGGTTGCCAATATGCTGCATGCCGCCGGGGTAGACCGTATCATGACCATGGACCTTCATGCCGACCAGATTCAAGGATTTTTCGATATTCCGGTCGATCATTTGTATGGCTCCACTGTATTGGCACCTTATATCCGTTCACTTCAACTTGATAATTTAGCCA
The DNA here is from genome assembly GCF_943193135.1 of Odoribacter lunatus. Classification (GTDB taxonomy): domain Bacteria; phylum Bacteroidota; class Bacteroidia; order Bacteroidales; family Marinifilaceae; genus Culturomica; species Culturomica lunata. Next base: position 14,305 of record NZ_CALPCZ010000029.1, read on the forward strand.
TTGCCTCTCCCGACATCGGCGGGTCCAAACGAGCCAATTCATGGGCTAAATTCTTCAACTCCGGCTTGGTTATCTGCCACAAAACACGGGAAAAGCCAAATGAAGTTGCAGAAATGAAAGCTATCGGCAATGTAGAAGGAAAGAATGTCGTTATCGTAGACGACATGATCGATACTGCCGGCACTATCTGCAAAGCTGCTGACATGTTAAGTAAAATGGGTGCTAAATCCGTACGTGCCGTAGCAACTCACGCCGTACTTTCCGGACAGGCTTACGAAAGGATTGAAAATTCAGCATTAGAGGAAGTTATCTTTACTGATTCTATTCCTTTAAAACGTCAGTCGCCGAAAATCAAAATCATCTCGGTCGCCGATATGTTCGCAGAAACTATCCGCAATGTCGTAGAACATAAATCTATCAGTGACCATTTTATCTTGTAATCCGGAGTTATCGCCCATAGACACCTATACCGGCTGACCGAAGAGTTTTCTTCGGTCAGTTTTTTTATCTGTCTTTTCAAACATTCATGACAAGTTGCTTATTTACAATATTCTTTCTGTGATTTTCCCGCTTTTTTATTTATTATCGTATCTTTGCCCATCAAATTATGTCATATATCAATTAGTAAAGTTATGGAATATAATTTCAGAGAAGTCGAGAAAAAATGGCAGGAGTATTGGAGGGAAAAGAAAACTTATCAGGTAGAGATTGATTCGCAAAAGCCAAAGTTCTATGTTTTGGATATGTTTCCCTATCCTTCAGGAGCAGGACTGCATGTAGGGCATCCGCTCGGATACATCGCTTCGGATATTTATTCCCGCTTTAAACGGTTGAAAGGATTTAACGTATTGCATCCGATGGGCTATGACGCTTACGGTCTGCCGGCGGAACAATATGCCATACAAACCGGACAACATCCGGCTATCACAACAGAAAAGAACATTGCCCGCTATCGGGAACAATTGGATAAAATCGGCTTTTCTTTTGATTGGAACAGGGAAATCCAGACGTGTGACCCGAAATATTATAAATGGACCCAGTGGGCGTTCCAGCAAATGTTCAACAGCTATTACTGCAACGATACGAAGCAGGCAAGACCCATTCAGGAACTTATCGACGCTTTCCCGAAATACGGCAACGAAGGCCTGAACGCCGCATGTAGCGAAAATATTCACTTCACGGCCGATGAATGGAACCACATGACCGAAAAACAACAGCAAGAAGTGCTGATGAACTACCGAATCGCCTACCTTGGCGAAACGATGGTAAATTGGTGTCCGAAGCTGGGTACGGTGCTTGCCAACGACGAAGTCAAAGAGGGAATCTCTTTACGCGGAGGTTATCCGGTGGTGCAGAAAAAAATGCGCCAGTGGTCTTTGCGGGTGTCAGCATACGCTCAACGGTTATTAGACGGGTTAGATAAAATCGATTGGTCTGATTCCCTCAAAGATATTCAACGCAACTGGATCGGCCGTTCCCAAGGAGCAGATATTATTTTCGACGTAAAGGATAGTGACGTGAAATTAGAAATTTTCACAACCCGTCCCGATACGATATTCGGTGTTAGCTTTATGGTTCTAGCGCCGGAAAGCGATTACGTAAAAACCCTGACTACACCGGAACAGGCAAACGCCGTAAAAGAATATTTGGAATATGTTTCCAAACGTACAGAGCGGGAACGCCAAAGCGAAGTGAAAAAAGTAACGGGCGTGTTCTCCGGCTCCTACGCCGTGAATCCTTTTACGAATGAAGCCATTCCCGTATGGATTAGCGAATATGTTTTAGCCGGTTACGGTACAGGTGCCATTATGGCCGTACCTGCCCATGATAGCCGAGACTATGCTTTCGCCAAGAAATTTGAACTGCCGATTACTCCGGTTATCGACAACGGACACCCGATTGATTTGAGTGAAAACTCATACGATGCCAAAGAAGGGAAAATGATTAACAGCGGCATACTAAACGGTTTGGAAGTAAAACAGGCTATTGCCAAAATTGCGGAAGAAGTGGAAGCAAGAGGAATCGGCAAAAGCAAAATCAACTACCGTCTGCGGGACGCCATATTCAGCCGCCAGCGCTACTGGGGCGAACCTTTCCCCGTTTATTACAAGGACGATATGCCTTATATGCTGGATGAATCGAAATTACCGCTGGAATTACCAGAGATTGACAAATATTTGCCTACGGAAAGCGGCGAACCTCCATTGGGACGGGCGAAGAATTGGAAAACAGAAGACGGCTATACTTTGGAATTGAATACGATGCCGGGATTTGCAGGTTCTTCCGCCTATTATCTCCGCTATATGGATCCACACAATGACAAAGTTCTGGTAAGCCGGGAAGCAAATGAATATTGGAGAAATGTAGATTTATATCTGGGAGGAGCCGAACATGCCACCGGGCACCTGATATATTCCCGCTTCTGGAATATGTTCCTGTATGATTTAGGCTACGTTTGCGAACCGGAACCTTTCAAGAAGCTCATCAATCAAGGCATGATTCAAGGCCGTTCTAATTTCGTATATCGCATTCAGGGAACCAACACTTTCGTTTCTTACGGATTAAAAGACCAATACGAAACAACGGAAATTCACGTCAATGTAAACATTGTTCACAATGATATTCTAGATGTGGAAGCATTTAAAAACTGGATGCCCGAATATGCTAATGCCGAATTTATTTTGGAAAACGGGAAATACGTCTGCGGCTGGGCGGTAGAGAAAATGTCCAAATCTATGTTCAATGTCGTAAATCCCGACGATATTATCGAAGAATTTGGGGCAGATACCTTGCGTTTGTATGAAATGTTCCTCGGACCATTGGAAGCACACAAACCTTGGGATACGCAAGGAATTGACGGTGTTTTCAAGTTTTTGCGAAAGCTCTGGCGTCTTTATGTGAATGACGAAAAGCTTATCGTGAATGATGAAGAACCCAACAAAGAAGAACTAAAGATTTTGCATAAAACAATCAAAAAAATCGAATCAGATATTGAAAATTTCTCTTTCAATACTTCCGTTCCAGCTTTCATGATTGCCACGAATGAACTGACCGCCCTGAAATGCAACAAACGGGCTGTTTTAGAGCCGTTGGTAATCACTCTTGCTCCCTATGCCCCGCATATCGCCGAGGAACTTTGGCACCGTCTCGGACACGATACGAGCGTTACAGAAACATCTTTCCCGCAATGGGACGAAAAGTATCTGGCGGAAGACAGTTTCGATTATCCGGTTTCTTTCAATGGCAAAGTAAGATTTAAACTGAATATGCCTTTAAGCGCCACCAATGCAGAAATAGAAGCTACTATCACGGCTGCTCCGGAAACCACGAAATATCTTGATGGAAAAAACGTAAAAAAGATGATTATCGTTCAAAAGAAAATTATCAATATTGTTTTTTAATACATAACGGGACAAATGTCCCGTTATTTTTTTGAAAATCCTTACTCAAAAATTTGCTTTACGGCACTGCAATAATCAGACAACTTTGTCGATTTCCGTATCCGTTTTACCATCTTCCGATCTGTTTCCGGCAGTAGATAATCCCAAAGCGTTTTCATCTTGTTCAAAAGCTGATTTTCCCCCTGTAAATAGTTTTTATAGTCATTCAACAAGGCTTCATGAAATGCATAAACCTGATTTTTACGTTCACCATCCGGTTTTGTTTCATTTTTACGAAAATCCGCTACCACCCACGGCGAAGACAACAACCCTCTTCCTATTAAAACACCTCGTAGCTTAGGGAATTTTTCTAAAATTTCTTGCAATTCTTTTCCCGATTTCAAATCTCCATTATAAAAAATCGAATGCTCGCAAGCCTGGTAAAAACGGGAAAAAGATTCATAATCGGGAGTGCCTTTGTATTGCTGAATACCGATTCTTGCATGAAGTGTTATGTATTCTAAGCGAAGATTATTAATGATGTCTATTAAATTATATGCTTCGCTCGTATTTTTCCATCCCAATCTCATTTTCACCGAAAAAAGGACATCCGGAAAATCACATATAGGACTCAACATCTCTTTTACCAGTTCCGGATAAGGCAACATGCCAGCCCCTTTTTTCTTTCCAGCAATCAAAGGAAAGGGACAACCTAAATTAATATCAATTTTTTTGTACCCTTTGCTCCTAACTAACTGTGTCAATTTGCAAAATTCATCCGCATTCCCCGGTAAAATCTGAGGTATAAGCAAAGGTACCGAATTATTTTTCGGGTCAATATCCCGAAGATCTCGATTACGAAAAGTATTGTCAGATTCTAAACGTATAAAAGGGGTATAATAAGCATCTACTCCTCCAAAAAAGCGGGCAAAATTATTCCGATATATCCAATCCGTATATCCCTGTAACGGGGCGAAATGAATCTCGGCCATTCCATTCGCTATAATCATTTGCTTACTTGAGTGCCTCCTGCAATGTTGCATCCATCATCCCGAATATGGGATAAAATCCCTCATCATTCAAAACATGCCTGCCAATATAAGCCTGTATTTGATTTTCAAGAACCTTATAAGAAATCTTCAAACCCTTCGCATCTTTTTTCACCCCACGCTTTGCAGCATAGTCCACCATTTCCCCTACAAGATTATATTGACGAAGATAATCCAACAGCTCCTTGTAATCTTTTATTTGCCGGATTTCTTCCCGATGACGGTCCATAAAATCAAACGTATATTCATAAAGTTTCATTGAACGACTCAACTCCGCCAAATAACGAGAATATCCTACAGTATCCGTTGGCACAAAAACATCGGGCATAATACCTCCCCCTCCGTAAACAGTACGTCCGCCGACAGTTTCATATTTCAGATTCTCATCAAAATGAATACTATCCCTCTCTTCCAGTTCTCCGTGCTCCGCCCTCAAATAAAAATCTTTATAATACTTCTCCTTGCCTTCATCATAAGGCCGTTGAATTGAACGTCCGGAAGGTATATAATAACGCGCCACCGTCAAACGAAGCGCAGAGCCATCGGGAAGCATCCGCTGTTCCTGCACAAGCCCTTTACCGAAAGAACGGCGTCCGACAATTGTTCCCCTGTCATTATCCTGTATAGCCCCGGCAAATATTTCACTGGCCGAAGCGCTGATTTCATTGATTAGTACACTCAATTGCAAGTCTTTAAAATGCCCCTTCCCGTTAGAATAATAATCGGAACGGGGTGAAGCCTTCCCTTGAGTATATAGTATCAGCTTATTGGCTTCCAGAAACTCATTCACCATTTTCAAAGCAATAGGCAATATCCCTCCTTCATTGTTCCTCAAATCGACAATTAATTTCGTCATACCTTGTTTTTGTAATCCCTCCACGGCTTGCATAAATTCATTGTAAGTATTCATGCCGAAAGTTTTCACTTTCACATAACCAGTCGTATCATTCACCATATAGGCCACCTCCACACTTTTAACAGGAATCGCTCCGCGTGTTACCTTCTTTACCATCGGCTTTTCTCCCCGTCGCAACAATGTGAGGGTAACATCCGTACCGAGTTGTCCCCGCATCATGGACATGATTTTGGCATCATTCATCTTTACGCCAGCAATCACCGTATCATTTACCTGAATTATACGATCTCCATCTTTAATTCCGGCTGCTTCGGAAGGTCCTCCCTCAACAACCTTTATAATCGTCACTGTATCCTGGTACTTGTAAAACTGCACTCCTATTCCTCCAAAATTGCCTACCATGTCTTCATTTACCTTTTCCAAATCTTCTGCAGGAATATAAACCGTATGGGGGTCAAGATCTTTTATAAGAGCCTCTACCGCTGTTTCCTCAATCTTTTTTATATCGACGGTATCCACATAAGAATGCTTCAGCATGTTTACAACCATATCAACCTTACTTCCTTGTATGGGCAGAAACAATTCCTGCCTGTCCCGTGTATCCCTACGAATAAAAAGAGAATTGATAAACATCCCAATAACTACTGCCAAAGCTACAATCGTCGGCATTAATATTGTCTGTATATTTTTTTTATACATGATTTTTCAATTTACTTCCACAAAATCAACTTCTATTTTCGCTTTTTTCAACAATTCTATTCCATCCAGATAGCGATATGCTTCAGAATAAACAACCCGCCGGATACCCGCCTGTATAATCAGCTTGGCGCATTCAATACAAGGAGAGGCCGTCACGTATAACGTCGCCCCTTCACTGCTATTACTGGATTTTGCCACTTTCGTAATGGCATTCGCCTCCGCATGCAAGACGTAAGGTTTGGTCTTATTTTCCTCGTCTTCGCACAAATTCTCAAAACCGGAAGGCGTCCCGTTGTATCCATCCGATATAATTGATTTATCTTTGACAATCAATGCTCCCACCCTGCGGCGTTCACAATAAGAATTTTCCGCCCAAATCCGCGCCATGCGTAAATAGCGTTTATCTAACAATAATTTCTTTTCTTGTTCCGTCATCGTTACTTTTTTCTTTCTCCCAAATAGTCTATCATTTCATAAAAACCGGCTTTCCGGCTTTCTTCCACATTGATTTTCGACAATGCTTCACGACTCTTTTGCAAATAACCGTCTATGGTCTTTAACGTCAGCTCCGGGATTCCCAATCGGTTATAAAGCTCCGTAACCACTTTAATTTTTTCGGAAGCGTCAAACTCCTTTTTATCTATCCAGGACTGCAATAAAGCCCGCTCTTTCTCTCCCGCCAGCTCAAAAGCCTTTATCAACAAATATGTTTTCTTATTCTCCGTAATATCCCCTCCTATCTTTTTTCCAAATTCCAATACATCCCCGTATACATCCAAATAATCATCCTGTACTTGAAACGCCAGCCCTAAAAATCCACCGAAATCATAGAGTGCCTTATACTCATGTTCCGGCGCCCCCGCAACAAGTGCCCCATGCCGTAAACTTCCCGCTATCAAAACAGATGTCTTCAAATAAATCATGTGGAGATACTCCTCTTCCGTCACATCGTTCCGCGTCTCAAATTCCATATCATACTGCTGTCCTTTACACACATCCATCGCAACCTGATTAAACCCGTCAATGACTTGCCTCAAATAACGGTCTTCACAATCTTCTATATACTTGTAAGCCGTAATAGCCGCAGCATCTCCGCTTAAAATAGCCACATTGCGATTCCACTTTTTGTGAACAGTCTGACGGCCTCTTCTCAGTTCCGCATCATCCATCACATCGTCATGCAAAAGTGTATAATTATGAAATATTTCTATCCCTATCGCCGATTTCAAGACTTTTTCAACATCATCCCGATACAAGTTATAAGCCATAAGAGTTAAAACAGGACGCAAACGCTTTCCCCCATCCTCCAAAATATAACGGATCGGCTCAAATAGAGAAAAAGGTGTCTCCATATATTCTTGTTTGGCAAGTTCCTGCCTAATAATTTCCCGCAACTGTTCAATAGTATACATCCCTTTCATGCTTTAGCTGTTATTTCTGTCATTTAAGCGCCTAAATTACAAAAAGAATGCCGTATATCCCTATTTTGGATTTCAAATTTTCGTATCCTTTCTTCTTTTCCGATTAATTTGTTACTTTTGCCTATCGAATTTGGCTGAGTAGTTCAATGGATAGAACGGAAGTTTCCTAAACTTTAAATTCGGGTTCGATTCCCGGCTCGGCTACTAAAACGGGATGTTGGTTTTTGACGGACATCCCGTTTTATTATAGTACTTTGAGTATCCTTTTTCACTAAATTCAGCCTAAATCGGTGAATACATTCACTAAATTCGGCCTAAATTGGTGAATACATTCACTAAATTCGGCCTAAATTGGTGAATTGAACGTATTTTTTCCTATATTTGCCCAAAAGAAAAACCATGATAAAGCGCCTCATCACAAACTCTATCTTATCCGATTACAAACGCGGCAAGGTTATCGTATTACTCGGTGCAAGACAAGTAGGAAAAACCACTCTGTTATCTGATTTGCGAAAAAAAACAGAGAAAGTATTTTCGTTGAACTGCGACAACCTTGACGACATTCTAGTTTTGGAAAAAAAAACATCTACGGAATTACAACATATTCTCTCTCCTTACGATTTAGTGTTCATTGACGAGGCGCAACGGGTGAAAAATATCGGATTAACTTTAAAAATCATCGGAGACTTGAAGCTAGACACACAAGTTATTGTTACCGGCTCCTCTTCTTTCGATATGGCAAACGAAATCAACGAGCCGGCAACAGGACGGTTGATTGAATACAATCTGTATCCGTTTTCTTTACCCGAACTAGCCGCTCATCGCTCTGAACGTGAAGAAAGCCGTTTGCTTGAAACCCGCATGATTTACGGCCTCTATCCCGAAGTTGTCACTCAACCGGAAGATGCCAAGCGTACTTTGATGACTTTGACAAACAATTACCTATATAAAGACATTTTTACTTACAAAGGTATCAAGAAACCCGACCTGATACAAAAATTAGTGCGGGCACTGGCGCTACAATTGGGGTGCGAAGTATCATACAATGAACTAAGTAAATTATTAGGTGTTGATAAAAATACGATAGAAACATACATCAATCTATTGGAAAAATGTTTTATCATATTCCGCCTAGATTCTTTCAGCCGCAACTTGCGCAATGAAATTAAAAAAGGGAAAAAAATATATTTCTATGATAACGGCATCCGGAATGCCGTATTATCGAACTTCGCCCCGCTGGAACTACGCAATGATACCGGTGCCTTGTGGGAAAACCTCATGGTTAGCGAACGGGTAAAGCATAATGCCTATTCAGGCAAGTTTGCCCAGCTATTCTTTTGGCGTACCCACGAGCAGCAGGAAATTGATTTGGTGGAAGAAGAGGACGGGAAATTAAAAACTTTTGAATTCAAATGGAACAGCCATACCCGCAATCGCCAACCCAAAGCTTTTGCCAATTCATATCCAGATTCTCCATTCCATGTCGTAACCCCTGAAAATTACTGGAAATTCATTACAGAATAAACAGCAAATGGTTTTGAAAACAGTATCATATTCGTATTATATCCGTATTATATGGCGATCATTCTTTAATTACTCTCTAATCATTCTCTAATTACTCTTTATTTTGACAAGGAGTAATTAAGGGTTTTATAAAATATTTAGATGTTTTATAAGCCATGGAACCCTTAGAAGAGTGCTAGAAAATCCTTATAAGTCTGCTATCTGTTTAGTTATTCTCCTCTGTTTTGAAGAATAGTGACCATGTTTTCCTGGCCCCATTGCATCAATGCGTCAAGGTGAGGCAAAAGAGTGGTGCCCAAGGGTGTCAAACGGTATTCCGAGCGGGGCGGGACTTCGGGATAGATAATTTTGGTTATGAGACCGTCCTTTTCAAGGAGATGTAAGGTTTGAGCCAAAACCTTTTCCGAAATAACGGGAATGGAGCGGTAGAGTTCGTTAAAGCGCATAATTTTTCCATCCCGCAGTTTCAATAATACGACAAGTGCCCATTTGTTGGAAAACCATTCCAAAACGGGTGCCGACGGACAATATTCATAATCCAAATTTTTCCCCATTATATTCGATTTATAAGGTCTTGATTCAACTAAAACTAACTTAGCAGTAAGGTTTTAACCGTTTGGTTAGTTCTTGCAAATTTAGCAATACGCCTCTAATTTCGCCTCTGTAATTTAAATAATATCTTATGGAAATTATAGTGATTAATAGTTCTCCGCGCAAAGATTTTAATACAGCACGGCTATGTGAACGTTTTACAGAAGGTGTTCGGGCAGTAAACGAAAATGTCCGCATTAATTGGATTAATTTGTATGAATTGAAATTTACCGGCTGCCAAAGTTGTTTTGCATGCAAAAAGAAGGGGAGCACCTTTTACGGGAAATGTGCCGTCCGGGATGATTTAAAAGATGTGCTGCAACAGATTGAAGACTGCGACGGACTGGTTATCGGCACTCCGATTTATTTGGCTTCAGTGCCAGGTTATCTTAAATGTATGCTGGAACGCCTGCTTTTTGCAAAGACTACCTATGAATCCGGCTACCGGAGTCTGTTCGGCAGAAAGCTTCCGGTACAAATGATATATTCGATGAATGCTACGCCCGAGCAAGCCGAAGAAGGCGGCTTTTTAACGAATATTGCTGTTACAGAGGATTTTATCGCGCACGTTTTAGGAACACCACAACATTTAATTGCTTATAATACATATCAATTTAAGGATTATTCTTTGTATGATGTGGAAGTTTTTTCCGAGACGGAAAAAGCAGCATACCGCCATTATCAGTTTCCCAAAGATTTACAAGCAGCCTATGAAGCGGGAAAGGGTATGGCTGAAAAGTTATTTGCATAAAGCTCTCTATTTCCTTATTTTTGTCTGAATAAATTAATGAGGATATGAAAGTTGTCATACAACGGGTGTTACAAGCAAGCGTGTCTATCGAGGGACGTGTGTTTTCGTCTATTGGCAAGGGGATGATGATTTTGGTGGGTATACAGGAGGATGATTCACAGGAGGATATTGAGTGGCTTTGCAGTAAAATTTGTAATCTCCGCATTTTCAATGATGATGATGGTGTTATGAACCGTTCGGTAAAGGAAGTGGACGGAGAGATTTTGGCCGTCAGCCAATTTACGTTGATGGCAAGGGTGAAGAAGGGGAATCGCCCGTCCTATATTGATGCCGCCCGCCCGAATATTTCCAATCCTTTATATGAAGCCTTTACGAAGGCATTGAGTTCAGAGATGCAGAAGGAGGTTAAGACCGGTGTTTTCGGTGCCGATATGCAGGTGTCATTGATTAATGATGGTCCGGTTACGATTTTAATTGATTCAAAAAACCGTATTTGATTGTATGGAGATAAAGGAGTTACAGGAGAAGGTCGATGTATGGATAAAGACTGTCGGCGTGAGGTATTTTAATGAGTTGACCAATATGGCGATTCTGACGGAGGAAGTGGGTGAATTGGCACGGGTGATGGCACGAAAGTATGGTGAACAGTCTTTTAAAGAGGGAGAAAAAGATAATTTAGAGGATGAAATGGCTGATGTGTTGTGGGTGCTGGTGTGTCTGGCCAACCAAACGGGAGTGGATTTGACTGAAGCAATGGAAAAGAATTTTATGAAAAAGACTAAACGGGATGAAAATAGACATAAAAATAACCCCAAAATACGGGAAGCTGAATAATTCTTACTATTTTTGACTGCTTGAAAGTTATCTGGTTGTATGTGGATAAAAATCGCGGGGTTTATTCTTCGAAATAGAATTGCATGTATTATCACGGTGTTGCTCGGGACTCTTTTCATGGGGTTTCAAGTGCGGTATTTACAAATGTCTTATGAAAATGCTAGTCTGCTGCCCCAATCGGACAGTGCCTACATTGATTACGTGAAGTTTCAGCAAACTTTCGGCCAAGAGGGCAATATGATGGTGTTTGCCGTGCAGGATTCCGATTTCTATCAACTGGAGAAGGTGAATGACTGGATTGCCATGGGGAATAAAATGAAGCAGTTGAATGGTGTCAATGCGCTGGTTTCCATTACCCATACTTTCAATTTACTAAAGAATAATGATCTTAAGAAATTTGAAATAAAGCCGATTTTCCCTTCGGAGGTGAAGACAAAGGAGGAGTTGGACAGTTTGGCTTATATTGCGGAACATCTGCCTTTTTATGAGGGGACGCTAATAAATAAAAAGACCCATACGTACGGTATGATGGTGACGGTTTCGGCAGAAGTGATGAATTCTCCTGCCCGAGTGAAATTGGTAAAGGAGATTCGGGAGATTACCGAAGGTTTTGCCCATAAGTACCAAGTGCAGATGCATTATTCCGGCTTGCCTTATATCCGGGTGGTTAATGCGGAGAATATTAAGCGGGAGATGTATATGTTTATCGCTCTGTCTCTCTTGATTACGGCTGTTATTCTTTACTTATTCTTCCGCTCTTTCCGGATTGTGGGATTTTGTGTCGCTATTATCGGTATTAATGTAGTGTGGGCCATGGGATTCATGGCGATTTTAGGTATCAAGATTACACTTTTGACGGCAATGTTGCCGCCATTGCTGATTGTTATCGGTATTCCCAATTGTGTGTTTATGGTTAATAAGTACCATGCGGAGTATGTGTTGCACGGCAATAAGATTAAGGCGTTGCAACGTATGGTGCACAAAATCGGGAATGCGACTCTCTTGTCCAATCTGACGACTGCCGCCGGGTTTGCTACGTTTATTATTACGTCCAGCCGGATATTGAAGGAGTTCGGTTTGATTGCTTTTATCAGCATTACAACGGTTTTCATTATCTGCCTTATTCTAATTCCTTCTGTTTTCAGCTATTTACCGGTACCCGATACGAAACAGACCCGGCATTTGCATAATGCTTTTATCACTTATGTTATTGATCACATTATTCAGGTTGTGGTGAATTACCGCCATATTGTTTACCGCCTCACAGTTACGATTGTTTTGGCTAGTTTGCTGGGCATCACGCTAATGAAGACGACCGGCTACATGGTGGATGATTTGAAAGAAAGTGACCCTATTCGCAAAGATCTCTCTTTTTTCGAGTATAATTTTGACGGGCTTATGCCCTTAGAAGTTACGGTGGATTTTCAAAAGCCAAATCAGGTTTTCAAGTTATCTAATCTGGAGAAATTAGATAAGCTCTGTTACCAAATTCAGCAGGATCCGGATATATCACGGCCTTTGTCTATTGTGGAGGCTGTAAAGTTTGCCGGCCAGGCTTATTATAACGGAAAGGCGGAATATTATAAACTGCCGACCAATATGAATAAGAATTTTATTCTGAGTTATGCGCTGAAAAGCAGCAGCGGCATGAATGCGATGGCTGGTTCGTTTATAGATTCCACGAATCAAAAGGTAAGACTTACTTTCAGAATTAAAGATATCGGTACAAAGAAGATGGAGGCGAAGGAAGATTCCCTTTACCATACTATCTCAAAGCTTTTCCCTCCGGAAAAAGCGACAACGAAGGTGACAGGGTCCAGTATTATTTTTTTCAAAGGAAATCAATATTTGATTAAAAATCTGTTTACTTCGCTGGCTCTAGCTATTTTGCTTATCGCAGGCTTTATGGCGTGGATGTTCAAAAGTAAAAGAATGGTGCTGATAGCCCTTGTGCCTAATGTTATTCCGCAATTGATTACCGCCGCTATTATGGGATACGCCGGCATTCCGATCAAAGCGTCCACGATATTGGTGTTCAGTGTGGCCTTCGGTATTTCCGTAGACAATACTATTCACTATTTGGCCAAATACCGTCAGGAATTACAATCAACAAACTGGTGCATCCATTCGTCTGTTATTCTGGCTTTGAAAGAGACCGGGCAAAGTATGATTTATACATCTATCATTTTATTTTGCGGTTTCAGTATTTTCTGTCTTTCCAGTTTCGGCGGTACATTCGCGCTGGGATTGCTTACATCAATTACTCTATTTGCCGCTATGCTGGCTAATCTGATTTTATTACCTTCTCTTCTGCTTTCTTTAGAAAAGAGTATTACAAACAAAACTTTTAAAGAACCGCTACTTCAAATTTATAACGAGGAAGAGGATATCGATACTAATAAACTCCATATCGAATAGTTTATTAATCAATTTCTTAGAATTAAAATACATGCCTACTAAGCATGTATCACATTACGCAAACGTTTGAATATAAGAGGCTAAAAAAATAATTAAAAAAATTAATCA
>NZ_CALPCZ010000030.1 GCF_943193135.1 Odoribacter lunatus
GTTCTCGGTAATAATATCCGGGTAGCAAGTAAACCGCGTGTCGTCAATATTGTCGGCGATACGGCTTTTGTGGAAGTAAATGTTTCATGGGACAATTCGTGGCGGGATGATTTCAACTGGGACGCCGCGTGGGTGTTTCTTAAGTACAAAAAGCGGGGCGCTACCGAACCCTGGCATCACGGTTATCTCGCTCGCGAAGGTCATAATGCAGGTGGCGGCTATTCTTTCATGTTGGGCGAAACAGGTTCCGGCAGCAGTGCCAAAGTCTCTGGTGTGTTCCTTATGCGGAATGCCATTTCCGAAGGTAATGTTTGGGTTACCCTCCGGCTTAAATGGCTAATCAAGGCCAACTCAAAGAAAGCGCTTACTGCCGCCGACTTCGGTAATAAACTGGATAAAATATATGTCGCCATCCATGCCATTGAGATGGTTTATATTCCCTACGGCAGTTACTACCTCGGAGACAACCACTCCGCATACAGTTTTGCGAAATCCGGCGTATCTCCCTGTCTTATTGATTCGGAAGCGGCCATCACCCTGAACACCGTCAATCCATCCTCCACGTCTGTTTCCTTGGCCTCCTACTACCCCAAAGGGTATAATGGTTTCTATATCATGAAGTACGAAACAAGCCAGGAGCAGTACATGGAGTTCCTTAATTCCCTCACATTGGAGCAGCAGAAGACACATGTAGCCAACAACAACTTCTCTGCCATGAACCGCGGGGATTACATTTTCGGCATTACCGGTTCACCGGACTATCGGAACGGCCTTGTCTTTATCGAACAAAGGCAGGAAGGGGTACCCGCCGTATTCGGTAACAATCTTGACCAGGCAAACGACCTTTTCTCCAGATATGACGGGCAGACTGTCGCCTGCGGATACCTTTCTCCGTATGACATGCTGGCGTATTGCGACTGGAGCGGTTTGCGGCCCATGAGTGAACTGGAATACGAGAAGGCGTGCCGTCGGCCGTATCCACAGATACCGGAAAAGGGAGAGTATGCCTGGAACAGCAACAGCGGCCTCAATCCGATGACCGGAGAATCTAACCTGCTTTATTATGGTGATGAACGGGAACGCTCCACGATCGAAACCCACAACGTAAATAGCGGAGGAGTTATTAATGGTCCCGTCCGGTGCGGGATGTTCGCAACTGCCTCTACCAACCAGACCCAGGCGGGAGCCACCAATTGGGGAGTGATGGAAATGAGCGGAAACTTAGGTGAAATGTGTTATATCGCATCAACAGCTGCGAAGAATTTTGATTACAGTGTCTCCGACTCCCACGGTGACGGAGAACTGAATGCCGATGGGTCTGCCAATACAGGTGTGGACTATTGGCCTACCGCTGCCGGGGCATTTGGTGTACGAGGGGGCAGTTTTTTCAACGCCGATAGCCTGTTGAGGACTTCCGACCGGACAAAAGCCCAAGGGACGACTTTTTCCTCGATAAATACGAGGTATGCAAATTTTGGCTTTCGCGGAGTGCGAAGTATAAAGATTGAAACCAACAGCGGGAAAATTCAGGGCGATACGACCTGTCCAGGGAATGAGTTGCATATTGTCAATGTACAGGAGGCTTCCTGTCCTGATTTCCCCGATTTACGTTTCCAATACAACTGGTACGTGAAAAAGCCGGGAGAATCGAAGTTTGATATAATTCCGAATGAGAGCGGAGTATCGTTGGTGTATAATAATTTTGTCAATACCGGTACCTCGTTTGTGACGTATCAATTCAAGCGGGTGGCTGTTTGTGCCGTGGGCATGGCAGAGACGGTGACCAATGTGTGCATTGCTCCCAAACCGTGGACAAATTCATTGGATACTTATACCAATGTTGATCCCTCCTTTACAGTTACCTCAACGTGGGGGAACATGCCGCAAGTACATTGGATATTGGAAACGCCCCCCACAGGAATATCCATTTCTAATAAAGGACTTGTATCGGGCTTGACTACTAATCCCGTCTTTTGGACAAATGTAACGGTATCCTCGGATAAATGTCCGGGACAAAAATGGACAAAAAAAATCGTCGTACAACGCGAGTTCAGGTCAGTTGGTTCAAGTTCCATCACGCTTGTTCCGGGTGAGTACGTCATGGAATGTTATGGTGCTGAAGGTGGACGAGGAAGAACTAACTGGGTCTTGGACGAGTACGGGGGGAACGGAGCATATACGAAAGGCACAATACTATTATCGAGTAGCCAATTGTTTTATGCCTACGTAGGAGGGAAAGGATATGATTCCGGTACAAACGGGAAATACACGGGTGCGGATGGAGGTTGGAACGGTGGTGGAGCTGGAGGGAATGATAAAAATAAAGATACGAAACCGGAACCTGGCGCTGGTGGCGGAGGTGCCAGTGACATCCGTCTGGAAGGAGGGTCGTGGAGTGGTACAACTTCGTTAAGGTCTCGGATTATGGTCGCTGCTGGAGGCGGTGGTGGAGCTCATACTAATAGTGGTTATAGTGGAGGAACCTTGTCTGTCACAGGAGGAGCAAATCAGACTTCCGGTTATGCTTTCGGCTATGGACAGACTGGTATTACCTCTGGAGCAGGTGGTGGTGGAGGTGGCGGAGGATATTACGGAGGTTATTCTCAACAGTATGATAAAGGTGCTGGATATGGCGGTTCTTCGTTTATTTCCGGTTACAAC
Source organism: Odoribacter lunatus (assembly GCF_943193135.1). Classification (GTDB taxonomy): domain Bacteria; phylum Bacteroidota; class Bacteroidia; order Bacteroidales; family Marinifilaceae; genus Culturomica; species Culturomica lunata. The sequence goes on from NZ_CALPCZ010000030.1 coordinate 2,662, forward strand.
GGATGCAATGCGGTGAATACAAGCGGAAGCCACACGGGGCAATCCATACATTATTCCGGATTGAAATTTTACAATGCCACCATGACGGCGGGGGCAAGAGCAGGTGACGGCTTGATTAGAATCAGTCCCGCTCTTCCTTAATCTCTTAAAATGGAATGAAAGCTAAATGCTGCCGCAATTACACGGCAGCATTTATTTTTTCAAAAATGGATTTTTCCTGTAAATTCCTCCGGGATTGGCAGGGAATTGCTTGGGGGAACTCCGTATCAACTGGCTTCCCGCTGTGTTGTAACTGTATTTGGGAGTAGAATTGATACGCTTCTGCGTCGCAGTTGCTACCCATTTGACTCGGCGAATCTCTTGCCGATTGTGGAGGAGTTGTTCCGTTTGGGGCGGGCAGGTAAATAATGTTTGGAGGTATGGAAAAGTTTTACGATGTATGTTTCCGTAAATAGCGGCGGAGTTCTTTTTTGTTAAAAATTTAAGCCGCTGTTTGTAGGAAACAAAAAATGTTAAGGATTTAACATAGTAGATTACAGCTTAACAAAATCAGTCGCGGATTTGCTTCCGTAATTTGCGGGAACAAAAAATCACAAAAGAATTTCTTCCCGCAATCTGCGAGAAGAAAAAAGTTCTTGCGGACGAGCCGCTGCAAATTGCGGGAAGAAAAAATTTCAAAGGGATTACTTCCCGCAATCCGCGGGAAGTAATTTTCACGAATGGACGGGTTCCTGCAATTTGCAGGAGAATCAAGCCTTCACCTCTTTAACTTCCTCATTCCACCGAATAAGTATACGGATATTGGCTGAGGTTGAGCGTGACGGTGTATTCGCCGGCGGCGGGGATGATGATTTCACTGCCGTCGTCCATGAGCTGGTTGCTGAAATACACGCCTAACGTCCGGTTGTCCGCTCCTGTTTCCTGGAAGACGAATTGCCCTTCGGAGAGCGGGGCGGTGATTTGCAATTGCCGGGCGGTTTCGTCGTAATTCAAGTTTATGGGAGTGCCGGATGTTGCCGAGCCGGTAATGCTCCAGGTCACCGGTGTGGCGGAATAGGTCAGTCCGGTGAGGTCAGCCGTTAATAGGTAAAGTCCTGCTGTTGTGTTGCTCATGACAATATTGCTTCCCCGCGGTGCCAGTTTCCCGTCTCCGCCGGAACCCCATTCCAGCTCTCCCCACGAGGGTTGGCCGAGGAGTTTGAATTCTGTATTGGCGGTAAACCAAAGGTACCCTTCATATACCTGGTTCGCTTTGGGGGATGTGACGACGGTCTCCGGGTCTCCGGGATTCCAGCCTTGATAGCTTCCCGGTACGTAAAGTATGGGATATGTGACCGAAACGTTGTAGGCGGTCAGTGACAGGCTGACGGGCTCGGAATGCAGGGATTGCAAATGGTTGTTTACGGTCGCTATGACTCTGAATTCGGCTTCCGCCGGGGTTTCGGGGACAAAGCCTGCGATGAGGGCGTTGTTGTTCAGGGTGGCGTAATCCGTCCGGATGCGGGTGTCTTTGGTTTCGGCGATTTTGACGGCGGATTCGAAATACGTGCCGGCTTTTGCCATCTGCACGGTGTAGAGAATGGAAGCCGGAAAACCGTAGTCCGCGGCGTGCCAGGCGATTTCAACGGAATCGTTCTGCCCGGCTTCGGTGAGCGTCAGCCGGGTACCTGCGGCGGGTGTCGTCAGCTCGGGAGCTGTAAACTCCGCGGCGTAGTATTTTTTATTGTCGGTTTCGCATCCTGTCAGCAGGAGCGAGAGACAGAGGGAGAAGAATAGATATCGTTTTTTCATGTCGTTTTCATTTACGGTTAATATCCGGGGTTCTGTTGCAGTTTCGGGTTGGCTCCCAGGTCGGAGGACGGGAGGGGAAACAGGTCGTAGTAGGAAGCGATGCTTCGTCCTTCTTTTACGCCTCCTTTCCAGGGCCAGAGGTACGAGGTCTCGCTGAAACGTCCGTAGCGGATGAGGTCCGTGCGGCGGTGTCCTTCCCAGTACAATTCACGGGCGCGTTCATCCAGCAGAAAATCGAGTGTCAGGTCGGAAGTGTTGATTTGTCCCGCACCGTCGTCGAATGCCCGCTCCCGCAGTTCATTGATATAGCCGAGGGCTGTGTTCAGACTGCCTCCGGAGCCACCTCTCACGACGGCTTCGGCATACATCAGATAGACATCCGCCAGGCGGAATACGGGGAAATCGGTGTCCACGAAACTAAGATTGGAACCGGGTTGCCCGTTGGACTGCATATTGGTGAATTTCGTGACGATGACTCCTTGTTTGAAATCCGACACGGAATTGATTTCGGTGCTCGTTTGGCCTTTCGTAAAGAAACAGGCTCTTTTGTCGCCGGGGTCGAAATTAGCGGCGAACTGGTCGCTGACGCGGTTGCCCGCCCAGCTTCCGCTGACTCCGTAGTCCTGCGTGCGCAGGCTGTCTCCGCCGAAAGCGGCGAAAATCAGAAAGGTGGTGCCTCCGTAGGTCTGTGTGTGGGTACCGTCAAAGGCTACCGGGAAGATGATTTCCCGGGCTGAGTGGTTGTCCGCCATAAAGATACGGGTGTAATCCTTATCGAGAGAATAGTGGGGGATAATGAGATTACAATAGGCAATCGCATCTGTATAGCGGGGCGTGCCGGTATATGTTTCGGCGTTCAGGTACATTTTAGCCAAAAGAGTCCATGCAGCTGCCTGGTCGGCTCTCGCATATTCGTTGGTATGCGGTTCTTTCAGCAACGGGACGATTTCCTGCAACTCTTTTTCAAGCCACGAGAACAGGTCGTTGCGCTTGATTTGTTCGGGATAAAAAGCGCTTACGCCTTGGTTCTCGTCGACAAAAGGAACATTCCCGTACAGGTCGAGGGCGTGATAATAGGCCAGTGCCCGCAGAAAACGGGCTTCTGCGCGGTAGTAGGCGATTTCTTTTTTCAGGGTTTCGGACACATTCCGGCTGTTGAGCTTGCCTTCGGTCGTTTCGCGCAGGAATTCGTTGGCGACGGATATGAGGTAATAGATACGCTCGTAGGTAATGGTGATATAGTCGTTGGCGGATGACCAGTTCTGGTCATGCAAATCCGGAAGACCCGCATTGTTCCATGCGCATATCGCTTCGTCTGTCGTCAGTTCCTGCATATTCCACAGCTGTCGCAGGTAATTGGACGTTCCTTCGTCGCTTGTTGCCAGGTCGGGATTGCCGTCCGGGCCTATTTGCCCGCTGACGGCAAATACGGAATACACTTTGGCCAGTGTCTGCCGGTAGGCTTCCGGCGTCTTGTAGACATCTTCCGCCGTGACAATGTTTTTGTCGATGGGTTTGGTATCCAGGTCTCCCACACAGGCGGTCAGCCACGTCAGCAGGAAAAGACTAAGGATATTCAGATATTTCGTATTCATGGTCGTATATTTTTAGTTTACAGATTAGGATGAGAATCAGAATCCGATATTGACGCCGAGCAATACCGTTTGCGGGCGCGGATAGAGGTTATTGTCTATCCCGTTGAAAATTTCGGGATCCAATCCTTTGTATCGGGTAATGGTGAAAACATTTTGCATCAGGGCGTAGACTCTCAGATTGAGCCGGTTGTTCCACAGGTTCTTGAAATTGTATCCCAGCGTGATATTGTCCAGCTTCATGAAAGAGGCGTTCTGTACGTAGTAGTCGGAGAAATACTGCGCTTCCTGGAACCGGGTGTTTTTTATCGATGCCGGAAGGTTGGAATAGAATCCGGTGTTGTTATACAGCCGGGCGTACAGCGCCTGGTCGGATTGTACGTTGTTGTAGACGTAGTTGCCGAAGCTGAACCGCCCTGCGATGGTCAGGTCCCAATTCTTGTAGGTAAGGTAAGAGGAGAAACCGGCCAGGTATTTGGGAGCCGGACTCTTGTACCGGTAAAGGTCCAGCTGGTTGATTATGCCGTCGTGGTTGAGGTCGGCATATACGCCCTCCAGCGGTTTGCCGTCTTTGTCGTACACCTGCCGGTAAACATAGAAAGCGTTGGATGGATGCCCTTCGCTGTGAATTTGTATGGTGCTCCCCGTACCTCCGGAAATGCCTCCCGTGAGTACGCCGACATAATTCGGGTCTTTGTTGCGGATAAGTTTGATGATTTTGTTTTTGTTGTAGGAGAGGTTTACGTTGATTTCCCAGTTCCAGTCTTCGTTGGCGATGGCAACGGCGTTCAGGTTGAGTTCAAATCCCTCGTTGGAAAGGTCGCCGACATTGGTGACCAGTTTATTCGTGAGGTTGGAGCCTGCCGCTACGGGTATCTCGTTAATCAGATCTTTGGTTTTGCGGTAATAATAGTCGAACGACCCGTTCAGCCGGTTGTTGAAGAATCCGAAATCGATGCCCGCGTTCCATGTCGTGGTTTCCTCCCATTTGATTTTGGAATCGTAGCCGTTGGGACGCAGGGTGTAGATAAATTCGTTGCCGAACTGATACTGCGCTTTGTCGTTGCTTATCGTGTAATTGGGCAGATAGGGATAATCGTTGCCGACAATGTCCTGTTGTCCCGTGATACCGTAACCGAAACGCAGTTTCAGGTTGGATAGCCGGGAGAATTGCTGCATGAATTCCTCCTGGTCCATCCGCCATGCCAGCGCCAGCGAGGGGAAAGTACCCCAGCGCTGGTCTTTGGAGAAACGGGAAGAGCCGTCTCCTCTGACCGTCAGGGTGAACAGGTATTTGTCTTTGAAAGTATAGTTCAGTCGCCCGAAGAAAGACAGCAGGTAGTTTTCGGAGGCGCTTGTCTTGTCTTCCCGGATGTAGCTTCCGGAAGTATTGGTGGCGTAGTCTTTGGTCGCTCTCTTGAAATGTTGCCAGGAGTAACCTGCCACGACGTCGATAACACTTGAAATGGAGCTGATGTTTTTATTGTAATTCAGGTAGAATTCCAACAGTTCGTTGTGCTTCTTTTCGCTGTATTTCTTGTAGTAGCCGCTTCCGTATTTCTCGTCGTAAGTCCAGGAGGCGCTCTCCGGTTCTATGATTTTCCCGTCGCTTTTGGAGTAATCGTATGCCAGGTTAAGATTGGCCCGGAGGTCCGGAAAAAAGTGGAGCCGGTAGTCGAACTGGACGTTTCCGATGAATCTTTTTACGTCCGACTTGTCGCTGTGGAGTTTGAGGTGGGCGACCGGATTGATGGGGGCGATGATATTGGGATTGCCTGTCGTGGTTTGCGTCCATGTGAAATATCCTCCGTATCTTTCGTTGCCGTCTTTTACGGGGCGTGTCGGGTCGAATGCGACAGCTTCGCCGATAGATGCCGTGTTGCCGAAGTTGTTTTTGATGTACATGCCTTTCGCCTGAAGGTTGATTTTCAAAAAGTCTTCAAAGAATGTCGGATTCAGATTCAATGCTCCCGTGTAGCGGTTCAGACTGGTCGTTTTCAAAATACCCTGCTGATTGGTATAGCCTAAAGAGAGGCGGAAAGGGGTGTTGAATTTTGAGCCGGAAAAGTCGAGCGTATGATCGTTGCTGACGGCAACGCGGTATATCTCGTCCTGCCAGTTTGTATTGGCATGGCCTAAATTGTCGATGACGGCGCTATTGCCGGCAAACTGTCGTTGTATGGTTTCCCGGAATTCGTCTGCGGAGAGTACGTCTATCTCCCCTTCACGCCAGCCGACGCTGAATTGGCCGGAGTAGTTCACCCGGAACGGCTGTCCTTTTTCCCCTTTTTTCGTGGTGATCAGGATAACGCCGTTGGAGGCTCTTGCCCCGTATATGGCGGTGGAGGAAGCATCTTTGAGTACGGTGAAAGTCTCGATATCCGCAGGATTGATGGCGTTGAGCGGGTTGCGCATACCGTTGATGCCGGTATTGTCGAGGGGCACGCCGTCTACGACAATCAGCGGGTCGTTGCTGGCTTTCATGGACGAACCTCCTCGGATACGGATTGTGGCTCCGTCACCGGGGGCTCCTCCTCCCGTCGTGATTTGTACGCCGGGGGTCTTGCCGATTAACAAATCCTGCGGGGACGACATGACGCCCGGATTGAAATCGTTTGCACTGATGGATACGACGGAACCGGTCGCATCGTTCTTGCGCACCTGCCCGTAGCCGATGACGACGACTTCCTGCAGTTGCTGCTGGTCTTCCGCCAGCCGGACGTTCAGGGGCTGCTGATTCGTTACGGTGACGTTCTGGGGTTTGAATCCGATGAAGGAAAACACCAGTATATCGCCTTTTTTGACGTTTAGGGTGTATTCTCCGTTCGGATTGGTGGTGGTACCGGTTGTTGTTCCCTGGATGAGGATACTCACTCCGGGCAGGGGTTCTCCGTTCGATGCGTCGGTGACTTGCCCGCGCAGTGTGATTTCCTGTGCCATGCCGCCCAGTGAGGATAACAGCAGGAGAAACAGGAAGAGAAAGTGTGGTTTCGTGTGTCTGTGTGGTTTCATAATTGTAAACAGCTTTGTTCGATTTTATTGCTGTATACGGGGGAATGGTTAAAAGGTTGAAAAGTTAAAAAGTTAAAGCGTGGAATGGTTGAAAAGGTGGAATGGGGAGGGAAGGCGTGAAACTTTGGGACGGGAGTTGCGTAATAATTGCTATCTTTGACAAGAACCTTAAAAATGATGTATGTCAAAAATAATGATTTTTCTGCCCGTTCTTTGGGTCGTACTCTTTTCGTGCGGGCACAAGGAGATCGTATTGCCTGACGTTTCCGGCATATACGATTTGGCGAGTCCGGTTCGGTTGAACTCCGATACGACGACTGTTTTCATGTCGGATTATTTTCTTTTCCCCGAAAAGGTAAAAAAAGTCCAGACTTCTTCCGGTTTGAAAGCCGAATGGAGCGACGACCGGCAAGTATTGAAACTCATCCGGCAGGGAGAAGTGGAGCCGATGGAGAACTTGCGCCTCACGTATGAGGGCTATGTGTATGACATTCCGTTGATAGGCGACAGCCGGGAAGCGGACAAGGCGCCGGAAATTTATACAGATTCGCTGAGCGGGGACACAATTTGGCTGCAAAGCCGGAATCCCGTGAAGGCGTGGCTGGTTTATCTGCAAAATCAGCGGCTCGGAGAGCACTATATTGTCCGGCATGCCGATAAGACGGGTATTCTGATTCCGAAAGCGGCGACAAAGGTGAAACGTTCGGAGATGCGGGTGTGGGCGATAAATGCCTACGGCGTTTCCAACGATATTTTTATCCCCTTGGAATACGGACGGGTGATTCTGGATGCCTCGCAGCTCGACCGTTTCGACAAGCGGGCTTCCGTACTCTATTTCCTGATGGTGGACCGTTTCTATGATTCTATTCCGGAGAACAACCGTCCGTTGAATAGCAAAGAGGTGTTGCCGATTGCCGATTATATGGGAGGCGATCTGGCGGGCGTGACGCAGAAGCTGAAAGAGGGGTATTTCGATTCGCTGGGTGTCAATACGATCTGGTTGTCGCCGATAACGCAGAATCCGGAAGGAGCTTACGGCCTGTGGAAAAATCCCCGGACGAAATTTTCGGGCTACCACGGCTATTGGCCTGTTTCTTCCACCCGGGTGGATGACCGTTACGGTACGTCGGATGAACTGAAGGAATTGGTGGAGGAAGCGCATAAAAAGAATATCAACGTGATATTGGATTATGTCGCGAATCATGTTCACCGGCTTCATCCGCTGTATCGGGAACACAAGGACTGGGCGACGGATTTGTATCTGCCCGACGGGACGCTGAATACGGAACGGTGGGATGAATACCGGCTGACGACGTGGTTCGACTCTTTCCTGCCGACACTGGATCTGCAGCGTCCGGAAGTGTATGAGCCGATGACCGATTCCGCTCTTTTCTGGATAAAAGAATACGACCTGGACGGTTTCCGCCACGATGCCACCAAGCATATTCCCGAAATATTCTGGCGGACGCTGACCCGCAAGCTGAAACGGGATATTATGTTCCCGAAGAATATGACGATTTATCAGGTGGGAGAGACTTACGGGAGCCGCGAGTTGATAGCCTCTTATGTCGGTTCGGGACAGCTGGACGGTCAGTTTGATTTCAATGTCTACGATGATGCGGTGGCGGCTTTTGCCCGTCCGGATGTCGGGTTCCGGCAGCTGAATGCTTCGCTGGAGGAGAGTTTTCATTACTACGGGGTGCACAGTCTGATGTCCTATATTTCGGGCAATCAGGACCGGGCACGTTTCATTTCTTATGCGGCGGGAGATCTGCGTTTTGATGAGGACAGCAAGGCCGCCGGCTGGAGACGCCGCATCGGGGAGCGCAAACCGTCGGATGTGGCGGCTTACGATAAACTGGTGCAGCTGATAGCTTTCAATGCGACGATTCCCGGCATACCGGTCGTTTTCTACGGAGACGAAATCGGCATGACCGGAGGAAATGATCCGGACAACAGGCGGATGATGCGCTTTGACGGATTGAGCGAAGAGGAGGAGATGGTGAAGGAAAAGACGGCACGTCTGAACACGTTCCGCCGGGAGAGCATGGCGCTGATGTTCGGGGATTTTATTCCGCTGCGGGTGGAGGACAACATATATGCTTACCTGCGTTCGTATTTCGGAGAGGACGTTATCGTTATTTTCAACAAGGGCAGGGAAAATATGACGCTTCGGCTCGACCTTCCGGCACGGGAGCGGAAAGGGGAGTTCAAATCGTTGTTCGGCGGGCGGTTCAGTTATGATAATTCCAAATTGATAGCGGATGTCCCGGCCAACGGAGTGGAAATTATATATAACACGATACATTAACTTAAACATGAGAATTATGAGAAAAATAGGCTTGTTGTTATTGCCGGTGCTGCTGCTTGCCGGTTGTAAGAATAAAAAAGGGCAGGACCTCATCCTGCCGGCGGCTTTTCAGACGCCTGCGGTGGTGTCCTGGGCGAAGGATGCGGTGATATACGAGGTAAATATACGTCAATACACGAAAGAGGGAACGTTCAATGCCTTTGCCGAACATCTGCCCCGATTGAAGGAGTTGGGCGTGGATATTCTCTGGTTGATGCCCATACAGCCTATTTCGCAGAAAAACCGGAAGGGAACGCTGGGAAGTTATTATGCCGTGAGGGATTACCAACAGGTAAATCCGGAGTTCGGTACGATGGAGGATTTTAAGAATCTGGTGGATAAGGCCCACAGCATGGGATTCAAGGTTATTCTGGACTGGGTGGCCAACCACACGGGCTGGGACAACTGGCTGATAGTGGAACACGGGGAATGGTACACGCAGGTGAACGATTCGATTATAGCCCCCGTAGCCGAATGGACGGATGTGGCGGACTTGAATTACGAACAGCCCGGTTTGCGCCGCTATATGATTGAGAGCATGAAATATTGGGTGAAAAATGCCGGCATCGACGGCTATCGCTGTGACGTGGCCGCTATGGTACCGACCGATTTCTGGGAACAGGCCCGGATGGCACTGGATAGCATCAAACCTGTGTTTATGCTGGCGGAAGCTTGGGAGCCGGAATTGACCGAGGGCGCTTTTGACGCCTGCTATGCCTGGGATTTGTTGCATACGATGAATGATATTGCGGCGGGAAAGAAGACGGCGGCCGCCTTGCCCCGTTATTTCCGGAAAGCGGATACATTGTACGCCCCCCGTACGATTTTGATGAACTTCCTCACCAATCATGACGAAAATTCATGGAACGGTACGGTGAACGAGCGCTATGACGATTTGCAGAAAGCCTTTGCCGTACTGACCTACACCGTGCCCGGCATGCCGCTGGTGTACAGTGGGCAGGAAGTCGGTTTGAACCACCGGCTGGAATTTTTTGAGAAAGACGAGATAAAATGGGTGGACAACAGTCCGTTGACTGCCTTTTATACGCAACTGGACAAGCTGAAACATGACCACCCGGCGCTGTATGCGGGCCTCGATGCCGGAACGATGAACATACTGAACCATACGGCGCCCGAAAGCGTGTTTGCTTTTACCCGAACCAAAGGAAACGACCAGTTGCTGGTCATGCTTAATTTGAGCCGCAAGACCGCTCAGTTCAAATTCGCTGAACCTCTGACGGGCTCATACGCCGACGCCTTCACCGGTGAGACTGTAAAAACGGCCTCGCCCTTTACCCTGAAAGCCGGAGAATACCGGGTATGGGTGAAAAAATAACCGTGTAGAAACATATTTTTGCGATGAGGACAGGATTGCATGCCTGTCCTCATTGTTTTTAAATTACGCATTTACACGTAATAAAAAGTCGGAAATATTCCTTTTCTTCGCAGCCGGATTTAAAATGATAACGTATGAAAAAGTGGTTTGAACAGTTTAAAACGGAAGATTGGGTCGTTGTAGCGGTAAGTATCGTCCTGTTGGCGATGGCGGTTTTTATTCCCGGTTATCTGCCGGCGGTTCCCAAACATCTGACAATGCTTGCCGACTGGCAGAATGCTCTGATACTCTACGTTATCGTTTTGGCGATTCTTTGCCTGGGCTGGCTTATGCTGGGGCGTCCGCTGAAAGGGATTGTGCCGTCACTGCTGGCGGTTTTCGGCATTTCCCTGTTGGCACAGGTTACGGCAGCCATTCCGCAAGTGGCTTATTACGGTTTTGAATCCGTCTTTTTCTCCGTCATTTTCGGACTGATTATACGGAATGTGTTTCATATCCCGGCATGGATGCGTCCCGCCATTCAGAGCGAATTTTTCATAAAAATCGGTGTCGTGTGCCTGGGGGCGACTATCCTGTTCAGCGATGTCATGAAATCGGGCGCAGTCGGGTTGATTCAGGCCGTGCTGGTAGTTACCGTTGTGTGGTTCTTCGCATACTATATTTCTCGCCGGTGGGGCGTGGACCGTAGCTCCGCGATGATTCTTTCTAGCGGCGTGTCCATATGCGGGGTATCGGCTTGCATCACGGCTGCACGGGTCGCCGGAGGGGATGACAAGAAACTTTCTTACATCGTTTCGCTGGTGTTGATTATCGTGGTACCGATGATTTATCTGATGCCGTGGCTGTCGCGTATGCTTCTGCCGCTGTTTTTTGACGACCCGAAGCTCATACAGGAAGTGGCGGGGGCATGGATTGGCGGAACGATCGACACGACCAGCGGGGTGGCGGCATCCAGCGCCATTGTCAGCGAACTCTCCAATCAGCACGCGGTGATAATCAAAGGGGCGCAGAACGTGCTGATAGGCGTTGTGGCGTTCTTTATCGCCCTCTATTTGTCTACACGCGGGGAGAAAAACAATGCGGTTCCGTCCCTGCATATCGTATGGGAAAAGTTCCCGAAATTCATTATCGGGTTCGTCGCCGCTTCCCTGGTTTTCAGTCTTTGTCAGGCGAACGATGTTTTTCACGTTACATCCAAAGGTAAACTGCTGGAACCGGGCGTCGCGAAAATGTTCAGCGGCTTGTTTTTCAGTCTGGCATTCGTATGCGTGGGACTGGAAACCCGCCTTAAAGAAATCATATCGCGTGAAAACCGCCACCTTATGTGGGCATTCCTCACCGCGCAGACTTTCAACATCATCGTCACCTTCCTCATCGCCTGCCTCCTCTTCGGAGTCATCAAACCGCTATTGGGGTAATTGCGGGATTATTCCGCAATTTTGTACACGACGGAAGAGTAGCCGTCCATTTTTACCGATAGGTTTTCTTCTTCCTGTTTTTGTTCGACTTTGCCTGATACGCCGACCGCTTTTTCTATTTTGTCCGAAAGGGTGATCTGGGTGGCCGAGCTTCCGAAATTGTGGATAACCAGCATCCGTTCTTTCTCTTTCGTCATATACCATGCCGCAATGCTTTTGGCCGCGGTGTTCGATTCGTTTGATTCGTTGTATTGGCTGTGACGGATCGTAACGCCTTGTGCTAGTGCGGGATAGGTATTGCGCAATTTGGTGAAAGTAAGGTAGGTACTTAACAAAGAAGCGGCATCGTCTTTTTGTTCGACAACAGATTTTATGCTTGACGCTACGCCGGCGTCTATTTTCTCGATATAGGAAGTCGTGTAATTGTCTCCCCACAGCATCGGACTGCGGACGTATTCATCCCCTTTGTCTTTGAATCCGTAGATTCCTAATTCTTCCCCGTAATAGATATACGGCTCGCCGGGACCTGTCAGCAGTACGGCGGCGGCCAGTTTCTCTTTTGCGAGAGACTTGCCCAGTTTGGATGCCGTGCGGTCCTCATCGTGGTTGGACAATTTCGTCGCTTCTATGTAATCCGGACGATAGCCGGCGTATTTCTCCTGATAAGACAAAATATCTTTGGCGAAATAACACCCCGTATTGTTGTTGATGGCCCATTCCAGCCGATACCAGAAATCGAACTCAAACAAGGCGGGAAGTCCCTCGTAGTAAGGGGCGACCTCGCTGCTGCCAGACAGTACTTCTCCTACGATGTAAATATCGTCCGTGTGTCCCTTTTGCTTGTAGTAAGCGTTCATGTCGTCATAAAACAGCTTTAAAAATCGCGGGTTTTCGTCTGACGTGGCGCTGTGGTAAATGTGTTTCACCGCATCCAGACGGAAGCCGTCCACGCCTCTGTCTATCCAGCCTTTGGCGGCATCGGCGATGGCTTTGTAAGCGGGAGAAGAGGCGGCCTTTTCAACGGGACCATAATTCAAGTCTGCGAACCAGTCCGTGCAGAAATGAGAATGATAATACCATAAATTCATGGATTTGAACAGAATATCCGCAGCCGTCGAATTATTCAGCGTGAAGGGTGTACCCAATTCCAGTTTGTCCGACTTGGATGCGGCGCCGTATTTCGTTCCGCCGTCCCATGTCGTATTGCTCGTACGAATCAGGAAGCCCCAGGAAGATTTGAAATCCACCGTCAATTCATACACATTGTTGCCTTTGTCGTAGAACTTTTTGCACACCTCGTCTCCGTAATACAGATATTTGGCGCCGTCGGTACTTTTATCCGGATTCTCTTCGTCGATGTCGCCGGCATCGGCCTCTGTCACGGTTACCGTCGGTTTGGACGCATTCGACCAGTTGAGGACGAATTTATAGGTGCCGCTGATTTCGGAAGTGGAGGGAAACCATTCGCCGGCATTGTATCCGCTCTTTTCTATCATAGCGATGTTGCCCGCTTTGACATCCGTCTGCGGGTTTTGCGAAAAAATATAATAGTCGCGGTGTACGCTTTCAGGAGAGGATTGGGCATCGACGAACCACGGGTGATCTTTCCCCGTGTGGTTCATCACATAGTCCAGATAGATTTTTATATCGCGCCGATGTGCTTCCGCAATCAACCGGTCGAAATCGTCCATCGTCCCGTATTGCGGATTTATGGCGGTATAGTCCGTAACGTCGTATCCGTGGTAAGACATGGCAGGATGAATCGGCGACAGCCAGATAGCCTTTATGCCCAGACTCTGGAGATAATCCAGTTTCTCGATCACGCCTTTCAGATCCCCGCACTTATCGCCGTCGGCATCGGCAAACGAATACACCAGCAACTGATAAGAAATATTCGCCCGCTTTTCTCCGTCCCATTCATCGGGAGCTGCCGTTACGCTGTTCCATCCCGTCGGTGTGGGTTCGGGATCCGGTTCGGGCTCCCCGCTTTTACTGTCACTGCACGCAGCCAGAGAAAAAATACATGCGAAACACAGCACATGCCAATACGTCAAAATTTTATGCAAATCAATCGTTTTCATGATAAAATCCTTCAAAATCCTTATGATACAAATATACTCTGAAATCCCCGCCACCTCGCCATAAAAACGCACAAACAAACGATTCCGAACCGCAAACGGTTGCAGTAATCGCTTCGGAGATTAAGTGAAGAGTAAACAGAGGATGCTTCTTTTACTTTCCTCTATGATTTTTCATTTTTATCCCACTTTTTAAGCCGTTCGGCAATATCTTTATCAGGTAAACGATTGTTGATGTTTCTTAATAAGTTGAGTTTCTCTGCGGCTGTTTTAGGAGAAAGAATGCCCTGTTCAATAAGCTGGTCAAATACATAGAGGATACCGGATACCGTAGCTCCGGACTTTATTGCTGATTTACGTAATTTATTATCTCCGGTTAGTAATCGATAGTGATTCTTCTGTGCGTATAACCATACGGAACAATCCGGGATGGAAACATTGTTATCCTGTTCTTGCTGGAAACGGACTATTTCCATTAATTCTTCTGAGGTGTGAATTTTTATAGTTAGATTTTTGGTCTCTATAAATTTTTCGATTTTTATACGCTGTTCTTTTTTTACTAATTCGTTGATAATAAAATCGGTTGTGTGAATCTTTTGGGAAAGTTTGAAGAAATCATCCAGTAAATCGATACTGCATAGATCGATGAACACATTTGTATCATTGACGACGATTGTATCCATTTACACAAGATTTAGGCTGTCTTTTAATTGATGTACAGGCAGTCTTATTAATACGGAGGCTTTTGAAAATGAAATAATTTCACTCGCTAATGCTCTATATACAAGACGTTCAAAACGGGACGAACATTCTTCTTTAAATCGGCTTTTTTCTGCAATTTTTTTGAAATCTGCAACTCGATTCTTTTTTATAAAATAAGTTTTGAATCTTGATTCCGTGATGACATTTAATTCTTTTGCTTTATACATTAAAGCATCGATGGATATTCCGTATTGGCATTGGATATCTATTAACTCCTTTAAAGCGATGTCTTTTCGATTACAACCGATAAGATGAATGAAAACTGATTCTGAAATTAAAATTTCATTGGCAAATTGATTGCATATATGTTCTTTTTCTTTGGGGGATATTACGGGGTCAATATTTAATAACAGGTGCGCTAATTCGTGCATAGCGGTAAGCCTTTTTCTTTCTGAAGAAAAATTTTTATTTAGAATAATAAACGGACATTTTTTACCGACGAAACCGCTTAACCCGTCAAATGAGTCCGGAGCATCGATTTCAATAACTTTGATTTTATTTTCTTCCAATAATTCTATAATACTGACAATGGGGTCTTCACCGATTTTCCATAAATTTCGTATACGATCTACCAATGGTTTAATGTCATTGCGATTTCTTACAACAATATTGTCCAGACAGTTCGTGAAGTCAGAATTAATGCTTAAAATATCTTCTATTTCAAGATATCTTTCAATTGAATCGAGGACTTGTTCTTTTATTTGAGCAATTCCTTTTGAAGATAATTTCGTTTTTTTTCTAAATTCAATTCCTTCTAATTTGATTTGAAACGGTTTGAAAAAGTAATCGACATTAACTTTAAGGGCATTTGCCAATTGTATTAATACGATACTATTGGGTAGCATTTTCCCGTGTTCATATTTAGAAATAGCTTGTTTGGAAATAATATTGTCGGTAGCTTCGCATAGTTCATCCATTGAAAAGCCCTGCATAATTCTTGCATTCTTTAACCTTTGTGAGAATATTTGTTCCATGATGATAAGACTTGGGTTTACAAATATACGTAAAAATCGATAAAATGTAAACATTTGACCCAATATTTTATTGAGAGGGGGGGATATTTGTTTTTCTGAAACAAAAAAGAAGCTGAACAAAATCGTTCAGCCTCTTAAATATCGTCAGTGAAATGTTTTAATTTACTTTACGGTCTTAAATACGAATTCACTTGTAATATCATTAAAGTACACATTGTAGGTGCCTGCCGGAATGGTTAGATTATCACTTCCGTCAGCTACACCGTAATTTTGGTCTGTAAGGTTGATAGTACCACCCCAACTAATAGCCCAATCATGGTTTGCGCGGAATTTAATGCCTCCGGCGGTAACTTCCAGACCGGCAATATACCAGTTGTGAGGAGTCACTTCTTCCATATCTGCATCTTCTCCCCAGGAATTGAAAGCACCGATGAGAGAGATTTGTGTATATTCGGTCGGAGCTTGGTCGGTTAATTTTGTCCAAGTATAGGACATACTTGAAAAATCAACTGTAAAAGTGTAATAAGCCCCTTTCTCCGGACAAACCATTGCACCGGCATCCGTATTTACTAATGAACCGGAAACAGAATTGTCGTCATTTGTTATAGAGCCAAAACATGCAGACCAATTACCGAAATCACTGCCTAACCAAAGTTTTATATTTGCATCGCCTTGGTATTGGGTAGTATAGCTATGTATCATTTTGGATTGCGGATAAAGCATACAAGTCATAGCTGTTTGGCTCCATCCTTGCATTGCTCCGACTATGTAATATTCCGGAACGATTTCTTTGATGGTGTAAGTATAATCCATCATATTTAACGTGATGCTATACATTCCTGCTTTTGCAATCATTCCTGCTCCTGCATCATTGTTAACCAGAGAGCCCTCCATGCTGTCGTCTCCATTCATTACAACGCCAACTACACCGGGATTTGCCCAAAAACCATTTTCTGCATCCACGTTGTCCTGTGGAATAATTTTCCAATACTGCTCATCGGCAGTTGTTGTGAAAATCAGAGTAAACACAGGGTCTTCATAAACATCTTGGTCGCTGTGATTGAATTTCTGCATGTGCTCTGCATCCCATTCTCCAAACATATCACCAACCAGATAATAAGCGGAAGAAATCACTGGAGCTGACGGCGTTACTTTTACTTCGATATTGGCAGAGACTTTTACAACCTGTCCGTTAATATCTACATAAGCGTCCACCACTCCTGCCATGGTACGTTCTGTCGGACGTTTGCCATATAAGTTTGCAATAGCTTCGCTCAATTCTTCTACGAGAACAAAACCGTTAGCGTCTGCATCCAAAACTTCTTCTTCGTCAAGCGTAACTTTATACGTAACTGTCGCACCTTCTTCTGCTTGTAATGAAGGCGTGAATAGGGCTACGGACTCTTCGGTTACATCCGCTAAATTAATAGCGGATGCCGAAGTCGCGGAGAATGTTACATTTTGAGCAGTCTCCGGTCCATTGTGTTGCGGATCCGCCCAATCCTTGTAGTCATCATCGTCGCAAGCAACAAAGAGGGTTGCTAACGCCAAACTATATAATAAATTTCTTTTCATATTTAAATTATTTTAGTTTATCATTCTTTTGTAAAGAAATAGTAGCAACGGTCGATGTCGTTGAATACAATCTTATAAGTACCGGCTTTGACAGGAATGTTACTGCTTGTTTTCAGACCGTAAGGGAATGTATCGCCACCGCATTCGTCACTCCAATCCGATTGACGGAACTTAGCATCCCCATCAGTTTCGAGGGTAACTTCGCCGTACCATATATGAGGATTGAATGTGTTTTTTGTCAAGACAACCGGGTCATTGCCCCAGCCATCAAAATCACCGACAAACTCCCATGTCGTAAATTCTTTCGGAGTTCCTTCATAAGCTTTCAGTTCGGCTTTCGCATTGGCAGGACCACCGGTCGTATTGAGGGTAAAGGTATAGTATCCTGCTGCGGTTGGTTTCCAGGATGCAGGGTCGTCTGCCTTTTCTATCGGACGATATTTTACAGTCCCGTTTTCTCCTTCGGCTTCCAGACCGAGCATCGGAGCCCAGGCTCCTGGAGTTGAAACAACTTTGAATTGGTCGGCATCAAAATACCCTGTGTAGGTAAATTCGCCTTCGCCGGTTTTTTTATCATAAGCGAAGTCTTTTACCAGAGACATCGGAATAAGAATATCTGTTGAATTATCCCAATTACCTACTCCGCCGTTACCGACGAAAAACCAAAGCTGTGGCAGTGCATCCTTTAATTCAACATAATAAGGAATGACGTTCATGTCAACCGTATTGGAAGCTACGGAATATTTGTCCACATTGGCAACTAAACGTACAGTAATCGGTTGAAGTGCGGGAACATCATCTTCTTCCCATTGGCCCAGTTGCATAACGGCTTTGGAGAACAAAGAAGCATCGCAAGCAATAATGCAGGAAGTATAAGTTTCGTCTACGACTGCATAATCCGGAACTTCTTCCTCTTCCGCTTCATCTACGGATAATGTGAATGAATTGCTTAAAGAGAGCTGGAGTTGATAGGTTACGGCAGCCGTATAACCGAATTCCGGTTGGGAACAGGTAAAATTGATTTTCTTAGAACTTGCCAAATCAATTTCGGATGCGGCGTAAGCCGGCGTATTTAACACGAATGTTTCGGGCTCTTGAATGGTAGGATTGGAATCCCGGTCGTCATCGCAAGCCGTAAATATGCACATACTGCTTATAAGCAACAGTGCGGATACAAATATTTTTTTCATATTATTTTTCCACATATTAATTAATAACCCGGGTTCTGTACTAAATTGGAGTTGGTATTCAAATCCGTGTCGGGAATAGCGAATATATTCAGGTTGCTGCTGAAATTCGTACCGTTCTGTACGCCGCCTTTCCATTGCCATTTATAATCGGAAGTTCCGCCGAAACGGTTGAAGCGAATCAAATCGATACGGCGACGTCCTTCATAGTAGAATTCGCGGGACCATTCATCCAGAATGTCATCCAAAGAATAAGAACTTCTTATAGCTGCATTAGCACGTGAACGGATTTCGTCAATTGCATTTTTTCCGTCTGTTGTAACTGTTCCTCCATTGGCGCGGCAGGTAGCTTCGGCATATGTAAGATAGGCTTCCGCAGCACGCATCAGGAAGAAATCTGCATCAACATATTTGGAATTATGAGGAGTGGCTCCCGTTGAATACAAATTGGAAAATTTACAAACAGAGAAGCCATTGGTAAATTCTCCGATGTTGTCTACACTGAGCGTGCGTCCTTTGCTGAACAACAAAGCCCGGTCGTCATTGGCTTCGATAACCATTTTTTCCGGAGTTGCTTCCTCCGGAGCATTGGTCGGGAAGAACTTGGATACAAATTCCGGACGGGCACGAACTCCGGCCCAAGCCTCTGAAGTACCGCTGGCTGGCATATCATCCTTAAAAGTGGCTGCAATCAAAAACAGCGTAGTACCCCAACTGGTCGTTTGGGCACCATCTTGTAAAAGAGGTAAAATAGCTTCAACGGAAGCGCCGTTTTCGCCGTTATCTCCCATAAAGAGCATTTGATAGGCACTGTAATTGGCTGCACCGGTTTTATGCAATGAATAGGAAGATTCCATTACATATTTGGCATATTCCGCTGCTTTCGTCCATTGGGGCGTACCCGTATACACTTCGGCATTCAGATAAAGACGGGCAAGCAATAACCAGGCGGCAGCTTTGTCGGCACGGCCGTATCCTGCGTCGTTGGATTTTTTGGCGCGCGGTTCGCTCATGTCCTGTACACATTCCAACAACTCTTCTTCAAGCCATGTGTACATTTCCTGGCGGGTTGCCTGAGACGCAGCGTTGGATGAAACACTTGTCAAGAAAGGAATGTTTCCGAAACAGTCCATCAGATGATAGTAATAAAATGCGCGCAAAAAGCGTACTTCCGCAGTCATTGTTGCGTCATGCTCCGAACAGACTTCCAGATAATGGTTGCAGATAGTTACGCCGAAATACAACCGGTAGTAAAAACCTTTCAGCATAGGGTGGCTTGCACTCCACTGATTGAAGTTAAATGCGGGGATACCTTCGTCTCCCCAGCAGCAGATAGCTTCATCGGTCGTTAATTCATTGGCATTGAAAAGCTGGCGTACAAAACCGGTGGTACCTCCGTCCAGACCGTCGATGTCGCAGTCTCCGTCAGCCCCGCCGTTGCCTGCAAGCGCCATGTTTGCATAGCATTTGTTGAAAAGCGCATCGGCATCCACAGTCATATTCGTACTGGGATCCTTCGGATTTACATCCAAATCGTTCACGCATGAACTCATTCCGAACGACAGAAATAACAAGGCTGCCGGGAATATTTGTTTGATATATCTTAGGTTCATAAATTATTGTATTTATTAAGATTTAAAAATTGAGGTTCAAACCGACCAATACGGAGAACGGACGGGGATAAATGTTGTTGTCAATACCGCCGAAAACTTCCGGATCGATGCCGTCATAATTCGTAATGGTAAAGACATTGCTTGCCGTCACATATACACGTCCGTTAATGCCTTTGTAGCTGCCTGAATGGAAAAGGCTGTCGAAATTGTAGCCTAACGTAATGTTGTCGCATTTCAGGAAAGAACCATTCTGTACCCAGTAATCGGACAACGGGTTGTCATACGTTTTCCAGCCTCTGTTCACGGCCGACATCGGACGGTTTTGCAAATACCCGAAAGAGTTGTCATACGTCTTGTCGATGTTGGCGAAACCGTCCTGTACATCGTTGAATACGTAATTGCCGATACTTGCCCGCAAAGAGAATGCGAAATCCCAGTTCTTGTAACTTAAACGGGAGCTTAAACCGGCCGTCCACGGAGCTACCGGGCTCTTATAGAAATAACGGTCGTCCTGGTTGATGATACCGTCACCGTTGCGGTCTACATAAACACCTTCAAGAGGTTTGCCGCTTTCGTCATATACCTGCTGGTATACATAGAAAGAGCTGGCGGCATGTCCTACGGCGTGAGCCTGACAGGTATTACCCGTACCGCTGGAAATACCTCCGGTGGCGACATAGTAATCGGAATCGCCGGTTAATTCTGTAATTTTATTTTTGTTGTAAGTGGCATTGGCGGTAATTTCCCAATTCCAGTTGGCTGTCCGGATAGGACGGTAAGTCAAAGCGATTTCAACACCCGTATTCTTCAAAGAACCGATGTTAGAGGTTACTTGGTTACGGAAGTTTGAACCGGCAGCCACGTACACCGTATTCAGCAAATCGGTTGTTTCACGGTAATAATAATCGACACTACCGCTCAATACATTGTCCAGTATACCGAAATCAATACCGGCATTGTATGTAGTTGTCGTTTCCCATGTCAAATCTTTATTGTAGGCATTCGGACGATTCAGTATACCCTCTCCGATCAGGGGATAATAACTGTCAGGATTGATATTCAGGTTATAAGAGGCAAAATAGTTGTAATCGCCGATTCCTTCCTGCTGTCCGGTTTGTCCGTATCCCAAACGAACTTTCAAATCGGAGAAGAAATCAACATTCTTCAGGAAAGACTCTTCTTTTACCCGCCATCCTAAAGCGAACGACGGGAACAGAGCCCAGTGGTCTTTAAAACGGGAGGAACCGTCATAACGTACCGTAGCAGTCAAAAGGTAACGGTTCATCAAAGTATAATTGGCACGTCCGAAGAAGCTGACCAGATAGTTCTCCGTTTCCCAGGAGCTGAATTTACGTCCGTAAGGGGTATTGGCTAAGGGAGAGCCGTTATCGTCTGTTGCCGTGCTGGTTGAACGATAAAGTCCCCAACCGTCGTAAGAGCCTTTGCGGTGGAAATGTTGCCATTCATAACCGCCCATGATGTCGAAATGGTGGTTATCGTTAAAGTCTTTGTAATATTGACCGTAAACATTGTAAGAAAGATTGTATTTATCTTCTTTGTTCCAGCCGTCCCAGCCATAGTAAGCATTATCGCCGGACGCGTTGGGTGATTCTACGGTCGTTTGTTTACCGGTAGAGAGGTCTGCTCCGAAATTCATGTGAAGTCTTAAATCTTCTAAACCGTGAATTTTATAGTCGAGTTCAATATTACCGATGGCGGATTTTGATTTGGCTTTATCGTTGAACTGTTCAAGCATAGCCACCGGATTCCGGACTGCATTCCGCTCCGTAATGTATGGCCAGGCGGGGTCATTCAGATCTTTGCCGTCTTTTACCCATTGGAAATATCCGCCGAAATTTTGGAATTGTGCGTCATTGGAACGAATGGGTTGCGTCGGGTCCATACGGGTTGCGGCACTGATGGCTCCCGTATTGGCATAACGGGTGTTGGCCAACATCCCTTTCACATTGACATTGAATTTCAAGTGTTCCTGCAAGAAAGTGGGATTGACGCTGATATTAGCCGTATAACGCTCGAAGTCGGAAGTTTTTAAAATACCTTCCTGATTCGTATAGCCGAATGATACGCGGTAGGGCATATTTTTAAATCCGCCGGAAACTGTCAGGTTGTGGTCATGACTGATTGCTGCCCGGTAGATTTCATCCTGCCAGTCGGTATCGGCATTGCCTAATTTAGTAACGGCTTCGGAATCTTCTCCGTAATAATCATTGATGAAAGTGCGATACTCATCGGCATTCATCACATCCAACGTTTTTTTCTTTACACTGACGGAAACATTCCCGTTGTAAGAAATTGTCGGTTTCTGTGCCGTACGCCCTTTTTTCGTCGTGATGATGATAACGCCGTTGGATCCGCGGGAACCGTAGATAGCGGTAGCTGATGCGTCTTTTAATACCGTGAACGTTTCAATATCTGCCGGATTGACCATTGATAAGGGATTCGACAAACCTTTCACTCCGCTGTTGTCCATGGCCAAACCGTCGATAACGATCAATGGGTCGTTGCTGGCATTCAGGGAAGAACCTCCACGGATACGGATGTTGGCGCCCGTACCCGGAGCACCACTACCGGTTGTAACATTTACACCGGCGATTTTTCCCTGCATCATGTCTTGCGGGTTGGTCACCAAACCGCGGTTTTTTTCATCGGGCTTGATGGCTGTTACCGAACCGGTCAGGTCGTTCTTCTTGGCAACACCGTACCCGATGACAACGACTTCCTGCAACTGTTCCACGTCGTCTTCCAGGACAACGTTCAAAACCGTTTGGTTGGCAACCGTAATCGTTTGTGATTTGTAGCCAATAAAAGAAAATACCAAAACATCCCCCGTAGAGATTTTTAAGGTATAATTTCCATCCATGTCGGTGGCTGTACCGGTTCCGGTACTTTTTACGAGTATACTTACTCCCGGTAAGGATTCACCTTTGCTGTCTTTTACCGTACCGGTGAGTTCCCTTTGTTGTGCAAACGTTAAGGTCGATAACAACATGCACAAAACGAAGAGAAATCCATTTTTTTTGTTTCTGTGCTTCATAATTTAGTAATTTGTTTTAATTCCTTGAGCTTGATCAATAGATTTTTTTCTTCTGATTACTTGTTTAAAAAATTAATACTTAACACGCAATTCTCCGCCTAAAAAAACCTACGTTTAAATTGGCGGAGTCTTCGCACGCTTAACCTACGTCAGTATTGACTTTCCAAAGGTATATCTAAA
>NZ_CALPCZ010000031.1 GCF_943193135.1 Odoribacter lunatus
GGATTTCATATATTTTACTTTGTATCCATTCCAATTGCCCCATACACCTTTATTGCCATTAATTTTGATAAAGATACAAATAAGAACTATCCGGAAGCCAACGAGACTAGCCCTTTTTTTGCCGTGTATCTCATTTAAAGACAAATATTTACAAAAGGAAAGGGGCTGCCAAACAGCCCCTATATTATAGCAATCGTTCTATAACCGTTTCCTCTCGAAAAACCATCCGTTGCCAATCGGCCCCCTGCAACAGAGCCAACCCCTCCCCGGCACCCTCCCGGCACCGGTAACACTCCGTCAGGAAAGACAAAAGCGAATCGCCCGCACGCCACCTGTAGCGCTCCCGCTCTAATAGAAAAGAAGCCACAATCATCCCGCCATAGAACTCCACACCCGCCGTCTCCCGCATCACGCCCCCCGTGTCCACCACCTCTTTCACCTCCCGTCCCTCCAACACTACGTACCCATATTTCACCAACGGATAATCAGGCAAAAAAATATAATTCGATGCAATCTTTCTCATGGCACACCACAAACTCAATTCCTCCTCGGACGCGCCCTATCATGAAGCAAACGCCCGTCAGCCGGCGCCTTCTGCAATTTCTCCTGCTCCGACCTCCGCTTTGACGACAAATTCTTCTGCAACCTCTCCTCATTCTTCGGGGAAGTATACGGCCGGAACAGCGTAATCCCCCATACATCCGCCCGCCTGTATTTCAACTTCTTCAGATTGTCCGCATCCAGAAACCGAATCACCAGCCGATTATAAACCGAATCCGCATACTGCGTCCACTGGTAACGATGCGCCAGCGTATCGGAAATCAGCTTAATATCCCGCACCTTCAGCGAATCCTTGTCATCCGCCGAAATAAACCACGCACTAATCCGGTTATCCCTCCCCGCATCCAGCGTATCAAAACGCACCATCACCTCAAACTTGTAATTTCCCGGCAGCAGGCTGTCCGCCACATATTCATAATAAAAAGGAAAGCTATCAATCCGCAACGTATCGGGCCCCCGGTAATAATTCAGCGAATCATTCTCCCGGAGCTTCTGCAACACCCGCTCCTCCGCCGTCACCCGACGGCTCAGGGAATCAATCACCACCTCATATATCTTCGTGAAAAGTTCCGGTTGCGCCGCATAAAAATACATGCACGAATCGAAATCCGCCCGCGTAATCCCGTACTTCTCAAACACCCCGTTATAATAAGTATAATTCCTCTTCTCCCGGTCCGGCGTAAAATTACGGCTGACACCCAATATACCGTCCGTAGCGTGCATGTCAATCAACAATGCGGTAAACTCCTTCTGCCCCAAAACAGACTTTCCCTTACCTCTGCCGCATGCCGAACAAATCAACACAACCCCGCACATCCAAAAAATCATCTTCAACTTCATAAACTTGCCTTAATTTTCTTATACAACTTCGACGAAAAAATAAAATCATTCAGATTCTTATTCTCCGTATGAGCAATCTCCTCCTTCGTTCCCTCCCACTCCTTCCTGCCTTCGTGAATAAACACAATCTTCTCCCCAATTTCAAACACCGAATTCATATCGTGCGTATTCACAATCGTCGTCATGTCATACTCATGCGTAATCTCCTCAATCAGATTATCAATAACAATCGACGTCAAAGGGTCCAGCCCGGAATTGGGCTCGTCGCAAAACAAGAACTTAGGCTGCAAAACAATCGCCCGGGCAATCGCCACCCGCTTCTTCATCCCGCCGCTAATTTCCGCCGGATAAAGATTGTCCGCATCCTGCATCAAATTCACCCGCCGCAGGCAAAAACGCGCCCGCTCCGTCTTCTCCTTCTCCGACAAAGAAGAAAACAGATTTAACGGAAACTTCACATTCTCCAGCACACTCAACGAATCAAACAGTGCGCCCCCCTGAAACACAACACCGATTTCCTCCCGTATCGCCTTCACCTGCCTGGCAGACATAAGAGAAATATCCCGGGTTCCGTAAAAAATATGCCCCGTATCTATCGAATGCAAACCAATCAGCGACTTCAACAACACCGTCTTGCCCGAACCGCTCTTCCCTATAATCAAATTCACCTTCCCCGAATCGAAAACCACATTAATATCCGACAACACCGTCTTGTTCTCGAACGACTTATATAATCCCTCTACCCGAATCATTACAACATAATTTGAGTTAATACCAAATTAGCAATCAATATCGCAATACTGCTGTCCACCACCGCTTTCGTACCCGCCTTGCCAACCTCCAAAGCGCCCCCCTGCACATTATAACCGTAAAAAGCAGGTATCGACGTAAAGATAAAAGCAAAAAACAGCGACTTTATAATAGAATAGGTCACATAATAAGGATTAAAAGAAAAATGCAACCCGTAAATAAAATCCTCGAAATTCACCACCCCACTCAACAGTCCCGACAACAGTCCGCCGATAATACCGATGAATACACTGAATACATACAAAATCGGATTGATAACCAAAGAAGCGGCAATCTTGGGAGCCACCAGATAAGAAACCGAATTGACACCCATCGTCTCCAACGCCTCAATCTGCTCCGTAATCTTCATACTGCCAATCTCCGAAGCAATATTACTCCCGATTTTACCCGCCAGAATCAAACTCACAATCGTCGAGGAAAACTCCAACAACAACGTCTCCCGCGTCAAATAACCTATCAGATAACGCGGCAAAAGAGGGCTCGCCATATTATAAGCCGTCTGCAACGTCAAAACAGCCCCGATAAAAAAAGAAATAATCACCACCAAAGCAATGGAATTCAACCCCAGCTTCTCAAACTCCGCCACCAACTCCCTCACATACACCTGCCCCTTCTCCGGACGGGAAAAAGCCCTCCTTATAAACAACAGATAAGAACCGAATCTATTTAAAAA
Organism: Odoribacter lunatus; assembly: GCF_943193135.1. GTDB lineage: Bacteria > Bacteroidota > Bacteroidia > Bacteroidales > Marinifilaceae > Culturomica > Culturomica lunata. The sequence goes on from NZ_CALPCZ010000031.1 coordinate 2,885, forward strand.
CTTCATCTAATCTCAAATTACAATAATCTTTAAAGCGAAAGTATAAATTATTCCGGGAATTTCAGTAAATTCGACAACAATTAGAAAAACTTCCAACACAAATCGTACTATGACACCATCCGTAAACACCCCACTCCAGGACACATACTGTGTCATCATGGCAGGAGGTATCGGCAACCGTTTCTGGCCCATCAGCAACACACAATGCCCCAAACAATTTTCGGACATCCTGCACACTGGCAAAAGTTTCATCCGGCAAACCTACGAAAGAATCCGGCAAATCTTTACCGACGACCGCATCTTCATTATCACAGGAAGCGAATACGAACACCTCACCCATGAACAAATCCCGGAACTCCCGTCGGAACACATACTAAAAGAACCCATCCGACGCAACACCGCAACCTGCATCATGTACGCCGCAGAAAAAATAAAGAAACTATCCGAAACCTCCACCATGGTCATCGTCCCTTCCGACCATTTTATCACCAATGACGCCGCTTACCTAACAGACCTCCAGAAAGGAATAGAATACATTCAGGAAAACGGGGGGCTGCTTACATTCGGCATCACCCCCTCACGCATAGAAACCCAATACGGATACATCCAAACCCGCCCTTCCGAAATAGGGAAGAAAATCATGAAAGTCAAGACTTTCACCGAAAAACCGAACTACGAACTGGCTCAAAAATTTTATGAATCCGGAGAATTCCTGTGGAACGCCGGCATCTTCATCTGGAAAGTCAAAGACATCCTACAGGAAATTCACCTGCACTTATACGACCTGTATAACTTATTTGAAAACGACGAACCGATAAACACCCCCCGGGAACAACAATTCATTGACACCATCTACGGACAATGCCCCAATGTATCCATAGATTTCGGCATCTTGGAAAAATCAAACAACGTATCGGTTCTGCAAGGCAGCTTCGGCTGGTCGGACGTCGGTACCTGGCACGCTTTCCAATCCCTATGCGAACAAGACGAAAACCACAATGCAAGCAACCATAACTCGCATGTCATTTTTCGTCATGCCAACAACTGCATCGTCAATATCCCAAAAGACAAAACAGCTATTATTTACGGAGTAAACGACCTGATTATTGCAGCAAAAGATAATTACCTGATGATTTGCCACACCAAAGACGAAGAAGAAATCAGGCACTTTGCCAAACAGATCTGACACTCCCCAAATACATTTCATAAAAAAGAGCCGTGTAAACACACGGCTCTTTTGCTTTATATTTCTTCCTTTCTTAATATTCCCAAAAATCCTGTTCCTGATTAAATATCTCGTTCTTAATTCGATCCGATTCCAACACAGCATCCATACCCACAGCATAACTATTAATGGAGCGGTTATCATACACATTCGCCTCCTGATAAATTCTGGAACTAAAATAACGTTTCAAGAAAACATCATCCATCGTCAAACGACCGGCATCATTCTGATAATTAAACACTTTCTGTTTTGCAAACAAATCCCGGAATTCACCGTAATCTATCCAGAACAATCTCTTTTTCATAATCCCTTCATATCCGTCATCACGAGTATATTCTCTTACCGGACACAAAGCAATAATTCTTGTTTCCAAACGGGAAGTCCTTTTATTGAAAAACCACAATTCCTTTACCAGAAAACGCTTAACTTCATCCGTATTAACCTCTGCCGCCACAACAATGGTTTCCCGCTCCCCCGTCTCATTATTCAATTTCGTCACGGTATCTCCACGGGCATCAAAACGGGACTTAATCTCCTCCATCGTAATCGGCGTCTGAAGTTCATCATCATCATAAGCCGTCTTAAAAGACTTCTCAATACCCGCCATCAATACATCAATCAACGACATTCTACCGTCAATAGGTTTCGTCGGATAATAAAGCGGCAAATTCATCTTCTCTCTTAAAATCAACTCCCTCCAAATCGTCTTTGCCCACAAAATATCAGAAGGATCTACTCTCGGCAATACAATAGGACGCTTTAATGCATCATCCGAATTCTTAACGACACTCTCATAAAAAGCCTTGGAGTTCTGTGCTTCAACATGCCAAGAAGCACAAACAAACACCGCTAATATCAAAATCAATTTATTCATCATAAACTTCTATATTAATCTATTTTAAATGAAATAGGTGTCAATTTACGTGTAGTTCCATCAGGACCTTTCACCATCACCTGATCAATAATCAATATCTGATGACGCTTCAAACTCTTTATCAACTTCAACTGATCTGGAGTAAAAGAAGAACCATTCGTTCTGATATCTTGAGTATAACCATCCACAACCGTATATAAGTTAAAACTCTCCACCTTAAACTTCATATCAAAATCGAAATTCTCCAATACCACATCCACACCTCCGGCAGCAACCAATAAATTCTTCTTTATAGTACCACCTTTTTCACCTCCCACTTTCACTACCGGATCCGGAACTTCCTTCACCCGAAATTCTTGAGTCTGTAATTTTCTCCGCTGTCCATTTATTTTTGCATACACAGATATTTCACATTTCTTTCCCGCAACCTTCGGACGAACAATATATCCACCATCCTTCTTTATCAATTCTCCATTGGAAATTTCCGGCTCAATCAAATCCGGCGGCAATCCCGGAGCAGCTAAAGAAACCGGATTATCCACACCCAAATAAAACACATTCATTTTTATCGGAGAGATCACAACTGCGGGATTAGCAACCTCGTAATCCATTTGAAATGTTTTCGGCAAAGCTACCCCCGACGAAGTTACATAGTTAATCACTCCTTTCAACTTATGCACACCGACTTTCGTTGCTGCTTCCTTGTAAATACCAAAATCACCTTCATATCCTATCTTCCGTCCATTGACAATAATCTCCGGTTTTTGGGTCGTATCTACCGCCGCCAACATTACCTTTGCCTTAAATTCCTCACCCGTCAAAACATATCTGGACTGAGGAATAACCAATGCCTCCAACTTATTAAATTTAAACGACTCCGAATCCATAAAAGTAAACAGGTAATTAATCATTTCCCGTTCTGCCGTTAAAACTACCGACTGATATAATGTTAACATCGTAACCACACCGGCCAAAGGTATACCTTCAAACCTGTAAGACTCCCACGACTGAATTCCGGCACTCGCAGGCACTTCGGTTCTCAAACTGGTGGCGATAGATTCACTAAACACAGAATCATCGGCTGCAATATAGCCCAACAATAATTCACGGAAGGCGTCTAGTCCATTCTTCAACTCTGCACCAGCCTTTTCTGTTATCAGCACCTGCCCCCCAATATCCAGATTATCTTTCGCCTTTATATCCATCACATCACCCTCGGGACCATCAGCTACCTTCACAACTCTCACTTTCAACTGCTCAATAAAATCCACCAACTTATTGGCCTCCTCTTTAATCTTCAATGTTTTCTCCCGAGTTCTTGCAACTTTGGTCGGATTAAGCCTGTAAGCCATATCAATTTCCTTATACACCTCCGCATTCTTCTTCTGAAAATTCTCAATTGTCGCCGACAATCCCTCCTGCACCCTCGTAAAGGCATTCAATATATCCGCCGACACATTCAGTGCCAACATCGCTGTCAACACCAAATACATCATTCCGATCATTTTCTGCCTCGGGGTCTCCGGACAATTCTTTGCACCCATCTGCTATCTCCGATTTAATTATTATTTACCACACTCAACATATTCCCATACACCGAATTCAACGAAGCAACATTTGTTGCTAACTGTTGAGATTCTTGCTTAAATAATTTAGCATTATCCACACTCAACGAAACATGCTCTAACATCTCTGTCATATCCCCCTGCATACCCCTGAAAGATTCCAAACAATCTTTTGTTTCATTAATTTGCAATTCATATAAAGCATTCAATGCACTAATATTCTTATTCACCGCAGACATTTGCTGTGTATAGCTTTCCGACTGAAATTTCACCTGTCTCATCTGCTCATCCACAGCCTTATTCAATTCTTCAAAAGTTCCGGCAGAAACACCCATATTAGATGCCAGTTTTTCACAATTCAATTTAATCTGATCCGTTAAATTCCGACTGGAATCCAATAATATCTTATTAATTTCCCCACATCCGTCAGAAAAATCTTTCACAGAATTCTCTAACATTTCTCCAACTTTATGAGTTTTTTCACCCAATTGTCCGAAAGAGGCAGTCGCATCCGAAATTTTACGAGCAAACTCCGGTACATTCACAGAAACCTCAGCAAAATTATCAGCGCTAACAGCAATCTTATTAATTCCTTCACGCAACTTATTAATATCAGCCTCATCCAAACCCAAATCTACCGAACCAGCCACATTTACAACATTTCCTTCTTTAGCTGCAACTGCTTTTCTTTCACTTTTTCCTCGTTGTTTATCACCATGTCCTGAAGCCAATTCGGGATATACTTTTGTCCAATCATAATGTTCCATTGGAGGTTCAAATACAGAGACAAAGAAGATAAACGCCTCAACAAGCATTCCCACCGTCAAAATAACCCCTGCTCCCGGAAAATGCATAATTTTAAACAAAGCACCAATAATCACGGCACACGCTCCCCACCCATAAATGTAAGATACAATTACTTGATAGGCCTTTGATTGAAATAATTTCGCCATTTTTCTAAAAATTAAAATTCTATTCTTGTTCTCACTGTTCTAAATCCAATAAAACTTCTGGCAGAATCCTGATACTCAAAAGTTCTTACACCATTCTGCATGTAAAATGCTATGTCTTTCCAAGAACCGCCTCTCACAACTTTGCGCTTAAATATACGATTATCTGAATTTTTCGAAAGCACCTGATAAGAAGGACTCAAATCATGAGTAACCACATAAGCTGATTCATCATAAGTCTCTGCAGTCCATTCTGCAACATTACCTCCCATATCATACAAACCATAACCATTAGGTTCATAATTTCCAACCGGAACTGTATAAGTACCGCCATCTCCGATATAATTACCGCGCATCGGCTTGAAATTGGCAACGAAACAACCTTTTTTAGTACGAGTATAAGGACCTCCCCAAGGATATTTTTGTCCCAACAAACCACCTCTAGCCGCATATTCCCACTCTGCTTCAGAAGGCAAACGCCAAGATTGCACCCTCGTAGCAGACACAGAATTAAACAAATCTGTACGCCAGAAACAAAAAGCTCGTGCCTGTTCCCAACTAATTCCTACCACTGGATAATTATCATATCCTATATGAGAAAAGTATTCCTTCACAAAAGGTTCATTATACATATAAGTAAAATCCTTTATCCAGCACAATGTATCAGGATAAATTCTCACCTCTTTTTTCATAATAAAAGAAGAACGTCCTTTCACCGATTCTTTTTCTCCTTTCACATTAACTACAGATCCCCCTTTATAAGTTCCGCTTTCCGGATCATAAAAACGATCATTGGCTGCAGCTTGATTGAAATCATACCAACTATATCTGTAAACCAACTTACGTACATCTAATTCCCCTTTTGCCATACGGTCATCTCCTTGATACTCCAATCCTTCCAACACGTCCTTATATTCCTCATGCTTCCGGAAATCAATTGGAACTCTCTTATCCAAAACAGGAGGCTCCAAAATATTCCCTTTCTTGTCTTTCATTAAAAACTCTTCATACCCTTCATCCACCAAACGTTGGCGTTTCATGGAATCAATTACCCAATAGACAAACTGACGATACTCATCATTCGTAATCTCCGTTTCATCCATCCAAAAAGCAGGTATAGAAACTGTTTTTTGAGCAGCCGTCATTGACCACGCCACATCTTCATCGTTTTGTCCGATATTCAAACTACCCGTCGGTATTAAAACCATCCCATACGGACGAGGTTCAAACCACTTCTTTACTTTCCGGGTCCCAACTAATTCCCCTCCACCATTATACGGAGAACAAGAAACCAATACCGCTGCTATAAAGAAAAAAACTAATCGTTTAATTTTCATAATTATCTATTTTACAAAAATCTTACACTTTTATATATCTTCTCTCTCTTACCTAAACTCAAGCCAAAACAGTAAGTTAAAGAAACTTCATGAGAACCTCCAATATGAGAGCCCACATTGGAAGCAATATTCAAATCATAACTATATCCTACCAAAATACCATTCTTCAACTCCAAGCCTCCTAAAAATGCGACAGCATCTTTAGCCCGATAAGCCACTCCTCCCCAATAAATTTTCTTAAAAAGGAGATGAGCGTTTACAGAATACTGCCAATCCGAAAAATCTGTTTTTACAAACACAGATGGCTGTACATCAAATACCGGAGACAATGTTATCGTATATCCACCTGTTAAAAACAGATTTCGATTCCAAAACATCTTTCCGGTAGACCCTATTGTCATATCAGGCTTTGGCAAATGATCCAACGACACTCCCGCGTAATATTTATCTGCTGACAAAAAAACACCAATTCCCGCATCAAACATTATTTTTGAAACATCAACTCTACCACCATTCAATGCAGGATCATCTTCCGGAGAGGTAAAACCCTCTCCGCCGGGTATATAATATTCCCCCTCAATCTTCGTATTAATCATCCCAATCCTTGCTCCCACATTCAAAACTCCAAAACTTAATGTACATTTATATGAATAATTAAGCATCATACGCAAATTCGTTATCATACCCCACTTATCACTCAACAAACTTATTCCCGCCCCCCCATCTACATTCTTAATCCTCAACGGAGCATCCACATTGAACGCATATGTTTCCGGTGCCCCCTCCATCTTTTGCCATGCATTACGATAAATCCCCGAAACCGCCCAATTACCTCGTATTCCTGCAAAAGCCGGATTTACCGTCATGTGATTATACATATTTTGGCTAAACTGGGATTCCTGCTGAGCATTTGCAATAAAACTCATTGCACCAAAAGCAACAATCATCAAACTTCTTCTCATCACCTATCCACGTTTAGCAATTTGCCGTAAAAATAAATAAAATATAATAGCTTGCCAAAATTTACAGCAAAACTAAAGAAAAAAATCACACGATCACCTTTATTTCTTCAATTCTTGCATTTTTAACACTCAATACTTCAAAAACAATCCCATTAATCTCTATTTTTTCACCCTCTACCGGAATACTTTCATTATAAAACAGCACATATCCCGCCAATGTCTCATACTCCTCATTCTCTTCAAAAGCAAAATGATATCTCTCATTCAGATAATCCACTTCCAACCTTCCCGAAAAAATATACTCATGCTCATTCACCACTATCTCTGTCAAATTCTGATGATCATGTTCATCCTCTATCTCTCCGAAAATTTCCTCCATAATATCCTCTATAGTCACAATACCCGCCGTAATGCCAAATTCATCAACCACCACAGCTATACTCCTCTGCTCCTTTATAAAAACATTCAACAAATGCGAAGCCGACATAGTCTCAGGTACAATAATCATCGGACTGACAGCTTTCGCCACCGTCAAAGGATTTTTAAACAAAGAAGAAGAATGGACATACCCGATTATATCATCTATATTTTCCTTATAAATCAAAATACGAGATAATCCCGTTTCTATAAACAAATGTGTCAACTCCTCCAAACTACTGTCAATAGACAATGCCACCAAATCCGTGCGAGGCACAATACATTCCCGCAATTTTACTTCAGAAAAATCCAATGCATTACGGAAAAGCTTAATTTCATGTATCTCTTCATTCCCTTCTTCTACAATCTCTCCTTCCTCAATCAAATTACTCAAGTCAACCTTACCGAACGCCTTATCAGATTCTTCCTCCTCTAACTTCTTACCTGTAAACAAACGCAACAACACACCACCAAACCAAACAGAAAAATAGGTAATCGGAAAAAACAACAGATAAAATAAAAATACCGGGACCGCAAAAGCCCGAAGAAAAACATTAGGCCGCAACCGAAACAGCGTCTTAGGCAAAAACTCTGCAAAAAATAAAATAATTAGTGTTGAAATCAACGTTTCCACAAACAACTTCATTCCAATGGAAAAACCAAGAAATCCGAGGTATTGTGTCAGGTATTCGGACATAAAAATACCATATATCACCATCACCGCATTATTACCGACCAAAATCGTCGTTATATACATACCGGAATTAGCGACAAATAGATCTATCAATGCCTGCGCAATACTCTTATCATGCTTGTCTATTTCTATCTTCAATTTATTAGAAGCGACAAAAGCAATTTCCATTCCGGAAAAAAAAGCGGAAAGCAAAAGACAAATTAATATAATTGTTAACGTCGACATCTTGTCTACAATTCTACTTCAACCTTACCATCCGTAATATTCTTAAAAATAGGATTCTTCAAGTTCTGATCAGACTCAAAGCCCTCGCTACTCTCAATAATATCTCCATTAGCCGTCAATTTACTGTACCGATCGGAATAAATCCGTTCCTTCGTCATATCCCAATACAACAAATCGGTTTCCAGTTTAGCCCCGTCACCATTAATCACTACCACCTGCTCACGAGCCTCCCATAAATTTTCTTTCTCCAGTTTCTTGGCATACCTGGCTGTTATTTCCCCCATGACTTTACCGTCTCTATCATAAGAAATAACATGTATTCCCTGCGGGAACTCATCATACTTGTCTTCATCTTGATTCATTTTCACATATCGGGGGGTAGATACTTTATACTTAATCCTCGCCGAATCGGAATAAATCATCTCCAGATTATTCCCGGACATCTCAGGCAACCTATCAATATTACCCAATTTATTCACCTCCTCCATATCATTTTTACAACACAAAAGCATTATTGCCCCTACAAGGACAATAATGCTCTTAAAAATACCTCGGAGAAGCTCCATTCTCATGTACAATATCTTTATCTAAAACGAGCTGTTGTAGATTCATTAATCCATCCGCCCACTTTAAAGGTATTTCCCGGTTGAACACCGCGGAAAAACGCCTCATCTTTGCTAGGGAAGTACTGAGAATACGTCTTTATTAATTCATTTGCTTCTTCCGCAACGGAAGCGTCCACCTGTTTTGCCTTATTAAACTTATCAACGGCCACCCAAAACACGGAAGCGTGGTCAAAATCGTCCTCTCCGTATGACTTATTTCCAAACGCATAAGCCTTTCCTATCACCATATAAGCAGCTCCCAAATTCGGATTCAACTTCAAGGCTTCCAACGAATGCTTCTTTGCTTCTGCAAACTGTTTCTTAGACAAACTAATTTGAGCCATACGTAAATAATATTCCGCTTTATCCAACGGATCGGTTCCTTTTTCGATAGCCTCCTTCAAATAAGCCTCCGTCTTATCATACTCTTGTCTCTTCAAAAACAGAATCGCCAAATTATATGCAGCTTCCGCTGAAGGATCAGCCTTATATAAGGCCTCTGCCACATTTGTAAACAACGGCAACTCTGTACACTCACTTCTTTTCAAGAAACGTGCAATCTCTTTCAACACGTCCACATTACCCGGTTCCTTTTCAAACTTCGGAGCCAAAAAACTGTTCAGTGTTGCACAATCTGCAACTCCGGCATTGAAAAAGAAAGCATCTGCTGTCGTTTTCAATTCCCCATATTGTTCTGCTTTCTTCGGATGATTCTTACCACCCTCCGCATATTCCGTAACTTTCAAATAAAGTTGGATATACTCATCCTTCGTCAACAACCCTTTTTTCAACAAATCATCGGCAACAGCAAACAACATCTTTGCAATCTGCGGATCAGTCTTGGCTCCTTGCAACTCAAAAGATTTGCTCAAATAACCGAAAGCCTCTTTCGTCTTTGCATCATTACCCAGCGTCAATTGATACAAATCGTATCCCTTCTGTCCCAAAACAGCGCCCTCATTTCCAAAATTTTTAACTCTCTGATCATATATCATCATCAACGTATCAATGTATGCCGGATTCTTTGTTTGAGCATACATATTACGCATAATAATCACACCCTGCGTATAAGTCTTTAATTGAAACTTCGGAGCGTTATTAAATACATACCACCAACTCGGCAACGCATCCCTATAATTTTTCTGTTTTACAAATTCTTGATAAACAGATGCATGTTCAATTGTTTTTATACTATCAACACCAAATTTAGAATCAAGGGTCTGAGCTTTAACACCCCCATTCAAAAGCAATGCAAAAAAGACAAAAACTCCAATTTTTCTCATAATTATTCTCTTTTTAATTACCTCTATTCTTACGCATGTGTCGAAACCACCCTTTCCGCTTCGTGTAATTTCCTACTATCCAATTTTTTAAACTCCACCTATACCATCTACACGATACCTCCTCTATCTAACACGCTTCTTTTGCAAAAATATTACTATTTTTTGAATATCCGCAGAATAGCAACCAGAATTTAAACTTTAGTATACATTTTTATTGTATTCTAATATTTCATTCAAACCGTACAGCCCCAAATAGTTCTCAAAAAAAACACCGTCCGGCAATTTTCCCTCTAAATATTGACTATACCCACCGGTTATCGCCACACGCCCCGTCGGATGCTCACCCCAAAATTCATCAATACAGCCTTTTACCTCCCACAAAATACCCTTCATTACCCCCGCCGATATGGCATCACATGTATTTTTGCCATACGCTTTTACTTCTCCGCGAACTTCCACATACGGAAGATTTTTTGTATAAATATTCAATGCCCGAAATCGAATATCCTGCCCCGGCGAAATATTACCACCCAAAAATACGCCATCCTCACTCAAATAATTATAAGTAATAGCCGTACCAGAATCTATTACCAGCACATCTTTTTCCGGAAAAAACAAACGAGCCCCCACACAATCAGCAACCCTGTCAAAGCCCAATGTCTCCGGAGTCTCATAACCAATAACCAATGGCAAACGAACACGTCCCATTTCCGCCTCCAGCCAAAAATCAGCCAAACTTCTCAAATAACCTCTTAAATCCTCCTCTATTTTCCCACTACCGGAAAGAAATATACATACCTTTTCGCCTCTCTCTACATACTCGTTCAAAAGAACAACCATTTTCTCCCTAACATAACCGACCTTCTCGATTTCTCCAGCCCGGAAAAAAGCATACTTCAAACAAGTATTCCCTATATCTACAACCAAATTCATCATAACTTACACCATACTATTCATTTCCTATACCAACAATCTCCCGCCACATCTTCCCGACGAAACGAACAACTTTTTCAATATTCGTCATCTCGGTAAAAACCAAAGACAATTTCTCATTCTTTTCGCTCATCCGACAAGGAAGCTCCTGATGCTGTACGAACCTCAACAAATTAGAAAACACAGCGGACGAATAAAAAGGAGACGTCTGCGAATACACAAAGTACATCACCATTTTTCCATTCTTTACCAACAACCTTTCCACCCCCAAAGCCATACACCACCGTCTGACCCTGACAATTTGCATCAATCCCGTCACCTGAGGCGGCAATTCGCCAAAACGATCCTGAAGTTTCTTCCCGAAAATATCCAACTCCTCTTCCGTCGAAACATTATCCAATTCCCTATACAACCGTACTCTCTCACTCACATTTTCCACATAAAACTCCGGAATAAGCACCTCAAAATCCGACTCGACCACACACTCCGCCACAAAATCCTTTCCACCACCATGCTCTTCCATCACCTGCAAATCAGGAAACTCCTCATCCCGCAACTCAAGCAATGCCTCATTCAAAATCCGCTGATATGTTTCATACCCTATTTCCGAAATAAAACCGGACTGCTCCGCTCCCAATATATTACCCGCCCCCCGGATATCCAAATCCTGCATGGCTATATTAAAACCGCTCCCCAAACCGCTGAAATCCTCTATCGCTTTCAACCGCCGCCGGGCATCAGGATTTACCAACTCCAGAGAAGGGGTCAATAAATAACAAAACGCTTTTTTATTGGAACGTCCCACCCGTCCCCTCAACTGATGCAAATCACTCAATCCGTAATTCTGCGCCTGATTCACAATCATCGTATTGGCATTCGGAATATCCAATCCGGACTCTATAATCGTCGTCGCTATCAACACATCATAATCTCCCCGTATAAAATCATGCATCACCTTTTCCAATTCCTCTCCAGGCATCTGACCGTGCGCAATGCAGCATTTCAACTGCGGAACAATCCGGTGCAACATATCTTGAATATCCCGAATCGTTTCCACCCTGTTATGAATAAAAAATACCTGCCCCCCCCTTGCTATCTCGTACAAAAGAGCCTCTTTTATCACCTTTTCATCAAAACGATGCAACTCCGTCACAATCGGATAACGGTTAGGCGGCGGAGTACGGATAATCGACATATCCCTGGCTCCCATCAAAGAAAACTGCAACGTCCGGGGGATAGGCGTCGCTGTCATCGTTATCGTATCCACATTCACTTTCAGACGTTTCAACTTTTCTTTTACCCCAACCCCGAACTTCTGTTCCTCATCCACAATCAAAAGCCCCAAATCCTTAAACACAACATCTTTGCTTGTCAGACGATGCGTACCGATAATAATATCCACCTTCCCCTCTTTCAAATCGCTCAATATCTTCTTTATCTCTCCGCTTTTTTTCATCCGACTGATATACTCCACCCGACAAGGCATACCCTCCAATCGTTTCATAAACGTATTGTAATGCTGATAAGCCAAAATAGTCGTCGGCACCAGCACCGCTACCTGTTTACTGTCCGCCACTGCCTTAAAAGCCGCCCGGATAGCCACCTCCGTCTTACCGAAACCCACATCCCCGCACACCAATCTATCCATCACAATCGGATGCTCCATATCACTCTTCACAGCCTCTATCGCTTTCATCTGGTCCACCGTCTCCTCATACATAAACGAGGCCTCCATCTCCTCCTGCAAATAGCTATCTTTACTAAAAGCAAAAGCCGGTTCTTCCTTCCTCTTTGCATACAAAGCAATCAACTCCCGCGCAATATCTTTCACCCGCGACTTTGTTTTCTGCTTCATCCTGTTCCACGCCTCTCCTCCTAACTTATTAACAGTTGGAGGCACTCCGTCTTTCCCCTTATATTTGGAAATCTTATGCAAAGAATGCAACCCCACATACAACTCCGAATTATTCTTATATACCAGACGTATTGCTTCCTGCACCTTCCCGTTATTATCAATCTTCACCAAACCGCCGAAACGCCCGATACCGTGGTCTACATGCACCACATAATCACCCGGATGCAAATTCTGCAATTCACTCAACGTTATCGATTCCCTCCCCTTGCGAATACGGGTCGTCTGCAAACGATACTTATGATACCTGTCGAAAATCTGATGCTCCGTATACACACAGACTTGCACCCGTTCATCTGTAAACCCTTCATGCAACACCCCCTCCAAAGGCGTAAAAGGAACCCGGTACCCCTTATCCGAAAAAATATCCTGCAAACGCCGCAACTGCATCCCATTCGTAGAACAAACAAAGACGTCATAACCCGCCCCCTGTTTCGCCTGTAACACTTCTGCCAACATCTCAAACTTTTTATTCACTACAGGTTGGGCCTCACATCCCACATCTACCGTCTCCCCCCTGAAATACACATCCGGCCCCCATTCCACCACCCCGCAACGCTCCATATAATCAAACAACGCATTTTCCTCCGTAAAAACATTTTCAGGAGCCTCCTGTCGCAACGTCTTAATCCTGTCCCTCAAAAACAAACCGTTTTTCACCCACCATCTCGGTTCTTCCGCAAAATAGGCAAACAAATCCGCATAAGCATACTCTCCGGAAAGATTGCTCAAATCAGGCACCAGCGACACCGAATCCATCACCAGCTCAGACAACTGCGTCTCTACATCAAAAAAACGGATACTTTCCACCTCATCGCCGAAAAAGTCAATGCGCACCGGACGCTCCTCCGCATACGAATACACATCCACGATACTGCCCCGGATAGAAAACTGCCCCGGCTCATAAACAAAATCACTCCGTTCAAACCCATACTCCACCAACAAATTTTCAAGAAATGATATGGAAAGTTTATCCCCCTTATGAACCATCATCGACATATTCGCCAACACATCCTTAGCAACCACCCGTTCTGCCAAAGCCTCTGGATAAGTCACCAATATCCTTACCTCTCCATTGACAATTCCGTCCAACACCTCCGTTCTGACCAACACAGAATCATTATCCTTTTCATCAGAACGAATCGCTCGCCGATAAGAAGAAGGAAGAAAACCTACCTTCTTCTCCCCGGCAAAAGTCAGCACATCATTATAAAAATAAGCGGCTTCCTCCCTGTCATCCAGCACTATTACCCGAAACCCCGGACGTTCATCCGCCACCGCATTTAAAATAACGGGAGTTACCGAACCTGCATTCCGTATTAATCTGTATTTCCCCTTTCCCTGCGAATCCGAAACCAACTTCTTCACCACCGGGGACGTTAAATATCTCTGAAGTAAATCTCTTATATCCAATTCTTTTTTCCGCAAAAATAAAAAACAAATCATTACTTTTGCATACGATTCAAGAATTACAAAACTGAAACTGACGAAAATAATATTTACAAGCATGCAAAAACTATTTATTTTACTCTTGCTCTTTCCATTACTGTGTTTCGGGAAAGAACATCAAATAAAAGTCAATGTGCAAAACCTGCCTTCCAACAGCAAACCCATGTTACTAAGAATATTCAACGGCAACATGTACGTTGTTGATAGCTTACCGGTCCTTAACAACCAGACCGTCACGTTCAATGTCCCCGACAACACAGAATCGGGTATGTTACGTATCATCCTGGGCATGTCTCCCTACGCACAATTCATTAACGGAGAAGCCTCCCATCTCGACATACTATATACGCGTGAAGACATCGAACTAAACATTGATTTCAACAATCCGGACAACAGCGTCGAAGTCATCCGCTCCGACGAAAACAGAAACTACTTCAATTACATGAAGAAAGACAACCGTTACTTCATGAAATTAGGCTCATTGGAACAAGTTGTCGTTCAATATCCGGACAGAGACGCATTCTATGACATGGCATTAAAATATTACAAAGAATTTCAACAGGAAAGGGACAAATGGATTGACAGCTGTTACCACAGTAACCCGCAGTCTCTGGCGGCACGCATACTCAACACCCGCCGCATGCCCTTCACAGAAGGCAACCTTACCCCGCAGGAAAGAGACTCCGTCTACCGAGAACAATTTCTTTCCCGCATCGAATTTACCGACACCCTCCTGCTCAACACCAACATCTATACCGACAAACTCTTCCAATACATCAACTTCTTCCTCAACCGGGATGCCGGGCCCAGAGAAAGCGAAGACCTTATCATAAGCGTATTGGACCGGATAGAACCGCAAATCAGCGCCAACGAACAAATCCGCAACAACCTGCTTCAATTCCTCATTTCGGGATTTGAAGCCATGAAAATGGAAAACGTTCTGGCGCACATCTCAAACAACTACCTGCAACAATGCGGAAGCTCCATGGACATGGTCAAAAGAAGACTAGAAGGCTACAGGAAAATGGCCATCGGGCAAAAAGTACCGGACGTTACCGCCATCGACTTAAACAACAAGCCGATAAACCTCTACAACGAAGTAAACCCGTACACCCTGCTCATCTTCTGGCACTCCGGATGCAGCCACTGCCAGATACTCATGAACAAACTTCCGGAAATGGTACAAAAAGGACTCTTCAAAAAACACAACGTAAAAATCATCACCATCTCCATTGACGAAAAACGGGAAGACTGGGTAAAATACTCCAAGGCACACCCGTTCAGCTGGACCAACGCTTATGTAGAAGGAGCCTTCAACAGCCAGGCAGCCAAAGACTTCAACATCTTTGCCACACCTTCCCTCTTCCTGTTGGATGAAAACAACACCATCATCGCCAAGCCGATTACTCCGGACGAACTGGAAGAAAGCATCGATGCCTTAAAGTAAAAATTATAGCCATACCGATTTCAAATAAAAAAGAGTATGTATTTGATGTGAAGTGCACCCCAAAAGTTTTGTGTCTAACTTTTGGGGTGCACTTCAAAACAGGAATTATTACCCCCGCTAAATAACGGTAACAAAAACTGAAAAAGAAGCGACAATTTTAAAGTAGAGTTACTAATACACAAACTCAATCCTTAAAATAAATCCGTTTCACCCGCTTGTCCACGCTCGTCAAAACTTCATAAGGGATTGTCGATAATTTCTCCGCAACTTCCGTCACCAATATGTTCTTACCGAATATTTCTACCTCATCTCCGACCTGTGCCGGCACATCCGTTATATCCAACATACACGTATCCATGCAGATATTCCCGATAATGGGAACTCTTTTCCCACGCACGAACATTTCGCCAACCCCGTTGCTCAAATGACGGTTCAAACCATCCGCATATCCCACCGGCACCACGGCAATCAACGACTCCCGTTCGGTCTTTCCTTTCCGACCGTATCCGATAGTCTCACCCGCTTTCACCTTCCGAATCGAAGCGATATACGTCTTAAAGGAGCTCACCGGTGTCAAGGCTGCCCCCGCCGCACTGATTCCATGCAAGCCGATTCCCAGTCTGACCATATCGAAACTGTACCGGGAGAAACGTTCTATCCCCGCAGAATTCAATATATGCCGCATAATCTTATAATCGAAAGCCTGCTGTATCTTATCCGCCATTTCGACAAACAATGCTATCTGATGCCGGGTAAATTCGTCATGCACTTCTTCGTCACTTCCCGCCAAATGAGAAAATACCGAGCACACCCTAACCCTTCTCCGCTCTTTGAAAAATCCCAGCAATCCGTCTATCTCCTCCGCATCCAATCCGGAACGGTTCATTCCCGTATTCAATTTCAAATGAACAGGATAATTCTCCACGCCGTATTTCACCAACGCCCGGTCAAAGGACTCCAGCAAATCAAGTGAATAAATCTCCGGTTCCAAACCGAACTCTATCATATTATCGAACGCTTCCGGCTGCGGATTCATCACCGCAATAGGCACCGTAATTCCCTCTGCCCGCAAAGCAACCCCTTCATCCGCAAAAGCCACCATCAGATAATCCACCCCCTGATATTGCAGCAAACTTGCCACTTCACCCGACCCGGAACCGTAAGAAAACGCTTTCACCATCACAGCCAGTTTTGTCTGCGACGGTATCAACGACCGGAAATAAGTCAAATTATGCACCATCGCATCCATATCCACCGCCAATACCGTATTGTGCGACTGCTTCTGCAAAAAACCGGCAAGATACTCAAACCGGTATTTCCGCGCCCCCTTTATCAAAATTGCCTGGTCATGAAAATTTTCCCTTTTTTCCAATTTCAAAAAACTATCGGTATCGGCATAAAACCGGGAATCCGGCATAAAATAATCCTTATATCTCAATAATTCCTCCCCGATACCGATAAACAAAGCCACACCGGCTTTCTGCAAAGTCGCCGCCACTTCCCGGTACAAGACAGCCTTCTCCGCTCCCGTATCCACGAAATCGGAAAGTATCACCACCCGCTTTTTGGCTTCATCCTGCATCGTCAGGACGTTCAATGCCAACTGAAAAGAAGACGGGTCGGAATTATAGTAATCGTGCACAACCACACAACGGTTTACTCCTTCCTTGATTTCCATCCGCATCGCTATCGGCTGTAACCCGGCGACTTTCGCTACAATCTTCTCTGCCGCCATTCCTTTGTACAGCAACACACAAACGGCATTCATGCAATTTTCATACGACGCCTCGTCAATAAAAGGAATATCCAGATAAAAACCGTGTCCCTTATACGAGACAGACACAGTCCGGCTCTTATCCGTTTTCATCACATCCGAAACCCTTACCACCGCAGCATCACTCTCCCCCCACACAATTTTCTCCACCTCCTTTTGCGCCACCAAAAGGATATAATTCATCGCCTCGCCTTCCCTCCCCACTATCACACGGCAATATCTGAACAAAACAGCCTTCTCCGCCAATTTTTCCTGCAAAGAAGCAAAATTCTCCCCGTGCGCATCCCCCAAATGCGTAAAGACAGCCACATCCGGTTTTATCATACTCTCCAGCTTCACCATTTCCCCCTTCCGGGATATACCAGCTTCAATCAGAGCAATCTGCGTCTTCTCCTCAATTCCATTCAAAGAGAGGGGAACTCCGACCTGTGAGTTGTAACTCCTCGGGCTGCGATACACCTCAAAATCATCCGCCAGCAACTGATACAACCACTCTTTGACTATCGTTTTACCATTACTGCCCACAATAGCAATCACCTCCGCCTTCATCTTCTCCCGGTGTGTCTTGGCATACGTCTGCAAGGCCTTCAACACATCCTCCACCACATACAAATTCGCATCTTTCAGATCCGCAAACTCCTCTCTCTCCTCACTGATTACAAAATGCCGGACACCACGTCCGTACAAATCCACAACATAATCATGGCCGTCGTGATTCGGTCCTTTCAACGCAAAAAACATCGTCAATTCGGGTGTCGTTACCGAACGACTGTCGATACTGATTTCCATAGTCGATACCACCACTTTATTTAATACATTTACAACAAGGGAGCAAACAAACGTGCCACAGACTCCCGCACTTTGTCCCGTTTCTTACGGAACTTCCACCGATGTATACTCTCTTCAACGCTATATTTCAAATCTTCCATAAAATAAGCCGCAATATTTCGGGCGAACTCCCGCTCATACACAAGCATATTCACCTCAAAATTCTGGTCGAAACTACGCATATCCACATTAGCCGTCCCCACGGTAGCCACCATCCCGTCCACCACAATAACCTTGCTGTGATTAATTCCTTTCTGATACCAATACACCCGAACACCCGCTTCCAGCAATTCCTCCACAAAAGAACGGGAGCACCAATGCGTCAGTGCGGAATCCGAGCGGTGCGGAAGCAATATCCGGACATCCACCCCTCCCATCGCCGCCGCTTTAATACAGTTTAACGTCGTCTCTCCCGGCATGAAATAAGGTGTGGATATAAACACATATTTCCGGGCCATACTTATCAACGTAAAATAAGCCTGCTGAATAGATGCCCAGTCGCTGTCCGGTCCGGAAGCCACCACTTGCGTCACCACATTCCCCTCCACCCGCACATACGGCAAATACTCCCTTTTATCCAATAACAGTTCCTGTCGGACAAAATACCAGTCTACCAAAAAAACCACTTGTAACGAAGTCACCGCTTCCCCTTTCACCTTCAGATGCGTATCCCTCCATACACCTATTCCCGGCACCCCATGCAAATAGCGGTCTGCAAAATTCAATCCTCCCACAAAAGCCGTTTCCCCGTCAATGACAATAATCTTCCGATGATTGCGGTAATTCGCCTTATTCGCTACTTTGTGGAAACGCACCGGCAAAAAAGGGTAAACCTGAATCCCCGCTTCCCTCATTTCCGTCTTGTACTTTTTGGACAATCCCCAAGAGCCCACATCATCATATATAATCCGCACTTCCACCCCCGAACGCACCTTGTCTATCAATATCTCCCGCAAACGGTCAAACAACTCGCCCGGCTCCAGAATATAATACTCCAGATGAATATACTTCCGGGCTTCCTGTAACGCCTCGAAAATAGCGGGAAACGTCTCATCCCCGTTATTCAGAATCTCCACCTTATTGTAACCGGTCAGCAACGCCTTGCTATTGTTCAGCAACAACGTCATCAGCTTCCGCACTTCTTCCATACCGCTTTTTTCCAAAAACTCCGTTTTCTTAAGATGCTGTTTCTGGTCCTCGCTCATATACTGCAACCACTTCATATCCCCCAGCCCCTTCATCGAAAACATCTTCACCTTCCGGTAATTCACTCCGAAATACAGGTAAAAAAGCAAGCCGACAAAAGGTACAAACACCAACACCCCTATCCATGCCAATGTCCGTACCGGATTTCTGTTCTCCAACACAATATTGAACGTGATGGCGACAATCGTCAGCAGATACAACACTATTAACAGATTCGACAGAAGTAGCGACCAATTCATAAAATAAAACTATTGTGTCGGAAAAATTTTCGCCCTATCTTTGTTATATGAATCATTCTTTATCCAGTCTCATACAATACGCGACCCACGAATTGAAAGATACATACGAACCGCGGGAAATCCGAAGTATCTGTCAAATCATTTTCACGGATGTATTTCACTACACAAATATAGACATCCACATGAAAAAAAGCGAACATTTGGATGAAAGCTTTGTGAAGAAATTTTCGGAAATCATCCGCCGCCTTCAAACCGGCGAACCCGTCCAATATATTGTCGGGACAACCGAATTCTGCGGATTCCGGTTCGGTGTAACTCCCGCTACCCTCATTCCCCGCCCGGAAACAGCGGAGCTGGTCTACTGGATAAAAGAGAACACCCGTCCCGGCAGTTCCATACTGGACATAGGCACGGGAAGCGGTTGTATCGCCGTCTCCTTAGCCCTCCTTATACCGGACACCCGCGTCGATGCCGCAGACATCAGCGAAGAAGCCTTACGGCAAGCCCGGATAAACGCACAAAACAACCGTGCCGACATCCGTTTTTACCCAAGGGACATCCTGCACCACGACCTATACGACTGGCAGACCTACGACGTAATCGTCAGCAATCCGCCCTATATACGCCTCCAGGAAAAAGCCTCCATGCAACCCCAGGTTGTCAATCACGAGCCCCACTCCGCCCTGTTCGTCCCCGATGAACAGCCGCTCCTGTTCTACGAACAGATAGCCGCTTTCGGACAGACACACCTGAATCCCGGCGGAAGCCTCTATCTTGAAATCAACGAGGCATTCGGCAACGAAATGGTTCAGCTCATGGAAGACTTCCGATACCGGAACATTTTCTTGAAAAAAGACTTTTACGGAAAAAATCGATTTATAAAAGGAGAGAAAGATGAAACCGGAGCATAACTCCCAACAGGAAAAGAAACCCGTCATGGACGCCCAAAAAGCGCTCAACGCCACAGCCGCCCTTTGCAGTAAAAAAGAATACGCCACAGCGGACATCCGCCGTAAATTGGCAAATTGGGAAATAAGCCCGGAAGACCAAGAGAAAATCATCGACTTCCTCCAAAAAAACAAATTTCTGGACGACAGCCGTTTCGCCCGCTTCTATGCCCGGGACAAATTCCGATTCAACAAATGGGGCAAGCAAAAAATAGCCGTCTCCCTCCGCCAGAAACAGATAGACAGCAATGTTATCGCCGAGGCCTTGAATCAGTTGGAAACTTCGGACTACACCGACACCTGCCTGCACCTGCTGCAACAAAAGCTAAAACACAGCAAAGAAACCGACCCGATAAAACAGAAGGCCAAACTTATCCGCTTCGGCATAGGCCGGGGCTTCAACTACGAAACCGTCCTGCAAGCTCTTGACCGCTTATCGGGCAAACTTTCCTTATAAAATTCACCCCTTTTGAAAAAACCTATCGTTTTCGTATAAAAAACCTATCGTTTTTGAGTAGAAAACCTATCGTTTTTTTTTGAGTAAAAAAATCGGCAAAAATAGAACAGTGGAAAAATGCTTTTTCCACTGCTCCATTATCCTATTTTTCCACTTTTAATTCAGCGGACTAATCCGCACTTTTCCATTTCCTGATTGCACCCCACTTGACATACTGGCATTTTGGAAGACAAACCCACTGTAATGATTGGGCTGCCCCGTGGGAGTTAGATTCCCGTCGCCCGTAATGGCATTACAACCCGACATTCCGGACACAAAACCGGAACCTCCCCCTCCACCACTACTCTTTTTATTAGTACTCGGACCATAGTATCCTCCTCCTCCTCCACCTCCTCCATAGTTATTGTTTCCTCCATGTAGACCATTGCCTCCTACTCCAAAAGTGTAGCCCGTTTGAGTTGCTCGAACATAAGTGGTAGCCACCGATGCCGGATTACCACCATTTACTCCTCCACCATTTCCAGCCTCTCTTGCTCCTCCGCCTCCTCCGGCAACCATAATTCTAGAGTAAAGATTACCAGCGACTAAACGGATATCACTGGCACCACCTCCACCACCGCCAGTATCATCTCCTTCATCAGTCCCCCCATTTCCACCTCCGTTCCAACCTCCGGTTCCTCCGGTCTTCGATTTCGTACCATCTCCTCCCCGACCTCCTATATATATATAAAAAGTTGTCGGAGAAGCAAGCTGTAGATTGCCACAACTATATCCACCAAGACCACCATAACCCTTTAAAGTCCCATTACTTCTACTCTGTCCCCCTTCGGCACCGTAACACTCCATTTTGTATTTACCCGGAGCCAACGTTATAGATTGATAACTTCCTGTATAGGCAAATTCTCTTCTTACTTCCAGTCTCTTTGTCCATTCTTGTCCCGGACATTTGTCGGATGATACCGTTACATTCGTCCAAAAGACGGAATTGAAGGTCAAGCCTGTTACCAGTCCTTTGTCAGAAATAGATATCCCTGTGGGGGGAGTATCTAATGTCCAGTGGGTTTGCTGCATGGTTCCCCACCTGGAATCAACAGTGAAAGAAGGATATTTATTGGTAAGAGTTTCCACGGAACTAGCGAAGGGTGATGGAGCCAATACTATGGTCACATAGGAAGTTTCTGCCACACCCACGGCACAGATGGCTCTCCGTTTGAAATAAAAATAGTGGAAAGTCGTGTAGCTTAGTGTAAG
>NZ_CALPCZ010000032.1 GCF_943193135.1 Odoribacter lunatus
TTTACCTCAAAAACGATAGGTTTTCGGTAGCAAAACGATAGGTTTAAAAATAACGGGTTTAGTCATTAAGCCGGATGCATCTAAATGTGATTGCTAATATTTTAAATATCAGATACTTATTTGTTTTTTGCGGACATTCATTGAAAATAGATATTTAGTTTGAAAAAAAAGAGGCTCTTTTTAGTACAAAAAGAGCCTCTTTTTGCATCAAAAACATACTCTTTTTTATTTGGAAACAATAGCTTTCATTTTAAAGATGGATTAGAAAGGAAGAAAAGTAAAAAATCAGCCATTTGAAAATGGCTGATTTTTTGAGGTCGGTAGCAGAGTCGAACTGCTTTAGACGGTTTTGCAGACCGGTGCCTAACCCTTCGGCCAACCGACCTTTTTGCAGTTTTGCAAGGCAAAGATATTGCAATTTTACGAATTTCCAAAAAAAACAAATTTATTTCTCCAATGTGACACTTGTTGCCCCTACCTTTCCTCCTATCGGCGGATTCAGTTTGGCTATTTTTATTTTAACATAAAGGGTTTGAGGAAAGGAAGCATAAAGAGCTTTTATGATTCGTTGCGCCACATGTTCAAGCAGATGCGATGTTTTCATCATTTCTCCGGCGATAATTTCATACGCTGTCTGATAACTCAATGCGTCTTGGATGCAATCAGATTGCGCCGCCCGCGAGCAATCGTAACGAATTGCCGCATATACCAGAAATTTGTTTCCGACCAATTGTTCCGCTTCAAAGCAACCGTGGTAGGCATAAAATTCCATGCCTTCGATTTCAATGATTCCTTCCATGTTATTTTAGGTTTAAGGTGTCCGACAATAATTCAAATATGACCGGTATCTCATAACTCAATGATATCGGCTGCCCGTTTACGTAGAGGGGTTTCCAACGCGGCATTTCACCGATGAGCCTCATCGCTTCCGCATCCAACAGAGGATGAACGGATTCCACAATCCAGACACTGTCTATTTCCCCGGTTTGCATCAATGTAAAGTGTATCCGCACGGTTCCCTCTATTTCTTCGGCAATCGCCTGTTTCGGATAAACCAGATTGGAAAATATATAATTCCGGACATTTTCATAATCAAACGGTGTCGTCGCCACTGCTGTGGTGTCGTTCATCGCTTTCACTTCTTGCCACAAGATTGGCAAGAAAAACAAGAACAACAAAATGATTTTTTTTCGCATCTTTTTTGGTGTGTAAAGCATTCTTATTTCGTTTGAAACAAAGATAGAATTTCTTACAATTATTTTATGAAAGATTTTGTCAGAATAAAAAATTCGTTTACATTTGCAGCCGTAATCATGTGTCGGGGTTCTTAGCTCAGTTGGTTCAGAGCATCTGGTTTACACCCAGAGGGTCGGGGGTTCGAATCCCTCAGGACCCACAGAAGTTGAAGAGTTGAAAGGTTTGTTCTTTTCAACTCTTTTCCTTTTTAACCTTTTAAGTTTCTCAAAAAAGTCGTAATTTGCGCAGGCAAAAGTTAGATACAAAATCAATATAATTATATGAAACATTTCTTTTTTTGGAGCATTACCTTGTTAGCGCTGGCTTCCTGCAGCGATAAAGATACAGTAAAAATCAAAGGTGAAATTAAAGAGGGCGGTAAACAAGTAGTTTACCTTGACCGGGTGAATGTAGATGACATCATTACAGTCGATTCTGCCAAATTGGGTAGCAACGGACGGTTTTCGTTCCAATTGGAAGCGAAAGAACCTACTTTTTACAGATTGCGCGTCGGCAAGAATCACCCTGTTACGTTTGTTGCCGAACCGAACAAGGATATAAATATTACAGGCACCTGGAATAAGTTCCATGAAAATTACGATATTGAAGGCTCGGAAAGTTCCGCTCTGATTAAGTCTTTTGCTGCCGAGTTACGCAAGACACAAAGCAAGCTGGAGTCTTTAAGAAAAAGCTATGATGCTCTCCCTCAAGAGAAGAAGTTCGATACGGAACGAAAAGCTCTGGAAGCAGAATGGGATTCAACATTCGTAAACCAAGTACGTTATTCCCGCAATTTTATTATTGAAAATGCACTTTCGCCTGCTTCTTATTATGTTCTTTATCAAAAAATCAATAATGCGAATTTTATTCTGTCTCCCGATACCGATTTGCAATCTTACCGTATTGTGGCAACTTCTATGAGTACGCTGTATCCGGAATCCCAATACACAAAAGCACTACTTGCACATCATGACCGGATTATGAAGCAACGGGGCAATCAAAAAATGCGGGAGCTTATTGTCAATTCCGAAAACAATTTGCCGGAAATCTCTCTGCCGAATGTGAAAGGTGATACCATTGATTTAAGTTCTTTGCGCGGCAAATATATTCTGCTTGATTTTACGGTATTAAGTGCTGAGGGATGCGAAGCCTATATCAAAGAGTTGAAAAAGATTTACAACCAATTCAAAGGAAAAGGGCTTGAAATTTATCAGGTTTGCCTCGACCCCAATAAGCTATTATGGGAAGAATTAGTTCGGAAATATGATATTAAATGGATTTGCGTACACGACGGAGCTAATGTAAGAAGTCGTGCAGCCGCAGTCTGGAATATTCAGAATATTCCCGCCAATTATATTATCAACAGACAATACGAAATTGCCGGAAAAAATCTGACAGGAAGACGTTTGGAAGAAAGATTGAATGTCATTATCAAATAAACTTTCATTGAAGTTTATGGAAAAAACTGGGAATGGGAAGTGTATTTATTTTCTTTCCGATGTGCATTTGGGAGCTTCGGTCCTAAAAGATAACCGGGAAAGAGAGCAAAAAGTGACGGCTTGGTTGAATTCCATCCGTCCGCATTGTTCCGCACTGTTTTTGTTAGGCGATATTTTCGATTTCTGGTTTGAATACAAACGGGTTGTTCCTAAGGGATTTGTCCGCTTTTTAGCTACTATTTGCGATTTTACCGATGCGGGCATCGAAGTCCACTTCTTTACTGGGAATCATGACATTTGGGCTTTCGATTATCTTCAAAAGGAGTGCGGTATGATTGTCCACACTCACGACGAGCAGTTTGTTTTTAACGATAAAAAGTTTTACATCGGTCACGGTGACGGTTTAGACCCGAAGGATAAAGGTTATCTTTTTATTAAAAGGATTTTTCACAATTCTTTTCTCCAACACTGTTTTCGCTGGCTGCATCCGGACGCCGGCATTGCATTTGCGCATAAATGGTCTTCCCATTCCCGACTGAAAGATAACGGGAAAATTGAGGCGGACGCATACCGCGGCTCCGATAAGGAGGATATCGAACAGTATTGCCGCCAAGTTCTTCAAAAAGAATATTTCGACTATTTTATTTTCGGTCACCGGCATTTGCCTCTGGATATCAACCTGACTTCCTCAAGCCGTTATATTAATACGGGAGACTGGATTAATCACTATACTTACGCTGTTTTTGACGGCCACCAGATTTCGCTTGAAAGCTATTCTCCCCTCGGATAATTTTGTTTTAAGCTAAAAATGTCTTAACTTATTATCGTGTATGTCAAATTTACATCGATATGTTAGTTAAGATTTATAGCAGTGCGGTCAATGGTATCAATGCTTTACCGGTGACAATTGAAGTAAATATTTTGAACGGAGCGAAGTTCATTATTGTCGGTTTGCCGGACAATGCAATCAAAGAGAGTCAGCAACGCGTAGATTCCGCTCTCCGGCAAATCGGTTCCCGCATCCCCGGCAAACGGATTATTATCAATCTGGCACCCGCCGATGTAAAAAAGGAAGGTTCCGCCTACGATTTGCCTATCGCTATCGGCATTTTACTCGCCAACGAAGAATTGCCTTTGCAAGATTTCCGGGAATTTGTTTTCACCGGAGAACTTTCGTTGGACGGGAGCCTGGTACCCGTCAAAGGAGTACTCCCGATTGCCGTCAATGCTTTTGAAAACGGCTTTAAAAATATGATTGTTCCGCTTAGCAATGCCAACGAAGCCGCTGTGGTAAAAGGTCTTCACGTGTACGGTTTCTCCCATCTGCGGGAAGTGGTCGATTTCTTGAAAAATCCCCAGCCGATTACACCCGTCATCTTCAATATGAATGAAACCGGAGAAATGCCTGCGGATTTCTCTTTTTTCGATTTTAAAGACGTGAAAGGACAGGAGAATGTGAAACGTTCGATGGAAATTGCCGCCGCTGGCTCTCACAATCTTTTAATTATCGGACCTCCCGGCAGCGGAAAGACGATGTTGTCCAGACGCCTACCGGGCATTTTACCTCCTATGACGCTGGAGGAGTCTTTGGAAACAACAAAGATTCATTCCGTTGCCGGGAAGTTGCCACCCCATGTTTCTCTGATTACAACCCGCCCTTTCCGTGCACCGCATCATACTATTTCAGATATCGCCCTCATCGGCGGCGGCAATTATCCTCTTCCGGGCGAGATTTCTCTGGCATGCAACGGTGTGCTTTATCTTGATGAATTACCGGAATTTAAACGCAATGTGTTGGAGGTCATGCGCCAACCTTTGGAGGACCGCAAGATTACAATCAGCCGTGCCCGCTCGAGTGTGGAGTATCCGGCGAACTTTATGCTTATCGCCTCTATGAATCCCTGCCCTTGCGGTTATTACAATCACCCGACAAAAGAATGCACCTGCCCTCCCGGTGCCGTCCGGAAATATCTGTCGCGGATCTCCGGTCCTCTGCTCGACCGAATTGATATGCACATTGAAGTCGTTCCCGTTGAATTGGATAAAATGACAAGCGCAAATGAGACAGAATCCAGTAGTTGCATTCGGGAACGGGTTATCCGTGCCCGCAGGATCCAAACTGAACGCTTCAAGGAGTATGCCGGTATTTATTGCAATGCACAGATGACACCTACTCTTTTAAAGAAATATTGTCCGTTGGATTCCGCTTGCCTGACGCTATTAAAAACCGCCATGCAAAAATTCGGATTATCCGCAAGAGCCTATGACCGCATCATCAAACTCTCCCGGACAATTGCCGATTTGGAAGATACGGCCGTAATTCAGCCTCATCATATTGCGGAAGCTATACAATACCGGAGTTTGGACAAAGATTGTTGGGGAAGGTAATAAATCAAATAAAGCAAAAAAAGAAGTCCCTTTGATTATAACAAAGGGACTTCCCGTCGAATTATCAAGCAAACTACACTCGACTTAATATATCTTCCAATCCTTCAAAGTGATTTTTATAGTCCTCCAAACTGCGCCGGATAACTTCAAAGGCTTCTTCTTTTCCGTATACATCCGTAATTACCACTTTTTTCTGAACATTCTCCCCGTCCATCCCCGGCATATCTTTATAGGTTAAAAAGTAGTGTTTCAATCTATCAACGAAAACATGGGGCAAGTCTTTGATGTCATTATACCCATGGTATGTCGCATCATGCTTCAATACCGCGATAATCTTATCATCCGCTTCGTTTCCGTCCAACATACGAAATCCTCCGATCGGACGCACACGCGCGATAATGTCACCATGCGCAATAGTTTTTTCCGTCAATACACAAATATCCAACGGGTCTCCGTCCCCCGATATATCTGCACGTCCGGTTTGCTGCATACAGTAATCTGCCACTAAGTCTCCACAATAGCTTTGAGGTACAAAGCCGTACAACGCCGGCACTACATTGGAATATTTCTGTGGACGATCTATTTTGATATAGCCACTCACCTTATCCAATTCATATTTTACCGTATCAGTCGGTACCATTTCAATGAAGGCGGTTAAAACTTCCGGAGCTTCATTCCCTACTTCAATCCCATGCCACGGATGAGATTTGTATCTCAACCCCATCAAACGTACAATCGGATCATTAATTTTGTTTCCCATTTTTATATAAAATTTTAATCTCTCTTAAATAATTGATTTTCTATACATTCTATCAGAATGTGAATGATTTTTATATGAATTTCCTGTATTCTATCGGAATATTCGTGCCAGGGGACGATAATATTGACGTCACATTTGTCTTTCATCCTCCCTCCGTCTTTCCCGAACAGACCAACAACTTTCATCTTCCTGCCAATAGCTTCATCTACCGCCTTCAAGATATTTTGAGAATTCCCCGATGTAGAAATTGCCAACAAGACATCGCCCTCGCATCCATGAGCCTCTATATATTTGGAAAATATACAGTCAAATCCGTAATCATTCCCCACACAGGTAATATGAGCCGGATCGGATATTGCCACTGCAGGCAGTGCCCGTCTGTCACAACGAAAGCGCCCTGTCAGCTCCTCCGCAAAATGCATCGCATCGCACAAAGAACCGCCATTCCCACAACTTATAATTTTCCCACCATTCTGCAATGCAGCAACCATCAAATCGGCAGCCCTGCAAATTTGTTGGATATTTTTATCATCCGCAATGAAATTTTCCAATAACGTATTGGCCTGCTTAAAAGTATTCCGGATTAATTCCATTATTTTACACAGATTTATTTATCAAAAAGGTCTTTCATTTTTTTGAAGAAACCTGTCTTCTCCCCTTTTTTAACCGGGGTGAACATTGGATTTTCCTGAAGTTGCTCCATGAGCTTTTTATCTTCTTTAGACAAGTTCACTGGTATCCAAACATTTACTTTTACCAACAAATCTCCTCTCCCATACCCTTCTATTTCCGGTAATCCTTTTCCTCGCAAACGAAATATTCTTCCCGATTGCGTCCCGGCTTCTACTTTCATTTTCACCTTTCCCTCCAAAGTCGGTATCTCTATCGTTGTTCCCAATACTGCATCAGGGAAACTAATAAAAGCATTGTAAAGTAAATCGCTATCATCCCGCACCAACTCTTCATGTTCTATTTCCTCAATCACTACAATCAAATCACCGTTAATACCCCCACGACGAGCCGCATTCCCTTTACCACTCATAGACAACTGCATCCCATTTGACACTCCTGCCGGAATATTTAATGTCAGTACTTCTTCAGAAAGGAGTACCCCTTCTCCATTACAATGTACACATTTTTCATTAATAATTTTCCCCTCTCCTCCACATGTTGGACAAACAGAAGTTGTCTGCATCTGCCCCAATATCGTATTCTGTATGCGAGTTACCTGCCCACTACCGTGGCATGTTGAACAAGTCGAAAATGATTTTCCGTCTTTTGCTCCCGTCCCGTTACAATGAGAATCAGAAACATATTTTTTTACTTTTATTTTTTTCTCAACTCCCTTTGCAATTTCCTCCAGTGTCAATTTCACCTTTACCCGCAAATTAGTTCCCCTGTTCACATGACGAGCCTGCCTTCCCCCACCAAATCCGGAGAATCCAGTAAAACTTCCAAAAATGTCACCGAATTGTGAGAAGATATCGTCCATGCTCATTCCCGCTCCACCAAATCCTCCAGCTCCTCCTCCCATACCTGCATGTCCAAATTGATCGTATCTTCTTCTTTTTTCTTCATTACTTAATACATCATAAGCCTCCGCCGCTTCCTTAAATTTCTCCTCCGCTTCTTTATTTCCAGGATTCTTATCGGGATGATACTGCAATGCCAGCTTCCGATAAGCCTTTTTTATTTCTGACGCGTCCGCATTTTTCGACACACCAAGCACGTCATAATAATCTCTTTTTTCAGCCATTTTATTTTAAATTAGAGCACAAATTTACAAAAAGATACGCCATTATTCACCTACCACTACTTTGGCAAAACGCATCACTTTTCCATTTAACGTATAACCTTTTTGAATACAATCAACCACCTTCCCTTTCAATTCCGGTGTCGGAGCCGGAATTTTCGTCACCGCCTCCTGTTCATCCGTATTAAAGTCTGTATTAACACACGCTATCTCCTTCACTCCATTTTGAGTTAGAAAATCCTTAAAGCTATTATAGATTAATTCCACTCCCTGACGTAAGGCTGCCACATCGTCAGACTGCTCGATACTTGCCAATGCCCTTTCAAAATTATCAACAACCGGCAATATTTTATTCAAAACTTCTTCTCCGGCGTTTTTAATCAATTCCGCTTTTTCTTTTATTGTACGTTTACGATAGTTGTCAAACTCAGCTGAAAGCCGCAAATATTTTTCATTTGTAGCAGCCATCTTTTCTTCTAATTCTTTCAATGATATCGATTCTGTTTTGGTTTCCTGCTTCCCGGCATCTTCCTGCTTAATATCTTCTGCCACCTGCTCCTCTTGAACCGTATCTATATTTTCTTCCGCTTCAAATGTTTTCTCTTTTTTTTCTGCCATATCTTTATTACTGTAATTTAACTACTAAATATTATTATAACAGTAACAAAATTAAGCAAAATCTTTGCCAATCCCAAAATATCAAGCTACTTGTGACAATTTGACATATCAAATTCATCTCGTATAAAGACTCGTATTTAATATTCCTTCATCAACAAAACTATAATACTTATCACCGGCAATTATTACATGATCATGCAATGCTATTTCCAACATATTTCCCACATTCTTTATTTTCTCTGTAACAGCCCGGTCATTCCGACTTGGTTGTAGAGATGCACTGGGATGATTGTGAACAACCACTAATGCAAGAGCTTTCATCTCCAAAGCTTTTCGGAATAGTACTCGTACATCTATCACCGTACTTGCCATCCCTCCGGAAGAAAGACGCTCACATCCTAAAATTCGATTTGACCGATTTAAAAATAATACCCAAAACTCCTCGTGATCCAAATCCCTTAACAAAGGGGCCATATAAGCATACACATCCGCACTAGAAGTAATTAATGGTGTCAATACAATCTTTTCCCGTGCACGCCTCCTACCTATTTCCATTGCGACAACTATTGAAGTGGCTTTAGCCACACCTATACCCTTATACTTTTGAACTAATTCCTGCACACTCAAACGTGCTAAATTGTTCAATTCATTTCCACAGTCAGATAATATACGATGAGCTAAATCAGATACAGATTCTCCAACATTTCCCGAACGCAATATTATCGCCAACAATTCATACGTTGATAATGCTGTTACTCCGTTACGAAGCAATTTTTCCCTGGGTTTATCATCTTCTGCCCAGGATTTCATTGGAAGATTTTGTCCACACATAACACAATATTTTTATGTATGAACAATTTACGATTTTTCTCAGATATAAAAAAGAGGAAAGTTTATAAAATCTTCTTGTATCACTACAAAAAGAGACAGAGAGTGTCTATCGACACTCTCTTTCTATTTCTATAATTATAAGTAAATAAATATTAAACCAATTTATTTACGTGCAAAGCTAATTTTGATTTCAAGTTAGCCGCTTTATTCGCGTGGATAACATTTTTCTTTGCCAATTTATCCAACATTGAAACAACTTTCGGCAACAATTCAAGAGCTACAGCCTTTTCGTTCAAATTACGCAATTTTTTAACTGCATTTCTTGCTGTTTTAGCATAATAGCGATTTCTAGCGTTCCTTGTTGCTGTTTGTCTTATTCTTTTTTCCGATGATTGATGATTTGCCATCTCTACAAATTAATAAATTCAACTTTTTAGCGTAGTCCGTACGAGAATCGAACTCGTGTTACAAGAATGAAAATCTTGCGTCCTAACCCCTAGACGAACGGACCTTAATGCCCTTATTTTTGTAGTCCGTACGAGAATCGAACTCGTGTTACAAGAATGAAAATCTTGCGTCCTAACCCCTAGACGAACGGACCGTCCTTTTTACTTTAGCGGATGCAAATATACTGCAAATTTAATTTCTACCAAAAAAAAATACTTTTTTTTCCCCTTAAGAGTATATTTGCAACTTATATGTTTTCAATATAATAAATATGGGCAAGCTTTATTTAATCCCCACACCTGTCGGCAATCTAGAGGATATTACACTCAGAGCGCTTCGTCTATTAAAAGAAGTAAGTCTCGTCTTAGCGGAAGACACACGAACAACCGCTAACTTATTTCATCACTATAATATCAAAACACCTTTACTGTCTCACCATAAATTTAATGAGCATCAACAAGTTGCCAATATTGCTGAAAAATTGCAAAAGGGAGAAGATATAGCTCTCGTCAGTGATGCAGGAACACCCGGTATTTCCGACCCTGGTTTTCTACTTGTTCGCACCTGCGTAGAACAAGGTATCGAAACAGAGTGTTTACCGGGAGCCACTGCCTTTGTTCCGGCATTGGTTAATTCGGGTTTTCCTTGCGACCGATTCTGTTTTGAAGGGTTTCTTCCGCAAAAAAAGGGACGCCAAAAACGTCTTTTAGCTTTAGCAGAGGAAAGCAGGACAATTATCTTTTATGAATCTCCCTATCGATTAGTCAAAGCCTTAGAACAAATGTCCGGGATTTTCGGTAATGATAGAAAAGCATGTGTTGCTCGGGAAATCAGCAAAAAGTTTGAAGAATACAAACGAGGTACCTTGAATGAACTACATGAATATTTCACACATAATGGTGTCAAAGGTGAAATTGTCTTATTAGTTGCCGGAAAAGGGAAAGAAGAATCTGAACAAGAAGAGGATTAGAAAATTTTATCCATATCCAATTTTGCCTCAAGTATCAATCCCAATTTTAATTCTGCCCCTGGGTCTATCACAATAGATGTCTCTCCATTTCCACTTGTTTCTGCTTTTACGGAGATAACGATATACTTCGTTCTTTTCAAATTAAGTATATTCTCATTTGAAAGCTCAATATCATTTTCTCCTTCCTTAGGTAAAATAACACGACCTCCCTCTAACTCCGGGGCATCTAAGAAATGTTCTACTACCACAGAATCTATCGGTGTTTTCGTTTCATTCAAGAAATACAGACAGCCTGCTCCTAATCCCAAAGGGATATTATTTTCTGCCCGTACCTTAATTTTAGCTGATTTTATTTTATCTGCATCAGCAATGTTGATATCATCTATGGTATCATTAAATATCACATCTTTTATACTTAAATTAAGAGGTATTTCAACTTTCACTTTCACATCTGCATTTATATCTCCCTTACTCAACACGACCACGTTTGAATCATAAAAAACAATGACTTCCCCTGAATAAGAAATTGAATCCTTAGGCGGCAATGACAACAATGTATCGATATTGGAATTCGATGTATTATAGCCCTGTATCTCTTCCTGTTTACCTTCAAATGTCAGCTTATAACCACTCTTTGGTTTCAAAGCCACCGACTTATTGTCACCATAAGCAACAAAATTCATATCCGCTTGCATCGGTACGACCACCCCATAATGCTTAACTATTAAATCAACTTTCGGATTAGCAAACTTGAAACTCCCGTTAAAATTATCCCAAAACTCTATTCCCATATCAAATGTTCCAGCCGGAATTGGTATTTCCAAAGGATTTATTTTAGCTTTAATCTGGGAACACTCCATGTTTTTTATATCAATTGACACGATTAACTCCGATGAACTCCCTGCTTGTGCTACCAATCCTTTTACACGTATTTCACATTGAAGTTGATTGGGATGTTCCTCCATATCAAATACAACATTCTTTAGCCTTTCCAATTTTGGAGAGGCATCTTGAGGAGTAAATTTAACACATATCGGCTGTAAAGAATTTGAATCAAGGATATTCGTAAACATCACCTCCAGCGTATCATAATCAATATCTCGAGATAATTTATACTCAACATCTACAGATCCCCATAATTTAATCAATTCTCCTTTTTTAAAATTAATCGTACGCACTAATGGAAGGAGTTCCAAATCTAATGGAGTTGTAGATGACGCCCCTACTAAATCCTCCGAAACACCTCCCACAGGAATACTTTTATAAAAAGAAACTATCGCTTGAGGCAATTCTATTACATTCCCCTTTTCAAGATGAAATATGTCCTCTTCATAACGAATAAAAATCGTATCATTTTCATTAATAAGCGGTGAATTTTCTTTATCAGTCTGCTCTATTAATTTCCATACAGTATAATTTGCAAAAGCCAATTGTAAAGTATAGTCCGGTTCCCAATTTTTTACACCAACATTATCAAACTTCAATAAATCTGAATCCCCACAAGAGAATAAACATAGTAATGCACTTAATACAATACTCCAACTCGCTTTTTTCAAAAATGTCATAATCATTAATCTAATTTAACGAACGCAAAAGTATGCCAATGCACACAAAAAACAAATTTTTCCACACTTTTTCATTCTCCCGTACAATCTCTTACAAAACCCTATCTCTGCACTCTGTATTTTATCAAACTACCATTTCCCTCTCCAGCCAACAGATAAAAATCACCATTATCTGCAAAAATTATAGAAAAAGGAGAGTCCCCACTTATCGGGAAACCCTTTGAAAGACCATTTTTCAAACTTAACATAAACATATTATGCCTTTCCCTATCAATTAAACCTACCCGAACATCCCCGTTTGAAAAACGATATACATAAGGGAAATCCAAACTATGTGCTTCTAATTCTTTTTCATAAATCTTTTCCCCTTTTTGATTATACACTATCAACTTCCCTCCTGTGGTAAAAATAAATTCATCTAAACCGTCATTATTCACATCTGCCACATTCATCTGCACCTCATCCATTTGTTTTCCACACATAATCTGCTTCAACTTTCCGGTAAAATCAACTAAGTTTATCGTCCCTTTTCCATCAGAAAAAGCCATTACCGATTTTCCCGCATGCTTTGTTAAATACAAAACCGTATGGGGAGCCAAGTCAAAAACAGAAGACACTCTGACACGTTCATTTCCTTTACGGTCTAAAATATAAAGACGATAGCGATCAGCATATACAATATAATCTTTCCCCGCAACTCGGTAATGTTCCACCGGAGTAACAATCTTTTTATCTGCTTTCGGACTATTCCAACCTTTTACCAATGCCCCCTTTATATCATATAAATACACCTTTTGATCAACACAAGGAACAAAAATCCGATACGTTCTATTATTATCGTAATCAAACATTGTAATTCCCTGCTCACAAGAAGATTTTAATAACACCGGGAAACCTGTTACCGGATGCCCGTTGCGATCAATCAAATAAATCCGGGAAGAAGTAGAAAACAAATATTGTAATTTTCCATTTTTCAAAGCATCGACCTGATAAACTTTACTATTAATAGATCCGTCTATTTTCTGCTGCCACAAAACTCGTCCCGAAGCATTCAATAAATAAATCGTATGGAATTCATCCTGCACAAACAATTCTCGCTCCTGTGTATTATGATTTACAACCGGAACCGGTTTCATTGAAACCTCCGCTTCCAACTTCGTTTGCCATAATAAATGAGGACGTTCTGTCGTCGTACGTACTTCATCCGTACTCAAAAAAACAGTATTATACAACATATTCCCCTCATTTGAATATTGCAATGCTAAAGCAGAAAAAACCGATAATTCATCCCGATGAGAAGCAACATATTTTCGTACATCCTTTGTAGCCAGATATTCATAATAAGGCAACACACGAGGCATATTCGCAAAATAAGCTAAATTAGATTTCACCGACATCTTTGTTTTTAATTGTTTATACCACTCCGCATCTTTTATATAATTATGATGTATATGAGCCTTCAAAACATCAACTATTACTTTTTCCGAAGATGCCAGAAACAAATAATTATCGACGACCAAAGCATATCTTGATTTTACACCTCCGAGAATACCACCCCAATAAAGAGACGGCAAATCCTCCACCGGAAATTTATAATAAGCAAATGCCTGCTCCCTATCGGATTTATAAACACGACGATAACTCTCCGGATGTACATTATTCACTTTAGCATTTATTTCCAATACCGCCTCAATCCATGCACGACAGAGCCCTCCGGATTTTAATCCTACCACCACAGCTCCCTCCGTTTCTTCTTTTGCTTCATTAAAGGCCGTACTAATAAAAGCAAATTCTCCTTGCAACAACTCCCCCAACTCTGTTTCAGCATTCTTGCCTAAAAGCCTTGCATATTCTTGCTTTTTTCTTCTTATCTTCTCAATAACCCCACTATCATAACGATAATTATCAAGCATTACTAAATAACCTTTCAAATCACTTAAACTGAATAACAGCAATGACTGCACATTAACAGGAATAATATTCTCCATAGAAGACTCTTTGGGAATTTGCCCCTGCAAAGTCTTCATAAAAGAAGCATTCATATCGCTGTAATTCATAAAACCATTCAACACAACACCCGCTGATAAAATATCTCCATCCAGCGCCCCCCACTTAAAACATTGCGTAATATCTAATTCTGGAAACAACTTCTTCGTTTGAAACAACCGAGGAAAACACTCTGAAAAAAAAGCCTTATTCAAAAAAATATTCATTCCCGCACCTACTGAAAAATATTTATTGATATTCTCATAGGAAGCATTACGCTTCTTACCCTCCTTTTTCCCCTCAAACTGTTTTAAAGCATCTTCTACATACAATTCCGAATCAGAAAGTAAAATCATCCCCTCTTCAATAGCATAATATATCTTCTCCTTTTTCACAGCCAACGAATAAATTCGATAAGCACCATACTTGCGTACACTCTCTTTTACACTCGGGAAAACCTCTCTGAAAAAACTGACAATTTCATTGCGGGACAATACATCCCGATTATCCATAACCCACAACAAAACCGGGTTACGTTTACCTTCCATACGTAAAGCCAATACCCTGGAATCAAAAGAAACAAAATCCCTCTCCATCAAAGTATCAACCGCCTGATACAACAAATGCTTACGAACATTCTGGATATCTGAAGAAAAAGCTTTTTGGATTTTATCCGACAAACAACCCTCCGAATTGAAACTCACCACCAATGCCGAATTATTAGGTATAAACGAATCTTTACTATTGTTTGACAACTCCCCCCTTCTGTTTATATACCAAATGGCATATACAACTATTCCAACCAACACGATAGCTGCAAACACCAAGATTCCCTTTCTCATAATAAAAAATTTTGAGAGCAAATTTAAAAAAATATCAAGAAAGGAAAGGAACAAGTCGGATTAAATTCAAGCCGCGGGAGGAAGCATAGAACGAAACGGCTCAAAAGCTGACAGAATAACCAAACCACCCAACACCGTTATAATAATACCCGACACCCGGTTAATTGTTATCAAAACCCTCAATCTGAATTTTCTTCTAAAAATATTTACAACCGTCGACAAGACATACCACCACGCACATCCCCCTAAAAATATTCCCATCAAAACCAATATCTCTGTAAAAAATGTCGGAACCTCTCCTAATACAGACGTTCCGGCAAACACCGCCATAAACACAATCACAGTCACTGGATTAGAAACTGTCAGAAAAAAGAGAGAAAGAAAATCCCCTATCAAACCCTTCTTCGTCACTCGCCGACGAGCCTTTATCTGCTTCAACGGATTATCAAAATAAATCTTCAAACCAATCACCAATAAAAAAATACCTCCGATAATTTGAAGAAACACCTCATGTGCTTTAATCGCATTCACCACAAACCCCAACCCAAAAGCCGCCACAAAAGCATAAAAAAGATCCGCACAAGCCGCTCCCATTCCTGCTATAAAACCTGACAAAGCACCCTTATGCAACGTCTTCTGAATAATTAACACTCCCATCGGCCCCAATGGTACAGAAACCATCAAACCAATCAACATCCCTCTAAAAATATAAACAACATCATACATAGCCTTACTCATTACAATTCGACATTATCTGCCGTAAATCGATTCAGTATTGTTTCATCATTTATCTCCTTAGACAAAGATTCAATTGTATTCATCGGAACATCGAAAAGATCCAATATAAGCAACCCATCCAAGCACATATTAAATTTAGGGTCAATATTAAATCCCACAATCTTAGCATTCAAAGAAATATATTTCTTCAACAAAACCGGTAACTTATCACTGGAAGGCTCTATGTCTCCAATCATTTTATCCAAAACACCTATATTATCTTGCGTCGCCTGCAACATAACATCAATATCCGGATCCTTCGTCTCCACCCGATATTTACAACGGGAAGAAACAAAGCGAGCCAGCTCATTATTATAATGATTACGAATAATAAACTTCATAATCAACTCTTTAGAAGCCTCCGTATACTTCCCGCTAATAGTAACCGGTCCTATCAGATAACGATACTCCGGATTTTTAATCAAGAAATACAATATCCCCTTCCACAACAAGAAAAGCGGCAAAGGCTTACGCTGATACTCCTCTATAATAAACGAACGACCTAACTCTATGGACTCATACAAAATCGGCAACATCGCCTTTTTTATCTTAAAAAGAGAATCAATATAAAATCCTTTCACTCCATATCGGTCAATAATATCCTTCCCCTTACCGACCCGGTAAGCGCCAACAATCTTATGCGTATCATTATCCCAAATAAACAAATGGAAATAATAAAGATCATACTCATCCATATCCACACTGCGGTTCGTCCCTTCACCTACCGCCCGGAAAGTAACCTCCCGCAATCGCCCTATTTCATTCAACACATTCGGTATCTTGATCGAAGGTGCACAAAACACACTATAATTCTTCATATCAAACAGAAGATAATCCTCAACAATACCTTGCACCTCCTTCAACAAAACCTCCGGTTCCACCGGCAAAGCAATCTCCTCCGCCTTAGGTGAGGCCTGGGGAGACTTCAAAAAAAACTTCTTCACCTCCAAAGAAGTACCCAATAAATAAGTCTTCGCCCGCAAAAACTTTCCGTACTGCACTATATCCGAAAATGAATTTTGAGTCTCTACCGATATCGGATTGCCAACCCTTAGCTTCACCACCGTATTCTTCTTATTCAACAGTTCGGAAGGCAACTTCACCGTCCGCAACATTGGATGTATCAAACCCAAAAGATGAAACAACAAACTATTGGAACCCTTAAAATAAATAGGGACAACCGGCACATTCGCCTTCTTTATCATCTTCAGTACAGAAACACCCCATTCCTTATCCTCAATCATATTTGAATCGGCCTGATAAGCGGACACCTCTCCCGCAGGAAACAAACCGAGCGGACTCCCTTCAGACAAATGACGCAAAGCCTCCTTTATCCCTGCCGTACTGGAAACACTCTTATAACTCTCAAACGGATTCACACCTAAAAAATAATCCTTGATAGGCTCTATTTTCTTCAGCAAGAAATTAGCCATCACCTTATAATCCGGACGAATCTTACTCAACAACTGTATCAAAATAATACCGTCCAAACCTCCAAACGGGTGATTGGAAATAGTAATAAAAGCACCCTCCTTCGGAATCTTTTGCAAATCCTCCACCTTAATCTCCACACTCACCCCCAACTCCTCAATCAAGCGATCCAAAAAAGCATGGGCATCCGTATCATATACATCCGAATACAACTTATTAATCTTATTCAGCCTCATGACATACATAACCAGCTTCGCCAACATATTTCCCCCGAAACGATTCAAATTCTCCGAAGCCTTTAAAAGATCCCTTGATTCAATCAAATTCATAAAACCGATTATAATTTTAGATTCATCACTTTATAATAATATCCTTCACCACATTCTCCCCCACCCTTGCATTCAGCGCCTCAATCAGCCCCTCCTTAACCATCAGCAACTCATTCTTAACAACAGCCGACGTAAAACAAACAAACAACTTCCCCTCCACCATCCTCAAACTCTTCGTCTTGGAAGCAATCATTCTGCCAACCACCTCCGGCCACACCTCCGTAACCTCACATTCCCGATACCTCCTATCCAGCCCCAACTGCCTCAGAGCCAAATCCACCACCTCATCCAATTTCATTGTCTTCCCTTGATTCAGCATACTCATTCCTGATTAATTATTCCACAAACGAACCATTCCCCTGAGCAAAAAACAACTTATACCCCACCTCCTGCGACTTCAATATATCATCCAAATGCTGTCTGTTCGTATCCGTTATAAACACCTGCCCGAACATATCCTGTCCGAGCAGCTCGATAATCCGCTGCACCCTCTCCGCATCTAGCTTATCAAATATATCATCCAAAAGCAACAACGGCTTCACCTTATTCAACTGATAAAGCCAGGCATACTGCGCCAATTTAAGAGCAATCAAAAACGTCTTTTTCTGTCCTTGAGACCCGATTTTCTTCACCGGATAATCTCCGATGGCCAGACTCAAATCATCCCGATGAATACCCACCGACGTATACCCCAATATCCTATCCTTCTCCGCCGCAGCCTTCAAAGCCTCCTGCATACCCTGCCCCTCCTGCAACGACGACTTATAAGCCAGTGACACCGCCTCCTTACCCGAAGAAATCAACTCATAATACCGTTGAAAAAAAGCCTCAAAAGCACCCACAAACTCCATTCTGCCCTTCAATATCTTCTCCCCGCAACTCACCAGCTGCTCATCCCACACCTCCAGCATCATCGGGTCTATCACCCGTCCATCCGACGCCCGAAGCAAAGCATTGCGCTGTTGCAACGCCTTATTATAACGAATCAATGCATGCAAATAATCGCGGTCACTTTGGCTGATAATACCGTCCACCAACCTCCGTCTCTCCTCGCTCCCCCCGTCTATCAAAGAAACAT
Source organism: Odoribacter lunatus (assembly GCF_943193135.1). Lineage (GTDB taxonomy): Bacteria > Bacteroidota > Bacteroidia > Bacteroidales > Marinifilaceae > Culturomica > Culturomica lunata. The sequence goes on from NZ_CALPCZ010000032.1 coordinate 18,451, forward strand.
CCTCCGGAGCAATCATAACCAACGGAAGCAAACCTATATGCTCCGAAAGACGCTCATACGCCTTGTGATTCTTTTTAAAAACCTTTTTCTGCCCCCGCTTCAGTCCACAATACACCTCAATCTCATTTCCCTCCCGCTCATACTTTCCCTGCAACACAAAAAAAGCCTCCTCATGCCGTATATTCTGAGTATCCGATAAATTAAAATAACTCTTACACATCGACAACTGATGCAACGCATCCAGCACATTCGTCTTCCCCGCCCCGTTATTTCCGACAAAACAATTAAAACGGCGGCTAAACGCAAACGTCGCCTCCGCTATATTCTTGAAATTTACGATATGCAGCTCTTTAACAAACATCGGCTCTCCTGTTAGCAAGCAAATACCTCTGATTAAGGCAGACAAAGATATAAAAAGAAAAAATAATTTTTATTTTCACTTTCAGTTTAAAATTAAAAAACTACTTTTGCATCCTGCAACTTACAATGAACATTAATACAGGCTTAAAGCATATTATCATGGCAAAAGAAAAAAAACACGACGATCAATTCGAGCAAATTGAAGACGTATTGACAAGAGGAGAGCAATTTATCGAAAACAACCAAAAAATGCTCGTCAATGCCGTAATCATAATACTTGTCATCATCGGAGCATTCTTAGGGTACAACAAATTCATCAAAGCCCCTAAAATAGAAGAAGCCGCCAACCAGATATTCGGAGCGCAAAACTACTTTGAACAAGACTCTTTCAACCTGGCATTAAACGGCGACGGCAACATCACCGGATTCCTGGAAATCGCAGACAACTACGGTTCCACCCCGTCGGGCAACTTAGCCAAATACTACAGCGGGCTCTGCTTCCTCTACTTGGGAGACTACAACCAAGCCATCAACTACCTGCAGAAATTCTCTTCCGACGACTTCTTGATGTCCAATCTGGCAATAGCCAACATCGGAGACGCTTACATGCAGTTAAAAGAATACAAAAAAGCGGCCGACTACTACGCAAAAGCAGCTTCATCCAAACTGAACGACTTTTCAACACCCATATTCCTTATGAAAAACGCATTGGCGTATGAAAAAGCAAACGACTATGCCGCAGCGTTAAAAGTGTATGAAAAAATAGAAAGCGAATTTCCCAACTCTCCGGAAGCAAGAAATATTGAAAAATATATCACACGAGCTAAAACAAATCTTAAAAAATAAATAAACTCAAAAAAAGCGCCCCTGCAAGGGGCTTTTTTTTTGCTTATATTGTTAGCTTTGTAGCAAATACATAAACAACAACAGGACATCTATGAAAAAACAGATACTGCTCGGGCTGGCAATATGCCTCTCCCACCTGCTATCCGCTCAATCTTTAAACATAAACGGAACCCTCGTCATCGAAAACGCCAGTAGCGAAGGCGCACGCATCGTCATATTAAGAAACAACATCGAACTGGAAAGAAAAGAAATAAGCAAACGGGGCAGATTCGATTTAAAACTCGGAACAGGAGCCGACTACCGGCTCTCCTTTGAAAAAGATGGCTACATCACAAAAATTGTCAATATCAACACCGACGTACCCGACGAAATAATCCAAACCAACCCCGACTTCCCGCCCGTAAAACTCATCGTCACCTTATTACCGCAGGTAGAAGGCGTAGACATCAGTATATTTGAGCAGGCAATCGCCAACCTCAGCTACAACTACGAACTCGACGACTTCACATTCGACAAAGAATACGCCGAAAAAATCAAAGGCAGAATCGCCAAAACCGAACAGGAAATAAGAAAAGCACTGGCACAACGAGGCTCCGAAGCACTGGCCAGAGAACAACTGTTTACCGACCTCTGCACAAAAGGCGAAAACGCATTCAACCGCAAACAGTGGCAAGACGCCATCGCCAACTGGCAAAAAGCCCTGGAAATAAAACCCGACAAAAAAGAACTGGAAGAAAAAATCGCCATCGCCCAAAAAGAAAACGAAAGGGAACAAGCTGAAAAAAGTATCGCCGCACAAAACGCACGCACCTACAAAATGCTGATTACATCCGGCGACAGCCTGTTTGCACTAAAAGACTACACCGCAGCCAAAGAAAAATTCACCATGGCAAAAGACTTGCCTGTAGCGGACAAATACCCCCTGCAAAAAATAGCGGAAATTGACGCCATCATCACCAAAGCCGAAAGTGACAAACAAAAACAGGAAGAAGCGGCACGCAGGCAGCAGGAAGAGCGGCAAAAAGCCGAACTGATGAGCCGTTACAACCAAATCATAGCCGAAGCGGACGCAGCATTCAAAACCGAAAGCTACGCCATCGCCCGCACCCACTACACGGAAGCCGACCAGCTCAACACCGGCGAAACCTACCCCAAAAACAGGATAAAAGAAATCGACAACATACTCAACTCCGCCAAATACCAACAGCGCCTGGCAGAATTCAACCACAACAAAGAATTGGCTGAAAACGCCCTGGCCGAAAAAAATTACGCCGGAGCAAAAGTATACTACGAAAAAGCAGCCTCCATCCTGCCCATAGACAAAGAAGAAATACAGAAAAAAATCGCCGAGGTAAACAAACTCATCGAAGCCGAACAACTGGCGCTCCGCAACAAAGAATACCAGGAACAAATCCAGAAAGCCGACAAAGCATACAAAGAAAAATCATACGCCATAGCCAAATTCTACTATCAGAAAGCACTGGAAATAAAAAAGGATGACAAATACGCCAAAGAAAAGCTCAATGAAGTAGAAAAACAAATCAATGCAAGAACCGAAAAGACTGTAGAACTATAACATGAAAAAAAGATACTATCTCCTCCTTGCCGGCCTGCTCATCTGCGGCGGCATCCGGGCACAATACCGGAACAGCGACAGCGGCTTCCTCCTGGGAATAAACGCAGGCTACACCTACCCCCTCGGAGACTTCGGTAAAATCAACAAAAACGGGCTGGGAGGCAACCTCTCCGCCAAATACCTCATCAACCGGGTCATCGGGCTGGGCTTGGAAGCCGGCTACCACACCTTCAAAACCGACATCGCAAGCAACGACAACATATCGCAGGGCTACAAATGCAGCCTCATCCCCTTCGTTATCGAAACCACCTTCTACATCCCCACATGGGACAGAACCCTGCTCCCTTACTGCGGACTCCACTTCGGAGGCTACATGACCCACATCGCCATCAACCAGAAATCAAGCCTCTACGGCGACGCCTCCGTCTCCGAAAAACTCAACCTCTTCTCGCCAGGCATCGGCCCTGACATCGGCATGCTGATAGAACTAAGCGAATACGTCAAACTCGACCTAAAAGTAAAAGGAGACTACGTCCTCAACATCAAAGAAGAATACAAAATCGACGACTACACCCGGGGCAACATCGGCTTCAACAAAATCATGAACCTGGGGCTTAGCATCGGATTACTCTACACCTTTCAATAAAAATACAACGCGCCAACAACTACAACCGCTCAATCTCCCCGACTGAAAGCCCCGTAGCCTGGGCAATGGTTGCTATCGAAATTCCGAGCGACTTCATATTCCGGGCGATTTCCAAGCGGCTTTCACTTCGCCCTTTGGCTTCACCTTCCGCCCGTCCTTCCACCCGTCCCTCTTCACGGCCTTCTTCACGGCCTTCTATCCTGCCCTCCATACGTCCTTCCTTCCGCCCCTCTTCCAACCCTTCGATGCGGGCGGTGTCCATCACACTGCGCTGTACGCGCAGGTCTTCGATATTGCGGAGATAGGCGGCGCGGTCTCGCTTGTCCAAAGAAGAGAATTGCAAACGCTCGCGCGCTTCCGCCAATCCAGGCGCCTGCGTGTCCATCCCAATTTCACCCGTCTTCAGGAACACTATCCATTCATCCAGAGGCGTCACTGCCTTCTGGTCAAACTCATTCACCCGAAGAACATAGTACTCCGGAAACAAATCGCCCGCCGACTGGCAGATAAAACGCTCCGTCTGCTGTTTCGACAATTTCAAAATGTCATTATTGTGAATACCCCGGAA
>NZ_CALPCZ010000033.1 GCF_943193135.1 Odoribacter lunatus
AACAGGCGGGGAAAAGACACCGAAAAGAACCATTACGGAAAGGAATACCCATGACCTCCGTAAATACCGCATTCCGGTACACTTGATTAGTTTTTTCATATCAAGAAATTACTTAGCACCTTGAAAGTCCCCGGAAAGGTGGGTTTATAACAAAAAGAAAGCGTGGGAACTTTAGTTTATCTGGTAAAAGGTACGACCAAGTAACCCACATCGAAATAAACAGTATCCCACGCTTAACCTGTATATAGCACGAACGTATATACGGTAAGCATGAACGTTTACACTGCTTATCCTTCGATGTTAAAAATTGGTCGTTTTTTTACCAAGGATAAAGCTAAACGCTTCAAAATAATATTTCAATTACGGCAGGTCTCTCTGCCACAACAGGACAAATATAAGGAAAAAGTAAGAAACTTTCCTCTGTCCGGCGAATAACAATTTGCCACTAAAAAAAACGCGTAACGAAATCAGTTCTTATAACTTCGTTACGCGCCTTTTTATTTATTGGAATTTTAGTACTTCAGCCATTTGTAAAGTTCTTTCCAACTCGGCTTCTTGCCGTACATGAGAATACCGACGCGGTATATTTTGGCGGACAGCCAGGTGAAAAAGACGAATGCGGCAATTAACAGGGCTGCAGACAGCAAAAGCTCCCAGGTCGGGACGCCGAATGCCATTCTTACAAGCATAACGACCGGCGAGGTGAACGGGATGAAGGAAGCCCAGTAAACGATAGAAGTTTCGGGGTTCCGCATCGCGGCGATGCCGATGTAGAGGGCTGCAATCAGGACGATGGTCAGCGGTGTCATGAATTGCTGCGAGTCGGTTTCGTTATCGACGGCGGCACCGATGGCTGCAAACATGGAGGCATACAACAGGTAGCCGGCCAGGAAAAAGAAAACGAAAGAAGCCAGAAAACTGACGATGTATGACGGATCGATAGTCTGGGCAATGTTCTTTACGATTTCGAGCTGCTCGATGTCTAAATTGTTGGTTTGTGCCATTGTCGCCAGGTCAGTAGCGCTCCGCAGACTTTCCATGTCGATGTTCGGCATGAAGGCGCTTTGCAGGGCAATAACGGAGACAAGTCCGATGACAATCCAGATAAGGAACTGTACCAGACCGACTGAGGCCACACCCACGATTTTTCCCATAAGGAATTGAAAGGGCTTTACGGAAGAAACCAGCACTTCAATGATGCGGTTGGTCTTTTCCTCGATAACACCGCGCATGACGACTGAAGCATACAGGAAGATGAACATGTAGATGGCCATGCCTGCAACAAAACCGATGCCGGAAGCTATCGCCGAGGAAGTCTCTTTGGCTTCGCCTGTTTCCGACAGTTTCAAGGTGCGGATTCTTACCGGTGTTTTGGTGGCCTCCAGTTTTTCTTCCAGGTCCGGCAGATTGGTTTCGGCGATGACCGCTACTTTCTTGATATTTTCGATTTTATTCCGCAGTTGGGAACGAATATCGCCTTCCAGTTCGGGAGGAATTTGCGAGAAGGAGTTTATGGTGATGTCCGCCTCCTCCATGACATTGGCGGGAATCCACAATACGGCATAGTATTCGTTTTTTTTGAGATAGTCCGCCGATTCTTCCTGTGTAACAGCCTCGTCCGTGTAAACAAAATCGGTATTGTTGATTTTTTCCAACGGCTTTTCTATCGGGGAAGCATTGACGACAGCGATTTGTCGGTCTTGCGTGTCCTTTTTCAGCATCATCCACATCAGAAAGGCGTAGAAGGCTACAAAGAGCAGCGGTACGGCGATGGTGGTGATCAGAAATGATTTTTTCTTTACCCGGGTTGTGAATTCGCGCCCGATGATGATTAATATTTTATTCATGGTATTGTTTTTTTATTGCTCTTTCACAAGTTTGATGAAAATGTCGTGCATGCTGGGAATGACTTTGTCATAGGACAGGATGTCCGTGTGTTCGATGAAACGCGACAGCAGCGTGTTTGCCGGACAGTCGGTCCGTTTTTGCAGTACGATGTCCTGGCGTATGCCTTCCGTACGGTTGGAGAGCACTTCGAACTCCTGGCCTGCCAGTGCCTCTATATCGAGGTCGGGATTCGGGCGGATACTCAGCTGGTAGGAATTGTTGGCGTATTTCTCGCGGATTTCATTAATCGGTCCCTCGACGATCTTATGCGATTTGTTGATGAGGGCGATATGGCTGCATATTTCTTCCACCGAACTCATATTGTGGGTGGAAAAAATAATGGTGGTTCCCTTGCTCCGCAGTTCCAGTATCTCTTTTTTCAGCAATTCGACGTTAATCGGGTCAAAGCCGCTGAAAGGCTCGTCGAAAATCAGCATTTCGGGCTGATGGAGGACAGTGGTGATGAATTGCACTTTCTGGGCCATGCCTTTGGAAAGCTCTTCGACCTTTTTGTCCCACCAGGCGGAGATTTCGAATTTCTCAAACCAGGCTTTCAGCTGGCGGACAGCGTCATTCTTGCTGATGCCTTTCAGGCGGGCTAAATAGACAGCCTGTTCGCCGACTTTCATTTTTTTGTACAGTCCTCGCTCTTCCGGCAGATAGCCGATGCGGCTCATGTCGGAGGTCTCCAGGGGCTTGCCTTTGAAAAAAAGCTGTCCGGAATCGGGTCCGGTGATTTGGGTGATGATACGGATTAACGATGTTTTTCCTGCCCCGTTGGGACCTAACAATCCGTATATGGCGCCTTCCGGTATTTCGATGGAAACATCATCGAGTGCCCGGTGGTTGGCGTAATTCTTGGTAATGTGGTGTGCGTCAAAAAAATTCATGTTTTCTTCGTCTTGGGATATAAAAAAATGAGGGCATCCGCAGAACAGCAGACACCCTCGTTTGATAGGATTATTCTAATTCAATCATGATAGCTCCTTTAGGAACTTGTTCGCCTTCTTTGACATTTATTTTCTTAATCTTTGCGGCGAATGGAGCTGTGATTTTGTTGTCCATTTTCATGGCTTGCAGGGTCAGCAACACTTCATCCGGTTGAACTTCCTGCCCTTCTTTTACCTTGATCTGTACGATCGTTCCGGGAATATGGGCTTCAATCAGATTCGGGTTGGGTTCGACCCATCTTTTCCGGTTCAGCCATTTTTTGGTGAAGGTGGTTTGATATTCCGCCCCGTCAATTTCTAATTTTTCGTATTTAGTTGACATGATTTCTCCTCCTTTCGCTTAAAATGGTGGGATTCCGTGTTTTTTCTGCGGATTGACCACGGTTTTGTTTCCGGAAACTTCGATGGAGTGTTTCAACAGCATACGTGTTTCTTCCGGTTCGATGACGGAGTCGATATATCCTTTGGATGCAGCAACATAAGGATTGGCGAATTTTTCACGGTATTCGGCCACTTTCTGTTTGCGTGTCTCGTTCGGATTGCTTGACTCTTTGATTTCTTTTCTGAAGATAATGTTGGCGGCACCTTCGGGGCCCATAACAGCGATTTCCGCCGTCGGCCATGCGAACATGAAGTCCGCTTTCAGGTGGCGGGAATTCATGGCGATATAACCGCCTCCGTAAGCTTTTCTCAGGATTACCGTAATCTTGGGTACGGTGGCTTCGCTGTATGCGTAAAGAACTTTTGCTCCGTGACGGATGACTCCCATGTGTTCCTGTTCCACGCCCGGCAGGTACCCCGGCATATCTTCAAAGGTAACGAGAGGAATGTTGAATGCATCGCAGAAACGGATGAAGCGTCCCGCTTTGTCTGCCGAGTCGCAATCCAACACACCGGCCAGTACCAGCGGCTGGTTGGCGACGAATCCGACTGTTTCACCGTCGATTCGTCCGAATCCGACTACGATGTTCGGAGCGAAATCCTGTTGTACCTCCATGAAATCGGAGTCGTCCGCTACGGCCATGATGATTTCGCGTACATCATAAGGTTGTGTCGGATCTGCCGGCAGTATGTTGTTGATTTTGTATTCGGGTTTCGGCGGTTTCGGCGGGAAAGATTTGGCTTTCCGCTGGTTATTCCATGGGATGAGCGTGAGCAGTTTTTTGATTTGTTCAAAACACTCCTGCTCGGTCAGGGCAAAGAAATGGGCGTTTCCGCTTATTTCCGCGTGTACGCGCGCACCTCCCAGGTCTTCCATAGAGACTTCCTCTCCCAGTACGGTTTTAACGACCTCCGGTCCTGTAATGAACATCTTGGAAATGTTATCCACCACGAACACGAAGTCGGTCAGTGCCGGTGAGTAAACGGCGCCTCCTGCACAGGGACCCAGAATAACCGATAATTGCGGAATCACTCCGGAAGCCATTGTGTTACGGAAGAATATTTCACCGTAACCGGCCAAAGAGTCCACACCTTCCTGGATACGGGCACCGCCTGAGTCGTTGATACCGATGATAGGCATGCGCATTTTGATGGCATGGTCCATAATCTTCGTAATCTTCCGGGCGTGCATCAATCCCAGGGAGCCGCCGGCTACTGTAAAGTCTTGTGCATAAATGGCAATGGGTTCTCCATATACCGTTCCGGTACCGATAACGACACCGTCTCCGTGGAGAACTTTTTTATCCATATCGAAATCTTTCGACTGATGCTCTACGAACATGTCGTACTCATGAAAAGAACCTTTGTCCACAATCCCTTCAATACGTTCACGGGCGGTTAGTTTACCCATGGCGTTCTGCTTTTTGATAGCTTCTTCACCACCTCCTTGCAGGACCATTTCTTTTCTCTTTCTTAAATCGAGAATATTCCTTTTAAGTGACATATTTATTGTTTTTTAATGATTCGTGCCTCTTTTTGTATGAATTTGGCACTTGTTTAGACGACAATGTTAGTAAAAAAAAATGATTTCAAAAACTATTTATTGGGAAGAATTGCTGTAAAGTGTTGTTTTATAGATATGTATACGTTTGCGTACTTTTGTGGGCGGATGAGGTGAAAAATGGCAGGCTGCCGGATACAGGTCATGTAACTTCCGGGGAATAGATGCGTTTAATTGAGAAGATATAAAAATGAAGAATATATATGGAACACACAGCACCTTGGACCCATTTGGTCGTATTTTGTCATCCTAATCCGAAGTCGTTAAGTGCGGCTTATCGGGATGAGTTGAAAAGATTGACGGAAAAGTCCGGACATCGTTTTGTTGAGAGAAATTTGTATAGTATCGGTTTTAATCCTGTTTTGGGCAGCGGGGATTTTGAGGCTTTTGGCCGGCGGGAAATGCCCGAAGATATTCGGACGGAACAGGAGTATGTAAAGGAGGCCGATTTGATAACGTTTATTTACCCTATTTGGTGGACGGGTATGCCTGCTCTGATGAAAGGGTATATCGACCGGGTGTTTGCCCGGGGATTTGCTTATGATGCCGGAGCCGGTGGAGGAATTAAGAAATTGCTGACGGGCAAGAAAGCCATTGTTTTGAATAATACGGGAACGCCTTACGAAGAGTATGAAAATTCAGGCATGTTGCAGGCGATGCGTAAGTGCAGTGATGTCGGTATTCTGGAGTTTTGCGGTCTGGAGGTAGTAGAACATCACTTTTTCGGGAATATCCCGAATGCTACCGAAGCGGAACGTGTCGGACACATCCGCGTGTTGGCTTGCATTTATGAGAAGCTTTTGGCTTCTCCGGCGAAATAAGGAGGTTTAGTTTTCTCCGGCCGTAACGATGAATAAACGCTCCGTGTCTATGTATTTATTGGCGATAGCCAATAAGTCGGATGCGGAGTATTTTTGTATTTTTTCTATCAGGTGCAATTGGAAATCGTAATCGGTGTGAAAAAGCAGCTTTTGTTTTAAACAGTCGGATTGAGCGAATACACCGTCTAATTCCCGCAGAAGGTCTCCGTAAAGGTAGTTCTTGACCAATGAAAGTTCTTCTGTCGGGATTTTTTCTGTTTGCAGACGCTTTATTTCTTTTTGAATCTCTTCGATAGTTGCTTCGGTATATTCTCTGTTTACATCCGTGGTGATGCCCCAGTAGCTTTTTAGCGGGAGCGACAGATTGAAAGAGTTGATGCCGTACGTGTAGCCTTTGCTTTCCCGGATGTTGGACATGAGGCGGGAACCGAAGTATCCGCCCAATACGGTGTTGAGCAGCAGAAAGCCGGCGTAGTCTTCATTCGTCAGCTCTACGCCTTGTTGGGAGATACGGATGCTCGTCTGGACGGAACCGGCTTTGTACACATGGTAGTGTCCCGGTTGGGAGGGCTCGAATGTGTAGGCAGGTGTCGGCACTGTCTGGGAAGGATGGGGTAACTGGCTGAATACCGCTTCCGTTCTTTTTAATATCGAGTCGGTAATGTGGCCTGTAAGGATGATATTGCAGTGCGCGGCATTGATTCTTTCCCGGTAATAGCGGAGTAATGTATCCCTGTCTACTTTCTTGTAATCTTCTTCGTGTGTTACGTTCGCATAGGGATGGAATGTGCCGAATAACAGTTGTGCTGTTTTCTTGCGGGCGAGCCAGCTTGTTTTTTCCTTTTCAGTCAGAAAGTGCTGGCGCTTATTGTCTAAGTAGATTTCAAGTTCCTGTACCGGAAAGCTGCTTTGGGAAATCATTTCTCCTATCAGTTCAATGGTGGGGTCTGCATAGCGGTTCAGACCGAGAAGATTGGCTTCCGCTTTATGCAGTCCGTTGCTGAAATCAATGTAAGCTCCGTAGTAATCGAATATCTCGGCTAATTCCGCAGACGTGTGTCCGACGGTTCCTTCGTTCAGCATATTGATGACGGTTGAAGCGATTAACGGTTGCGGTTGATAATAAGCACCTGCTTCAAAACTGATGTCCAGACGGAATACTTCTTGTGACGGGTCGTTCAGAATATATAGGTTTACTCCGTTGCTGAAAAGCGAATGCTCGAATGGAATGGATTTCGGAGCGGAAAGGGGGGAAAGCGTCGGTGCTTGGGAACGATTGAGCATGATTATTTCAGATATAATAGGGTGGAACAATTTTCGGGACAGAACATTTTTTGCGCTGTTTCTTGCAGTTGGCGGGTGGTAATCTTTTCGTACTGTGCCTTTTCGTGATTGATAAGTTCGAGATTACCTAAAAATTCAAAATAGGCGAGGTTGGAGGCTTTATTTTGGTAATTGATTTCACCGAAACTGATACGGGATTCTATTTTGTGAATTATTTTCTCAAACTCCCGGTCGGTAATCGGGTCATGAATGAAGCTGGTGATTTCATTAAGTACGGCTTCTTCAGCTTTTTCGATATCGGTGTTTTCAGAAATCTTACCGGAGAAAATAAATACTCCGGGATCGGTTTCGCCTCCGACATACGCTTCTATTTCGGAAAATTGCCGTTGTTTTTTAATCAGACTTTGATAGAGACGGGCGGATTGTCCGTTGGACAAGAGGTCTGAAATGATGTCGCAGCAGTAGAAGTCTTCGGATAACCGTTTGCCCATGTGGTATACTTTATACAGAGCATCGGAAGGGACGTTGTTTCCTTTGCTTATCAATTGGCGGTACTCCGATTGTTCGGGTTCTTGCGGTATTTCCGGAGAGGTATAAGGAGTAGGGGGAATGTCTCCGAACCATTTTTTGACCAATTCCAAAGCCTTGGTCTCGGAAATATTGCCGCTTATGCTGATAATGGCGTTGTTCGGTGCGTAATAATGATAAAAAAACTCTTTGACGTCTTCTAAGGTAGCTTTTTCAATGTGTTCGGGGGAGAGGCCGATGGTGGGCCAGCGGTAGGGATGTACTTTATAGGCCAGCGGTCGCAGTTTAAGCCATACGTCTCCGTAAGGAGCATTCAGATAGCGTTGCTTGTACTCTTCAATAACTACCTGTTTTTGAATATCCAGTGCGTGTTGTGAAAAATTCAGCGCGAGCATTCTGTCGGACTCTAACCACAGGGCGGTTTCAATGTTGGACGCCGGAATGGTTATGTAATAATTCGTATAGTCATTCGTCGTGTAGGCATTGCTGTCTCCGCCGGCCTGTTGCACATGCCAGTCGAAATCGGGAATGTGGGCGGAGCCTCCGAACATGAGGTGTTCAAAGAGATGGGCAAAGCCCGTTTTGTCCGGTGATTCGTTTCGGGCACCGACTTTATATAGCGTATTGACACATACGAAAGGCGTATTGCTGTCTGTGTGGCAAATGACAGTAAGGCCGTTATCTAACTGGGTCCGTGTATAATGAATCATATTGTATTTTACTGAATGAGCTAACAAATTTATAAAAAAATAGCGGGAATCCGATGATACCCCGCTATTCCTCGATAGCCTGTTAGGCTTTCTTTAGTCTTTTTTGATATTCGGGAGCTCCAGTCCGTAACCTTTTTTCTTATCAATGGCTTTCAGCACGAAGCCCAGAATCAGGGCGGCTACGCCTAAGCAGGCAAGCATGACCAAAGGCGCCGTATAGTTGTAGGAAACGGCTGCTTCTTCCGCACTGATGGTGCCGTTTTGCAATTCTGTCACCAGCTGAGGATTGGTTTTGTCCAGCACCTTGCCGATGAGCAACGGGAACAACCACAGGCCGATGTTCTGAATCCAGAAAATAAGAGCATAGGCGCTGCCGATGATTTTGGCATCCACCAGTTTCGGCACGCTCGGCCAAAGGGAAGCGGGTACCAGAGAGAAACTCGCCCCCAATACGAGAATCGTCAGGTAAGCGACGATCATGCCGCCCATGGCATTGCCCTTGAAAGCGGGCAGAACGAAAGCGAACGTCAGGTGGCAGAGAATCAGCAGCACGGAACCGATGACCAGCATCGAAGCCGCTTTCCCTTTGTGGTCCACGTAATTGCCCAAAATAGGTGTGATGCCCACTGCCAGCAACGGGAACACGGCGAATACTGTTTCTGCACTTTGGCGCATGTAACCCATATAGCAGAAAATCACCAGGGCGACTACGGCCACCGCCAGCAATCCGTATTTTGTGTTTTTGTTTTTTGAAAAGTTGCTTGCAAAAGCGGCAGCTGCCACGATGAGCATGATGCAATATTGGATGATGGTTACCGTATTGGTTGCCCAGAAAGAGTCGGGATCAACCGTGGTGAAAGTCAGGTTGCACTGCAACATGTTTACCGCATATTTCTGGAACGGGAAAATGGCGGAATAGTAGAGTACGCAAAGCAGGGCGACCAACCAGAAGCCGCTGCTGGAAAGAATTTTCCCCAAATCACTGATTTTAAACGGGTCATCTTTTTCTTCGGCTTCGCCGGTCTGTGCGTCGAGCTTCTTGTCCATGAAGAAATAGACAATGAACATGATGAGAGCGATGAACAGCAGGACAACTCCGAAAGCGACCGAGCGGGAAACGTCGATGTTTCCGCCCAGTTTGGCGAACACCGGCGAGAATATCATACAGGTGGCGACACCCAGACGGGCCAATGCCATTTCGGAACCCATGGCCAGAGCCATTTCACGTCCTTTGAACCATTTCACAATCCCGCGGGAAACCGTGATGCCTGCCATTTCCACACCGCAACCGAAAATCATGAAGCCCACGGCGGCGAACTTGGCGGAAGCGGGCATACCGCGATAGAAAGGGGAAATGCCCAGTTCATCGAAACCGGGGATGTAGTTCAAGTTATTGTTAAACCAGGCTTCCAGTCCGCTGCCCTGGAAAGCGGCCGTTACGGCATACCAGTTCAGCGTGGCGCCGATGAGCATCACGATGCCGGAAAGAATGGCCGTGAAGCGCACGCCCATTTTGTCCAGGATGATACCGGCGAAAATCAGGAAGAAAACGAATACGTTCAGGAATGTTTCCGAACCCTGCATCGTTCCGAAAGCCGTCGAATCCCAGCCGCGGGTGGATTGCATCAGGTCCTTTATCGGAGAAAGGATGTCCATGAAGATATAGGAACAGAACATGGCGAAAGCCAGAAATAGAAGCACTGTCCACCGGGCAGCCGCCGAATCTCTAAGGGTTTGTTGGATTTTTTCAGTCATAATTTTATTTGATATGGTATATTTACGTGCGGCCAAAGATAGCGGAAATATATGGATAATCCATTATATAATTCCGATATGTTCTCCTAAACAAAATCATCCCTTATATACTTCTCAGGTAAAATTAAGATGTACTTCCAGTATAATTACAATAAATACATTTTTTTTAGCATATCTAAAAACTATTAAAAGCTTATTTTATATAAGCTTTTAATAAGGTTATAATAAGCTTTTAATAAGCTTTTATTCGAAGGTGATTCGTATTTGCACACTGTTTTATACTTGTTTTTTATAGTCCATTGCTGTTTTGGTGTTGACAATTCCTTGGGAATGTGTATATTTGTCAAATATGTATGTGCTGACAGATTTAATTTTAATACACCATGAAGAGTATCTATTTGCAAAAGCTGGCTGTGTGCTTTCTCGTATGGGGAGCTGTGGCTTGTACGGAAAAGAGAGTGGAGACGGGAGATTTTCATGTCGTCCCTCTTCCGCAGGAAATCGAGGAGGTGGCGGACGCTGCTCCTTTTGTCATCAAATCATCGACGCAGGTATGTTATCCGGAAGGAAATGAGAAACTGGAGCGTACCGCCCGTTTTCTGGCTTCCTATATCCAAGAGGCGAGCGGAACGGAAGTGAAGGTTTCGACCTGCACAAAGGGTAAGAACCGGATTGTTCTGGCGGTGGACGAGAGCATTGCGCATCCGGAAGGGTATGAATTGAGCGTGGATGCGGATGGCGTGACGTTGAAAGGGGCGACGGAAGCGGCTGTATTTTACGGCATTCAGACGATTTACAAGGCGCTGCCTTTGACGGGTGGAGAGGCGTTGGCTTCTTTGCCTGCCGGAACCGTAAAGGATTATCCGCGTTTCGGTTACCGGGGATTCCTGGTGGACGTGGGCAGACACTTTTTCTCTGTCGATTATTTGAAGGAGATTATCGATATGCTGGCTCTGCACAACATCAACTATTTCCACTGGCATCTGACGGAGGACCAGGGCTGGCGTATTGAAATCAAGAAATATCCCGAATTGACGAAGGTCGGTTCTTACCGGAAGGAGACGATTACGGCTCCCGGTTCCAAAGAGTATGACGGCGTACCGGTCAGCGGTTTTTATACGCAAGAAGAGGCCAAGGAAATTGTACGCTATGCGGCAGAACGTTTTATTACCGTGATTCCCGAAATCGATATGCCGGGTCATATGCTGGCGGCGCTGGCTTCTTATCCGGAGCTGGGATGTACGGGCGGACCGTATGAAGTGGCTACCCGTTTCGGCGTATTGGAAGACGTGTTGTGCGGAGGAAATCCGAAGGCGCTTCAGTTCGCGAAGGACGTACTGGAGGAAATCATGGATATTTTCCCGTCGGAATACATTCATATCGGCGGAGACGAGTGTCCGAAAGTACGTTGGAAGGCTTGTCCGAAATGCCAGGCTAAAATTCGGGAGCTGCGCTTGAAGGCAACCCCCGGCCATACGAAGGAAAATCAGTTGCAGACTTATTTTATGGGAGAAGTGGAGAAGGTCATCAATGCCCGCGGACGGAAGATGCTGGGCTGGGATGAAATCCTGGAAGGACATCCGACGGCGACTTCGACCATTATGGCGTGGACCAGTGTAAATGCTGGCATTAAATCGGCGCAATTGAATCACAAGACGATTATTACCCCGATTATGTATCTTTACTTGAGTAATCCGAGAAATAACCAATTGAAGGGCATAAACAGCGTGGCTCGCGTGTATAATTTTGAACCGGTGGCGGATACATTGACCGAGCAGGAGAGACAGAATATTATCGGAGCGCAGGGATGTATCTGGACGGAATGGACAAAAGACAGCATAAAAATGGAATGGCAGATGATGCCGCGTATCGCTGCTTTGTGTGAGATACAGTGGACGGAACCGGAAAAGAAAGATTTGGACGCTTTCATGAAACGTCTTCGTCATCAGTTGGATATTTATAAGTTGAGAGGGTATAACTATAAACAGGATATAGAAGAAGCCTATCAGAAGGCGGAATAAAAGAAAAAGGACAGTTCATTGCTTGGTAAGCAGGTATCTTTTCCGGCGGGTTTACGTACATGAACAGGTTGATATAAATCTGTCATGGTAGAGGAGAAGATAAAAATACAGGTACAACGTCGGATTGTCGGGATTTCCGTGCTGTTATTAATCGGTAAATTCATGGCATTCTTTATCACGAATTCGGTGAGTATCCTGACCGATGCGTTGGAAAGTATAGTGAATGTCATAGCCGGTTGTATTAGTCTTTACGCGATAATTGTTGCGTCAAGACCTTGTGACAAGACTTATCCGTTTGGACCCGGTAAAATGGAATTGATATCCGCTTCCATAGAAGGATTATTGATTGTCGTGGCGGGAGGAGTGATAGGTTATGAGGGAATCCGGCGTCTGTTCTTGCCTATGCAGGTTGTGCAGTTGGATATAGGGATTGGAATTGTTGCTTTGGCGGGAATAGTGAATTATCTGTTGGGATGTTATAGCATACGCTTGGGGAAACGGCATGATTCGATAGCTTTGGTCGCCGGCGGGAAACATCTTCAAAGCGATACCTATTCATCGGCAGGCCTGGTAGTGGGGTTATTGGTATTGTATTGGACGGGCTTGCATTGGGTGGATAGCGTGTTGGCATTGCTTTTCGGAAGTATCATTATATACACGGGAATACGGATACTGCAGGACACGATTGCTAATTTGACAGATAGGGCGGATACGCGGGCATTGAAAATGATATTGGGAGAATTGATCATACACCGGAGGGAAAATTGGATAGATGTCCGGAATATGAAAGTGTTAAAGTACGGACGGGCTTTCTTTGTAGATTGTGATTTAATACTGCCCTGGTATTACGATGTCCGGGAGGGAAACGAAGTATGCGAAGGGGTGGCGGATGTCATTTCGATGAAGTTGTCACCTGCCATTCGCTTGAGTATTCATATAGACCCGTGTTCGGAAAATTATTGCCCGCGTTGTATGCTGGTTGAATGCGAAAAGCGTTGTCATCCGTTCGTCGGGCTTGCTCCTTTTACGTTGGACAGGATAACGGGAAGTGAATAAAAAATCCCGCTGTAAAGCGGGATTTTTATTTGTTTGTCATTCACGTCCTCCACCCAAAGCCTGATAGAGATTTATAAGTCCCTGTATCTGGGCAAATCGGTTGGCGACTTGTGTCAGTTGGGCATTCAGTAGCGTCTGTTGGGCTACCAATACTTCCAGATAGGTCGTATTGCTGCTGTGCTGCATCAGCAACCGGGTGCTCTTTTCTGCCGTCACCAAGGATTGTACCTGCTTTTCATACCACTCGGATTTTTCTACGGCCGTTTGGTATTGTGTCAAAGCATCGTTTACTTCGCTGCCTGCATTCAACAGCGACTGCGTAAAATTCAAACGTGCTTCTTCCTGTTGGGCTTTGGCGATTTTCAATTGTGCCCGGTTCATTCCTTTGTTGAACAGCGGTACCGTTAGAGAACCGACAGCCGCAGCCAGCAACTTACCCGGGTTTACAATGTAAGAACCCGCGCTGTTCGTCCAACCGAGGCTGCCGCCTAATACCAACGACGGATAAAAAGCCGAGCGGGCTGCATTCGTCGTATAAAAGGCCTGAGCTAAGGCCAGTTCGGCACTCTTTACATCCGGACGACGGGAGAGCAACTGCAAGGGAACGCCTACCGATACTTTTTCCGGTAAACGTTGTGCATTCAATTTGCCCCGTTGAATCTGCTGGGGAACATCAGCCAACAGCAAAGACAAAGCATTTTCCACTTTCTCAATCTGTTCTTCCAGATCCAGCAGCGTTGTGCGGATTTGATAATAAGTAGCTTCCGTTTGGGCCAAACCGGCTTCGGTAACCATTCCGGCTCCTTTCATGGCGCGGGTGGTTCTGACGCTTTCCTGCCAGCTTGCCTCCGTGGATTTGGCTATCTCATATTGGGCGTCCAGCATTAAGAGCGTATAATAGCTGTTTGCAATACCGGCTATTAATTGTGTCTGTACAGCCTGTGCATACTCCTGGCTTTGAAGATAAGCGGCTTTGGAGCGGCGTTTGGCATTTGTCAGACGGCCGAATATATCCACTTCCCAGCTTGCCGTAATCGGCAAAGAATACGTCTTTGTCGCTTTGCCGCGGTCGAAGCTGCTTATAGCCCCTTCCGGAGCCAATGCAAAAGCAGGCAGATAAGACAAGCGCGAAGACATCAGGGCGGCTTCCGCTTCCTGTACTTTCAAATGGGCGGTCTGCAGATTCGTATTATTCTGTAAACCTTTCTCAATCAAAAACTGTAATTGAGGATCGGTGAACATTTCCCGCCAGCTCAAATTTCCCAAACTTGCCGTATCGGATGACGTCAGCGTATCGGCAACTCCGAACAGCCCTTTGGGTACCTCTGTCTGAGGTTTGTATTTTGAATATATGCCGCAGCCATATAATCCGATAGCCAGGGCAAATAATATAATTAATCTTTTCATCTCGTTCTATTAAGTCTCCCTATTCAATATTTCTCTCTTCCATTTCAGCCTGAATCTGCCAGTCATCACACGGAGCCGGTTGTGCCGGACGGAACCGCTCTTCGATTAACTGGAAGATAACAAACAAGGCGGGAACGATAAACAGCAGTGCCAGCGTTCCGATAATCATACCGCCTACAGCACCGGTTCCCAATGAACTGTTACCGTTAGCACCTACACCGGTGGAGAACATCAACGGCAGCAAACCGAATATCATCGTCAATGCCGTCATCAGAATAGGCCGTAAACGGGCTTTGGCGGCACTTACCGCAGCTGCGACGATACTCATGCCGGCAGCCCGCCGTTCGGAGGCATATTCTGTCAGCAAAATAGCCGTCTTGGCCAGCAAACCGATCAACATAATCAAACCGGTCTGCAAATAGATATTGTTTTCCAGTCCGACCATTTTGGCAAAAAGGAAACTGCCCATCAGGCCGAAAGGCACACTCAGAATCACCGCAAACGGGATAAGGAAACTTTCGTACAGACCACTCAAAATCAGATAAATCATCAAAATACAAATAGCGAAAATGATGACTGTCGTATTGCTCTGTTGGTTTTCCTCTCGGGTAATACCGCCGAAATCGTAGCCGTATCCCCTTGGTAAAGCGGCCTCTGCAGTTTCTTTTACCGCCTTGATAGCGTCTCCCGTACTGTAACCTTCTGCCGGCATCGCATTCACGGCGATGGAATTGAACATGTTGAAACGGCTCAGCGTTTCTGCGCCATACGTACGGGTAAGCGTAACGAACTGGCTTAACGGAGCCATTTCCCCATTGGACATGCGTACGAATATATTATCCAGCGACGCTTCGTCCATACGGAATTTGGGGTCGGCCTGAATCATCACGCGATACACTTTTGAGAATCGGTTGAAATCGGACAGATATTGTCCTCCGTAATAACCGGACAATGTACTCAGCACCGCATTGGGCGTGATACCGGCGCGTTTGCATTTGGCGGCGTCCACATCCACCGTCCATTGCGGATAACGGATATCGAACGGAGAATAAGCCATGGCTATTTCGGGACGCTGATTCAAGGCTCCCAGGAATTGCTGCGTGGTCGTAAAGAACGTACTGATATCGCCACCCGTCTTATCCTGCATGTGCAACTCCAGGGCATTTCCCATACCGTAGCCCGGAATCATACCCGGAGAAATGGCAAATATGTTCGCATTCTTAATATCGGCCGTATGTGCATATACTTGGTTAATGACAGACTGTACATGGTCGGCTGAATTTGTACGTTCATCCCACGGTTTCAACTGCAGAATAAACATACCGAAAGCATTTCCCTGACCGGCCAATAAACCGTATCCGGCAACTTTCTGCGCGTGTTTTACCTGAGGAAGACGTTGTAAACGCTCTCCGATTTGCAACATGACGTCATTCGTCGTTTTCAACGAACTTCCGGCTGCCGTGCTGACATTCACGAATACGACGCCCTGGTCTTCTTCGGGTACCAGACTGGTCTTGGTTGAATTCATCAACAATACCAATACGACTGCCGAGCAGACCAGCAGCGAAACTGCCAGCCAACGATGACGGATGAAAAATAAAACGCCTCGTTTGTATTTTTCGATGATAACATTAAATGCAGCATTGAACGCATTCCGGAAGCGGGCGGCGAAGTTGTTCTTCTGCGTACCGTCTTCATTCAGGTAGGGTTTCAGCAACAAAGCACACAAGGCGGGACTCAACGTCAAAGCGTTGATGGCAGAGATACCCACGGCTACCGCCATCGTCAAACCGAATTGCGTATAGAATGTTCCCGATGTACCGCTCATGAATGATACCGGAATAAACACGGCCATAAACACCAGAGAAGAGGAGAAAATAGCCGAGCTGATACCTTTCATGGCATCGATGCTGGCCATGTAGGACGACCGGTAACCTACGTCGAAACGCTGCTGTACGGCCTCAACCACCACAATGGCGTCGTCCACCACCGTACCGATAACCAATACCAAAGCGAACAGGGTGATCAGGTTGATACTGAATCCCGCCAGTGACATAAATGCGAATGTACCGATCAGAGACACGATGATTCCAACCAGCGGAATCAACGTGGAGCGTATATCCTGCAAGAACACGTATACAACCAGGATAACCAGAATAATAGCCTCAATCAACGTCTTCACCACTTCATGAATGGAAGCGAACAGGAAGTCGTTGGAACTCATAAGCTGGGCAATCTCCACATCTTGGGGAAGATCTTTTCTGGCCTCTTCCAGAAATGCGTCAATCTGACTATTCACTTCTGTCGCATTGGAGCCTGCCGTCTGGAAAATCATGCACGAAATACCGCTGTGACCGTCCATACCGCCTTTATAAGCGTATGAATCCTGTCCCAACTCAATGTCGGCGATGTCTTTTAATTTCAAAACCTCCCCGTCATCTGTAGAGCGAATAACGATTTCGCCGAACTCTTCCGGCGTTATTAAACGTCCCCGGTATTTCATCGTGTACTGATAGGTTTCGGTGGAATTTTCACCGAAAGAACCCGTGGCAGCTTCAATGTTCTGTTCTGCCAATACCTGAGCCACATCCGCCGGAATCAGCTTGTATTGTGCCATGATGTCGGGCTTCATCCATATACGCATACTGTAACTTCCTCCCATGATCATCATGTCTCCTACGCCTGAAATACGTAAAATAGAAGGTTTCAGGTTGATGTTGATGTAATTGGACAAGAAGTTCTCATTGTAGGTATTGTTCGGACTGTGCAGGGAGAACATCTGCAAAATACTTGTCTGACGCTTGGAAGTCGTTACACCCACCTGGGTTACTTCCACAGGCAGTTGTCCCGTAGCTTTCGACACCCGGTTCTGCACATTTACCGCAGCCATATCCGGGTCTGTTCCCTGTTTGAAATAAACGGTAATCGTCACCGTTCCCGCATTGGAGGCCGACGAAGTCATATAGGTCATATTCTCCACACCGTTGATGGCTTCTTCCAACGGAGCGATCACACTCTTCTGCAAGGTTTCGGCACTTGCCCCGTAATAAGTTGTACTTACCTGTATCGTAGGAGGTGCAATATCAGGATATCGTTCTACCGGCAAGGTAAACAGTCCGATTAACCCTACTACTATAATGGCAATAGAAATAACCGATGATAAAATCGGGCGTTCTATAAAAGTTTTTATATTCATTTCTTTTCCTCATTTTGTTTTGCCCGAATCGGAGTACCTTCACGCAACAGACCAACCCCTTCAGCCACGATTACATCTCCTTCATTCAAGCCTTCATTTACAACATATTCCAGTCCGCCATTCACACGGGTAACTTTCACAGGAGCCGATTGCGCTTTGCCGTCTACAACTTTGTACACAAACACTTTATCCTGTATTTCAAAGGTAGCGTTTTGCGGAATTGCATAACATCCGCTGAAAGTCGTCGGAACTACTACATTTCCCGTACCGCCGCTATGCAACAGACCTTTGGTGTTGGGGAATGCGGCACGCAGACTCACTGTCCCTGTAGAACGGTTGATGACACCGCTGATAGACTCGATTTTCCCCTTTTCTCCGTATGTTGATTTATCGTTCAACACCAATTCGATTTCCGGCATATTCTTCAAAGCCTCCTCTTTGGAACCGTATTGACGAATCAATTCCAGCAACTGGTTTTCAGTCATAGAAAAATAAACATACATCGTCGAATTGTCGGAAACCGTTGTCAGAGGCTCCGGCATAGCCGAACCTACCAATGTTCCGACCCGGTAGGGGATCGTTCCTACCACACCGTCCGACGGGCTTTTTACTACGGTATAAGAGAGATTATTCCGGGCATTTACCACCTGTGCTTTCGCTTGTGCCAATTGGGCTTTGGCAGCTGAAAGCGCGTTCTTTGCGGTATTCAGGTCAAATTCCGAAATCACATTCTGGCGGAAAAGCTCCTGTTTGCTGTCGTATGTTAGCTGGGCCGTAGCCAAAGCAGCCTCCGCTGCCGTCATATTTGCCTCTGCCGTGTTCAGCGCGGCTTGATAACCCACCTGGTCGATAACAAACAATGTCTGTCCCCGTTTTACCAATTCACCTTCTTTCACACACACCTGTGTCAGGAATCCGCCTACCTGGGGATAAATGTCTATATCCTGACGTCCCCGGATTGTTGCGGAATACGTACTCATCAATGTCCGCTCTGTGGGTTTTACCGTCAATACCTCATAACTGGCCTCCTGCACTGCAACCGCTTCGGGTTTACATCCTACAGCTGCCAAACCGCAGATGACTATAAGCATCTGCCTCAGATTACATACTTTTTTCTTCATTTTTAACTATAATTTTTTCATCGCAAAAATAGCTTACAAAAACTATACCATTCTGTTTACAACCCGAACAATATTGTTCATTTTAGGAAGAAACAGACAGGAATTTTTTAATAAAAAAAGTTATTTTTGCTTTTAAAATCAAAACAGATGGAAGTGGAGAATCCCTTTGTAACGACTGCTGTCGAGCCGTTTGCTCAAAAAACGGATAATTTGGCATCCCTTCAGGGAAGATTATGCAAAACAGGAAGTATCGTTGTACTTATTTGTTTGCAGGGAGAAGCCGTGGTGACCATTGACTTGCATAAATATTCCCTGGCGGTAAATACATTCATGTTTCTTTTTTCGTACCGTATTGTCGGAATAGAGTCCGCCAGTAAAGATTTTTTAGCGGACTATTTTGTTTGCTCGGAAGAAATGTTTTGGAAAACCTCTTTCCGTTTTGAACCGCAATTTTTCCGTTTCATTAAAGAACATCCTTGCTATACTCCGCCACTCGAACAGGTAGATGTCGTCAAAAGATTAATAAATTCAATCGCTGCCATATACGAAGACCGCCAGAATCGCTTTCGTAATCAGATAGCTAAAAAACTGATGCAAATATTTCTGATGGACTTGTATGATAAAACCTGCCGTTGGTTCTCATTGGAAAATCTGAAAGGGCTTACCCGCCGGCATCAGTTATTCCAGAAATTCACCACACTTGTACATACACACATCACAACCAGCCGGGAAGTTGCTTTTTATGCGGAAAATTTGTGTATTTCAACCAAATACCTCACGGATATATGTCGGTATATCACCGGCATGTCAGCCAAGAAAATCATTGACGACTTTTCTATGCTGGAAATAAAATTCCTGCTTACGAATCCCGAACTCTCTATACAGGATATTTGCGATCGGCTTCATTTTCCCGACCAGTCCTATTTGGGGCGCTATTTCAAGCGTCATGAAAAAATATCGCTGACGGCTTATCGGAACCTCACGCGGGAAAACAATTCCTCCCCGCTCTTTTAGCAGACCTTATTTAGCGGCAATCGTCTCAATTTCAACCAACGCTCCCATCGGCAGAGACTTCACGGCAAAAGCCGCCCGCGCGGGACACTCTTGGGTGTAATATTTGGCATATACTTCATTCATTGCGGCAAAATCGCTGATGTCGCTTAACAGACAAGTTGATTTCACCACATCACTGAAAGAATAGCCTGCCTCTTCCAGAATATAACCGATATTTTTCAACGCCTGTTCCGTTTGCTCCTTGATACCGCCTTCCGCAAACTTTCCGGTAGAAGCATCGATAGGCAACTGTCCGCTGATATAAAGCGTACCGTTTACTTCCACTGCCTGACTATACGGACCGATAGCTTTCGGTGCCTTCGGTGAATTGATGATTTTTTTCATAGACCTTATAAATTTTAATATTTCCGCAAAAATAATAAAATTTATTCGATACTCATTCTCGTTATGTCTTTAACGTGATATAAATATTTTGTTTATTTTATATGTTGTTATATCAGGAGTTTGCGATTTGTATTATTATGTTCTAAAATGTTCATTTGATGAATAGCTATCTGATTTAGCTTGAGTAGTCGTTCGGATTGTTTCATCCCTTGTTCTATAAATATAGCATTGAGATTTTCCATATTTGCCAAACAGATAAGTTCATTGATTGTGGCATAATCGCGGATATTGCCTTTCAAGTCAGGATTTGCTTCGCGCCATTGTTTGGCTGTCTGTCCGAACATAGCCATATTCAGCACATCAGCTTCATTGGCATAAATAATATTTGCCTGTGCTGACGTGATTTTTGCAGGAATAAGATTTTGACAGATTGCGTCGGTATGTATGTGATAGTTAATTTTTGATAATTCACGTTTTGCCGACCATCCTAATAATTGTTGCTCTTTAGTTTTTAATCGCTGAAATTCTTTGACAATGTAAATTTTAAATTCAGGACTTATCCACATTGCGAATTCAAACGCAATATCTTGATGGGCGTATGTGCCGCCATATCTTCCGGCTTTCGCTTGTAGACATACTGCATTTGTTCGGGACACAAATTCTTTGACGCTTATTTTGAAACTATTAAGTCCTGAATGATTTCTAATTATGGCGAATTCGCCATAATTAAAATTAGGATTATAAATCTTTTCCCAAATACCGATAAATTCAAGTGTATTGCGATTGCGTAGCCAATCTGTAATGAAAAAATCTCCATCTTTGGCACGTAGCATATCCGTGAGACATATATAATCTTCGCCGTTGATTTTTACGACATTGATGTCTGTTGCTTGAACTGTGATTTTTGTCATACAAAGAGAAATAGTTGGATAATAACACGAAGTTAAGCCAAAAAATTGATATATCAGTCGTTCTTTTTGTTTTTAGTTAGTTATCCCCCTAATGTATAGTTTATACGTTAGGGGGATGAATTCAAATGAGGATTTCCTGAATAAATAGTTGTTCTGAATTAAGGATAGACGGGACTAATTCGTACCAATCCGTCTCCTGTACGTTGTCCACTTGACATACTGGCGTTTTGGAAGACGAGACCGCTGTAGTGGTTAGGTTGCCCTGTCGGGGTTAGATTCCCGTCGCCTGTAATGGCGTTGCAGCCCGGCATTCCGGACACAAAACCGGAACCGCCTCCACCACCTTTTTGTTTATTATTAGTACTTGGGCCATAGTAGCCACCACCACCACCTCCTCCTCCAATATAGTTATTTCCCCCATATTTCCCGTCAGCTCCTACTCCAAAAGAATAACCTGTTTGAGTGGCTTGAACATAGGCATTGACTACCGATCCCGGATTGCCACCTGTTAGCCCTCCGCCAACTCCTCCACTAGCATTTCCGGTTCCTGTCCCGCCTCCGCCTCCACCGGCAACCATGATTCTGGAATAAAGATTCCCGGCGACTAAACGGATGTCACTGGCACCACCGCCACCACCACCAGTATCGTCTCCTTCATCATTTCCTCCTTTTCCACCTCCATTCCATCCTCCGGCTCCTCCCGTCTTACTGCCTTTTCCGTTCCCCCCAATACCTCCGACGTACGCATAGAACGTTCTTGAAGAAGTTAATACCAATTCACCTTTGCTATACCCGCCGTAACCAATAGAAGCTCCTAATGTTCCGTTAACTCTAGTGCGTCCTCCTTGTGCACCCCAACACTCCATTTTGTATTTGCCCGGTGCCAATGTAATAGACTGCGAACCTCCCGTATAAGCAAACTCTCTTTGTATTTCCAGTCTCTTTGTCCACGATTGTCCCGGACATTTGTCGGATGATACCGTTACATTTGTCCAAAAGACGGAATTGGAAGTCAAACCCGTTACAAGTCCTTTGTTATTAATGGATATTCCCGTAGGAGGTGTTTCCAATGTCCAGTGGGTTTGCTGCATGGTTTCCCACCTGGAATCAACAGTGAAAGAAGGATAGGCATTGGTAAGAGTTTCCACGGAACTAGCGAAGGGTGATGGAGCCAATACTATGGTCACATAGGAGGTTTCTGCCACACCCACGGCACAGATGGCTCTCCGTTTGAAATAAAA
>NZ_CALPCZ010000034.1 GCF_943193135.1 Odoribacter lunatus
ATGTGTTAAGCCTGTCGCTAGCGTTCATCCTGAGCCAGGATCAAACTCTTCATTGTATTAATATCAATTCTTTATTTATTCCATGTGCTCAGTCATATGTCCCAAATATCATCTAATATCAGGGCCGCACTTGCTGTCTCGTCACTACAATTTTTCTAAGAACTCTTTAATCTCGTTTCCTGATTAACCCGCCCATAAATGAGCGAAAGCGACGGCAAAGATATATCAACTTTTATTACCCTCCAATTTTTTTTAAAACTTTTTTTAAAGTTTTTTCCATTACACCTACAAACAACCTTACCAACACACATCTACAAATAAAAAAAGGGAAAAACTATTACTCCTTACAAAAATAACGGCTATAAGATATAGCCGTTAATTCCCCCAAAATTAAGATTGATATCAGTTCTATTTCTAAGCCGGTATCAATCCTGAAATTAGAATTAAAACCAATAATCCTAAAATTGCATATAATTCAGGAAATACTGCTAGTACCATAGTTGTACCAAATACATTATGCCCACCTCCAATAGCAACTATTCCGTTTGCACATACCTGAGCTTGACGAATTGAAGAGAAAAAGGCTACTAATCCTAAACCAAATCCCGCACCAAATATCGCTGCTGCTGCATACCATGTGATTCCCGGTATTAAATAAGCACTTAACAAAAAATATCCCACAAAACCGTATAATCCCTGAGAAGAAGGTAAGGCCGACAACCCTATATATTGGCCAGATGCCCCCGGATTTTTCTTTAAAGCACCTACTGCTGCATTACCACAAATAGTTACACCATATGCACTACCTATTCCAGATAATCCGACCATTAACACAATTCCTAAATAAGCTAAAATAATTGGTTCCATAATTTAAAATTTAATTTGTTTATTTTCTACTTTATTTTTCTGTTACTACTCTTCGACAAAAAGGAGAATATTTTTTCCCTCCTCCTTCAAAACTTGCATTTTTATAAAACTCAACAAAAGTCAAGCGCATTGGATGGACAAATGCACCTATCATACACAAACCAAAATTAATCGTATGTCCTGCTAATAATATTAATAATATCGCAATAAAGCGAAGAACTACTGGCAATGAAACAGTTAAATCAAAAGCCAAGGTATTGAATACACCTCCTAAAATACTACCAGTTAATCCCAATGCAAACAAACGGATATATGACAATGTATCTCCTAGTAATCCTGTTGCCATGTTATAAGTTCCCCATAAAGCCGAACCAAAATTTGTTAATACACCTTTTCCCGGAGAATTCATAAAAACAATAGCAAAAACACAAACAGCCATTATTCCATAAAATATATAAAGCAAAAATCTTGGTAAGATACCCCCACATAGCGGTAATCCCCAAGTAATTCCTGCCATTATTAAAACCACAACCCAGCCTATTGTTGACATTGCATATCTAAAACCGAATTGTTTGGCCATTTTTACTGCACTAAGACACATTCCAAAAAGTATTTGAATAATACCTATAATAATAGCAACAACCATCATCGGATTATAACCATTCAAATATTTTCCATAATTGGCTTCTGTCACAAAATACTCCTTTATCCCTTTCAACCAAGTCCACTCAACACTCTCTAAAGCTATTCCAAAAAAGGAGCCTGTCAATATTCCCACTATTATTGTTGCTATTCCTAAATACTCTCCTAGCTTCAAATACCCTTTCATTGCGGGGGAAGCCTTCTTTAACAAGCCAAAACAAACTGCCCAAATCAATAATCCATAACCACCATCTCCCATACATAAACCAAAAAACAACATAAAAAATGGGGCAAAAAACGGTGTCGGATCCAATTCATGATAATTGGGCAAAGCAAACATCTCTGTAATAGGTTCAAAAAGTTTGGTAAATCGATTATTTTTCAACAATACCGGAACATCTTCATCTGGCGTTGGAGTTGAAAATTCATAATAAACTTCACATCCCTGCAAAAATTTTTTCATTTCAACTTCACAGTCTACAGGAATCCATCCTTCCAATGCAATAACTTTATCCTCAATCAACATTTGAGAACCCGTATCCACTTTCAAAAAATCCGTTACCTCTCCTATCGTCTCTCGATAGTATTTTAAATTTCTAATTGCTTCTCCAGTTATCTCATCCAAATGAACAGATATCTGTGACAATTCATTCTTTAACTGCTCGATTGTTCCACGAATACATTCTTCCGACTCCTGAGGGAAAACAAAAGTATCTGCATCTGGTTTTTCTCGCTGGTCCTGTGGAGTAACAGTTACAAAATATTTTTGTCCTTGCTGCTCATTAATGACCATTGAATTAAATTGTTCTTCCCATTCAAGTAAATATTTTCTGTCAGAAACCGTAAAGAAACGTAATTCCCAACCAACTTTAACTAACTCAGCTATCCGTTCTCTAGAAAAATTTCCCCAAGGCTCATATAAAACAAGATCCTTCTCCAATATCTCCAATTGTGAAATGATTTGCTCCTGCCGATGATATTGCTCTTCCAAATAAACCAACAAATCTTCCCCCACCCTATCAACTTTAACTCCGTTTTCCTCTACTGATCGATTCTCCAGCAATCGAATCATTTCGTTTACTCGTCTAATCTGATATAATTTCGCTTGCAAAGTTTCATTCTCTGCTGCCCGCTGCTTATTCTCATAGATATGAACAACACCTCTTTCCCGAAGTTCATCAAGAAAATTCTGATAATCTTTATAAAAAACTAACAGAGACAATTTTCGCATAGGCACTATCATGACGCTTCCTCCATCGCTTTACGGTTTTTCACTATCTTCTGTGCTGATTTAGAAAGATTTTCTTCATCTTCAAGAAAACGTTTTATTTTTCGTATCGCCTCTTGAAAACCTGGTATTTGTACCTTTTCATACAAATTCACTTTCTGCGTTGTCTTTTTACGAGCTCTATCCAGAAGCTCCATTTTACGCATAAAAAATTCTCTCTCTAATGCAATATTCACTATTTCTTTTATATACTGGATTCCATCAAGAAACCAACCCGGAGCATTAAACAAACTAAAATCTTTAATACTATACTCCACCTTATCCAAAATCGGAGTACGTACCCCTGCAATTTTTTTTATTGACATACTCACCTCTTTCACTGTCAATATATCAGGTCTGTACTCATCATAAAGTTGAAGCATTTCCTGGATTTCATTCAAACGAGCCTCCAATTTTTCATCAAACTCATCTGCCACCTCCTTAGCCCTCTTTACTTCTGAACGCAATGCAGACTCCTTATTTTTTATAGTAGGTAAAGCCCGCACTCGCATCTTAAGTTGTTTATCAAGACTTTGAAGTGAAGTTTTATTATATTGAAACTTAATCATCAACTTTAAATTTTAAATTCCAATTTTTCAATTAGAAAAATTTCCGAATTCATCTACAATTTCCTGCTTGATACCAAGTTCCGAACGATTAAAATACTTTCTAAATAAAGCCCAAGCAGAATCCAACATTTGAGTTACACTAATATTCACATCTATTGCCAATAATTCATTTGAATAATCTTTAGCAAACTCCAATGTACGTTTATCGTAATCCGTTAAATCAAATCCATTTTCCAGTTTTGTACGAGCATTCGCTGCATCTGCATACAAACGAATAGCAGCATTCATTACCTGCGGATGATCCTTACGCGTTTTCTTACCAATAACCAATTGTTTTAATCGAGACAAACTACGGAATGGATC
The DNA here is from genome assembly GCF_943193135.1 of Odoribacter lunatus. Classification (GTDB taxonomy): domain Bacteria; phylum Bacteroidota; class Bacteroidia; order Bacteroidales; family Marinifilaceae; genus Culturomica; species Culturomica lunata. Next base: position 3,709 of record NZ_CALPCZ010000034.1, read on the forward strand.
CACAATTACCTTTCCGATCTCAGTATCTTTACGTAAAAAGAGCTGGCCTTCCGTGATATATCCGGTATTATCGGGAATCGCATGAGTAATATCTCCTCCTGATAAAGTTGTAACAGCAATAATCGTAATAGATCCTCCATCTGGAAATTGTACTGCCTTTTCATAAATTTTTGCCAAATCAGAATACAATGAACCCGGCATTGAGTCCTTTGAAGGAATCTGATCCATTCGATTGGAGACAATAGCCAAAGCATCTGCATACAATGTCATATCCGTCAACAATACCAACACTTTTTCATTACGATCTACTGCAAAATATTCTGCAGCTGTCAATGCCATATCCGGAACTAACAAACGTTCCACGGGAGGTGCCTCGGTCGTATTCACAAAACTAACAATACGATCAAGTACCCCTGCATTATCAAACAAATTTTTAAAATAGAGATAATCATCATTCGTCAACCCCATCCCTCCAAGAATAATTCGATCTGTTTGTGCCCGCAAAGCCACATTTGCCATAACTTGATTATAAGGCTGGTCAGGATCTGCAAAAAATGGTATTTTCTGTCCTGATACCAACGTATTATTCAAATCAATTCCCGCAATACCCGTAGCGATCAATTCTGAAGGTTGTTTACGTCTCACTGGATTTACAGAAGGTCCTCCAATCTCTCTTTCTTCACCATCTATACTTGGACCTCCATCTATAGGATCTCCGAAAGCATTAAAAAAACGCCCGCATAAATCATCTCCAACCTTCAATGTTGGAGCTTTACCTAAAAACGTTACCTCCGCATTTGTAGGGATTCCTTCTGTCCCAGAAAAGACCTGCAACGTAATATCATCACCCCAAATCTTTACCACCTGAGCCAAGCGACCGTCTACTATTGCCAACTCATCATTTCCGATTCCTTGAGCCTTCAATGAACAAGTCGCCTTGGTAATCTGTGATATCTTGGTATATACTTTTTGAAAAGCAGCATTCATTATTTTTAATTTTAAATTTAGATTTAGTTTCTTCTCTCTTTAATAATCTCCTTCACCTCTGCTTCATACTTTTTAAATACTTCAGATTGGAACTCCGAATAATTCATTTGCTTAAAACCATTAATAATCCTTTTAAAATAAGGATTCACCTCTTCAAATGAATCAAAAGCGAAGTTTGAGCGAACAACCTCCAACACCATATTTAACATATACTGCTGACGTTCCATAGAAGTTGAACCATCTATATTATCAAAAGCATCTTGTTGTAAAATAACAAAATCTATCAATTCCGACTTCCAAAAAATCACATGATAATCCAAAGGCACTCCATCATCACCTAAAATATCGATTTGTTCAGCCGTTTCACGCCCCCGAACCAACATGTTACGAACTTCACTCACATCTTCAATCCAATTCTGGGAAATATTTTTCTTAGCATACTCTATAAATTCAGGATATTCCAAATATTTAGAATAAGAATCCAATGTATCTATGGCAGGATAGCGTTTAGAATCTGCTCGAGCCTGTGACAAAGCATAGAAACAACGAGCAACTTTCTTTGTTGATTCCGTTACCGGTTCCTTCAAATTTCCCCCGGCAGGAGATACAGTTCCGATAAAAGTAATGGATCCAGTCTGTCCATTATTCAGATAAACCATTCCGGCACGAGCATAAAAATTTGAAATAATCGCAGACAAGTCCATCGGAAAAGCATCTTGTCCCGGTAATTCTTCCATTCGATTCGACATTTCACGCAAAGCCTGTGCCCAACGGGATGTAGAATCTGCCAACAACAACACTTTCATTCCCATTGCACGATAATACTCACCAATTGTCATAGCCGTATATACAGAAGCTTCACGGGCTGCAACTGGCATATTAGACGTATTGGCAATAATCGTTGTACGTTCATACAGAGAACGTCCGGAACGGGGATCCTGCAATTGCGGAAATTCCGTAAAGATTTCAACAACTTCATTTGCACGTTCTCCGCAAGCTGCCATAATAATAACATCTGCATCTGCGAAACGAGCCAAAGCATGCTGTAACACGGTCTTTCCTGTTCCAAACGGACCGGGAATAAAACCAGTTCCCCCCTCCAACATCGGATTCATTGTATCAATAACCCGCACACCTGTCTCCATTTGACGGAAAGGACGGGGCTTATCTACATAACTACGAATAGCCACTTTCACCGGCCATTTCTGCACCATTGTAACCGGATATTCTTTCCCCTCTTTATCCTTAAGAACCGCTATCGTATCTTGAATTGTATACTCTCCTGCCGAAACAATAGAAGTCACCGTATACTCACCCTGCATCTTAAAAGGAACCATAATTTTATGGTCAAGCCAATTCTCTTTCACATTTCCCAACCAATCAGCGGCTTTTACTTTATCTCCCGGTTGTGCAAGCGGAGTAAAACTCCATTTTTTATCTTCCTCCAAAGGATTAGTATATTCACCTCTTTTCAAAAATACACCGGTCATCTTATCCAAATCATTTTGCAATCCGTCAAAATTCTTCGATAACAAACCGGGGCCTAAACTTACTTCGAGCATGTGCTCCTCAAATTCTACCACAGTACCTGGCTTCAAGCCGCGGGTACTTTCAAATACTTGTACATACGCTATATCCCCAACCACCTTGATAACCTCTGCCATCAACTTTTCATCTCCCTGTTCTATAAAACAAATTTCGTTCTGAGAAACCGGGCCTTCAATCTTCACCAATACAAGGTTAGAAATAATACTATGAACTTTTCCTTGTGTCTTTGCCATATATTATATAATTACTTATTTCAAATTCCGGATTTTACTTATTATCAAAATTTCTCAAAAATAGAGAATCATTTAAATTGCTCATCAAACTGAAAACTTTCACGAAACTTCTGAATCATCTCCATAAATACTTTTCGTCCTGTATCAGTACTCATCTTACTCCACCGTTCCACAATCATTAACTTCAACATAATAGAAATAACCCGTTCTATCGAAAAATACTCAAACACCACTTCTTCATCCAAAAAATCCCAAATCAAAAGATCAATTCCCTTCTCCCGCTCCACTAAATTATCTTCTTTCATCAGAGCTATCACTTTATCTACATAAGCATATTCTCCGACAAGTCCAAAATCCTTAGATGTAGCTGTCCTCAATATCGCGGCAAAATCATTTCCACCTATTACCTCCCGACGAACATCCCGATCATATTTTCTGCTATTTAACGCCGTAACTAAATTTTTCAGATTCATCGAAAACTCCGCATACCGACGCACCAACTTATTACCAACTCCCAACATGTAATCATAATACATCCAACTCAATACATTTTCCGGTACTGTATCATACTTCAAACGTTCGTTTTTAAAATCAAAGATAAATTGACTAAGATAGGTTGGTAATTTCCCCGTCGGCTCCTGTATTTCTTCTTCAAGCAATTTCACCGAATAAACAGTCTGCAAATCCGGCAACGCCTCTTGTTTATTTAATAACCGCAATACTTGCAAATTATCGTTAGGTAAGAAAAAAAGATCCAACAACTTTGCATCCTTTCCCTTAATATAAATTTTTGCCTGCTCCCGAAAATCAGAAAGTGTTAAGGGCAACTTTCTTTCATCCCACATAATTTCCGGCAATCCTGCGATAAAAGCAACATAATTCATGTGCATACTTAATTATAAAGCAACGACTTCGTAAAACTTCTCAGATACTGATTAAAGAATGCCTCAAACAACGCTTCCGAAAAGGCAATTTGATAGCTACCGTCTTTCGGCTGAATAACAAATCCTTCTTTCTGTTCTCCCACTTTCACTACCAAACCTTTATCTAATAATTCTTTATATTTATTTTTTATAAAAGACTCAAACTCTTTTTTATCCTTTTCCGATAAAACCACCTCCAAATCCAAATTACCATCTGCAACATTCCATTTCTTAACAATGGAAACCAACAACTCCTGCACAAATGCTTTATCTTCAAAACCGGTCTTAGCCAACTTCTCTGCAACCTCTCCCGAAATCAAATTAGTAATCGACAATTTCAAAGCAGCCAACGCCTGCCGAGCACTCAAACTCATTTCCGAATCCGCTTTCTTTTTCAAATTCTCAACATCCTGTTGAGCTTTCGTTTCTATCTCTTTTGCTTTTGCTTCAGCCTCTGCCAACAAATTTTCCGCTTCTTTTTTAGCATCGGCAATAATTTTTTCCGCTTCTTGTCTTGCCTTATCAACCCCTTCATCATAAAGCTTTTTCGTCAGAATATCTAATTTATTTTCCATAATTTGGTATACATTTAAGTGAATTCCCACATTTAATTATTTTCCTTTATCCGTCCTATCCCCTCTTTTTTTCGAGGCTGAAAGTAGTATTTTTACATCGAAAAACAAAATATTAACAATTAAAACGATTGAAATTAAAAATTGTTTCTCTTTCCCCATCGCTTCAAAAACAACTTTTGATTTTCAAGTATTTATTATATCTTCGCATCCCGTAAAATCAAACTTTTACAAACTACAGCTCTACGAATATGAATAATATTGTTTTAATTGCAACCACCTTACCTCAGACAGCCAATCAAGATTTAAACCTATGGGACATGATTCTAAAAGGAGGATGGCTCATGCTTCCCATTTTCATACTATCTGTCATTGGCATTTATATCATTTGCGAACGCATTTCAATCATCCGCAAAGCAGAGCCAAAGGAGCTTTCCCTCGTAGAAAATGTCATCACGGCTTTGGAAAAAGGAAATAAATCCCTAGCTATTGTTCAATGCTCCGAATCGGACTCATCTCTTTCCCGCATGTTGCAAAAAGGGATATTTCTATATCACGTGCCCGCACAAGATTTACGTACCAGCATGGAAAACACGGCTAACCAGGAAATTGCAAGATTAGAAAAAGGCCTACCCACCTTAGCCACCATCTCCGGTCTGGCTCCGATGATCGGATTCTTAGGCACAGTCATCGGCATGGTACAGGCTTTCTACGACATGTCCCTTGCCGGCAACAACATCAACATCACCCTTCTTTCCCGTGGTATCTACACAGCCATGATTACAACCGTCGCTGGATTAATCGTAGGCATTCTCGCCTACTTTGCTTACAACATTTTGGTCGCACGCATCAATACCATTGCCAATAAACTAGAACATGCCTGCACCATATTCATCGAATCCACATACAAACACGCTCAAAAATAAAATTCCCCCATGGCCATCAAAAGAACCGGTAAATTAAATCCTAACTTCAACATGTCGTCCATGACCGACATTGTATTTCTTTTGCTGATATTCTTTCTGGTAACCTCCACATTAGTTAATCCCAACGCTCTGAAACTACTCTTACCCAAGAGCACCAACCAACTTTCCAATAACAAAGAATTTATTACCGTTTCCATAGACCAAAACAAAGTCTACTATTTCAACGGTAAAGCCACCCCTTTTTCCATGCTGGAAAACAAAATCGTCGAAGCTCTAAAAAATTCCGACAATCCCAGCATCACTATTCAGGCGGAAAAATCCGTCCCTATCGAACATGTTGTCCGAATCATGAACATTGCCAAAAACCACGGCTACAAAGCTATTCTTGCCACCGATCCGGAATAACCTCCCTGTAAACCATCTTTTCAACACATTATCAATGATTTATTAAAATTTGCAACATTCCAAAAATAAAGACGTATACGCTGGTACAATTAGAAACGATTTATCACAAACGGAAGTATTCCACAAAAATTGTTAAACTAAAAACAAACTAAGTATGAAACGTTTATTATTTTTACTACTAACCGGATTGTTCGCGCAATTGCTGGTATCCTGCTATCCCGAAGGAGCAGACGATGCGGAAGATTACGACATCGCCATGACAACTTACGACAGAGACAAAGACGCCAGTTACTTTGCCAGCCTGAAAACATTCTCTATGCCCGACACCATCGTTTACTTCGTCAACAAACAGGACGACATTATCGGTAATCACGAATTTGATGAAAGCATCCTCCAGCTGGTTGAAAAACAATTTACCGACTTGGGTTATCAACGAATCGCCGGCTCGGAAACCAACAAACCGGACTTCATGGTCACGGTATCCGCCTTCTCAAACGTCAATTACTATTTTGTCAATAACAACTGGTACAATTATTGGAACTGGTATGACGGCTGGGGTTGGTACAACTGGAACTTCGGTCCGGGCTGGGCACCGTATTATCCCTGGTCTCCCGTAAGTGTAATGTCTTATCGCTCAGGCTCCATTGTCATTGACATGCTTGACCCGTCAAACGTAGCTGTCACCAGCAACAAAATACCGGTTTTGTGGAGCGGTATCGCCGACGGAATCATCACGGGCAACCAAACTTCCATCCTGCAAAGAGCCGACAGGCAAATCAAACAATGCTTTGCTCAATCTCCTTATTTAGGCACAAAATAATGCCATTTCAACTCACGATAAAATACAAGAATTAAAATATAACAACTATGAAAAAATTATTAATAATCGCCATAGTTCTGTTTGGAATGAGCCCCTTATTGAAAGCTCAGATGCTCAATCTAAACTACCAGATCAGCGTTCCGCTCGGTGACCTGAGCGACTTCACGGACAAAGCCAGTTTCAGAGGCATGGACATCGAATACCATAAATTTATGACCGACCGTTTCTCTATGGGACTTGCTGTCGGCTGGAACGTATTCTATCAAGATGAAAATCATGCCACCGGCAACTTCCATTTCAAGGGAAACGACAATCTTTACACCATGACCGGCAACCAATACCGGTATGTAAACACAGTTCCCATCATGGCAATCGGCCGCTATTTCCTGACCGACGGCACCTCCGCCGTTCAACCCTTCTTAGGATTGGGTGCCGGTGCCCGCTGGACAGAAAAACGCCTGGAAGTAGGACAATACTCCTCCACCCTGTCCAGATGGCAATTCACCTTTGCACCGGAAGTCGGCATGCTTGTTCCGTTCAATGACCAAATCGGCTTAAATGTGGCTGCCCGCTACAGTTACGGTACCAAAGCCTCACACGGCAGAATCCCCGAATTTCAGAGCGTCACCTTCAGTGTCGGTCTCGTCTTCATGGGCAACAACAATAATAGCAACGAATAGGCCAAACCGCTATACACCTAAAAACCGGATCCGCACAGATCCGGTTTTTTATTGATTTTAATGCTATATTTGCAACAAATCAATAAAAATTCACATGTGTATGTATAACAAACTTTTACTCTTATCAGCGGGGATACTTTTGTGCTGCGCCTGCCAGAAAGTCACACCTCCCGCTCCGATTTTGCCCGTACCGACCCAAAACCAGATTAACTGGCAAAAAATGGAAACCTACGCTTTCGTCCACTTCGGGCTCAACACCTTCAACGACCTGGAATGGGGATTCGGAAACACCCCCGCCTCCACATTCAATCCCACCGACCTCGACTGCGAACAATGGGTACGCATCATCAAGGCAGCAGGCCTGAAAGGCGTTATGCTGACTGCCAAGCACCACGACGGATTCTGCCTCTGGCCGTCACAATACACCGAATACAGCGTAAAAAACTCCCCCTGGAAAGGAGGCAAGGGAGACATGGTCAAAGAACTATCCGACGCCTGTAAAAAACACGGGCTGAAATTCGGCATCTACCTCTCTCCGTGGGACAGAAACCACGCCGAATACGGCCGTCCCGAATACGTCACCTACTTTCATAACCAAATGAAAGAACTATTAAGCAACTACGGCGAACTATTTGAATACTGGTTTGACGGTGCCAACGGAGGTGACGGCTGGTACGGCGGAGCCAACGAACGCCGCAGCATCGACGCACGCACCTACTACCGTTACGAAGACGCCCGCAAAACCATCAACGAACTGCAACCGCACGCCGTCATCTTCGGAGGCACCTGCGCCGACATCCGCTGGATTGGCAACGAAGAAGGATGGGCGGGAGAAACAAACTGGTGTATGTTTAACGATACCCAAAAAGGAAAAGCCACAGAAGGAATGCAGGATGCCGGCAAATGGGAACCGGGAGAATGCGACGTATCCATCCGTCCGGGCTGGTTCTATCATGCCCGCGAAGACCATCAGGTACGCAGCCTTTCCCGTTTGGTAGACCTATACTACCGCAGTGTCGGCCACAACGCCAACTTCCTGCTGAACTTCCCCGTCGCACTGAACGGCAAGATTCATCCGACGGATTCCGCTCGCGCTGTCGAATGGAGAAAAACCATCGACGCCGAACTCCAAACCAATCTGTTGAAAAATGCCAAAGCCACCGCCGACAACCACCGGGGCAACGCCTCCCGGTTTGCTCCCGCCAAGGCCATTGACGGCAACTGGGACACCTACTGGGCAACCGACGACTCTGTCACGCAAGGCAGCATCACCCTCACCTTTCCGCAGACACAGGCTCTCAACCGACTGCTGATACAGGAATACATCCCGCTGGGACAACGGGTCATCGCTTTCCACGTCGAATACCAGAACGACAGGAAATGGCTACCGCTTGAAATCGCGGAAAAAACAACCACCATCGGGTACAAACGCATTCTCCGGTTCAATACCATAGAAACCAAACAACTGCGCATCAGCTTCGACCAATCGCGAGGGCCTTTGTGCATCAACAACATCGAAGCCTTCCTGGCACCGGTACTCCTTGAAGAGCCGCAAATCGCCCGCAACGGCAACAACGAAATCATCCTGAAAGCCGGAGACCCCGAATCCGTCATCTATTATACCACCGACGGCACGGAACCCTCCTCCCGGTCGAATCTGTACGACCCCGCACAACCTTTCGTCTGGGCGCAAAAAGGAGTCATAAAAGCCATCAGCTACGACGCGCAAACCGGCAAACAAAGCCCCGTAGCCGTCAAACATCTTGACATCCCCACAGCAAGCTTCAGTGTTAAAAACGCCCCGAAAACAGCCGGCGACAAAATCAAACGCATGTTCGACGGCAACGGATACACCGCCTTCTACCTGCCTGCTGAAGCAAAACAGGAAATCACAATCAACCTCGGCGGCACCCACACCCTGAACGGTTTTACCTATACGCCGGACCAAAACCGCTGGGGAGGAGGCATCATCTCCCACTTTGAATTCTACGTCGGCAACCGCTTAGTCGCTTCCGGCGAATTTTCAAACATCAAAAACAACCCCATCGAACAAACCGTCACCTTCGAGCCGACCCGTGGCAACACCGTCCGGTTCGTAGCCCAAAAAATAATCAACGGGAAAAACATGGGAATCGGAGAATTCACCGTCCTCACCTCCGACAAATAACAATACCAAAAGAGCCTGACTTGTTGAAGTCAGGCTCTTTCGCTCTTAAAAAGAAATATTTTCCTCGTTCCCTTCCGATAAATCAAGGAACATCACATAATAAATAGGCATATAAGTCACCCCGCCACTCTTCCTTACTATCCGGTCGTTAGACAGGACCAGACCGGAAGCGACATGATAATCTTTCACCGCAAGCAAATTATTCAAAGCGCTGTGGACCGTATAATCCTTACCCGATTTCACCTCTATTGGCAAAATACTCAAACTTGAATAATCATCCACGAGAAAATCCACCTCTCCTTTCTGCCGGTTATCGTAATAAAACAACCGGTGGCCATGCGCCTTCAGCTCCTGCGCCACCACATTTTCATACACCGCCCCCAGATTAATACCCTGCACATCCCCCAGCACCGGACGCAGATTATGATGATACAACTGTGACGTCAGCATCCCCACATCATTCAGGTAAAGTTTCAACAGATTCTTCTGTACCGACTCCGTCAAGGGACAGCGGGGATTGGAAATAGCACGCACATCCAGCGTAATCCCCGACGAAATGAGATACTCGAACTCCTCCCGGTAACGGCTGAAACGGTCACTCTTCCGACCTTGAATATCTTTGGCAACAATACGTTTCTTCTTATTCTCCATCTGGGAAGGCACCATATCGTAAATGCGGCGTATCAGCAAATGCCGCCCGTTATCCTGCTCATACTTCGAGGCATCATCCCCGTAAAGCACGCGTATCGCATTCTGCACCTCCCGCACCCTCACGATATTGTGCGACGCCACATACTCATTCACGGCATCGGGCATCCCCCCGACCAGCAAATAACGACGGAAAAGATCCATCACATGCCCGTGCTGCTCCTCGCTGAGACTCTCCCCCTTCTCATACTTCTCCCGCAACATGGCAATCGCCACCGCTCCGAAACCGTTCGCAATCAGGAACTCCTCAAAATCAAGCTGAAACATCTCCTTGCGGATAATACTGCCCACGGGAATAGATGTCGTCGAACGCAAAGCAATACCCAACAGGCTGCCACTCGCAATAAAGCGGTAGCGCCGTTCCTGCCGGAAAAATTTTAACATCGTCAGATATTGCGGGTAATGCTGCACCTCATCCAGAAACACGAGGGTATTCTCCATGCTGTCCAGCCGCTCCCCCGCAACCATACTCAACGTAAGATAAAACTCTTCCGTAGTATGAACATGCTTAAAAAGCTGCCTGCCCTCATCATCCGCCACAAAATTAACCTCCACAAAATTCTTGTAAAGCCGTTTCCCCACCTCCCGGATAATATACGACTTACCAATCTGCCGGGCGCCTTCAAGCACCAGAATCCTATCCGTATCAGGCTTCAGATGCTCCTCGATATACTTTCCAATCTTCCTGTATAACATAGCCAATTACACTTTTCAGTAGAAAATGACGGCATAAAATTACACTTTTCAATAGAAAAACCGATGTAAAAATGACACTTTTCAATATTTCACACTAATCCCGTCAAATCAAGCTGATATTTCACGGGGGCGTCCTCCGCTTTTTGCAAAAACATGACCATATAGACCGGCGCATACATAATTTTACCCTGTACGCAAAGATTATCATTACAGAGCACCAGCGCCTGCGGTATGCCATACCCTCCCTCTTCCATCACGTTCGACAAAGCCCGATGACGCTCATAAGCCTTTCCCGATTTCACCTCAATGGGCAACACTCCGCCATGCAGCTCTATCACAAAATCCAACTCTCCTTTTTTCTTGCTATTATAATAATACAAATCAAAACCATGCGCATGCAATTCCTGAGCAACAGCATTTTCATAAATAGAGCCGAAATTAATATCCCTGCTCCCGCTGATAATACGGAGCTGTATGCCGTCGGCATACTGTCCCGCCAACAACCCGACATCACTCTGAAAAAGTTTGAAAAGATTACGCGAACGACCCAACAAAAGCGGCGCTTTAGGTTCCTCCACATTATAAACGGGCAACGCCACTCCCGCCTCCTTGAGCCAGATAAAACTGTTTTCGTAACGCGAAAACTTGATATTCTCATTCAGTTTCTTCAAAACAAAACGCTTATTCTTCGCGTTCAGTTCAGGCGGTATCAAATTAAAAATCTCCTCAATATACAGTTTACGCTGGGCATCATATTTGGCTATATCCTTCTTGTAAAGCCGGATAATCTCCTGTTGTGCCCCTGCTACCTCCTGGAGGTTATTCGTCTGCAAATACCTGTTTACCGCTGCCGGCATACCTCCGACAATAAGATACAGCCGGAAAACCTCCAGCATCTTGCCATGTACAAACTCATCCACAGCGCGCCGCTCCTCCCAGGCTTTCCGAAGCGCATCCAACACCTTCCGGCTCACCCCGACAGCTTCCGCAAATTCTTCAAAATCGAGCGGAAACATCTCCTTAATATCCATATAACCGACAGGCACCGAACGCAAATCCTTCAACTCCACGCCTAAAAGCGAACCGCTCAACACATAACGGTAACTTCCTTCCTCCACCAAGAACTTAATAGCAGTCACAACCTCCGGGCACTCCTGCACCTCATCAAAAAACACCAGTGTCTCCCCTTTCACCAGTGTCTCCTGCGTAAAAGCCGAAATCCGAAGCAATATATCATCACTGCTCTTCGCCTCGGCAAACAAAGTCGCAGCCTCCGGCGATTCAACAAAATTTATCTCGACAAAATGCTTAAATTGTTTCTTCCCAAACTGTCGTATGGAAAACGTCTTTCCGATTTGACGGGCACCCGTTATCAGAAGCGCACTTTGTTTTTTCTTGTAAAAATCTGATAAATAGCAATTTATTTTTCTTACCAACATGATTTGTCCGTTTTTCCAATGCAAATATGGGTAATTTTGTCCGTTTTTCCAATACTATTTAGGGCAATTTTGTCCGTTTTTCCAAGATTTTAACGAAAAAACGGAGGATTTTTCCTCCGTTTTCACTTTGTATACATTGTCCTCTTTTCAACCTTTCAACTCTTCACCCCCTTCAACTTTTCAAGCGGCGGTCGCAGGGGTGCGCCGTATGCCGGGCTTCACTCCGTTCGCACCTTGCATACTCTGTACCCCTGCGACCCCTTAGCTTAGTACAAAGAGACAGGAATATCCACCCGTAACTCTAAGGAAGAAGAACAACCCGGAACCCGTAGTAGTAGTTGCAGTAGCTCGGATAGTAGCTGCTCCGATACGACACCCGGCAGCCCCCCGCATAGCTGCTCCAACTACCGCCGCGAAGCACGCGGGAAGAGCCTGTTTCAGGACCCGTAGGATCGGTCTGCGCATCACTACTATAAGAATCATACCAATCGTTGCACCATTCCCATACATTACCGGACATATCGTAAATCCCCAACTCATTCGACTGTTTAGTACCGACGGGATAAGTGTAATTACCAGTATTATTATAATACCAAGCCACATTACCTATCGTATTGCTGCCGCTGTACTTATACCCCTTACTCTTATTGCCCCCACGCGCCGCATACTCCCACTGAGCCTCTGTTGGCAAAGCATATTTCTTGCCCGTCAATTGACTCAACTTCTCACAGAATGCCACAGCTTCATTCCAATTCACATAATACATCGGATAATTAGAACCGACACCATAAAGAGACCAAGTCGCATCTACCTTATCCCGCTGCTGCCCTATCGTAGTACCCATCACCTTCTCCCACACCCCTTGCGTCACCTCAAATTTACCGATATAATAATCAGAAAGAGTTACGGAATGAACAGGATACTCTCTATCATAAGCATCATCCCCCTGCTCCGAAGTAGCACCCATACTAAAAGTACCGCCCTTCACGTAAACCATCTCCAACTTTACGCCCGATACCGTTTCGGTAAAATCTAAGGTTTGAGTAACATAAACCGTATCCGTCAAAGAATTACCCGAAAAAACAATATAACCCTCCCGCCCTTCCGAGTCGGAATCTTCATTCGCCAAAACAGCAAACCTATAGCTTTTGGGAGCAACTGCACGCGAAGCTACAGACGAGGTACGGATAGGAATGAGCCAGGACTGAAAATCGGTGGGTATCGACACCTCGCATTCTACATCCCCTTTTACCTGAACAACTACGGTATCCCCCTCTATTCCTGCCACATATACTCGTCCCGATACTACCAATCCCCGACCATATTGACGTACACAAAGCGTATCGGAAAGCTCTCCGTTCTCATCTTTCACAATAATAACTGCTTCCCGAGTATCCCGACTTTCATTTTCCGTTATAGAAAAATGCAACCTATCCGTACGTAAACTTCTTGTATTCATTTGCTTTATCCATGAAACAGAAGAAGGCTCTATGCGAACATCATAATTTATATTCGTCTGTAATTCCACCGTAATCTCTTCCCCCTCATATGAAACATAACAAGTGTCCTGTGTCAAAATCAAGCGACTGGCAGGCGCTTGATATACATACACCGTATCTGACAAGGAATTGCCTGAAAAAACGATATAGCCCATTCGGATTTCTATATCTTTATTTTCCGAAATCGTAAAATCGTAATGCTTTGTTGTCACCGCCCGTGATTCTGGAGCCAAAGCTATCCAAGACTCAAATTCTTCCGGTATTGCAACCTCATAATCAATGTTACTTTTCACTGTGATAGATATCGTTCCTCCTTTGGTTGAAACATTAAATTTATCTTTACTCAAAAGAATAGCCTCCTTGGATTTCTGTGTAACGTTCAACAGATACATTTTATCCCCAGAACCTATAAGTAAATTCCTATTTCGGTCTTCACGAAGCCCATCATAAACACTTACTGAAACAGTAATTGTCTGGTCTCCACGACCGGAAACCGCATTTACCCGACACCAATCATTACTTCCTATAATATGCCAATCGCTATTGCAGGAAATAGTAAAAGTTTGTTCCCCGCCTTCCGCTTCAAAAACAATGGCAGTATCAGAAACAGACAACGTACTTTCCTTCTGCGACGGCACTTCTTTTAATATAGTTTCAATCAGTTCGGAATCTGAATCCTTACTGCATGACGACATCAGCAAGGTACCAACCAAAAACAGATAAAGCAGTACGACTCCCGATATCAAATAAAAAAATCTTTTCATATAAATATATTTACTTCTTCATATAGAAATGGTGGAACTAAAAATAAAAATTCAAACTCAACGCCCCTCCAAGACTTTCCGTATCAGCATAAAATCCCCGATTCCCGGGAGAAACAAGATCCGTACGCGTCTCTACTCGTCCGAGAGTAGCATTATATCCTTCACTTTCCACATAAGTTTGATTACTGAATAAATAATAAACACTCAAATTCACTTCCGCACCTAACGATATTTTCGGTGCAACAAACCACTCCACCCCTGCGCTGCCCGTGATACCGGTATAAAAACTGGCACCAGTGTTATATTTCATCAATATCCGGTAGCCGGAAGGTATCAAATCGTCATCCCCCCACAATGAGCCGGTTGGATTTTGATTAACGGAAGTCATTTCGTTACCGTAATCATATTTGACTTTATTATTCATAAAGGCAAACAGCAAACCTGCACCGAAAACACCTTGCACACGCCGTTCACCCTTACGGTATTCCGCTCCCAGCATAATACTCACCCCACTTTTATTATTAGTGATTTTATTCTCCACTTTTTCACTACCCAATAAATTCAACACACTGGCGCGGTCGTCTTTGACATACGATTTATCAGTTTCCAATCCTACTTTAAAACCGATATTGGCACGCAATGCCCATTTATCAGTCAGCAAGTATTTACCCATAACAGACACATCCGGCATCAAAGTTTTATTCTTATCGGCAAAACTGCTTCCTTTGGTAAAAGGCGTGCCGCCCAAACCATTTAACTCATCCGCTTTACTGCTATGAAATGCCGTACCTATGTATTTCAACAAAGGCAACACATCAATCCCCAATGTCCAATCTCCTTTTTCGGGAAGATATTGCTTTGAAGTTTCTGCTATGTCTTTTTCTTCTATATTCTCTTGCGCATTCGCGCCCATCAACGGGAGCAATCCCATCAAAAAGATTGATAATATTCTTTTCATTTATTCATTATTTTGTGTTTTAAAATCATCCCAGCTCCAACTATAATTCCAAAGGTCATATCCATACGCCTCTACATCTTTATCCGGATAAAAAAGCATCATTACTCCAATAGTATCTTTAGAAGCAGACAGATATGCACTTCTATATTGCCAATATCTCCCACCTTCTATTATTTTTGCGTCAGAACTTCCTTCTTCATAATAAGTAAAGGAATTGACAGAAATTGCATCAACACTTACTGACAAGTTTATATTTGAGGTATTCTGACTGGAAACCGGTATTTCAAATTTGGCTTCTCCTTTCTTATCCGTTACCATAGTATACTTTCTAGACATATAATTCCCGTTTTCTGAAATATTATAATACCCTACATTAAAAGTTACAGGTATACCGGACTCAAATTCAAAAGCAGGTTTCCCTCCTTCTGTTATAACACCGAATCCAACTTTTACAACCTTTGTAAGTCTTTCCGTAAGAGAAGCATCCGGACGATTCATGAAACAGTAGACGAGATCCTTAAACAAAATATCGTTCGGCAAAACTCTTAGATTCAGTTCGTCGATATAAAAAACCACCTCTTGTGTTTCAAATACAGGCTCATTATTTTCCCACGTTTTAAGCATCGTATGCTTCCCACTAAAAGAAGGTACTTGCAGGATTATATCAGCCCCCTGATTAGGCACCGGTATCTCAATTTCATATTTGCCAGTCTCATCGGTCTCCGTTTCAAGCGTAGTATATCCCAATGCATTGGTATCCGCCAGTAAATCGGCATTCTTTATCAACACATACACCGGAGTATTGGCAACACCTTTATACAATTCCGTATACTTCCCATCCAAATAGGCTTGCCCTTCACTGTAAGAAATCGTACCTGTAATCTTAACTTTTCCCAAAATATCATCAATAGATATTGAACTTTGGTCTTGGTCGGAACAACCGACAAATGCCATTATCATTGCGACAATAGCCGTAAACACGAAAAATCTTTTTAAAATGTTCATATTCTTAAAATTAAATGATTGAATAATTATAAATTAAACTGTTATTTCTTTATATCATTTTCTCCAATGAGGAGACAGTACGTTCTCCCCTGTGTAGAACGTGTTGTCTCCGGTGTGTAGATAACGCTGTCTACACACCGGAGACAACGCACCGGATTTAATCAGCGGCAGGAACATTCAATACTTTCTCAAAACGTACCGTACGCGGCTCTTTCGTCAAAGCACCCCTGCTGTAACGGGTCGTCAGCTCCAGCCAGTAGTCGCCCGGTGTCAGTTTCGGTACACGGAAAGACAACGACGACGGATTGTTTACCGTCAGACGGCGCATATCCACTGCCACCGTATTGCTGCTGTCGTCCACCCGAACAAAACGGATGCCGTTGCCCTCGTCCTCGCCCGCTATCTGTATATTACGCCCTTTCACCGTCACTACTTCGTCAGGGGTTATCAATCCGTTCAACTCGCCAGTCCACGTATCCGTCACACCCGAAATCTCCGGACCTGCGGAAGAAACGCCCAACACCTCTACCCCCACCTGCTTAATGCCTTCACGCAACGTTGCACTCAACTGGAAGTTCACACTCACTTTGTGTTTCTTCTCGTCAAATGTTTCATTCTTATCATACCACACGCCTGACACACTCGGATAAGCATAGAACACGCCCGTACCTACACTGAATCCGGCAAGCAACTTGTTACGGATTATCCGGTCGCCACGATTCAAAATGTCAATTAGCGTTTCTAACTGAAATTCAGTGCCTTCCTCCTGCAATGCCTTCGCAATGTCCTCGACTGTCACCATGTTGCCCGCTTTCACCTT
>NZ_CALPCZ010000035.1 GCF_943193135.1 Odoribacter lunatus
GCATCTGACACGATAACAACTATCGCCTCGCAAATCTGCTTTCAGGATGACTCCGCTCGTTCCGCGATCTATTCCATCGATAAAGAAGTGACCGGTAGAAGGTAAAGCGGTGGTATCATTCAACATGGGTTTTAGTTCGTTACGCAAATTCACATTATGACATTGACCCACATACCAAGGACCTGCACTGAAGTTTATATGGCCGGACTCGCCTACATTCACGATAACCGTACTATCCTGCAATGCAAGATTACAACCCGTTCCCATATCAAAAAAGCCTTGAACACTATACTCCGAACTCCTTTCTGCCAAAAATGCTATTACCGTATCACGACCGGTCATTACAAGAGCACTGTCCCCACAAAGTTCTTCTGCCAATGCGCTTTGAAGAATATCCACTACGTGTATCTTCCAGGGACCTACTCCCCCTGTTATTGAAAAACGAACACGTGCTGTATCTCCGTAACAAACGGTTTGACTGCCGCTCATTATCAAAGAAGAGGCTGCTTTATAGCGTACTTCTACCTCCGGTAAGCCACTGGTTAATATACAGCCGTCAACATCTTTCATCGACACGATTCGATATATTCCTTCCTGAACAACTTTCAATGTATCAATCCGAGAAGAAGCCACCCGAACTGTTTTCTCTCTGTTATCCGGGAATTGAATCGTATATTCCCAAGCCGGCGTACCTGTTATCAGAATTATTTGCAAACTAACACTATCACCAGGACAAATAGTCGCAACAGAAGGTATCATCGCCACTTCTCTCTTAGGAAATACCCGCAATAGCATCGTATCACTCCAATCTTCGCCACACGTATTATAAACATGACACCATATCAATGCACTATCCAATTCCATCGTCACGATAGGCAATATACCATAATCCGTACTACTTTGCGGTACATGAAGATTGGTATCAAAGACAGAATCCCGTCCATTTTTCAAAATATGCCATTCATATGTCAAATTACCTCCTGTAGCCGAAACCTCCACCCTCAAACTCATTTCCTCGCAAAGGGTATCCTGCCATAATACCTCCCGCACAACGGGAACCGTATCTATGCGAACCCATGACGTTTCAGTCGTTTTTGACTCACAGCGATTAAAATAGTGACAATAATAGTATCCGGTATTCTGTGTACAATTAAGAATACTTATCGTATCGGCCTCAGACACAAGCATACCTTG
This sequence comes from Odoribacter lunatus, assembly GCF_943193135.1. Taxonomy (GTDB): domain Bacteria; phylum Bacteroidota; class Bacteroidia; order Bacteroidales; family Marinifilaceae; genus Culturomica; species Culturomica lunata. The sequence goes on from NZ_CALPCZ010000035.1 coordinate 1,195, forward strand.
TCCATCCTCTTCTGTCTCGCGGTAATACCACTCATATTCTACCATCATCGTCCTGTTTATACCCAAACGCAATACAGTATCGGTTGTACAATCGGCACACAAGGTTACATTACGCAATGGATCAGCAACATCTATGGAATCCGGCACCCGGACATTTATATCCCGGAAATTATGCGCACCGGTTGAACACTTATTCGTAAACCACACCCGATACGTATGATAGCTATTAACAGCAAATGGGCCTACCAACAACTTGCTTTCCGTACCTAACTCGTTCAAATTTTTATCTTGCCACAAATATTTCGTACGATCCGAAACAGGAGCAAGATCTATACTCAATTCTACTGTACCATCCGAAGGACAACGAATTAATTCGGGGCCTGAAACATTCATCACTTTCAAAGTATCATCCACATACAATGAACTTACAGGCACAACCGATTTTCCGCAAGCATTGGTCACCTCTACAAAATAATTTCCTTCATCCGCTGCACTGACGGAAGCAATCGTATAACGCGGACCGGTATATCCCAACTTCACCCCATTCAAATACCACTCAAACGGTGTTGCCGATGTCACATAAGGCGTAGCATAATATTCTCCGGCACAAAGCGTATCTACCGTCACACGGGATATGGAAATAGAAGGATTCGTTCCTATAATCAATTTGGCAGTATCCCGTACCTCCACTCCACAACGATTATTGGCTACCACAACATACGTTCCGCTATCGGATTCTTGCAGATTCGTCAACTCATAAAAATTACGATGTCCTATCTCCGTTACATCATCAGGCAACTTATACCACGTATATGTTTCTGCATTCCGGAAACCGGAAGAAAACATCACACTCGTGCGGCTTTTATCGCATACATATTCATCCGGCATCGGATTTTCCAACCGAACCAATTCTCTTACCATCAATGTAACTTCAGGTGACGTCACCGTTCCGCAACTATTCGTAATCTCACATTCATAAACCCCATAATCCAACATTTGTACACTATCAATATTATAGAACGGCTCTTTTCCATTTTTCAGGGTCAAACCATTCCGCAACCACTTATACGTCATACGGCATCCCGTAGTCGTCACGCTGAATTTCATTTCCGAACCCTCACATTTCTCAATCTCCACATTATTCGGCTCACGGGCTATAATCCGTATCGGAGAGGCCGCCACTATAGTATCCGAACCAAACATCGTCCGTTCACACCCACTCACTGGATCTCGCGCTATAATCCGATAAATATAACCATCGACTAACTCCGTATCATTACATTCTTTTCCTTCCAAACCGGTCCACAACAAACTTCCTCCATCTCCGGTCCGCTCTGTTTCTGCCAGCAACTTACCGTCACGGGTCAGATAATAAATCAAACCGTTCTGGCTACCGCTCAACCGAAGACTTCCTTGCGGTGTCGAAGACGTAGCACAGTAGCTGTTCACAACGGATTCTACCTCAAAAGGCAATATCGTATCCGCCAATTGCAAAGTAAACGAACCGAAATCCACAGTACATCCCAATCCCGTGCGATAGGTTGCCGTCACATAATAGGTACCCGCTTTCTTAATCTGTTTCGGGAAAGTAAGAGCACTGCCCGTTCCTTCCTGCTCGGATACCTCTTCCATCGGAGAAGCCAAACGCAATTGATAACGTACATTCTCTTCACTGCCATCCAGTCCCAACCTTACATAACTTCCCCGACAAATATAATTTCCATCGGAAGAAGTTATATTAAACACATCCGGATAAGGCTCCATGATTACCTGGGTACTATCGGCATACTTACATCCATTTCCATCAACAACTTCCACAACATAAAAACCTTCCTCATCCACAGCTGCCGGAAAACGGAAACTACTGCCGTCACTCATTCCGTTACATTGCGCCAACAAAGAGCCGGACGGACGATAACAGCTATATTGCAAAGCATCCGAAGTAAATGCTAACACTCGCAATGAATCCAACGTACCCTGACAATAACGTAATTCCGGCTCCAATGACAACGAAGGCAACTCCAACACCTTCACTACCACACTATCCTCCATCATCACCCCACATACGTAAGCATTTACCCGGTAAACCCCACTCTCGGTAATACGTCCCACTTTCAGACGCTGGCCCGTACCAGTCACCTTATTCACCGACATTCCGTCACGAAGCAACTCATACCCCATGCCCTCTTCACTGCCGGACAACCAGATGCAAGTATCCGCTCCCCGACAAATCACCAAAGTATCACCTAACGCCTGCACAGGTTCCACATGGTAAATACTTGCAGGCTCATTCAGACAAATACGCCCTTCCATCTCCCGCTGGCAACCTGTTGAGGCATTTACTCCCATGACATAATAACAACCGATTATACTCTGTTTCATAAAATCCATCTCCGGTTTCGGACGCCAGGTAGAAGTCAGACTATCCACAAGCAAACCGTCAGGTTGCACATCCCTGTATAAATAATAATCGACACCATTCTCCCGACAAGACACGGACACCGACAAAGAATCGGCATCACTCTGCCTACACACATCATCCCCTATAACCGGACACAACTCAGGCAACTGACCGGGTTTCACCTCCCAAAACTCCAATTGCAGAGGACAACCGTTATCCGCTATTATCTTATAATAACCGGGCTTGTCAAACTCGCCCAACACAAAAGGATTACTTACGCCATCCCCTATCACCGCCGGATAAGTCTGTGCCAAATTACCGGACGAATTGTAAAGCTCAACAATATACTTCACTCCCGCCTGACTACCGGAAAGCGCCAATGTAAACTTCTCCGGAGCACAATAATATTGCGGTTTATCTACCAACTGGAACTTGGCAGGCAATGTATCGCCATTCACTGTCAATGAACCTATCTCCTCGTCCGTACCACAAGGACTTAGTGCATGGAAATAATATACTCCGTTCAAAACACTCGATGGTTGAGTACCATTGTAAAGTTTATTCCAGGCCAATACACCGCCGTTAGGTCTATAAAGCGTATCGGATGTTAAATTAAAGCCATTCGTCACATAATACTTCCATCCTTTCACCGCATTCTTCAAAGAAAGCATAACCCCGGTCGTATCTCCATTACAGAAAGACCCCGTCACCTCCGCTTCAAAAGCAGGCAAAGGATGATATACAACCACACTGTCCTGCATCCAAACCGTACACCCGTTATCTGCAATCGCTTTCACCCGATATACTCCGGTTACAGTCTGCAACCCGAAACTCAAAGCACTACCGGTTCCTGCCACCGAATTTGAAGAAACCTCAACTCCGTCACAATAAAGCACATAATAAACACCCGTATCGCTTCCCGTCGTTTGCAAATCAAACACCTCTTCCGTCGAATAACATCCCGGAACCATTGCATATACATTCGGACCCGGCTTAGCCGTAATCATTACACTATCTATATTCCGGCACCCTGTCGTCATATTCTCAGCAATCACCGCATAAACGCCTGCCGGCTGCTTCTTAAATAATGCACCTCCCGGTCCCGTCACTGTATCTAACTGATTCAACCGATAAAGCACTCCGTAGTCCATTCCTCTGACTGCAATCATACAACCGCTATCCTCCGTAACACAATACTCACAGTCGCCTGTCCATATCTCCGGCAGCGGATGAATAGTTAAAATCGTATCCAATACCGTCGTACAACCCGCCAAAGAATCCACCGCACGAATAATATAACTGCCCGCATCACGAATCGTATCGGCAAACACACTGCTACTGCCTGTACCGATTAATGTATCCAGAGAAACCGTCGGGCCCTGCTTCTGCAAGACATACAAAACACCCGCAGAAGTTTTGTCCAACCGTACCCGATAATCATTTCCGTCACACACAGGGGCAACACCCTCCAGGGTAACGTCTATCCGTGAAGAAGGAACATTCCTCTCCACAACCTCAAAAAGAACCTCCCGGTAACATCCCGCAGGAAAGCTCGTTCTCTCCACACGGAACTTATACTTCCCGGCTTCATACTCTTTAGCAAAGAAAGGTTGAGAAGACAGTCTAGGACTATAAACAAGCGTATCAAGAACAGAGCCGCCCTCCGTCAATATCTTATACGTCACACCGATATGTATGCCGCTTAACTGTAACTTCATTTTTTCTCCCTTACAATAAGCAAACGGAGGAATAAGTGTATCATTCGGCACACCTTCCCGTATCGTATCCTTCGCGGCTTCACTCTCACAACCGCTCTCCCTGTCATACACCTTCACCGTATACACTCCCGCCATCAAACTCCTCAACACCGTGTCGGTTTCAAAATTCATAATCGTCCGACTCTCCGGCCCGCTTATCTCATATTGATAATCCTTATTCAAACCCGAAAGCTGCATTTCACCTTTTCCCGCCTCCACACAATCATTCGTCTCCACCAGAGGCAAAGCAAGCAACGCCACAGAATCCACTTTCAAAAACGTACTGCTCACCTTACAACTTCCCCGTTCTGCCTGCACATAATACGTCCCGGCCGTTACTCCTGAAAATTCCGCCCGCACACCATTCAACACACCGGACATCACCAGTGTATCCTCCGGCAAACGGAACAAACCGTACTTCACATCCGACTCTGTTCCCGATACCCATAACATCACATCATTCCCCGCACAATACAACGTATCTCCTTTCAATTCAGGCAACACAGGCACATGTTCAATCTCAACAGGCGCACTCAATTCTATTTTACAACCATCCACGACAGTCTTCACACTCCATTTTCCAAGCGCTGCCGGCGAAATATCCCATTCCAGACGTCCTCCCGTACCCTGTTTCACACTTCCTACAGCAACCCCTTCATGGTACAACTGGAACTCATAAGGAGCGGGAGCCGTTTCTATATACAAAACAACCGTACTATCCACACACCCGTTTCCGCTGAACTTCAACGTCACCTCCTTCCCGTTGTCATCATAAAGCTTTTTATCCAACACTTTCACAGTATCCTCCATCACTCTCTCACAATTTCCCACTTTTCCAATCACCACATAATCTCCCTTTCCTAAAGAAATACGATTACACAGACTGCCATCCGCTTGAGTAACAAACGTACCCAACGCCGTACTCTGATTACCCTTGACATACAGTCCGTAAGTTATACCCGACTCCGGAGAAGCTATACAAACCGATGTCGTCAAATAATTACTGCTGTCGGGACAAAATTCGCCACCACCCGTTACTCCGACATTCTGCGGAGCAGGTGCCAATACCACCGAATCATACACGGCTTTACACCCCGTAACCGTATGGTAAGCCTCCACCCGATAAGTCCCTATCGTTGAGAAATTCCCGAAAATCAACGTATCCGTACCCGTACGAATCACAGAAGTAAAGCCCGGATTATCACAAACCAATGTATACCGCACCTTATCTTCCGCTTTCGTAATACCGATTGTAACAAAAGAATCAATACAATGATTTCCGGCACCTATCAACGTCCCGATACCGGGAAGCTCATAACGGATAACATGCACCGTATCCCGCATTGTCCGCTCACATTGTCCGACCTTGCCGACAACCACATACTCTCCTGCCTCCAGCTTTTTCAAACTGCATGCCCTGCCGTCTTGCTGCAAACGCAACGTATCAATAAAATCATTGCCTCCCGATGCAACCTTATATAATCCGTAAAATATACCACTCTGTGCTGACAATACACATACACCCGAAGACAAACCGGTACTGTCCGCACAAAACTCACCGCCACCGCTAACCGTCAGTTCTCCGGGAGCTTCAGCCAACACCACCTGCCCGTACTCCTTCCTACAACCCGTCTGCACATCCTTGGCCACCACCGCATAACGTCCCGTATCACAAAGAGTCGTAACAAAAGTATGGTCACCGGTTCCCGTCCATACAAGCGGAACAAAACCGGAATTAGAAGAAACCAATGTATACTCCACGTTTGCCTGACCTCCGCGAATACCTACCGTCACAGGACACTCCGTCTTACAATATTCTCCCGCACCTACCAGACTGTCCAATCCCGGCACTGGATTCTCCACCACCTCAACCGTATCCGGCATCACAGTAATACAACGTCCCAAAGCCGCTTGTACCACATAATTTCCCGGTTTCGTCACAGGCTCAAACCTCAACGCACTGCCTGTACCGGTTTTCGTAAACTTCACGCCCTCTTCCAAAAGAACCATATAATACGTAACCTGCTGCTCACTGCCATCCATCACAATCACACTATCCACCGGACTATCCGCACAATAAGCCCAGCCATCCGAAAGATTAAATTCCGCCGGAGCCTGGAGCACTTCCAACTCTCCCACCATCTTCGTTTCGCAATATCCGCCGTCCGCCGTCTTATGAGGTACCTGCGCTACAATCCGCAAATACTTACCGTAATAAGCCGACGCATCCGGCAAAACAAAACTCAATACACTGCCCGTACCGACCAAATCCGTCACATCCGTCCAGGTAACACGGTCCGTACTGCTCTGCAAATAATAATAAGCCGACGCCATACTACCGTTCAACTGTACCGTCAACGGTTTTCCGGCAGCAACACAACGCATACCGGCATCCTCTATCGTATCAACGGGCACTACCGGATTTACCAATACCACCACCGTATCATCCAACGACTCATTACCGCAATCCACATGCAAAAATATCTTTGTATCATTTACCGGGCTCACAGGACTTAACTTCAATCCTCCCGCCAACGGACCATTCACGTCACTCCAGGCATACGTATAATCACCGTTGCATGCCCCACCGGAAACCAACGCATTCAAATCCAGCATATCCCCCGCACACAACTGTACCGTATCGACCGGATGCCCCTCTCCGTCCGCAATTCCTCCCGCCAAATCGCCGCCGATAACAGTCACCAACACCTCTTTTTCCACGGGACATCCGGCTGCATCCGTCACCTTTACTTTAAACAAAGTACTCTCCGTCATAGCTTTCGTCACAGGATCCTCCTTCACGTCCTCGCCATCTTTCAATTTATCCACCGGCGTCCACTCATAAACCACATTCCCCACAGCCCCCGTCACCGTTATATTCAACACAGTCGTATCCCCGTAATTCACATAAACCGGCGAAACCGCCGTCACATTCAGACGGCTCATGCGCAACTCCACCGTATCATACATTGCAATCTCGCAATGTTCCCGCGTCGTATCCCGGGCAATCACATAATAATCCCGTTCAATCAAAGGCACACGAAGGAAAATATTACCTCCCGTACCGGCCACCTCTTTATACACGAAACCGGGCGCATAACGGAACGAATAAATCACGCCCAAATCGCTTCCGCCCAATTCAATCCAACTGCTATCCTTGTCATACTCACAATAAGCCGCTTGTCCTATCAAAGTATAGCGGGCGGGCGGATCCTGCGCCTTTACTTCCTTGCTTCCGTACTCTGTTTCACACCCCCAGCTGTTTACAACTTTCACACTATAAACACCCTCTTCCAGACCCGTCCAATAAACCGGTGCGGCAGTAACCGGCACGCCGAAATCCTCCCCGTCTTTTTGCAACCGGTAAGTACATCCCCCTTCAAAACAAGCCTGCTCCAAACGGACATCACTCTGCGCATTCCGGCAATAAATACTGTCATTCATCCAAAACGACAAATCACACACTTGCGGAACGGCATATTCCGTAATAGTCAAAGCACCCGAAAGGTCACGCACACATCCGGTATTCACATTCCTTGCCACCACTTTATACTCACCCTGCGTCAACTGGAAAACGAAAGGAGCCCCTGTTCCGGCCCAAGGCCAGGGAGCCACACGTATCGTATCCCAATCCGTACCGTTATATTCACACAAATCATAGACAACACCCAACTCCGTTTCCATCAATTCCACCAAAGCGGAATCCGTATTTTCACACAACTGTTTACGTATTACCAGTGAAAAATCCTTCGGCAGCGGTTTTTCTATCACCTCTGCCACTCCCGGCATCACAGCCGTACAACCATTCGTATCCTCAGCCACCACATAATACGTTCCCGCACCCGATATACCCGTAAAGCACAACGGTCCCGTCAAAGGCAGAACATCCCTTCCGTGAATAGCCGCCACTTCTCCGCCGGATTGCCTGTACAAGTGATAAAGCACCGATGTATCCGACCCCTGCAAACAAGCCTCCACACCTACACCGTCACGTTCGCAATAAGTCCCCCCTCCACTGAAATCAAACGCATCGGGACGGCTCGTCGTCACATAAGCCTCCGTCAACTCACCCCCTTTGGAACACATATTCTGAATATGACAAATAAACGTCTCCGTCTTGCTCACCTTAGAAGCATCCACCTCCAGCCGATTGGAATACCCGTCCGCCACAATCGTACCGCTCTGTGTCCAGATATAACGGATAGGCTGGCTGCCCGTCGCTTCTACCGCCAACATCTGTTTATCCCCGTCACACATCAACAGCCTGACTCCATCCAGGCCTTTCACGAAACGCGCCAATTCATGCAGCGTGAAACGTACCTGCATACTCCGCGTCAATCCGCAACTATTATAAACCTCCAAATAATAATAACCGTCACCATCACCGATGCGGACACTGTCTATCTCCAGCGTCAGACTCGTTGTTCCGGAAATATGTCCCGCCACATCCGTCAGGCGTTTACCCTGATAAAACCAACGCATACTATCCACCTCCGACGGCTTGCTAACCAGCACCACCGAAGCACGAAGCGTATCGCCTTCACAATACTCCGGCAACAATTCGGGTCCCGAAGCAATAACCGGATAACGCTTCACGGCAACCGCCGCATTCGCACTACGCACCGTACCGCACGTATTGGATACCTCGCAATAATAATACACCGTATCCCGTTCATACGTCAAATAAGGCAATCTCCACGTATTGGAATTGGTTGCACTGCCCAGCGGCACCCCATCCTTAAACCACCGGTAAGACAAAGGCTCCGTACCCTGTGTCGAAGCATCCGCCTTCAAAGTCAAAGACTCTCCGGTACAAAGTGTCGTATCCGAATTGATTCCGTTTACCGTAATCGGATACTCTATATGCAACACCATATCATTACTGAACGTACTGTCGCAAAACGGATGATACACTTTAATCTGATAATATCCCCCCTTCGTCACACCGCTGACCACAAACTTATTCATATAACTCTCCGCAATCTTCCGTTTCGTCGCCAGCGAAGGATAATCCGTCAATTCATACAACGCATAATGATAGCGCTCATCCCGGTTCGTCTTCACCCAAAATTCCGCCTCTCCTCCCGTACAAGCCTTCACATCCACACTCTGATCTACAATCTTAGGCGGCACAATCACCGGCAAATAGGCGCTGTCATACACAGAGCCGCAAGCATTGCTCACCTCCACAATATACAATCCCTCTTCCGCACCCGTCGGTCCGATATTCAACTTATAATAATTAAGCGAAGTATCCGCTTCGGCAGAAATCCGGTTGGAGAGAGTATTCTTATACCAACGGTATTGCAAAGTACCCGTTCCCGCGGAATTGCGTGCAATCACATTAAACTCAAACGCCCCCGACCCCGCACACATATCCCGGTCTACATTTATACCCGATAAAATAACCGGCTCCCCTTTCACCGATACGGTACACGTATCCGTAATCAGCTCCTCACCGCATTGTCCGTTCAGCACACAACGATACATCCCGTTATCACGGTCCTGCATCGTCTTAAACGTCAGCGTCGGCGAATTCTCGCCCGTCACGCCGCTATGGGAAGGAACAAAAGGTTTAAAACAAGACTCCCGGTCATCCCACTTCTCCCATTGATAAGCAATACCGGTACCCTCCGCCACAACCTTCAACTCCAATGACTTCGCTGCCGTCACGCACTGATTCTCTCCGGCATACGGCTGAGCTAAAATAACGGGAGGCAGACACGTACGTGTAAATCCGTCCTGCAAGCCGCCGTGGAAAGAACCTGCACCTTTCACCTGAATAATCGTACTGTCCGTTGCCGAACAGCCGTTTGCCGACAACGTCACCTCCACCACCATATCCTTCTCCACCGAAGGCAAAGTCAGCGGATTAATATTCATCCCGGCAAAAGCCGAAGGCTTAATCCGCCAGCTCAATCCCGTCGGCGGCAACGTATTCCCCGCACTATCCACCGCCGTCAACTGCAAAGAAGAACCCTCCGTCACATTCTGTAAAAAGGGTATATCTACAAAAGGATGATTTATACCGACAGTCAATGTATCTTCCGTCCAGCAGCCCCGGTTATCCGCACGGAAAATATAATCCGTCTGCACCAAAGGAGCCACATTGGTCAAAGCCGCCGTATCCGGTCCCACAATCTTCGTCCCGTACCATTTCAGCTTCGCTCCCTGCACGGAACTGCTTCCCATAACCTGTAGCGTATCCCCCCAACAAATCATTTTCACCCGCTCCGCAGGCAACTGAATCGTAGCCACCGCCACTTCATTCACCGTCAGGTGCATCGTATCCGAATAAACCGAAATCCCCTCCTTATTTGTCACCCGGCAATAATAACTTCCCGAATCCGCCAACGTCAGCGGGCTCAATACAATCCGGCCCGTCGTCCCGAGACTCCCCGCAGGAGACAATTTAAACCACTCTACTTTATAGTCCGCGGGATTATCCACGCAAACCACCTGCATATTCAACGCCGTATCCACTCCTTCGCAAAGCTCCATCGGAAAATTCACCAACTTCACGCCGAAATTCACCGACGAACGGGCAAAACCGTCATTAATCCCACCAAAGAAAGAACCACTCCCCTTCGTATTCAGCTGCACGCTGTCATACACGACACAGCCTTCCAATGTATAGCTTACATACACCGTCTCCAATCCCGCCACAACATTGACCGAAAAAGGATTCACATTGGCTCCCGCCGCCGTAGCCAAATTCGTACGCCATGCCAGCCCTGTAGCCGGACTGATAGCCGTTCCTCCGGCATCCGTCGCCGTAATCGCCACCGTAGCACCCTCCGCTACATTCAAAACAAACGGCACATCCACCGTAGGGTGTACCACACGCACTTTCACCGAATCTATGGCAGAACAACCGTCCGCCTCTACTTTCAACTCATATTTACCGTCCGCCTTCGGAAAAGCCTTCGCCGTCGCACTATTCGTATTCCCTACCAAATCCGGCCCTTTCCAACTGAAAGCTGCCCCCGACACACTACTCCGTCCCTCAAGCCTCAACGTATCGCCGTAACAAATCTTCGCATTCTGCGCCGGTGCTGTAATCACAGCCGTCGGTATCGCATGCACCACATAAGTCAGCGTATCGGAATACACCGTCTGCCCCGACCGGTTTGACACCACGCAATAATACTTCCCTGCGTCCGCCAAACCCACGGATACTTTCGTAAAAGAAGCAGAATCCGAAACGAAACGACCGTCCTGATACCACTTGAACGAATACGGCCCGCCGTCACCCGCCCGTAACGTAGCGGTAAATACGACTCTTTCTTTCTCGCAAACTTCTGAAGGAGTAGCGCTTACTCCTACACCGAAATTCACTGCCGAACGGGCAAAACCGTCCACGCTTCCTCCGAAATACTTCTCTTTTACCTGACCCAAAACCTCTCCGCAAATTCCGGAAAAAAGCACAACGGCACATAACACAAATCTTATACCTTTCATGGTCTTTCTGTTTTTGTTGCTTTCAATCTTGTCTCACTCCTCATTTCCTCCCATAAATCCAACAAATGATAGTTCATCAAATTATATTTTACATTGCGTTGCAAATTCATCGTATCATAATGTTTCAAGTAACCGAAATACGAATTCATCTGCGCCCGGAACTTCTCCCGTTCCTGTCGGCTCAACTCCTTCCCGTCACTTGAACGCCTGTTCCATTTTCTTACTGTCTCATAAAAATTAGCCTTCGTCCGGGAAGCAGGCAACCGGTAATAAGGCTTTATCACAATACCCAGATACAACACCCCTTTCTCTACCCGCTGCAAATAAAACTTACGGGGATGCAACGTAAGTTTCTCCTCCCTTCTTAAATATTCGCGCACCTCCTCCCGCAAATTCAGCAAAAACTCCTTATCCCGGTGCACCACATAAAAATCATCCACATACCGTCCGTAAAACTCCAGCTTCCGGTTATATTTCATCCATGTATCAAAATCATGCAGATACACATTGCTGAACAACTGGCTCGTCAGATTCCCGATAGGGAGTCCGCAACCTTTCGGCGAATGAAACAAACTCTTGGAAGGCGGAAGCCCCTCCCAATCCTTCATCGTCCCGCGAATCAGACATCCTGTCACCGGATTATTAAAAACAATCTGCCGCACCAGATAATCCACCAGCTTCATATCCGTATCGCCCCAATGCGGCGAAGGCTTTTCCATGTGACGGCGCAGCTTCTCATACAATAACCCCCGGTCCATCTCCATGAAATATCCCTGTATATCCAGCTTCAGAATCCACGCCTCCCGCGTGAAATTATCCGAACAAGCCCGCATAGCCCGCGCCACACGCTGCTGTCCGTAATGAACGCCCTTCCCCTCCCGGCAACTGTAACTATCGTTAATAAAACGACCGTCCAACACCGGATTCAAATAATTAAACAACAGGTGATGAATCACCCTGTCCCGAAAATCAGCGCAAAAAATCTCCCGCTTCACCGGCCGTTCCACCACAAAAGCCGCACTGCGCTTCGGCACATAACAACGATTCACTATCTCATCATACAGCCTAAACAGATTCTTTTCCAGCTCCAACTCGAACGCCAGCTGATTCAACGTATTACGTTTATTCTTTCTGGCATCGAAATAAGCCCGGAACAAATCCGCCACCAACCGATGATCCCGTTCTTTAACCATTATTTCATTTTAAAATTAACCTTTCAATCTTTGTCCGGTGGACTACTGAATTCGGAACCGACTCTCACTGCTTCCGTAAAAACAGCGACTCCGCGTCTTCCCTCTTCTCCGAATACTTAACACAGCGCACCGCAAACCCGTTGTTCTTGTTGTTGTTGTTCTGGGGGTTCACGCCGCCACTGTTGAAGTTCATGTTGTACGCGTTGTTGGTATTATAGTAGGTACTACTCCAATAGTACCCGTTGCTACCCGCGTTGTTGACACTACTCCCGTTACCGTTGCCTCCCAAAACACCCCAACACGTTTACAGTAATCACTTCGCTCGCGGAATCCGCCTGCTGCGGCAGACTCCATCCTGATACAACCGAAACACTCATTTCACTATTTCAACCTTTTCTCTCACTCTTCACCCAACCGCTCAACTGCCTCGACACGCTCTCCACTTTCTCATTCAACTTCACAAACCGCTCCATATTCATCAGCCGCAAATCGTTACATACCCGCAACATCACCCTCAACCGTAACAAATGCAGCGTCGCCCGCTTCAAATACTCTCCCTTATCGGCGACCGTATTCGCCTGGTATATCTCCAAAAAAATCTCCATGCACTCCTCCTTCAACTTCTCGCCCAGCGAAAACTTATGTTCGCGAGGCATCTTCTGCACCAAATGGTACAACTCCACCAACACATCGTACGTTGCCTTATATACCGGCAATTCATAAAACATTCCCATATTCCTGTCTTTTATATTAAATAATTCCGGTGGATTACTGAATTCGGATACGACTCTCGCCATTTCCGTAAAAATGACGACTCTGCGTCTCCCGCCACTATTCCATTATTCCGTTACTCCAACACTCCCAATCCTTAACACAGCGCACCGCAAACCCGTTCCACTTGTTGTTGTTGTTCTGCGGGTTGACTACACTACTATTGAAGTTCAAGTTGTAGGCGTTGGTATTAGAGTTCCACGTACTACTCCAATAGTTGCCGTTCCCATTCACGTTAGCGGAACTACCTTGTCCGTAGCCTCCCAAAACACCCTCAACCCGCTGCCAGTAATCGCTTTGCTTGCGAAATCCGCCTACTGCGACCGACTCCATCCTGAGACTACCGGAATCCTTTTCTCCCTTGCTCCGAATGCTTAACACAGCGCACCGCAAACCCCCAATACTTATTGTTATTGTTCTGTGGGTTGACAGCCCCGCTATTGAAATTCATGTTGTAAGCGTTGGTTGCACTAATCCACGTACTACTCCAGTAGTTGCCGTTCCCATTTACGTTAACAGTACCTCCGTGATTGCCGTGACCTCCCAAAACACCCCAACTCTCTGCCAGTAACCGCTTTGCTTGCGAAATCCGCCTACTGCGACCGACTCCATCCTGAGACTACCGGAATCCTTTTCTCCCTGCTCCGAATGCTTAACACAGCGCACCGCAAACCCGTCGTTCTTGTTGTAGCTGCCCTGGGGGTTCACGCCGCCACTGCTGAAGCTCATGCGGTACGCGTCGTAGGTATTATAGTAGGTACTACTCCAATAGTACCCGCCGCTACCCGCGTTGCTGACACTACTCCCGCTACCGTAGCCTCCCAAAACACCCCAACTCTCTGCCAGTAACCGCTTTGCTCGTGAAATCCGCCTGCTGTGACCGACCCCATCCTGTGACTACCGGAATCCTTCTCTTCCCTTGCTCCGAATGCTTAACACAGCGCACCGCAAACCCACCCCACTTATTGCTATTGTTGTTCTGTGGGTTCACTGCTCCGCTATTGAAGTTCAGGTTATAAGCGTTCGTGGCACTGTAAGGCGTACTGCTCCAATAATTGCCGTTGCTCCCGGCGTTGCTAATACTCGCACCATTGCCGTAGCCTCCCAAAACACCTTAGCCCGTTGATAGTAACCGCTTTGCTCGTGAAATCCGTCTGCTGTGACCGACCCCATCCTGTGACTACCGGAATCCCTTTTTCTCCCCTCTACTCCGAATACTTAACACAGCGCACCGCAAACCCGTACCATTTAGGTAGTCCTGTTATGTCTACTGCATTAGCAGAAAACCGCAGGCGAAAAGCATTACCCGGACCTACTAACGTACTACTCCAATAACGACCATAACCTACCTCGCCAACCGAACTCCCCTGCCCAAGACCTCCCAAAACACCCCACTTGTTAATAGTAATCGCTTTGCTCGAAAGAATCTCCTACTGCGGAAAAACTCATCTGGACACTACCGGAATCCTTTTTCTCCCTTCTGCTCCGAATACTTAACACAGCGCACCGCAATCCCGGTCCACTTATCGCTAGCCCACTGCGGCCAGACACTACCGCTATTAAAGCGCAACATGTAAGCCGAAGCAGCATTGGCACTCGTACTACTCCAAGCGTGACCGTAACTTCCAGCACCGCTAAACGAACTCCCGATACCAGCACCTCCCAAAACACCCTCACTCGTTGATAGTAATCGCTTCGCTCGAGAAAGTTTCCTACTGCGGAAAAGCTCATCTAGATACTACCGGAATCATTTTTCTCCCCTCTACTCCGAATGCTTAACACAGCGCACCGCAAACCCGTCCCACTTGTAGTCGTAGTTCTGCGGGCTGACTACACTACTATAGAAGTACAAGGCGTAGGCGCGGGCAGTAGAGCGCCACGTACTACTCCAATAATAACCATTCCCGTGCCCACCTGTAGAACTCCTTTCACCGTAGCCTCCCAAAACACCCTCACTCGTTGATAGTAATCGCTTCGCTCGAGAGAATCTCCTACTGCGGAAAAGCTCATCTTGATACTACCGGAATCATTTTTTCCACTCTACTCCGAATGCTTAACACAGCGCACCGCAAACCCCCAATACCTGTGACTTTCACCGTGCGGACTGACAGAACCACCCAAATAAAAGCTGGAAGCATAAATAGCACTAAGAAAGGTACTACTCCAACAATAGCCGACACCCCCAGCACTACTAATACTCGCTCCTGCACCGTAGCCTCCCAAAACACCCTCACTCGTTAATAGTAATCGCTTCGCTCGAGAAAATCTCCTACTGCGGAAAAAAACATCTGGACACTACCGGAATCATTTTTCTACCCTACTCCGAATACTCAACACAGCGCACCGCAAACCCCCAGTACTTATAGAAACTGTACTGTGGATTCACAGTAGCACTATTGACACTCAGGAGGTAAGCGGAGATAGTAGAACTCCATGTACTACTCCAGTAATCGCCGTAACCACTCAAGTTCACTGTACCTCCATGATAGCCATAGCCTCCCAAAACACCCCTCACTCGTTAATAGTAACCGCTTCACTCGAGAGTTTTGCCTACTACGGCAAAACTCATCCGGATACTACCGGAATCCTCGCTGTATTTTTCGGCTGCCCGAATAACGGGCAGCCGAAGCCAAGCTTTTTCCCCCACATTCCATTCTACAGTCGCGGACGCCCTCGCTTCACACAATCCCACCAGCACAAAGGCCTCCATTTTCAAAAAACAAAGAACTCAATATATTATTCAAACTAATCCAAGAACCCAAGAATCAATAATTCTTAACACAGCGCACCGCAAACCCCCAATACTTATTGGTATTGTTCTGTGGGTAGACAGCCCCGCTATTGAAAGTCATGCTGTAAGCGTGGGTAGCACTAATCCACGTACCACTCCAGTAGTGGCCGTACCCATTTACGTTAACAGTACCTCCGTGATTGCCGCGACCTCCCAAAACACCCCGAAAATCATCACACCCTGGATAAATACGATTTACCGCACTTCCTAAAGCTGTATACAACTGTTGAAATTCACCCGTACTTCC
Organism: Odoribacter lunatus; assembly: GCF_943193135.1. GTDB lineage: Bacteria > Bacteroidota > Bacteroidia > Bacteroidales > Marinifilaceae > Culturomica > Culturomica lunata. The sequence goes on from NZ_CALPCZ010000035.1 coordinate 17,816, forward strand.
TCCACTCGGCAAATGCCAACCATCAGGACATATACCCTGCCATTGAACAGGACTATTACCATTTACATTCCCTGAAGGATTACCCGCTGTATTATATACTGCATTAGCGTCATTCATTGCCGCCTGCCAATTATATAAATACCCAGCACCTTCCACCGTACTTGCAATACAAACACCCCACACATTCGGTGCAATCTGATTTTGCACTGATTTCTGATAATAAGCAGCAAAAGACGAACTACTACAATTTCCAAATTTCAAATCCTCTATCATCCACTCATGCCCATCTGCTAAAACACGCGTCCTATACCTCTTGTTATCACGACCATCTATCAAAATACCGTCTCCCGGCAACTGCGTATTTATTATTTGCTCATCCGATGTCTTTGACCCGCAAGTTCCTGTCACCACACAACGATAGGTTCCATCTTCACCTGTTTTATAAGTTGTAGCTGTAGCTCCAGAAATAGGATTACTGTCTTTCTCCCATTGATAACTCAACGATACTCCCGAAGCTGAAATAGTAAACGTTGTCTTACATGTATTGTCTGTCGTACTGCTTACACTATTTATTATAGTCGGAGCCGTCACTGCAATACCTGTTGTTTGAGTATAAGCCTCACCCAACGCACAGACAGCCGTACGACGGAATAAATACGTTTTACCCGCCTCAAAAGCCGAATATTTCAACGTATTCCCCGTAGCTCCGGTTATCACCGTCCATGTCGCCCCGTTGTTTACACTGTAACTCCACGTATAAGTCAGCGGGAACGTACCCGACACTCCCGTCACACTCGCAGCTGCCGTCTCAGAAACCGTACTCTCCACATCCGGACAAAGCGGAGCACTCAAGGCAATCGTACCCGGATTCACAGATGCACTCCCCGCATCCAATGTACGGGTCAAACGGAACCCCACCGTACTGTCACGTTCTGCCACCGAAGCAACCGCTGTCATCTCGCTACGGTCGGACGTATACAATAAATTGTCCGCACCGGCAAAACTCCCGCCACGGTGACCATACAACGTCGGCGTACTTGTCCACAAAGCCGTATTAAACGCACCCTCGCCATTCGTTGTGCGACTTAAAGAGGTGTGGGAAACAGAAGCAACGAGTTCCCGAACATTGCCCGCCATTTCCATCACACCCCAGTAAGTAGCACCCGCAGCAACCTGCGTAGAAGTACTGCGTGCAAAAAGTCCGCACCGGACAGGACCACGGTCATTCACCGGCAAAACATTGCCGCTGTTGACATTCGCGCTCGAATTACCGGCCACCTCCGTCTCCCGGCCTCCGGCACTAATCGAAGTCACTTTCGTCATCCCTCCGTTACTATTCCATACATATTCCTTTGCCAACGGTTCCTGCGGAAAAGGAGCACGGCATGCACGCTCGTATTCCATTTCACTCATCGGACGCAAACCCGCCCAGGAAGCATAAGCCAACACATCGTTCAACGACATATAATTGCAGGCAATGCACTGGCCATCGCCGTCCTCACCGTATTTTGTATTTCCATTCAGATTATTATCAAATATATAAGGTTGTCCCGCAACTTTCCCGCTTAAAATAATCCCGTTCCGGAAAGAGGGACGCAACGAATCTCCGAACACATAACGTCCCGTCGACAATGCAGCCAAGCGGGAAGCCCCCAAAAGCGTCTCTTGCTCCGCGCGTGTCAGCGTATTCAGAAAAGTAACATATTGCTCCTGGCTCGTCTCATACTTCATCACGTAAAAACCACCGTAACCTTTCGGATAATTCGCCGGCAAATTATTAACCGCAGCACTTACCGACCCGTCCGCAGCTCTCTTGGAAATCGTAGTAATCGCCCCCTCTCCGTTCACGGCCAACGGCTTGCCGTCGGCAGCACAAAGTGCATCGGTACTTGCCCCGTCACCCAAATAATAGGCTCCGAAAGGAACATACACCATTTCAATCCCCTGTGCCAGAATAAAAGCCTGATTATTGTCAAACGTCGTCTTGGTGTAAGCTCCGCCGCATGCCCACTTCAAAGTCACCTTCGTGGATACATTCTTCGTCGTACCATTTGCTCCCGGAAAAACATATACCCCCACCACATTACCGCTACTGTTCTTTCCGTTCATCACCACATACCCATTCGTCGCCGAATGCGTCACATCCTGCAACATAACATGCGACCAGGCACCGGAAGCAGGCTTCGTTTTCAAAAAAAGCCACACCGCATCCCAGTTAAAATTATCCCTCCATGAATTTTCCCATGTCAAATCCAATTCCAGCGTAGCGACACCGCCCGAAACATCCGTCACTTTCACCGTTCCATTCAAGCGGACATTATTGGCGTATGCCCCGGAACTCATACAAAAATAAGTCACCAGCACGACAAACAGCGTCTTACAATAGTTGTACCTCCTATTGCCTTTTACCTTTTCATCATACATCACATTCAATTTTTAGTTACTGTATACAAAAAACTCTATTTTCGTCCTCTACTGACAAAAATCATATCCCTTAATTCCACCTCTCATTTGTTTCACATGCCTACTAAGCATGTATAAGAGTTATATTATGATTTATATCAGTGACTTATGAGTATTATTGTTGCCTTCTTAACTGAT
>NZ_CALPCZ010000036.1 GCF_943193135.1 Odoribacter lunatus
ACAAAACAACTGAAACGTGCCGTACGTCGTAATATAGAACGATTTGAGGGAGAAGATTTTATGTTTGAATTGACGAAGGAAGTAGAAGAGGGGTTTGTAAACTTCCTTTTGCCTTATATTGAGCGTTGGGTTATGGAATGATATTTTTTCTGAAAAATGAAAGAGGGTGCCTGTCGGGCACCCTCTGTTGTTTCTGTTATTCGGTATCTTTATTTGAAATCGTCGGCTTTCAGGCCTGTGTTGATTTCGACTTCCGATACTTTCATTTCGACGGGCACACCCTGCATGGTGGTTTTGGTGAGGTTGGGGTAGATTAAACCGAAGGAGGTCGGTTGGTAGTTTTCAAAGAGAACCTCCTGCGTTGCGCCTCCCTGCGTTCCCACGGATTTTACTTTCAAACCGTTTTCTACGTCGTAGAAGGAGTATGTGGTGGCTTCTCCTATGGTGATTTTCAGTTTGTAGGCGTCGCGTCCGTTCACTTTTTCGATGCCTTCGAGGGTCGGTTTGATACCCAGCGCCTCAAATTCCAGTTCTAAAATGGGGTACGCCTGTTCTTTGATTTTTTCGGCGTCAGCCCCTTCAAGGGTCTGGTTGCCTGCGGGTCCGCTGATGGTTCCTTTTTCTCCGTCAAAAACGATTTTCTGCATGACGTTTCCGCCCATGGATACTTCTACGGTGAAAGCCGGTTTACCCGGTATGATGAGGTATTTTTGCAGGTTGTTGATGGTCATGCCCTGGATGGTCATCTCGGATTTGATGGTCATGTCTTTGAGGCCTTTCAGTTTTTCAGTGCCGCCGATGGCTGTGAGGTAGGCGTTGATTATTTTTTCCGGGGTGACGTCTGCTGAGACTTTCGGCCCTTCAGCGACGGGTTGTCCGTAATGATTTAGTTCGGTAACCTGTCCGTCGCCTGCCAAACGTGCCAATTGCGGTTTCATACTTCTGTCGGTGACCACCAGAATGTAGGCGTTTTCCGGGTGGAAGTATTTCCGGGAAGCGGCGATGATTTCTTCTCTGCTAACCTTCTCAAGGCGTTGCAGGAAGGTGGAATAGAAATCTTTGGGCAGGTTGTAGCGTTCGATGTAATAAGCGAATTGCGCAATGGTTCCCGGGTCTTCGAGGCTTCTGGAGAATTGTCCCGCCCACGTCTTCTTTACGCGTTGGATGTCTTCGTCGCTGAATTCGGCTTGGGTCATGTTTTGCATTTCTTTCAAGATTTCCGTTACGGCGCTGTCGGCGGTATTGGTTTTTACTTCAGCGAATGCGTTGAATAGTCCGGCGTCTTGCAGCGGGTCAGGGCTGACGCGAGAGTAGGAACCATAAGTGTAGCCTTTATCTTCCCGCAGGTTTTTCAACAGTTTGGCCTGGAAATCTCCGCCGCCCAATATCTGGTTGGCGATGTTTAAAGCCAGTTGGTCGGGCATGCCAATGCGGTAATCAATGGGGTAGGTGACTTGGATGCTGGCCTGTGTGGCGGCATCTTTGTTTGCAAATACGACTTTTCTGCCCTGCGGTTGTGCCGGGGTGGCGTATTGGTGACGTGGCGCATTGCCTGCTTTCCAGTTCCCGAAATATTTTTGGGCTAGCTTTTTAACTTCGGAGAGTGAGATGTCGCCGATAACGGTTAAAATGGCGTTGCCCGGATGAATGTATGCGTTGTAGTAATTCTTACAGTCTGCGAGGGTGATGTTGGCTACGGTTTCTTCGCTCATAACGTCTCCGTACGGATGTTTTTGGCCGAATAAGGTGACGTTTCTAAGGTTGGTGATTATCGTATTCGGGTCGGACTGGCTGGTGTGTAGTTCGGATTTGGTTTGCAGGATGATTTTGTCGAATTCTTCTTGCGGGAAAGAGGGATTCTGTACGACGTCCGACAGTATTTCCATCAATTGGTTTTTGAATTTGGATAATCCCTGAACTCCGGCATAGACGGAGGAGGTGTTGAGGTTGGCTCCGAGGAAGTCGATTTCTTCATTGAGCTGTTTGGCATTGCGTTTTTGGGTGCCTTTGCCCCACAGGCTTCCTGCGATTTGGGTGTAGCCGGCTTTGTCGCCTTCCAGAAGTGGGTCTCTGACGATGTTCAGTCCGATACTTAGATAGGGGACTTTGTTGTTTTCCACGACTAATACTTTGAGACCGTTTTTCAGCGTGAAACTCTGGTATTCCCCGATGCTTACTTTGGGGGCGGGGCCGGAGGCGGGAGCCTGGCTGCGGTCAATCTGTGCAAAAGCTATGCTTGTTAGACATAGTGTTACTATAAAGAGTATAATTTTTTTCATTGGTTTATTTTTTATTGGGTAAATAGTATAATACAACTCTGTTCTCTTTGTTGAAATATTTCTTGGCTGCATTTTGTAGGTCGGCTTTGGTGATGGAACGGTATTTTTCGAGTTCCTCGTTTACCTGATTCGTGTTGTTGTAATAAGTATAAGCCGATGCGAGATTCATAGCTCTTGCCTCAATCATGGAGTTGGAATTGACCAGTTGGTTTTCGATTTGATTTTGCAGTTTCTGAAATTCCCGGTCGGAAATGGGTTCCTGTTGCAGTCTTTCAACCTCTTTATTGATTTCGCTTTCCAAGTCGCTCAATTGGACGTTCATATTCGGCAGTCCCAGGATGATGGATAATCCGGGGTGTTCCAGTGGAAGCGGTATGGCAGCCAGTTCCATGGCCATTTGCTTGTCGTTTACAATGGTTGAATATAAGCGTGAACTTTGTCCTTGTGCCAACAGGGTGTTCAGCATGGATACGGCGTAGAAGTCATCGGAGGTCATGCCTGGAATGTGGTAAGCCATAATCAGAGCGGGCATTTGGATGTTGTCGTATGTGGTGTCGCGAACTTCCTGCGTCTTGGCGGGTTCCTGGATGGTGGGCTGAACGACCGGTTCCCCTGCCGGGATGTCATTGAAATAGTCGTGTACTAATTTTTTTGCTTCCGCAATGTTGAAGTCCCCGACAATGGTCAGAACGGCATTGTTCGGAACATAAAATTTGTTGTGGAAGTCAATGAAATCTTGGTCAGAAGCATTGCGGATGTGCTCTTCCGAACCCAAGACATCGTGTTTGTAAGGGTGGGTGGTGTAAGCCCGCTTTAACGTTTCGGTCAGAAGACGGCCATAGGGACGGTTGTCTCTGGTCTGTCCCATTTCCTGGCATACCACGTCTTTTTGAGTCTTGATGCCGATAGCCTCAATGGTGGGGTGTAGCATACGCTCCGATTCCAGCCATAGTCCCAGTTCCAGTTCGTTGGAAGGGAGCAGTTCATAGTAATATGTTCTGTCAAAAAAGGTGTTGGCATTTAAGTTCCCGCCAACCCGGGTCACGTATTTGTCAAATTCATGCCGTTTGATGTTCTTGGTACCTTCAAACATGAGGTGTTCAAAGAAGTGTGCAAATCCGGTCAGTTCCGGTTTTTCATTTTTAGAGCCGACATGGTACATGACCGAAACGACGATGTTCGGGGTCGTGTGGTCTTCTTGCAAAATGACATGCAGACCGTTGTCCAATTTGTACTCGACAAAATCGATTTTGCCGGAGTTCGCCTGCAAAAGGTAGGGCAGGCAGCAACTCAAGATGAATAATAGTTTTTTCATAGAATTGAAAGATTAAGTGTTATAATTATTAAAGTTTATTGTTCTTTGTCTTCTTCTTTTTCCGGAAGATATTCCAGTATGTCTCCGGGCTGACATTCCAGTATACGGCATACGGCTTCCAAAGTGGAGAATCGGATGGCTTTGGCTTTACCTGTTTTTAGAATGGAAAGGTTGGCGGGAGTAATGTCTACTTTTTCGGCTAATTCGTTCAGCGACATTTTCCGGCGTGCCATCATGACATCTATGTTTACTCTGATTGCCATATTATATCGTTAGTTTTTGTTCTTCTTTCAGGTCGTATCCGAAGACGAAAATTTCTCCGATAATGAGGATGATTAATCCTAAGATGATTTCCTTGTAATTGATGCCATCCCATACGGGTTTCCATTCCGTCCCGGCAAGCAATTGTGTCATCTGTTGGATTTCAAGGTAGCGTCCCAGGGTGATTAGCAGGGAGGAGGAAATGATTAATATGGCGATGGTGCGGATAAGTTTGATATTATTCCGGCTGAATATGTTTCCTTTTTTTATACTCTTTCGTATAGAGGATAATATGAGGGTCAGGATAATGACTATAATCAGATAGCAAAGTACGCCGAGTGTTTGCAATAAATCCTTGAGGGTGGAATAAAGAGGCGAATAGGCGCCTTTAATCATGGCGTCGATTTCGGTAATCCGGGTAGAGATTAATATGTTGGAATCAACCTGACAGTTTACGGGGATTTGATATTTACCGGCTTTTCTTTCTAAAGGAATCTTGAGGTGAAGCTCGGTTTTGAGGTGATTGGGTTGGCATGCTTCTAACCCTACTTGGAAACCTTCCTGGAATCCGACTTTAAATTCTCGGCTGAAAAAAATGTCAGCGACAGCAATAAAAAGAATGGCAAGGAAGATTCCGTAATAAATATTTAGACGTAATAATATGCCTGATTTGTGTTTCATGAAGCAAAATATATTGTTTTTCGATAAATATTTCTTTTTTTTCGATATGCAAATGTAAGGATATATTTTAGTCGTACAATAAAAACGGGATGAATTTCTCTTTTGTGTTATTGGGAGAAAAAATTAACTTTGGGGAGTTTTAACAATGGAATGTCAATAATAAATCAAATAGATATGAAAAGAACATTATTAATGATTTTGGATGGTTGGGGTATTGGTAAGCACGATAAAACCGATGCTATCTTTTCAACTCCGACACCTTTTATAGATGAATTGACCAAAATTTATCCGCATACCCGTTTGTATACGAGCGGCGAGAATGTGGGATTGCCGGACGGGCAGATGGGAAATTCCGAAGTAGGGCATCTGAATATCGGAGCCGGTCGGGTGGTTTTACAGGATTTGGTTCGGATTAATAAAGCGTGCCGGGAAAATACCATATTGCAGAATCCGGAGATTGTAAAGGCTTTCACCTATGCACGGGATAATAATAAACAAGTGCATTTCATGGGTTTGGTTTCCGATGGCGGTGTGCATAGTTCTTTGGAGCATTTGAAAAAACTGTGTGATATTTCTAAAGAATATAATATTGAGAAGACATTTGTGCACTGTTTTATGGATGGGCGCGATACAGACCCGCACAGCGGATTGGGTTTTATAAAAGAATTGAAAGAACACATGGCTCATTCTGCCGGCCGGATTGCTTCGGTTGTGGGACGTTATTATGCCATGGACAGGGACAACCGCTGGGAGAGAGTGAAAGAGGCGTATGATATGCTGGTGTATGGTACGGGATTTGAAACCCAGCATGTAGAGAACGCGATAAAGAAATCTTATGATGAGGGAATTACCGATGAATTTATCAAACCGATTGTTCATGTTACCAGTGACGGGCGTCCGGTGGGATTATTGCAGCCGGGAGATGTTGTGATATTCTTTAATTACCGCAACGACCGGGCTAAAGAATTGACAATTGCATTGACACAGCGTGATATTCCGGAACAGGATATGAAAACCATGCCTTTGTATTATTGTTGTATGACGCCGTATGATGCAACCTTCCAGGGATTGCATATTCTTTTTGATAAAGAAAATGTAGAAAATACATTGGGCGAGGTTATTAGTAAGGCTGGATTAAAACAGTTGCGTATTGCTGAAACGGAGAAATATGCACATGTTACCTTCTTCTTCAATGGTGGACGTGAAGCACAGTTTGAAGGAGAGAATCGTATCTTGGTAGCTTCTCCTAAGGTAGCTACTTATGACTTGCAACCCGAGATGTCTGCTCCCGAAGTAACGGAAAAACTGGTAGAACAATTGAAACAGAAAGCGGCAGACTTTATTTGTTTGAATTTTGCCAACGGTGATATGGTGGGACATACCGGCGTGTATGCGGCGATACAGAAAGCCGTGGCAACAGTAGATACATGTGTGGAGAAAGTTGTTACTGCCGCACGTGACAATGGCTATGATGTATTGATTATTGCCGATCACGGGAATGCGGACAACGCTGTGAATCCCGATGGCACCCCCAATACGGCCCATTCTTTGAATCCGGTACCTTGTATTTGGGTAACGGAAGAAAAAGGCAAACAATTGCATGAAGGGGTCTTGGCGGATGTAGCTCCGACGATTCTGGAAATTATGGGAGTGCCGCAGCCTGCCGAGATGACGGGTAAAAGTTTGATAGGATAATGATACAAATCGGGGACGTAATAGTCAGTCTGGATATTTTTGAGAAAAAATTTGCGTGTGACTTGGCCGCATGTAAAGGTATATGTTGTATAGAGGGGGATTATGGTGCACCGTTGGAGGAGAAAGAAATTGCTAAGATAGAGGAAAATTATACTCATATAAAACCTTACATGACGGCAGAGGGGATAAAGGCTGTGGAGGAACAGGGATTTGCCGTGAAAGATTGTGACGGCGACTGGGGCACCCCTTTGGTAAACGGTCGGGAATGCGCTTATTCTATTGATGAAAACGGATGCTGTTGGTGTGCGATAGAGAAAGCATGGAGCGAAAAGCATTCTGCTTTTCGTAAACCGGTGTCTTGTCATTTATATCCGATTCGGGCGACGCGTTATCCGGCGTTTGAAGCGTTGAACTATCATAAATGGAAAATTTGTAGTTGTGCCAGAGTAAAAGGAAATGAACAGGGAATACCGCTTTATCGTTTTCTGAAAGAAGCATTGACAGAGCGGTATGGGCAGGAATGGTATGATGAATTGGAATATGCGGCAAAGGAATTGGAAGAGGGCAGATTGATAGTCAGGTAATAATTCTTTTTGAAAAATAGCAAAAAACCGTTGTAGAATTAGATTTTATCTTTATCTTTGCAAGCGCAAAACTAAAATGGTGGATGTAGCTCAGTCGGTTAGAGCGTCGGATTGTGGTTCCGAAGGTCGTCGGTTCGAGCCCGATCTTCCACCCGTTAGAAAAGCAGTTGATTTTCAACTGCTTTTTTTGTTTATACCTGAAATAAAAACCTGGATATAATTTAGTGTCGTATAAGATGTCGGAAATTCCAAATAAATCTTTATTTTTACATGCATTGAAAACGTTATAAATTTTATTTATAAAATCCATGGCTACAGAAAAATTTATAGAAAGACATGTCGGCCCTCGTCCGGAAGACGTCGAAGAGATGTTAAAAGTAATTGGTGTAAATTCGGTAGACGAATTGATACAACAAACAGTTCCGGAATCAATCCGATTAAAAAATGCTCTTGATTTACCGGCTCCGCTGACGGAAGCAGAGTTCTTAAACAAAATCCGTTCGATGGCTGCAAAAAATAAACTCTATCGTTCCTTTATAGGGCAGGGATATTACGATACGGTTTCTCCGGCAGTTATTATTCGGAATATTTTGGAAAATCCGGGTTGGTATACATCGTATACACCCTATCAGGCAGAAGTCTCTCAAGGACGTTTGGAAGCATTGCTTAATTTCCAGACGGTTATATTGGAATTGACCGGAATGGAGATAACAAACTGTTCTTTGTTAGATGAGGCTACGGCATCCGCAGAAGCCATGCAGATGATGTTCGCATTGCGGAGCAAAGAAATGAAAAAAGCCGGTGCGAATAAACTCTTTGTAGATAATAAAATTTTCCCGCAGACACGGGATGTCTTGATTACTCGTTCGGCTCCTTTCGGTATCGAATTGGTATACGGAGATTATGAAACATTTGAATTTACCCCGGACGTATTTGGGGCATTTGTACAATATCCGGCATCCAATGGTCAGATTCGGGATTATCGGGCATTTACCGAAAAAGTGCATGCACACGGGGCTTTATTGGCGGTAGCTGCCGATTTGATGAGTTTGGTATTACTGACACCTCCGGGAGAATGGGGGGCGGATATAGTGGTAGGTTCGACCCAGCGTTTTGGTATACCGATGGGATATGGTGGGCCGAGTGCAGCCTACATGGCAACAAGAGAAGAATACAAACGGAACATCCCCGGACGTATTATCGGAGTGACGATAGACGCACAGGGACGGAAAGCCTTGCGGTTGGCATTGCAGACCCGAGAACAGCATATTAAACGGGAAAAAGCGTCGTCCAATATTTGTACGGCAACTGCATTAAATGCTACAATGGCAAGTTTCTATGCTATATATCACGGAAGAGAAGGATTGGAAAGAATTGCCCGGCACATTCACGCGGCTGCGGTAACATTGGCAGAGGAAATACAGAAATACGGATATGTATTGAAAGTGAATAAATTTTTTGATACGATTCGTTTTGAACTTCCGAACGGGGTAACACAGGAAACTATTCGGAACAAAGCATTGGAAAATAAAATCAATCTTCATTACTGTTCATGTTGTTCCGGTGGGGTCGGATTATCAACGGATGAAAAAATCAATGAAGAAGAAATCAACACGATAATTCGGATTTTTGCGGAAGCTGCCGGGAAGAAGGCGGAAAAAGTAGTATTCTTGGATGACCGCACAGTTCTTGACCCGCAAATGTTAAGAGAAGATGATTTCCTTGAACAGCCGGTATTTAAACTCTACCATTCGGAAACGGCGATAATGCGTTATATGAAGAACTTGGAGAGAAGAGACATATCATTGGCTACCTCCATGATTTCTTTGGGTTCTTGTACAATGAAACTGAATGCGGCTGTCGAGATGTTGCCGTTGTCTTGGCCTGAATTCGGGGGCATGCATCCGTTTGTGCCGGAATCACAGGCAGAGGGCTACCGTCAAATGATAACCGAAACACAGGAAATGTTGGCCAAAGTAACGGGATTTGCCGGATGCAGCCTGCAACCCAATTCGGGTGCGGCTGGAGAATACGCCTCATTGATGGTAATACGGCAATATCATCTGTCCCGTGGTGAAGGACATCGTAACATCATGTTGATACCGGCTTCCGCTCACGGAACCAATCCGGCTTCCAGTGCCATGGCAGGATTTACAATTTTAGTGGTAGCTTCTACACAGGAAGGGAATATCGACGTCGAGGATTTCAGAAAGAAAGCAACGGAAAATAAAGAGCATCTTGCAGGTGCAATGATTACCTATCCTTCCACACACGGTATTTTTGAGGAATCAATAAAAGAATTGGCAGCCATAGTACATGAAAACGGTGGACAATTATTTATGGACGGCGCCAACATGAACGGTCAGTGTGGATTAACCAGTCCGGGCACGATAGGAGCGGATATATGTCACTTGAATTTGCACAAGACATTTGCCATGCCTCACGGAGGTGGCGGTCCCGGTGTAGGACCTATCTGTGCAGCTCCTCATTTGGCACCCTTCTTGCCTTCTCACTCTGTGGTGAAAACGGGAGGCGAACAAGGCATACATGCCGTAGCTGCTTCACCTTTCGGATTTGCCAGTTTACTTCCCATTACATACGGCTACTTACTGATGTTAGGAGGCGAAGGATTGAAAAAAGTAACGGAGATGGCAATTTTGAACGCCAACTACTTGGCTTCCTCTTTTGAAAAATTGGGATTCAAGATACTTTATAAAGGCTCTAAAGGGCGTGTAGGACATGAAATGATTTGGGACTGCTCTGAATTTAACAAACAATTCGGCATATCTGATTTGGATATAGCCAAACGTTTAATGGACTTCGGTTTCCATGCTCCCACCCTTTCGTTCCCCGTACACGGGACCTTGATGGTAGAACCGACGGAAAGTGAGCCTAAAGAAGAATTGGATCGTTTCATTGAGGCATTGAAAACAATACGTGACGAAATCGTGGAAATAGGAGAGGGAAAAGCGGATAAAGTAGATAACGTATTGAAAAATGCGCCTCATACCCACAGAGTACTGACGGCAGACGAATGGACACATTCTTATCCCCGAAGCAAAGCGGCTTATCCCTTGCGTTGGGTGGCAGATAATAAATTCTGGCCGCAAGTCAGCAGGGTAGATGACGGCTACGGTGATCGTAACTTAGTCTGTTCGTGCAGCATCCTGTATGAAAAAGAATAACACAAAATGAGAGAGCTCGGCAATATGCCGAGCTCTTTTTATCATAAGGCCTCGTGTAGCTTGACTATTTCCTGAACAACGAAAAATTGACACTCCCGTACACCCGGTGGTCGAAGAAATAGGGAAGATGACTATAATCCACAGAAGCCGGATGTTCCACAAGCGCAATGCCCTCTTCTGCCAATAAATCATTATCAAAAATAGCTGCAGGAACTTCGGAAATATTATCCAATTGATAAGGTGGGTCGGCAAATATAATATTGAATTTGCGTCCTCTCAATTTTTTACAGGCGACGAATACATCCGTCTTGAAAACAGTAATATTTTTAAATCCTATCTCCTGGGCAGTCCTTTTAATAAAACTGTAATGATTATAATTCAGTTCGACGGCAATAACTTCCTTTGCTCCCCGGGAGGCAAATTCATAACTGATACTTCCTGTACCTGAAAACAAATCCAACGCAACGGCATCCTCAAAATCGACGTAATTATTCAGTACATTAAAAATATTCTCCTTGGCAAAATCAGTGGTCGGTCTTGCCGCGAAATTTTTATCGGGAAAAATCTGTCTTCCCCGATGGGAACCGCTGATTATTCGCATTTGTGTAAATTTAGCAAATGAATGAAACGGGAACTGTTCAGCTCCTTATTTTGAAGAATCGTATTTAATGAATTATCGCTTAATATCGAAATATTAGGAATATACTTACTTATTAATTGGTGAAATTTAGGGTCATCTACTAAAATTCCCGAAAAGACGGATTGTAAATTGGCCAGATCTGCGTGGCAATCTTTCAGGCAGCGTAAGATATAGTAAATAATATCTTGGACTGAATTATAGCTAAAAGAATTAAACAACTTGACATCATTGCTTTGGGTTACCAGTATGTCAAAATAATGGTCCTGAATATCAATAAAAAGGTGATGGGTATTGAGTAATACCGAATTGAGCGAATTAATAATAAATGAATAGGCGTGATTGACGATACACAGTGATTGGTAGCGTCCGGTCAGAAACGTGACGAAATTTCGCGGCAGGGATTCAATCAAATAAGCCTCCATAATCCTCACTTTTCTGTACAAAAGAATATCATTTTTCTCTGTCGGCAGAGATATTCTGAAAATATCGGACAAATAATTTTTATTGAAAATATGAGCCGGAATAAGGAGTTTGTTTTTTTTACACGGAGCGATATAAACCTTTTTGTATTGTTGTCTTAAAAGATCATCCTCGATAATAGTCTTCTTTACCCGGGCGATAACTTCATCTTGGGATTCGAGGCAATAATGCTGGTGTGAAAGGGCAATGAGTTTATTCGCGCTATCGTGCAGGCAAAACGAAAGTCCATCCGTTGAAAAACGGATGGACAAAATATATTGAGAAAGATTCTCCTTGGTAAAATTGCTATCTAAATAATAGATATTTTGCATGTACTAACCTATTATTCCCAGTTCCCGACGTTGTTATTAGCTTCATTCAGATCACCCACTTTTAATCCGGGATATTTATTCAGACGAAGACGTTCGCCGTTATCCTGCAGAATATAATCGTGATAAATGGGATCCAGATTTTCAAAGATTTCCGTATTGGAAATACGGGCCTCAAATACAGGAACTTCAATACCGGAATCGGTCTTGATAACATTCGTTCCCATCTTGAACTCGTATTTTCTATTGGTGAAAGGAACATATCTCAGATTATCGATAGGATAGTCTTTCCCGAAAATGTTTTCCAAAGCATTTACTTTGATAACTTCCCGGATAATGAAACCTTTCTTCACGGCTTCTGCTTCCGTCATGCCTTTTTCAATCTGGTCGTCCGTCAGCTGACCGATGGAACGGATGATTTTTACAGAATCGTATTTTATGAAATTGATTAATGTATCAAAGCTGGCAGTGTATGCTCCTTTTTCTGCTCTGTAAGCTTCCTGGGCAGTACGGATATCTTTCAACTTCTGAATAATTCTCTCGTATCTTTGTTTTTTGATATTTTCAAAACGCTGGGGCACCATAATGCTTTCATAGCATTGATAACCTAAAAATACGATGACTGCTGCTAATACAATCTGAATAATAAGCTTTTTCATATTTTAATTATTTGAATTAATTACATTATAGATGAATAAATTGTATCTTTACTCCCCGTTTCAAACGATGGAAATACGTTGCCGGAAATAATTCCTGCTCGCAAATTTAGAAAAAAAAATAAATAAAGACTATTTCCCGTTATAAATTTCTCCATGATACAGAAACATTTTGAAGATATGGTATCGGCTTGTTTGGGCTTCTCATTTTCTCCGACCCAAAAACAGGCGATGAGTAGCTTTGCCGAATTCTTTTTCAAAAGGGAGGAAGAAAACCTTTTTTTATTGAAAGGATATGCCGGAACGGGAAAAACCTCTTTGGTAGCGGCAATCGTAAACGCATTGGTAAAACTGGAATACAAAGTCGTACTGCTGGCGCCTACCGGACGGGCGGCCAAAGTCTTCTCCGCGTATGCCGGGCAGCCCGCTTTCACCATCCATAAAAAAATTTATCGGCAGAAAGCCGTTACAGAAGGAGAGGGGGATTTCAACCTCGGATTTAATACCGGGCATGACGTCTTGTTTTTTGTTGATGAAGCCTCCATGATTTCCAATATCACGGAAGAAAGCAACTTCGGGAGCGGGCATTTGCTGGATGACCTGGTAGAATACGTCTATAACGGCAGAAACAACCGCTTGATACTAATCGGGGATATGGCGCAATTGCCGCCGGTCGGATTGGAAATCAGCCCTGCCTTGGACCCGGAAAATTTACGTTTCCTGTACAACTTGAACATATACGAGGCCAATTTGACAGACGTCATGCGGCAGGCGGAAAAATCAGGAATCCTCTTCAATGCAACGCAGATTCGTATGCAGATAGGAATCGGAACAACAGACTTAAAACTTCAAATCGGACAATTCCCCGATGTTTATAAAATAGACGGAGGAGAACTGCTGGAAGAAATAGAGACATGCTACGGGAAATTCGGTGTGGATGAAACAATGATAGTATGCCGTTCCAACAAACGGGCAAATCGTTACAACGAAGGAATACGCCGCATGATACTCTATCGCGAGGAAGACTTTTGCAGCGGCGATAAAATCATGGTCGTAAAGAATAACTACTTCTGGTGTAAAGATTACGAACATCTTGACTTCATTGCAAACGGAGATGTAGCGACTGTCATACGTACCGGAAAACGGACAGAGCTTTACGGTTTTCATTTCATTCGGGCAGACCTTTCCCTGATGGGTTATGAAGAAGAAGTGAGCGCTTGGGTAATGCTGGATACCTTATTTTCGGATTACCCGGCATTGGGATACGAAGAGACAAAAACACTCTATCGGAACGTTGAAGCCGACTACGCAGACATCCCTTCCCGCAAAAAGCGTTATGAGAAAGTCAGGGAAAATGAATACTATAACGCCTTGCAGGTAAAATTCGGATATGCGGTAACCTGCCACAAAGCACAGGGTGGACAGTGGGATGCCGTCTTTATAGACCAGGGCTGGCTGCCGGATGAAATGCTCAACGATGAATACTGGCGTTGGCTTTATACGGCCGTAACCCGGGCACGGAAAAGAATCTACTTTGTCGGATTCAGAGAAAAATTCTTTGGCGGAGAATAAAAAAGTGAGGAAACCTCCTCACTTTTTTACTATTTAATTTTCAATCTTTAAATCTTTAACCATACCGGCAATCTTTCGGTTCGCTTCCTCTTGGGCTTTGCCAAAATCGGCGGGTGAACTCATAGACCCTCTGGCTTCAAAATAAAACTTGATTTTGGGTTCTGTACCCGAAGGACGTACTGAAATCTTGCAGCCGTCTTCAAGGAAAAACTGCAACACATCACTCGTCGTCGGGAAATCCATCGTGGAAATATCCCCCGTCTTCAGATTCATAGCTTTCAAATCCGCATAATCCTTCTTGACAACAACCGGGCTGCCGTTTATTGTTTTCGGAGTATGGTGACGGAGTTCCTCCATCATTTCCTTAATCTCTTGCGCACCGGAAAGTCCTTTGCGGACAATATAAATCATCTTCTCCTGAGAGAAACCGTATTGTGCGTAAATCTCCTTGAGAATCGTGAAAAGAGTCTTTCCGTTGTCTTTGGCCCAGGCTGCAATCTCTGCCATGAGAGACGTTGCGGAAACGGCATCTTTATCTCGGGTGAAAGACCCCGGCATAAAACCGAACGACTCCTCGCCCGCACCGATATAACCTTCAGCACCTTTTTTACGAATCATATCGGCAATCCATTTGAAACCGGTATACACATCATAACAGGGCACACCGTTCTTTTCCGCAATCTCTTTCAGCAACTCGGACGTTACAATCGTTTTGATAGTATACTCATTGCCTCGGATTAATCCTAACTCCTTTCTTCTCAGAATAATATAATAGGTAAAAATAATATTGGTCTGATTACCGTTCAATAAAATCCATTCCCCCTTGTCATCCTTTACGGCAATACCGATACGGTCGCCGTCCGGGTCGCATGCCATAGCCAAATCGGCATCAATACTGCGCGCCTTGTCCAGTGCCATTTTGAAAGCGGCAGGCTCCTCCGGATTAGCGGAAGCCACCGTGGGAAAATCTCCGTCCGTCACCATTTGTTCAGGAATCGTCGTAATATTGGTAAAGCCCCAGTTGCGCAAAGAAGCCGGCACCAACTCATACGTCGTACCGTGCAAAGGCGTAAAAACAATTTTTAAATCGTGCTGGCGCCGGATAGCTTCCGGAGACAAACTCAACGTCTTGATTTTATCCAGAAACTTCTGGTCAAAATCCTTGCCAAGCGTAATAATCCTCTCCGGAACCTTCGTAAATTTAATATCTTCAGCCTTCACCCGTTTAACTTCTGCAATTACATTCTTATCGTGCGGCGGAACCAATTGCGAACCGTCATTCCAATAAGCCTTATATCCGTTGTACTCCTTCGGATTGTGGGATGCCGTAATAATAACTCCGCCGTTGCATCCTAATTCACGGATAGCAAACGACATTTCCGGAGTGGGGCGTAAATCCTCAAAAAGATAAGCCGTAATACCGTTAGCGGAAAAAATAGCGGCTGTCGTCTCTGCGAAATACCGGCTGTTATGGCGGCAATCGTGGCCGATGCAGACGGATTTCTTACCATCGGGAAACATCTTGTTGATATAATTGGCAAACCCCTGGGTTGCGGCACCTACCGTATAAATATTCATGCGGTTCGTTCCGGCTCCCATAATTCCGCGCAAACCTCCCGTACCGAATTCAAGGTCATTGTAAAAAGAATCGATTAACTCGGTAGGGTCGGAAGAAGAAAGCATGCGATTGACAGCATCCCGGGTTTGGGCGTCATAAGCATCCGAAAGCCAGCTTTCGGCTTTGGCTTTTGCCTGTTTTATAATTTCAGATTTTTCCATATTGATAGTTTTTTTATTTAATAATCGGATATACCTAAAACACAAATTTAAGAAAAATAAAAAAAAGCTCCGCATTGCAGAGCTTTTTATTTCTTGGAGAAAGAGCATTAAGCCTTTTTCTCTTTGATTCTGGCCTTTTTACCGGTCAAATCACGGAAATAATAAATACGTGATCTTCTCACCTTACCTATCTTATTTACTTCAATCTCGCTAATATAGGGTGAATTGAAAGGGAAAATTCTTTCTACTCCCACATTACCGGACATCTTACGAACGGTAAAGGATTTTGTCGTACCGGAACCTTTAATCTGAATAACCGTACCGCGGAAAACCTGAATACGTTCTTTGTTTCCTTCGACGATTTTGTAGTGTACGCTAATCGTATCACCCGTTTTAAATGAAGGATGCTCAACCGGATTTTCTGCTGCAAATGCTTGTTCTGCAATTTTAATTAAGTCCATTGTATTTATTTTTTATTCATTTATCGAACGCAATATTACTACCTGAGCTTTTGTGTAAGAGATTACGTACGTTACTACTCTTTTCAGTATATAGCCTCGGATAATTAAAACCCGTATATACCGATTCGGGTTGCAAAGATAGAATAAAAAAACAAAATATAAAAAAACGGAACGATTTTTTATTCTGTCACCTCCTGTTTATTACCCATATAATTCGTAATCGTGCGCAAATACCATTCCGGAAGCGGGGGATTCTCCACCTTCGGATTCTTTTCGCCGGGAATAGGGGTCTTTATATTTCCGTCCATGAAACGGGTAAACAGATAACCGTAAAAATCTTTCCACGTAGCAGCCAGTTGATTGCCCGTATTGCAGGAAAAATCGGTCAGATAGCCCACAGCCAGCTCGGGCTTCTGTTCAATCATACTCAAAGCGGCGGCATCCGTCATCTGTACATACGATTTATACCGGTTCTCCAGCTCCTTCTGCTTCGCGCGTACCTCCGGATGAATGGCATTGTAACGGGTATAAGTCAGATTGCTGACCTGATTGAAAACCCAGAATGCCGCCTTATCCGTAAACTGCATCATACTTCCGTTCCCCACGGCATACGCATAGGGAACTTCCGTTGCAGCCGAATACATCGGGAAATAAACGGAATTAGCGGCGTCATCCACACCAAACCAAATAATACCGCCAATCGCATCGGGTAACCAACTGCGGCTTTGGGAAACAAAAGAAAACCCCGTCTGTTGTGTAGCGGTCGTTCTTTCCATAACATACTTCTTGCCGTCTACACTATAGCTCATCGGACGCCAGCGATAAGGACACTCGTAAGGGCCGGCACCGGGGTCTTTACGCATATCCAGTTCTGTCCCCTCCAGATGATTACGCATAAAATCCATAATCTCAAGAATATCAAGTTTGCGGGACGGCTTCACCCAAAGAGGCATGCGGTTCGTGACATACCCTTTGCCGTCGCGTTGTATATCGGTACCCTTGGCATATCCCCAATAAGGAGCCATATCCGGATTAACCTCGTTAAAAAACGCCCAGACCCGGATTTCGCAAGCACGGGCGCCGCTGAAATCAACAGGCGCATAAGTATCGGAAAAACTGAAATCCTTATTCGGGGCATACTGGGGATAAAATCCCTTTTGCTTGGCAAACGAAATAACATCTTTGGCATAAACAGTCGTCACCTCTTTATCATAGATATTTTTTATCTTATCGGAAGAAATAGAACTGCGTCCCTCTAAAGGAAACGTCGTAATACGGGCTTGATTCGCATGGGCGCAGACGTAACCGTCCGGCACCATCCGGGCAACCCACACGGCACCTTTTTCGCCTTCGCCCTTACCAATCATCTCCATAATCCAGACCTCATTGGGGTCGCTGATGGAAAACGACTCGCCCTCACTGTAATATCCGTACTCTTCCACTAAATTGGTCATCACCACAATCGCCTCCCGTGCCGTGCGCGCACGTTGCAGAGTCAGATAAATCAAACTCCCGTAATCAATGATAGCCCCTGCCTGGTGGTGCAATTCGCTCCGGCCGCCGTAAGTCGTCTCACCGATGGCAAGCTGGTGTTCATTCATATTGCCGATAACACCATACGTATGGCTTACCTGCGGAATCTTGCCTAAAAAATGCCCCGTATCCCATTCGTAAATATCAACATAACTGCCGGCAGGCCAATTGGCGGCAGGCCAGTGATACAACTCACCGTAAAGGACATGCGAATCGGCGGCATAGGTAATGCTCGTAGAACCGTCCTTCGTTGTCGATTTCGTAAACAGAAAATTCGTGCAGGCGAACGCCTGATGGCAGGCACACCCCCACACAACAAGCAGCATAAGAGATAATTTATTCATCTGAAAGAGTATTGTATATAATATAAAATAGATAATTATCGGATTCTGTCATAAGACTTTAATAAAGCAATATCCTTAATAATACCCCGGATAGCCAGCCAATTTAAAATCACACCGATTAAAGGAAAACCGAAACTGAATCCCCATTGACGGACAGCATGCAACTCATCCGTCAGGCGGGCAATTTGCAACCACATCAGGATAAGCAATCCGATTAATAAGATAATATTGACAACGCACAATCTTAATTGAAGAAAACGCTTTTTGTAAAGGAATATAATCACAGCGCTCAATAATGTAATAACTATATTCAACACCATAGACATCCAGTTACAGGCAATAAAAACCTTAGGAGTGCCGCTTTGAATCACCTGAGTCGTGTAAAATTCATACGTGGGAGCCTCCGGTATCGTCAGGTAGGCTACCGGCATAAAAAACAATAAAGCGGTGAAAACAACCGTTAAAAACAGATATACACTTTGTATACGTTGAATCATGGCAAATCAATTATGGGTTAATTTATCTAAAGTATAACGGATTAATCTCTCCATATTCCGGTGATAATCGGCGGAAGCCTCCCCCGTAATCCGGTTGGCTATAATCAGGCAAATCGTCGTGGCATGGTGCCCTAACAGATTGCACAAGCCGGTAATGGCGGCACTTTCCATCTCATAATTCGTCACCTTGTAATCCTGATAACGGAATGTCGTAATCCGGTCATTAATCCGGGGCATACTTAGCGGAAGGCGCAATACCCGTCCCTGGGGACCGTAAAAACCGACCGCCGTTAATGTCACGCCTTTATAAGTCGTCCCTGCCGTATGCAACTTATCGACTAATGCCGGCGCGGCATCCACCACATAAGGGCGGGCGACATCGGAAGCCCACCGGCAATGGTGCATAAAAGCCTCTTCAAACTCCCGGTCGCAGATAGACAGGTTCCCCTCGTAAAAACGCAGAACCCCGTCGCATCCGATACTCTTTTCGGATATAACAAAAGAATCCACCGGAATATCGGCCTGCACGGAACCGGACGTTCCGATCCGGACAATATTTAAACGGCGTTTTTGAGCCTTAATCTCCTTTGTCTTCAAATCAATATTGGCCAAAGCATCCAGCTCATTGATAACAATATCTATATTATCGGGACCTATACCTGTGGAAACAACGCTCAGACGGCATCCCTTATACGTGCCGGTCACGGTACAAAACTCCCGGTTGCTTTTATTCAGCTCGACAGCATCGAAAAAAGAAGAAACGAGAGCGACACGTCCCGGATCACCCACCAGAATAACATTATCCGCCAGATCTTCCGGAAGTAAATGCAAATGGAAAATACTTCCGTCATCATTGGTAATTAATTCGGACGCTTGGATAGGCATAAAACAACATTTAAATATTACATATCTATTATTCTTTGTCAAAAATACAAAGCTTTGGTAACAAACAAAAAGAAAGATCGGATTTCTTTAAGATTTCTCCGTACTCTCGTATGGATTTTAACTGTATATCTATTATTCTACAAGGCTATATCAATTCTATAAAGTGCTTATAAAGCGCTTACAAAGTGCTTATAAAGTGCTTCTCGAAGCACTTTATAAGCATTTTATCTGGATTTTATTAGAATTTTATAGAATTGATATAGCCTTGATAAAGCCTATTTTATTCATTATTAGATATACGAAAGTCATAAGAAAGGGAGAAGTTGCCACGATTTTGTTTACAAGCACTTTATAACCTTTTCTACTTTCTGAACTTTTTTCTTTATATTTGTCCCGTTGTGGCAGAGAGAGCTGCCGTAATTGAAATATTATTTTGAAGCGTTTTTGTTTTATCCTTCGTAAGGAAATCGCCAATTTTCAGCGCAAAAGGATAAACAGGAGAAACGCTCACGTTTGCCGTATATATTCTCTATATACCCGGTTAGGCGTGGGTAACTGTTTATTTTTGCGCGGGTGTTTGGCGATACCTCTTACGGAATAAACAAAAAGTTCCCACGCTTTCTTTTTGTTATAAACCCACCTTTCCGGGGACTTTCAAGGTGCTAAGTAATTTCTTGGTATG
>NZ_CALPCZ010000037.1 GCF_943193135.1 Odoribacter lunatus
AAAAACTTCATAATTAAAAAATTAGCAAATCCTCCCCGCGACTGCCTGGAACATCTTTCTCCGCGAATAAAAACGTACGTTTTTTTGGTTATGAAAGATTTTGATAATGAAGTGGTTAAGAAAAGATTTTTTCCGGGATTTTGGTCAATTGGATGAACAGGCGCGCCTCGAAAAGGTGTACCGGACGGTGGTGTGGCTTTTTGTCTTTTTTTGTTATCTCTACATGCCTTATATCAGCAAGGACTACGGTGTGACGGGAGATGAGTTCGTCGATCACCGCCATGCGGGGTATGTGCTGGATTACTTTGCCAAAGACGATAAGGCGGCGTTGGACCAGCCCCAGACGACACTGCATCTGTACGGCAACATCGTGCAGGTGATAACGGCGGCCATCTGCCGTTGGTTTCACGTAGACAACTATTATGAATTGCGGCATGTGGTCGGCGGAATCGTCGGGGCGACGGGAATATTGGCGGCGGGGTTGATGGGCTTGCGCTGGGGTGGCGGGTTGTGCGGCTTGTTGTCGGTGCTGCTGATGTTTTTTACCCCTCGTTTCTTCGGTCACAGCATGAACAATCTGAAAGACGTTCCTTTTGCCGTGGGCTACATGTTGTCCTTATATTACACGGTGCGTCTTTTCGATACGTATCCCGTTTTTCGCCGGAAATATATTATCGGACTGGTGCTGGGTATCACGCTGACGCTGGGCACCCGTTCCGGCGGGCTGATACTTTATCCGATGCTGCTTATGTATGCGGGGTTATACTACATGCTTTATTACGGCATCCGGGAGTTTTATAAATTCGGGAAGCATGTCGGGGCCGTCGGCCGGATATTCGGTATTTTGGCCGTGGTGGTGGCGGGCAGTTATGTTCTGTCTATATTGCTCTGGCCTTTTGCCCTGCAAAAGCCTCTGACGGCAGTAGTCGATTCCTTGACGAAGTTTACCAATTACAGCATCGGGCTGCGTACGATTTTCGACGGGGAGCAGATGATGTCTACCATGCTGCCGTGGCGGTATGCCCCGAAATACCTGTGTATCGGCATGCCGGTGGTGACGCTGATAGGTTTCTTTGCCTACATACTTTATATGGCCGTGCGGAAAAAGGAGTTTTCCCTGATTAGCTTTTTCCTGCTGTTTGCCGTCATATTCCCCGTGTATTGGGTCATACATTCCCATTCCAACCTGTATGGGGGAATCCGCCACATGCTCTTTGTGATGCCTCCGATGGTCGTGATTGCGGCGCGTTTCTGGAGCGAGATAGTGAACTGGTGCCGCGGTTATCTGAAAGTGTTGCCGTGTGTCGTGTTCATAGGATTGCTGGCGTTGCCGGTGTCCCACTTTTTCCGGAACCATCCCAATGAATATGTCTATTTCAACGAGTTCGCGGGAGGCCTGAAAGGGGTGTACGGCAACTACGAGACGGATTACTATTTTAATTCACTGAAAGAGTCGGCGAACTGGTTTAAGAAAAATGTATTGCCTGACCTGCCTAAAGATACGACGACGGTTATCGTCACGCAGGCATCGAGCATCGTGGATTATTATTTCAGAAAGGATACCAATATAAAGGTTAGTTACAGCCGCTATTACGAGAAGTACTCGAAAGACTGGGATTATGGCATTTGGGGCAATGTGTATATCAGTTCGTATCAGTTGAAACACAACTTGTTCCCGCCTGACGAACTGTTGTATGCTCCGCGGGTGGAAAGCTTCCCGGTGTCTTGTGTGGTAAAGCGGGAGACAAAAGCGGAGTTGCAGGGCTTTCAGTTCGAGCGGCAGCAGCAATACGGGCAGGCCATCGAGGCGTTTAAGGCATATTGCGGGGAGCATCCCCAAAAAGAGGAGGTGTGGGCGAGATTGGGAAAAATATATTACATGACGGGGCAGTTCAAGGAAGCGCAGGAGGCTTTCGGGCGTGCGTTGGAGCTGCATCCCGATTTGAATGAGGCGCTGTATGTGTCGGCGTTATTGAATATCGACCTGAAAAATTTTGCTGAAGCCCGCAAGTACGTGGACAAGATATTGGCGGTAAACGCTTCTTCCGTGGACGGGTTGTATCTGAAAGCGGTAGTGTACTATAAACAAAAGCAGTATCAGAAGGCCATCGCCACATTGAATACCCTTTTGGCTTACCGTCCGAATTTCGACAGGGCGCATCTGCTTGCCGGGGATATATTCCGGGATAATGCAAGGTATGAGCAGGCGGCGAAAATGTACGGGCAGGCGATAGCGTACCATAACAGTGTGGGTGCCGTTGTACAACTGGCGGATATGTGGGTAAGGCTCAAAAAGTACGATAAGGCGGAAGAGCAGTTGAAAAAAGCCGTGGAAATGCAGTCGTCCTATTATCCGATATACAAAGTGATGGTGCGGATGTATCTTCAGCGCGGCCAATGGCGGGAAGCCGAAGAATGGTTGAGGCAGTTGGGTGATATAAACAACGATGCCGAACTGTTTGTTTTGCGCGCCATGTATGCGGAAGCGATGCACGATGCGGCCGGTGCCGCTGCCATGCTGGAACAGGCCTTGAAGGTGGATTCGGGAAATGCGGAAGCCCTCCGGATGAAAAGTAAGTCTTAGAATGAATGCAATGAAAGCCGACGCTTGTATCGTAATTCCCTGTTTCAATGAGGCTGCCCGTTTTAAAACTGGCGAGTTCCTGAATTTCGTGAATGAACACGCGGACATTGATTTGTGCTTTGTGAATGACGGCAGTACGGATGCCACGCCGGAGAAACTGGAGGCTCTCCGGAAGGAAAAGCCGGAGCGCATCCGCGTCGTGACGTACCCGGATAACCGCGGTAAAGCGGGAGCTGTGCGTGAAGGTTTTTTGCAAATGGTGGCCTTGAAAGAGTACAGCCGGTTGGCTTTTGCGGATGCCGACCTGGCCACTCCGTTGAGCGAAATGGTCCGGTTGATAGAGATAGCCCGGCAGCAGGAGGAGGTGATGATTGTGATGGGTTCCCGGTTGGAGCGGATGGGCGTGACGATACGCCGGAAGTTTTACCGGCATTTTACGGGACGGATTTTTGCAGGAACGATTTCTTTTTTATTCCGGCTGAAAGCTTACGATACCCAATGCGGGGCTAAGGTCTTCCATGCGGATATTGTGCCCGCCGTCTTTGAACAGCCGTTCCTGTCCCACTGGCTGTTTGACGTGGAAATCCTGTTGAGATTGAGAAACCTACGCAGAGATTACGACCGGATTGTCCGGGAAATCCCGTTGAATGTGTGGCTGGAACAGGGAAACAGCAAAATCCGTTTTTCACATCTGTTGAAGATGCCTTACCAATTGTGGCGGATATTTCTCCATTACTAAAAGTAGTATTTATACCCAAGTTCGGTATTTGGGAATGCTTTACTTTTGCACGGATTAATAATATATTGAATCAAAGATATTTGAAATGACCGATTATGTTCTGGAATCCCCTTGTTGTGGGATGCAATTCGCTGATGGAGACTGGGCGCTTGATTGTCCGAAAAAAGATAGTACGGCTTTAATTCGCACGTGTTATGTGAGACGGCAACTGAGGGTAAGGGAGGAGTTGCCCGGATTGTACAAGTTTGCCGATTGGCTGCCGATATCCCGGATGCTGGAGGGTTCCGGCGCACCGGTGACTTACAAGAGTAAAGGATTGGCGAAGGAGCTGGGCCTGACGAATCTTTACATTACTTTTAACGGCTATTGGCCGGAAAAAGGCGCTTTGATGCTGACCGGAACATTCAAGGAGTGCGAGGCGTATTCGGTCTGTGCGCGTCCGAACCGGAACAGCGATAAGGTGATGGTCGTTGCTTCGGCCGGCAATACGGCGCGGGCTTTCGCCAGAGTCTGTTCTAAAAATAAAATTCCTCTTTTGCTTTGTGTGCCGCAAGATTGCATGAACTCCGTGTGGTCGTCCGAGGAGCTGGACCCGTGTGTGAAACTTGTGGGAACGGTGCCCGGAAGTGATTATTTTGATGCGATACGGATTTCCAATATCATTTGTGAAATGGATGAGTTTTATCCTGAAGGTGGGGCGAAGAATGTGGCGCGTCGGGATGGCATGGGAACGACGGTATTGTCGGCGGTTACCACGATAGGACGCATCCCGGACTATTATTTTCAGGCCGTGGGAAGCGGTACGGGGGCTATCGCAGCTTGGGAAGCCAACAAGCGCTTTATCGAGGACGGACGGTACGGCAATCATTTGATGAAACTGATGGTTTCGCAGAATATACCTTTTGTTCCGATGTATGAAGCATGGAAGGCCAATTCACGGGAACTTTTCCCTTGTGACGCTGCCGTAGCCCGTAAACAGGCGGAGGAAATATGTGCGAAAGTGCTGTCTAACCGGAAACCGCCTTTTTCAATGCCGGGAGGGCTATTTGATGCACTCACTGAAACGAAAGGAGAGGTTTTCGTGGCGACGAACGAGGAGGCATTGCAGGCGGCGGATATGTTCCTCCGGCTGGAAGGTGCGGATATAGAGCCGGCGGCGGGAGTGGCTACGGCGTCCCTGATTCAGGCTGTGAGAGATGGAAAGGTAGCGAAAGATGCCGTTATCATGTTGAACATTACGGGCGGGGGAATCCAGCGCTTCAAGAGAGAGAACCGGTTAATCTATAAAAGTCCGGATTTCATATTCCCGATGGAGGCATCGGAAGGATATGTGAAAAAGATGGTAACGGAATTATATAATAAGTAGTGGAGTTATATAAAAAAAGAGAGCCGGTTGCAACCGGCTCTCTTTTTATGGGCATTATTGAATGAAGCGGGTGGCGACGGAATAATTTTCTGCGTCGGTTTCCAATTCAATGACATACGTTTTTCCCGGAAGCAGGTCGATGTAATTTTCTTTGAAAATCACTTCGGCGTCCGGCGAGTAAAACATGACGTCGCAGGCAAGCTGATTGCTCGTGGCACGGAGGTATTTCTTTCCGTTCTCCCGGAATGTCTCTACCCGTATTCCGGGATTCTTCGGGAGATTCATATCTTTCGGAGCGGTGAAGTAGCAGGTTTGTTCATCCCATACCTGACTGTTATTGTGCAGACGGAGTACGGCGACAACCTCGCTTTTATTCTTTCCTGCCAGGAATGTATTCAAGTCAATTGTACGGACTAAATTGGACCTGTTGGCATTCTGAACGAACTTGCCGGTGATTTTATTCAGCATTTTTCCGTTGAAATCGAATAATTCGAGTGTGTAGTTACCTTTTATCTCCTTTAGTAAGTCATTAACGACCCATAATTCCAAAGCTTGCTCGGTGATTTTCGGAGCCATGATAATAGGCTTGCAGGCTTCTTTAGAAGCATATTGCGCCGCTTTCCAGTTGTGGTAATAGTCGGTCGTAGACCAGCTTGCCACCGGCCAGCAGTCGTTTAACTGCCACATAATGGAACCCATGCAGTAGGGCATGTTCCGGCGGTGGGTCTGTACGGCGCTGCGCATGGCTTTTGCCTGCAAAACCTGGCTTAGATACAGGAATTGCTCGAAATCTTCCGGAATGTTGTAATACCATCCCATATATTCTTTGATGCGGAGGTTGCCGATGCCGCTGCGCTGGTGGGCTGCCATCACCTCGGATTCGATGTCGTAATCTTCCGGCAAGGCGTATTTTTTCACCGTGTTGAATTCCGGGAAAGACTGGAAGCCGTATTCGCTGATGAAGCGTCCGATGTTATTTTCATATTCTTCAAAGCGGTGCTTCTGGTGCCATACGCCCCAATAATGATTGTCGCCGCTGGTGGCAGGCAGTAGTTCGTGGGCATTCACGGCCGTGTCCGACATGGGAGAGGAAGGCCAGTAATCGTCGCCGTCCGTGTAGGCTGTAATCACTTCCGGTAGTAAATGGTGGAATAAGTCCGTGTAAGCCTTGAAAATCTGTTCTTTTTCGGCTTCGGTGTAGCCTTTTTGCCAGCCCCAGCGCGCCCAGGCCGCATCGATTTCATTGTTGCCGCACCACAAGGCAAGTGAAGGATGATTGCGTAAACGGATAATATTATCAACAGCTTCCTGACGGACGTTCTCCAGGAAATCGGGTGTTCCGGGATACATGGCGCAGGCAAAGGCAAAGTCCTGCCATACCATAATACCGTATTGGTCACACAAGTCATAGAAATGGTCGTCTTCATAAATACCGCCTCCCCATACGCGAATCATGTTCATATTGGCATCGACGGCATCCCGCACCATTTTTTCATAATCCTGTGGAGTAATACGGGGAAGGAAAATGTCGTTGGGAATCATATTGGAGCCTTTGGCAAATACGGGTACACCGTTTAATTCAAAATAAAAGGTAGAGCCGGCATCGTCCTTTTTACGGATTAATTTCAAAGAGCGGAGACCGGTTTTAACGGTTTGGCTCGCTATGGTCTGACCGTTCCGTACAAGGCGTATCTCAAATTCGCTAAGAGCAGGTTTCCCTAAACCGTTGCTCCACCATAATTCGGGATTCTTCACAACGAAAGGAAGAGAAATCTGATTGGTGCTTGCGGTGGCGGAGAACTCTTTTTG
Organism: Odoribacter lunatus; assembly: GCF_943193135.1. Lineage (GTDB taxonomy): Bacteria > Bacteroidota > Bacteroidia > Bacteroidales > Marinifilaceae > Culturomica > Culturomica lunata. Next base: position 6,499 of record NZ_CALPCZ010000037.1, read on the forward strand.
GGCGATTAATTTCTTTTTATGCCATACCTCTGCTTTCAGGGTGCTTGTACTGTCTGAAAGGAAATTGATTTCGGCCTCCAGGTTGGCCTGTTTCTTTGTTACTTCCGGTTGCCGGATAAATACATTCTCGATTTTCGTATCGTCCCAGCCTTCTAGTACAACCGGTTTCCATATTCCGGACGGAACCAGACGGGGTCCCCAGTCCCAGCCGAAATGATAGGGCGCCTTGCGGGTGAAGACGCTGACCCTCACGTCGCCCATGCCGCCGAATTGGCTGTAATCATTGGATGCTGGCAGGATCAGACCGTATTTTTCCATTTCTTCCAGGCCTTTGGTAATGGGGGAGTAGAAACGAATCAGAAGGGTATTGTCTCCTTGTTTTAATATTCCTTTCACATCACATGTCCAGGTGCGGAACATGTTGTTGGGAGAAGCGATTTTTTCTCCGTTCAGGAAAACATCGCACCAGGTATCCAGGCCATGAAATACCAATTGTTGATGGTTGGATGACAAAATTGCTTCCGTTGGTTGAAAAGTAGTGGCATATTCCCAGTTGATTTTATCAATCCATTGTACTGTCGGTTCGTTATTCCGGTAGAACGGGTCTTCGATAAGTTTGTGCGCCATTAAATCTGTATGGACAGAACCGGGTACGGTTGCCGGTAACCATCTGCCGACATGGGCCTGGCGGAATTGCCATCCGTTGTTTAGTTCCTGTTGCAGGGGATTTCCGGCATAAAGACCGGAAAAACTTGAAAGTATTCCCACAAAGAGTGAAAGAAAAAATGTTTTATTCATGATAAAATTTTATGATTTTTTAACGTAGTCAAAAATAGTAAATTATAACCTAAAAACCATTGTTTTTATTGGTTGTGAAAAAAATTGAATGAAATTTTAACAAGAACCTAATATGAAGCTGTTTTATATTATTTAAATTTGCCTCACAAATTTTAAAATTGATTTCCCAAAAGGCGATGGTTTTTAAGGGAAGTGTGCTATAAATTAATTAAAATTAAGTAAATTCAGTATGAGGAAAATCTTGATGAAAGGCCTGCTGTTATTGGTGCCGGTGTTTTTTATGACATTGGTAGCCGTGTCACAGAGCATTATTAAAGGAAAGATTATCGACTCGGAAACCAATGAAGAATTGGTCGGAGCTACGGTAATGGTAAAAGGGACAACCGAGGGTATTGCTGCCGATTTTGACGGACGTTTTGAATTGAAGGTTAGTGCAGAAGGGAAGCAAACGTTGGTTTTTCGGAGTGTTGGCTACAAAGAATTGCAGAAAGAAGTTAGACTTTCAGGCGATGTGTTGGATTTGGGAGTAATCAAAATGACAACGGAAGCAATCGGGCTGGGTGATGTGACGGTAACGGCGTCTGTGGCTGTGCGTCGTAAGACTCCGGTTGCAGTTTCTGTAGTAGAGCCTATCGAGATTGAAGCCAAACTTTCCACACAGGAATTTCCGGAAATGCTGAAATCCACACCAGGTGTCTATGCTACGAAATCGGGTGGAGCTTTTGGTGATTCCCGTATTAATTTGCGTGGTTTTGAACAGGCCAATATCGCTGTGATGATTAACGGTGTACCGATGAACGATATGGAATGGGGCGGATTGTACTGGTCCAACTGGGCAGGACTTTCGGATGTGACGCGTTCTATGCAGGTACAGCGCGGCTTGGGTGCTTCAAAGGTTTCCTCTCCTTCTGTCGGTGGTTCTATCAATATCGTTACCAAAACGACGGATGCCAAAGCCGGCGGTTCTATCTCCTATGCTTTGGGTAATGACGGTTACAATAAAGTGATGTTCAACGTATCCACCGGATTGCGCAACGGTTGGGCACTTACTTTATTAGGAGCGAAGAGCTGGGGTGACGGATATATCCAGGGGACGGAATTTGAAGCCTATTCTTATTTTGGAAATATTTCCAAACAAATCAATGACAACCATCAGTTGTCTTTTACGGTTTTTGGTGCTCCGCAGTGGCACAATCAGCGCAGCAGCTATGACGGTTTGACGATTGCCGGCTGGCAGAACATGGAAAAATACATGGGCAAGGATCGCCAGTACCGGTATAATCCGACCTACGGATTTGGATTGCACGGCGAACGCAAGACCTCTGCTTATAACCACTATCACAAACCTCAGATTTCTTTGAACCATTCATGGACTATTAACGAAAAATCCAGCCTTTCCACGGTAGCTTACGTGTCTATCGGTCGCGGAGGCGGGTATAAAGGTTTGGGGGCAACATCTACTTATGCGAATATGTGGTACGGTTCCAGTAACGGTACGTTGAATACTTATTTCCGCAATGATGACGGAACCTTTGCTTACGATAAAATTTATGAACTGAATGCGACGAGCGATAACGGTTCGTTGATGGCAATGTCCGAATCGAGAAATGAACACAACTGGTACGGCTTGCTATCTACCTATACCACAAGTATCGGTAAATATTTTGAAGTGTATGGAGGTATTGATTTCCGCTACTATAATGGTACACACACCAATGAATTGATAGACCTTTACGGTGGCGATTTTTTTATTGATTACTATCGGGGAAATGTAAAGGCTGCCAATAATGCCAATGCCGCTGATCCGGAATGGGTGAACCGGAAACTGAAAGTGGGAGACGTCGTATATCGTGACTATGACGGTTACGTTATGCAGGAAGGTGTCTTCGGACAGGTGGAATATAACAAGGGACCGTTGAGTGCATTCGTTGCGGGAGCCGTATCGAATTCCGGATACTGGCAGAAGAACCATTTTTATTACGATAAAGAGCATGAAAAATCAAAAACGGAGAACTTTATCGGTTGGAATGTAAAAGGTGGTGCCAACTATAATATTACCGAACACCACAATGTATTCGCCAATGTTGGGTATATTTCCCGTGCACCGTTCTATTCCGGTGGTGTATTCCTGTATGCCATGAACAGTAATGCAACGAATCCCGACGCTATCAATGAAAAGGTATTTTCGGCAGAAGTCGGCTATGGTTTTCGTTCTTCCATGTTCAGCGCCAATTTGAACCTTTATCGTACGGAATGGTTGGATAAGACCATGACTCGTAGCATTGATTTAAATAGTGGTGATCGGGCAACGATGAACATGAGTGGAGTAGATGCTTTGCATCAGGGTATTGAAGTAGACTTTGTATTCCGTCCTGTTAAGAACGTGGATATTACCGGTATGGTTTCTATCGGGGACTGGAAATGGAATAGTGTCGCTTCCGGATATTTCTATAATTCTTCCGGCCAACCGTTGAAGAATATGTCTGGAGAGATTGCTTCCGGTATACAGGCGGAAGACCATGCCAAGATGACGTTGGATTTGGACGGAACCCGGGTAGGAAATTCTGCACAGACGACTTTTGCTGTCGGAGCCAAAGTACAACCGTTGAAAGGTTTGCGGGTAGGAGCTGATTACACCTATTGGATGCGCAACTATGCGGAATTTACCGTTGGAAATAGCACTGATTTGGTGATGAATGGCTATAAGAAATACGATACCCCCTGGAGAATGCCGTCGGCAGGCGAGTTGGACGTAAATGTCAGCTACCGCTTCCCCTTGGGTAAATTGTGGGCTACTCTGTACGGAAATGTAAACAATCTGTTGGACAATATTTCCATTTCCGATGCCTATGACGGTGCCGGTCACGATTGGCAGTCTGCTTACCGGGTATTTTACCGTTACGGTAGAAACTATTCCGTTCGACTGAAAATTACTTTCTGATAATTTAAATGAATAAGAAATGAAAAAACATCTCATATATCTTTGTATTGCATCTGTGTTGGGAATGACAGGATGCACCGATGTAAATGATGAATTTGAGGGTTTGAAGGATATGACGACTCCCGAAAACATGCTCAATAAAGACTATACATTGACAGTGGAAGACTATGCGGCAATCAGCGCTTTAAAAATAAGCGGAGTAGATGCTGATGCGCTGAGTGCAGTAAAGACGAACCTTTATCTGACTTCTGCAACACCGGCAAAAACGGTATTGCCCGCTTTTATGAACAGCAAATGGGGAACCGCATCGAAGGGATCGGCCATCAAAATGACCTACGATTTCGGCGGAGATACCCCAGCTTACCTGGCTGCAATCGACTCTGCTCAGGCTTATGAATTGACGGATAAGGATTATGAAACGATATGGGGGGTACCTGACAAAGCTTATCTGAATGAGGATAAGGCAACGGTCAAGAATTTGTCCGGAATATTGGCCGCTTCTGTTAAAGAGCCTAAAGAAGGTGACTATGCTATTGTAAGTTATAAATATGCAGAAGCATCGGAGGCAGGCAGTGAGGAAACTTATGATAAAATTGAAGATGTCATTAGCAGTGGCAGCGGTAAGGTGAAAGGTACGGTTGTTGCCACTTATAGCCAAGGTTTTCTTCTGACCGATGGAACTTCTTTTATTTTGGTGTACTTGGGAGATAAAAGTGAAAATGCGTATGCAACGGGGGATGTTGTCGTTATAGAAGGATCCCTCTCAAAATGGGCTGAATTGTACCAGTTTACTTCTGCGGCTACGGTTACGAAACTTGAAGCGGGAGAGTATGAGGGTACAGTGCCTAATCAATGGGATGCAACTGAAATGGATGCTTATCTTTCCAATCCTTCCGTTCAAAACATCGTTTACACGGGGACACTTTCAATTACGGAAAATGATAAGGGAAATAAGTATTACAATGTTACTATTGAAGGCGCTCAAAAAGCAGTCGGAAGTATCCAGTATCCTGCCGAAGGTGTTGTTGATGCTGCTTTAGATGGCAAGAAGGTTGTGGTAACCGGTTATGCTATCGGCGTTTCCAGCAGTAAATATGTTAATACGATGGCCGTGTCGGTTAAGGCTGCTTCTGCAAGTGGAGTGACGTCTCTTACTTTGTCTTCAGTAGACTATGTATCGGCAACGATGTACCAGAAGCCTATGGCAGTTTCCACACAGGCTGCTGCCGGTGAAATTCGTAATGTCGTTTATGTTTATGAAAATGAGAAATGGGTAGAGGCGGAAAAAGTAACGATACTTAATCCTGCAGATTACAAAGCCATGGGTGAGCCGGGTTCTCACAATAATTTCAGCAGTTCTATGCCTGCCGGAAATTATTTGCCGAAATACCTGGCAGCTAAATATCCGTATGCGAATGACGGTGACGTGAAAGCGGTGGTATATAACTATTACGATAGCGAAGCTAAGGCTACTGTTGTGAAAGCCGACGAGTATGTATATGACGGAGCTTGGAAATACAACAATATTCCGGTTGAAACCGTGACCGAACAATATGCTTATTCGGGTTCTTGGATGTATGATCCCAATGTTACCATAACACTTACTGTAGGTCGTGGAAACGGAGACGGACATTTCCAGGCTTTGACCGATTGGGTTTGGGAAAATGTGGATGTTCCTGCCGGGGTAACTAAAGAAGGTCAGGGATATATGACAAGCTACAAAAACAATGAGTATTATTTCGGAGGTTCCGAGTACCAGAATAATTTCGACTTCCGTCCTTCTGCATGGAGAGCTCAGATTGCTTCTGCTTATGAATCTTTGACTGACGAACAATTAACGGCACTGATGTGGGAGCGTTTGCCTGAAGCTGTGAAAATAATGTTGTCATGTAAATATCCGGATGCACGCCCGGTAGATGGGTTGGATGTGATTTATACAGTTAATTTCGGAGTGTATGACGGTAGCGCAACTGTTTTGTATACAATACAGTATGAAGTGACGGCTCCCGGTGAATTTACTTATGTGGAGGAATCACTGAAAAAAGCAGAATAAGTATTTATGGTGAAGACACCTGTATTTTTAAAATTTATTGCGGGCAGCGTATTGCTGCTCGCAATATTTTTCTCTGCTTGTGGAGATGACCATAAACAGGGAAATGAACCGGAAGAAGATTTGACCAATACTGTTCCAGGACGTTTGGGAATACCCCGATTAACGGGCGATACGGTCACGTATAAATTCATCGACCATACGGTCTCCTGGCAGGGAAAGGCTGTTTCCAACTATTCGATGGAATACAATCTTGACTTGCGGCATACCCGTTGGGTGGCATTTACGGCTTATGACCTAACTTCGACAGATAATGTCTCTCGCACAAATGCCTGGGCGGATGATCCGGAAGTGCCTGAAAACAGCCGTACGGAAAGAACCGATTACAGCGGATACGACCGGGGGCATCTGGTGGCCTCCAATGACAGGCGCTACAGCCGGGAGGCGAACGAACAGACGTTCTACTATTCCAATATGAGTCCGCAGCTGTCTAATTTCAATCAGGGAATCTGGCAGAAACTCGAAGAAAACGTCAAAAGCTGGATGCAGGATGAATCGTTGCGCGACACGCTGTACATCGTGAAAGGCGGAACGATACGGGAAGACCAGGTGTTGAAATACAACGGCGCGCACTCCGTGCCGGTTCCGAAATATTATTTTATGGCGGTGTTGGCTAAGAAGGGGACAACCTATAAGTCCATCGCTTTTTGGCTGGAGCACAAAAAATATTCCGGACCGTATGACTTGCAGGGAAAAGCCCTCTCTGTCGATGAACTGGAAGAAAAGACGGGGATTGATTTCTTCCCGCTCTTGCCGGATGTGATAGAACGACCCATAGAAGCTTCTTATACCCTTGATGATTGGCCCTGGAAAAACAAATAATATCGGAACTCATGCAGAGTATGCTGGATTTATTGTCTGGTCTTGTCGAGGAATACGAGGAAAAATATTATCCGATAAAATCTAAAAAATCGCCCGTGAAATCAGCAGGAAATTAAATATAGACGCCAATATCGTATTGGGGGTATAGGCGTGGTTCGGTTATAAAAACTCTGTTCGGAACTTTTTAATGCGCTTCGTAAATTAGTTTATTCCCTTTTTCTTTCCCTTGTTCAAACCATTTTTCGGGAATTACTTTCCAATCATGGCGGCATTGTGGGGCGAGTGTTTTCTTATCCCGGATGTATTCCGTAATGCAATAGCGCACGTCCTTAGGCTTGATTTCCACGATGCGATTTTCCATCTCCTCTTTGTTCAAGCCGATGCCTTGTGCCAAATGGCCGCCGCCGCCGTTACCTCTGTAAGAGTTAATGGCAACTTTATAAGTTTTGGTCGGGTCGAAAGGCGTACCGTCGGAAAGCGAAAGAATTTCCACCCGTTCCCCCGGAGCCTTGCTCACGTCTACGGTGTAACGGATGCCTGCCGCGCATGAAAAGTTGAAAAACGGATGGGCGAGGGTGTAGGCGCCTCTGCTGTTTTTTACGGGATGGCCCTGCCCGTCAGTCTTGAAATTAAGCAGGTGGTCATTGGCGGAATGCATGGTATTGTATTGAAGGCCATAAGCATATTCCAGGTATTTATCAATTTCCTCTCCCGTGAAATTCATGACATACAGGCCGTTTTCGTAACTGTAGAGATTAAACATATCGCGGATAGTGATTTCTCCTTGTTCGATGCGTGCATCCATTTGCAAAACCGTGCTGAACGAAATATCCGCTCCCGTTGTTGCCAATTGAACGTTGTGAATGAAATCGGTAAATGCCGAGGGGCCGAAAATACCGTTCCGGCCGATAAGGGGTTCCGTGAATGTGCCGATGGGTGTATTAATATAAGATTTTACTTTTTCTAAAGCTGGGGTAAATTGCCGGATATAAGCGGAATCTTTTTCCGTATCGGCTAATTTAATCAATTCGGCTTTGATGGATTTATCATACTTTTTGCTGTTGCGGGACAGATTGATGTCAATTTTGCCTAAAAAGGTGGCGTGTGAATAGGGGTCGATAACCAAGACCTTGTGTCCGGCATCGTTCGTAATTTCTTCCAGTTTGCCTAAATGGTCGTGCCCCATAATGACGATGTCAAAACCGTCAACTTTTTGTGCAACCAGCATACTTGCATTTTCATTCTTGAAAGTATTGATGCCTTCACCGTCGTATTTATAGTTAAAACCGGAATGAAACAGACCGATAAGGACATCAGGGTGTTCTGTCTCCTGAATTTTGGCAACCCATTTCCGGGCGCTTTCAATCATATCTTCAAACTCGATACCTTCCCATAGATATTTGGGCAACCATTTGGGAATACCGGGGGTAGTCATTCCTAACACGGCAATTTTGAAGCCGTTGCGGCGGATAATAGTGTAAGGTTGAAAATAGGGTTCCCCTGTAGATATATTGATGGCATTGGCGGATAACCACGGATGTTGGAGTTCCCGTCTTAATTTGTCATATACGGGGTGTCCGGCTTCAATATCGTGATTTCCTATACTGCCGGCATCATATTTCAGATAATTCATTACTTGGGCGGTAATATTGGGAACGGTCGTATCGATGACATTGTAATAATAATTGGAAGGTTGTCCCTGAAGAATATCACCGTTATCTAACAGAATAATCTCATCGGGGCGTTTCTGGCGTTCGGCATTTACGATGGCGGACACGTTGGCAAGGCTGCTTTTATTGGGACGGTTTCTTTTCAGGTCATAGTCAAAAACGGTACCATGTACATCCGTCGTGCAATAAATTGTCAAAGTCGCCTTTTCCGGTTTGCATTCGCAGGAACTTAACAGACCGGCCACTATCAGAGAAAGTATGGTTGATAATGATGAGAATGTAATATTCATGATGATTGTAATATTTTAGTAAAAATCCAATTCCTCTGCAAAAGTAATTTATCTTTTGTTTGGAGTCTCAATTTTATCCTTTAATTTTATGCGTCTTTTAATAAAAATAACATGAGTGGTGTAATAAAAAAAGCGTGCTGGTTATTGCCGATGTTATTGATTTTCTCGGTTGGAACTGTTTGCGCGCAACAGGGTAGCGGAATCCAAAGTGCTGCCAATATAGAGAGTCATATATCCGTTATGTCGATTTTGCGGGGATTATTAGGAATAGCGGCATTAGTGGGGATTGCGTGGTTGTTTAGCAATAATCGGAAAGCTATTTCTTGGAAAGTTGTGGGGATTGGATTGGCAATACAATTGGTATTGGCTGTGGGAATATTATATATCCCTTTTGTACAGGCGTTTTTTGAATTTTTCGGAAAGATATTCTTGACTATTCTTGATTTCACAAAAGCCGGCAGTGATTTTCTATTGGGAGACCTGATGGATACTTCCAAAGTGGGATATGTATTTGCCTTTCAGGTATTGCCGACCATTATTTTCTTTTCGGCTTTGACTTCTTTGTTATTTTATTTTGGAATCATACAGAAAGTGGTGTATGCTTTGGCTTGGGTAATGACCAAGTTGATGAATATTTCGGGAATGGAAGCGTTGTCCGTGTCGGGGAATATCTTTTTGGGACAAACGGAAGCGCCTTTGATGATTAAAGAATACTTGGACGATATGACACCTTCGGAAATATTCCTGGTGATGACGGGGGGAATGGCAACCATTGCCGGAGGTGTATTGGCGGCATATATCAGCTTTTTGGGCGGGGAAGACCCCGTACAGCGTCTGGTGTTTGCTAAGCACCTGTTGGCGGCTTCGGTCATGGCGGCTCCGGGGGCAGTGGTCTTTGCCAAACTGCTGGTACCGCAGAACAAGGCGGTGAACAATAACATACAGGTCTCCAAAAACAAAGTAGGGAAAAACATTTTGGATGCCATTTCAAACGGTACGACGGAAGGTGTGAAACTGGCGGTAAACGTGGCCGGGATGTTGCTTGTATTCGTGGCGTTCATAGCCTTTGCCAACTATCTGTTCGGAAAAATCGGCGGTTTCACAGGATTGAACGAATGGATAGCGCAAATTACGGATGGCAGGAACACGGAATTAAATCTGCAATTTATATTGGGATACGCCATTTCTCCTCTTATGTGGTTAATCGGCATATCGGCAGATGACATGGTATTTGCCGGAAGCCTGTTGGGGCAGAAAGTCATCATGACTGAATTTATCGGATATGTTGAATTAGCCAACCTCAAAGCGGCGGGAGCATTCCATGAAATGAAATCCATCATCATGTGCACATACTTCTTGTGCGGATTTGCCAACTTTGCATCCATAGGAATTCAAATCGGCGGGATCGGTGGTTTAACTCCCAAAAACAAACCTCTTTTAGCACAATTTGGCTTACGGGCCTTACTTGCCGGTACATTAGCCTCCTTGCTTTCCGCAACGGTAGTCGGCATGATTATTGGGTAATTCTCGTATAAACTTGAGAAAAAAGGCCTTTCGTATAATGGCTTTTTCTAATATGATTCATCGTGGCGTTCCTAAAAAGGAAGGGCATTGGGAATTCATCGAACGCTGAAATCTTTTCTTACTTTTTCACTTTTTTCTTTATATTTGTGACGTTGTGGCAGAGAGACCTGCCGTAATTGAAATATTATTTTGAAGCGTTTAGTTTTATCCTAAGTCAGGAAATCGCCAATTTTCAGCAAGAAAGGATAAGCAGTACAAACGCTCACGTTTGCCGTATATATTCTCTATATACCCGGTTAGGCGTGGGATACTGTTTATTTTCTTGCGGGTGTTTGGCGATACCTCTGACTTGATAAACTAAAGTTCCCACGCTTCCTTTTTGTTATAAACCCACCTTTCCGGGGACTTTCAAGGTGCTAAGTATTTCTTGATATGAAAAAATTAATCAAGTGTGCCGGATTACGGTATTTACGGATGTCGTTTCTGTTTCTTTCCGTAATGGTTCTTTCCGGTCTGTTTTCTCCACCCGTTCACGGAAACAACATCCGTATAACGGGTAAACCCCGTGTCGTGAATATCGTCGGCGATACGGCTTTTGTGGAACTGAATGTTTCATGGGACAATTCGTGGCGGGATGATTTCAACTGGGATGCTGCGTGGGTGTTCCTTAAGTACAAAAAACGGGGCATCACCGAACCCTGGCATCACGGTTATCTTGCCCGTGCAGGACACGAAGCCACGCCCCAAAGCGGGAATGAAGGTGGCAACTACTCCTTCATGTTCGGGCAAACGGGCTCGGGTAGTAGCGCCAAAGTCACCGGCGTATTCCTCTTGCGGGATGAAATCTCCGACGGTAATGTAAGTGTCCGCCTACGGCTTAAATGGCTGTTCAAGGCTAACACGAAGAAAACGCTTACCGCCGCCGACTTCGGTGATAAACTGGATAAAATATACGTTGCCGTCCATGCTATAGAGATGGTCTATATTCCTTACGGCAGTTATTACCTCGGTGACAACCATTCCGCATACAGTTTTGCGGAATCGGGTGTATCTCCCTGCCTCATTGATTCGGAAGCGGCAGTGACTCTAAATACTGTCAATCCAACATCTACTTCTGTCACATTGCCCGCAGCCTTTCCCAAAGGGTATGCCGGATTCTATATCATGAAGTACGAAACGAGTCAGGAACAGTATATGGAGTTTTTGAATTCCCTGACGCTAACGCAACAGAAAGCGCATGTCACCAATAATAACTTCTCTACGATGAACCGTGGGGATTACGTATTTGGAAGTGATTTGACCACCCCTACGCGTCGGAACGGCATTGTCTTTATCGAGCAAAAAGGGGAAGACGGACCCGCTGTATTCGGTAACAATCTCAATCCGGCAAACGACCTCTTCTCCCCGGATGACGGGCAGACTCTCGCCTGCAATCAGCTTTCTCCCTA
>NZ_CALPCZ010000038.1 GCF_943193135.1 Odoribacter lunatus
TTTTATTTCAAACGGAGAGCCATCTGTGCCGTGGGTGTGGCAGAAACTTCCTATGTGACCATAGTATTGGCTCCATCGCCTTTCAGTAGTTCCGTGGAAACTCTTACCAATAAATATCCTTCTTTCACTGTTGATTCCAGGTGGGGAACCATGTCGCGAACCCATTGGACACTGGAAACTCCTCCTCCAGGAATATCTATTTCCAATCAAGGTGTAGTGTCCGGCTTGACTTCCAATTCCGTCTTTTGGACGAATGTAACGGTATCCTCGGACAAATGTCCTGGACAAGAATGGACAAAGAGACTGGAAATAAGAAGAGAGTTTGCTTATACGGGAGGTTCGCAGTCTATTACATTGGCTCCGGGTAAATACAAAATGGAATGTTACGGTGCAGAAGGAGGGATTGGCTATATAAATAAAGGGAAAGCGGGAACGCCAGGCAGAGGCGGATACAGCAAAGGAGAATTGGTATTAACCTCTTCAAGAACCTTCTATGCATACGTCGGAGGAAGGGGAGGAGACGCAGCAAAAAGTTGTAGTAAATATTGTGGGGGTGGTAGTCCGGGTTGGAACGGTGGTGCTTGGGGAGGTGACGATGACACAGACGACAACGGTGGAGGTGGAGGCGGTGCCAGTGACATCCGTTTGGTTTACGGTAACCTTTATTCTAGAATCATGGTAGCCGGTGGTGGCGGAGGAGCAAAAGGAAATTCTACTGCAGGTTCCGGAGGAGGTATATGGGGAGGCGGTACCTATGGTGGAGGGCAGACCGGCAGTTCTACTTATTGGGGATCAGGTGCCAATGGACAAAATGGGGCAAATGGAGCTTGTGGAGGCGGCGGTGGAGGTGGAGGTTACTACGGTGGCTCTTATGCTGCAAGAAACACAGGTGGTGGTGGTTCCGGTTTCGTATCTGGAATGTCGGGATGCAATGCCATTACGGGCGATGGGAATCTAACCCCGACAGGGCAACCTAATCATTATAGCGGCCTTATCTTTCAAAATGCCAGTATGTCAAGTGGGGTGCAATCAGGAAATGGAAAAGTGCGGATTAGTCCGCTGAACTAAAAGTAAAAAAACAGGATAATGGAGCAGTGGAAAAAATAGTTTTTCCACTGCTCTATTTTTGCCAATTTTTTACTCCCAAAAATAAAGGATATGTTTTCTACTCAAAAAGAGTATGTTTTTGATGCAAAAAGAGGCTCTTTTTGTACTAAAAAGAGCCTCTTTTTTTTCAAACTAAATATCCATTTTCAATGGATGCCTGTAAAAAATAAATAAGTATTTGATATTAAATATATTAGTAATCATATTTAGATACATCCGGCTTAATGATCAAACCCGTTATTTTTAAACCTATCGTTTTGCTACCGAAAACCTATCATTTTTACCTCAAAAACGATAGGTTTTTAACATGAAAATGATAGGTTTTTAAAAAGGGGGATTTATTAGCCGAAAAAATGCACGGTTTCATGATGAAAAATCAAAGAGGTAAAACAGGGGGAAGAAAAGTGGTACGGAGTTGGTTCGGCGGATACCCAGCCAATGGCAGGAACAAAAAAGCACGAAAGAATTTGTTCCCGCCAATAGCGGGAAGAAATTTTTACGAACGGATGACTTCCCGCAAACTGCGGCAGGAAAAAACCAGATACTAATGCCACTATTTGACGTCGTGCCCGAACGGGGTGAGCGCCAAGGTCGCCAGTTTGAAATGCTGCAAGCCGAAAGGAATGCCGATAAGCGTGATGCAAAGCAGGATTCCGAAAAACAGGTGCGATAAGGCAATCCATATGCCCCCGCACAGCAGCCAAAAGATGTTCATGATGAGGGAGAGGCATCCGCTGGCGCACTCTTTGTGCACGATTTCCCGGCCAAAGGGCCACAAAGCCAGGATGCCTAATTTTAACGTCTGTAATCCGAAAGGAATACCGATAATGGTAATACACAGAATAATGCTGGAAATGAAGTATTCGAGGGCGGTTAAAATTCCTCCGAATAAAAGCCAGATGATGTTACCGAAAGTTTTCATAACAGGTTTAATGATTGTCCGTCGTTTTTTTAGGAACGGCTCTTTTTACGACAAATATACTTAGTTCATACAACATATACATCGGAATGGCCAGCAGGAACATGCTGAACAGGTCGGCAGGCGTGAGGATGGCGGAAACAATCAGTATCACGATGAATGCGTGCCGGCGGTATTTTTTCAGGTGGCGGGTGGTAACCATCCCCGTTTTGGCCAGAAAGAACGCGAGTATGGGTATTTCAAAAACGGCACCCATGGCGATGGACAAGGTGGTGAATGTGGAAATGTAGGAGGAGAGTGTGATTTTATTCTCGACAAATTCACTCACCTGGTAGGTTCCCAAAAACCGGAACGACATCGGGAAAATGGCGTAGTAATTCAGCAGCAGCCCGCAGAAAAAAAGAATGAATGCGGCAACTATGGTTCGGGTGGAATACTTCCGTTCGTTTTCGTACAAAGCGGGTTTGATAAAGCCGAAAAGCTGGTATATGATGTACGGGGAGGCGATAACCAGTCCGACGTAGAATGCCGCGCTCATGTGTACGATGAGCTGTGATGCCAGTTGTGTGTTAATCAAATCGACGTGAAATTCTCCCGGACAGAGAGCGGGGAATTGAAAGTAAGCCGCCAGTTTGCACAGGGCTCTGTATGTAATGAAATCGGAACGATGGGGAGCGAAAAGAATATCGAAAAGAAGCTCTTTGTTGATAAAGGCAATGACAGCGATAATACAGACTGCGACAGCTATACGGAAGAGGACTTTTCTGAGTTCATCCAGATGGTCCCAGAAAGTCATTTCTTGTTCCTGATTGTCGTTTGCCATGAAGAAGAATTAATTTTCTTTTTCTTCCGTTTCGTCTTTTGTTTCTTCTCCTACGCCGTTCATCCCGTCTTTGAAACTTTTAACTCCCTTCCCCAATCCTTTCATCAGTTCTGGAATTTTCTTTCCGCCGAAGAATAATAAAACGACTAGTCCGATAACCAGCAATTCGGTGGTTCCGATCATATATACCATGTTCATTTTTGTATGGGATTAAATGTGATGTATTCCGTTCGGGGACAAAGATACGCAAGTAAATGAAAATCGAAAATGGAAAATTGGAATTTTACGGCTTTATATCTGGAATTTATTTTAAATTTGTGCTTCTTAACTTATCAGATTTCTACGTAGTATGAGCGGATTTTTTGGTTGCGTATCCCGCAAAGAATGTGTTGCCGATGTATTTTACGGTACGGATTATCATTCCCATCTGGGAACGAAAAAGGCGGGGATGGCTTTTTTTAACGGAGAGGACTTTGTGCGTTCTATCCACAGCATTGAAAGCGCTTATTTCAGGAATAAATTTGAACCGGAGCTGGAGAGATTCCGGGAATCGTATCTGGGTATCGGTGTGATTAGCGATATGGAGTCGCAGCCGATTGCGGTGACGTCGCATTTGGGGCGATTCGCCGTCGTGTTAGTAGGGCGTATCGATAATTTGGACGAGATAGTGGCGGAGTTGCTGAAAGAGAAGATTCATTTTGCGGAGTTATCAAGCTCGGCCATTAATCCGACGGAAGTCGTAAGTATTTTGATTAACAAGGGGGAGACCTTTAAAGAGGGAATAGAGAAAATGTATGCAACGGTGAAAGGTTCTTGCTCCATTCTTATATTGACGGACCATTGTATTTATGCCGCACGGGACCGATTCGGGCGTACGCCGATTATTATCGGAAAGAATGAATTCGGCTATGTAGTGGCGAGCGAAAGTTCGTCTTTTACGAATCTGGGCTATAACATTGTCCGCGATTTGGGACCGGGAGAGGCTATCCGTTTGTCGAAGGACGGTTTTACGACCATCATTGCTCCCGGTTGCCGCAAGCAGATATGCTCGTTCCTGTGGGTATATTACGGTTATCCGTCCGCGTATTACGAAGGCATCAATGTGGAGGATGCGCGTTACCGTTGCGGTGCCGCTATGGCGAAACGCGATAAATTGAAAGCGGATTTTGCTGCCGGAATTCCGGATTCCGGTGTGGGACATGCTATCGGCTATTCCAATGAAAAGGGGATTCCTTACAAACGCCCTTTTGTGAAATATACGCCTACCTGGCCGCGTAGCTTCATGCCCCAGAACCAAAGTATGCGCGATTTGGTGGCCAAGATGAAATTGTTGCCCAACGAGGCTTTTACCCGTGGGGCGAAAATCGTTTTTCTCGATGATTCCATTGTCCGGGGAACACAGCTGAAAGACAATGTGGTTAAGTTGCGGGAATGCGGTGTGAAGGAAGTGCACATCCGAATCGCCTGTCCTCCGTTGGTTTTTCCTTGCCGTTTCCTGAATTTCTCGACCTCCCGTTCTACATTCGATTTGTTTGCCCGGCGGGTCATCCGCGATTTGGAGGGGACTTCCGAACTGACGGAAGAGATATTGAAACCGTATACGGATCCCGATTCGCCCAAATACAAAGAGATGGTGAAAGTCATGTGTGAGCACCTGCAATTGGATTCTCTCCAGTTCCAGCGTTTGGATGATTTGGTGGCAGCTATCGGCTTGCCCAAAGAGCAATTGTGTACGCATTGCTGGGACAATTCCAGTTATATGGAATAATACTTTACGTTTACGGAAAATCCCTGTCCGGGCCGTTTTGTACAAATGGTTATGCACTATTTTGTATTATATAAAAATAATGGGTATGAATGATATAATTGAAAGAATGCGACGCGGCGATCGGATTACGGAGCATGAGCCCGATTTTCCTCGTTTGTGTGAAGAAGTGGAGAATACGCGGCGGCTCATTGGGGAGCTGAACACGGGTTACCACTCGCCCGATGAAGTGCGGGCATTGCTTGAACGTATCTGGGGACAGCCGTTGGATGCTTCGGTACGCATGTTTCCACCGTTCTATACGGCTTTCGGAAAGACGACTCGTGTAGGCAAAGAGGTTTTTATCAATTTTGGATGCACGTTTCTTGATCAGGGTGGGATTACGATAGAGGACGGTGTATTTATCGGGCCGGGTGCCAAAATTCTTACAGAAGGACATCCCGAACAACCTGAAATCCGCCACACTTTGCAGACGCAACCGGTCATTATCTGCCGTAAGGCATGGATCGGAGCGGGAGCGATTATTTTGCCGGGGGTGACGGTTGGAGAGAATGCAATCGTGGCAGCCGGAGCTGTCGTTACGAAGGATGTGCCCGACAATGCTGTTGTTGCGGGCGTACCCGCAAAAGTATTAAGGAATATAAAAAATACTAATTTATGAACAACAAATCAATTGTGCTTCTCGTGATATGGGCTGTAATTGTTATTGGAGCTGCCTGTAAAAGAACAAATAATTCAAATAACGAAAACAATATGAAAGAACTGAATTTGACTGCTGAGTGGGACAAGACCTTTCCCAAAAGCGACAAGGTAGACCACAGCAAGGTAACCTTCACTAACCGCTACGGTATTACGCTGGCTGCAGATCTCTATGTTCCGAGAAATGCGAAGGGTAAATTGCCTGCTATCGCTGTCTGCGGACCGTTTGGAGCCGTTAAGGAGCAGGCATCGGGACTTTATGCCCAGATTATGGCCGAGCGCGGTTTCCTGACTATTGCTTTTGATCCTTCCTATACCGGAGAGAGCGGTGGGGAACCGCGCTATGTCGTATCGCCGGATATTAACACGGAGGATTTCTCTGCTGCTGTCGATTTCTTGGCTACTAACGACAAGGTTGATTCCGAACGGATCGGCATCATCGGTATCTGTGGTTGGGGAGGATTGGCAATTAATGCGGCAGCCGCCGACCCACGCATCAAAGCAACGGTTGCTTCTACGATGTATGACATGAGTCGTGTGAATGCCAACGGTTATTTCGATGCCAACGATAATGCTCGGGCGCGCAATGAACTCCGCAAGACGCTTGCCGCACAGCGTACGGAGGATTTTCGCAACGGTTTCCCAAAACCGGGTGGTGGCGTTCCCGATGAATTGCCGGCTGATGCTCCGCAGTTTTTCAAGGATTACTATGACTATTACAAAACTTCGCGCGGGTATCATTCCCGTTCGCTTAACTCCAATCAGGGACGGAATGCAACGGGAGCGATTCCATTTATCAATTTCCCGCTTATGAGCCGTGCGGATGAAATCGAAAATGCCGTGCTTGTCATTCATGGCGAAAAGGCCCATTCCCGCTATTTCGGCGAGGATGCGTTCAGAAAATTGACGGGCGACAACAAGGAGCTGATGATTATTCCTGGCGCTAACCACACGGATTTATATGACAATCTCGATGTAATTCCGTTCGATAAGTTAGAGACATTCTTTCAAAACAACCTCAAATAAATAATGATCCGTGTTATGGGATAAACTTGCTTTTGCCTTTGCTTATTCGTATCTTTGACATTCCGAGACAGAGGAATGTGGTGAATATATTTACTTAAATAAAAATAGGATAGTATGAGAAAATGGTTAGTGGTGCTGTGTATGTCGTTTTTTGCGACAACGTTTGCACAACAAAAAGAGTGGCAGGATCCCGGAAAGAATCAGATTAACCGGGTGCCGACACGTGCCGCTTATTTCGCTTATCCCTGCGAGAAATGCGCACAGAAAGGGGAGAAGCAGAATGCCGTGAATTTTATGTCTTTGAACGGATTGTGGAAATTCAACTGGGTGAAAGACCAGACGGAACGGCCGGTGAATTTTTACAAAACCGATTTTGAGGATCGGCATTGGGTCGATTTCCCTGTACCCGCCTTGTGGGAATTGAATGGATACGGAGATGCTATTTACAAAAATGTCGGGTATGCGTGGGCGAATCAGTTCAAGCCGAACCCTCCGTTTGTAGAGACGAAAAACAATTATGTCGGTTCTTACCGGAAAACGGTGGAAATCCCTGCCGCATGGAAGGGGCAGGAGGTGTATCTGCATGTCGGTTCGGCGACGTCCAATCTGTATGTATGGGTGAACGGACAGTTTGTGGGATACAGCGAGGACAGCAAAATGGCTGCCGAATTTAATATCACGAAATACCTCAAGCCGGGCAAGAATCTGATTGCCATGCAGATTTACCGCTGGTGTGACGGAAGCTATCTGGAGGACCAGGATTTCTGGCGGCTGTCCGGAATCGGCAGGGATGTGTATCTGTACGCCCGTACGCCGCTGCATGTCGAGGACCTGTTCATTATTCCCGACCTGGATGCCGATTATCGGGATGGAAGTCTGAATATTGTGGCTCAGTTGAATAAACCTGCCGTTGCGAATGTAGAGTTTTCCCTGTGTGAACTGACGGGAGAAGAGGTGGCGAAAACAACGGTAAAATCCGATGCGAAAGGGAATGTGAAGACCGTATTGCAGGTGAAAAATCCGGCTAAATGGAGTGCGGAGGAACCGAATCTGTATCTTCTGATGGTGCAGTTGAAAGACAATAAAGGCAATGTGTTGGAGACTATTCCGCAGAAAGTGGGTTTCCGGAAGATAGAACAGAAGGACGGACAGATATGGGTGAACGGAAAAGCCGTTTTGTTCAAGGGTGCTGACCGGCATGAGATGGATCCGCTGACGGGATATGTCGTAACCAAAGACAGAATGATCGAGGATATCCGCATTTTGAAGGAGAACAACCTGAATGCGGTACGTACGTGCCACTATCCGGATGATCCGCTCTGGTATGAATTGTGCGATGAATATGGAATTTATCTGGTTTGCGAGGCCAATATCGAATCCCACGGAATGGGTTACGGCGACAAGACGCTCGCCAAGCATCCGGATTTCGCGCTGGCTCACCTGGAACGGAATCAGCGTATGGTGGAGGCTTTCAAGAATCATCCGTCCATTATTTTCTGGTCACTGGGAAATGAAGCTGGCGATGGTCCTAACTTCGAGGCTTGTTACAAGTGGATAAAGAATCGTGACCACAGTCGTCCGGTACAGTATGAAAGAGCCGTAACGGCTGCCCATACCGATGTGTATTGTCCGATGTACAGCACGTTGGAGACAATGGAGAAATGGGCGAAGAATGATGACAAGCGCCCTATGATTATGTGCGAGTATGCGCATGCTATGGGAAATTCGGAAGGCGGATTCAAGGAATATTGGGATTTGATCCGTAAGTATCCGAAGTTGCAGGGCGGTTTTATCTGGGATTATGTAGACCAGGGATTCCGGGGATATTCGGAAAAGGGTGACATGATTTACACGTATGGCGGCGACTACGGAAAATATCATGGATCCGACAACAATTTCAACTGCAACGGTCTGATCAGTCCCGATCGGATACTGAATCCCCACATGTATGAGGTGAAAAAAGTATATCAGTCCGTTTGGACGACACCGGCGGATGTAAAGAACGGGAAAGTGAATGTTTACAATGAAAACTTTTTCGCAGACCTTTCCGATTGCTATCTGGAGTGGCAGATATTGAGTGACGGAGAAGCGGTATTGCAGGGCGTGGTGTATGATTTGAATGTAGAGCCTCAGGCGACCCGTACCGTGGAATTGGGGTATAAGGAAGCCGATCTGCCTGCTGGCAAAGAGGTGCTGCTGAATGTTTCTTATAAGTTGAAGAAGGCTAAACAGCTGCTGGAAGCCGGTTATGCGGTGGCGCAAGACCAGTTGCCGATAAAAGCATATGATGCTTTTGATGCTTCCATTGCGGCGGAAGAGAATAAGGTGGAAATCTACGAGGATTTGGCCCATATCGAGTTGAAAGCGGATGAAGTGGTGGCTATGTTTAATAAGGAAACTGGCTGGCTGGAGAGTATCTCGCTGAATGGTCTGGAATTATTGAAAGACGGATTCGCTTTGCGCCCCAATTTCTGGCGTGCACCAACGGACAATGACATGGGTGCCGGTATGCAATACCGTTTCGGAGCATGGAAAAATCCGGAAATGAAGAAGAAAGAGTTGAAAGTGGAACAGGACGGTAACAATGCGCTGGTTACGGCGGTGTATGAATTGCCTGCCGTTTCGGCGGAACTGACGATGGTTTATGAGATGAATGCGGCGGGAGAACTGAAAGTGAATGAGAAGATGACAGTCGATAAGTCGAAAGAGAAAATGCCGCATCTGTTCCGTTTTGGCATGCAGTTGGTTATGCCGCAACAGTTCGACCGCATCGACTATTACGGGAGAGGACCGGTGGAAAATTATCCGGACCGGAAATATTCGCAGAATATCGGCCGTTACCGTCAGCTGGTGAAAGACCAGTATTATCCTTACATCCGTCCACAGGAGTCTGGAACGAAATCGGATATCCGCTGGTGGAAAGTGGTGGACATCGACGGGCGCGGGCTGATGGTGCGCTCCGATGCGCCTTTCTACGCTTCTGCGCTGGAATACAGCCAGGAGGACCTGGATGACGGATTGGAGAAAAAGCAGCGCCATTCGGGAGAACTGAAGCCCCGTGACTATACGACCGTATCGATAGACGGCCACCACATGGGGCTGGGGTGCAAAGACAGTTGGGGAGCCTGGCCGTGGGAACAATACCGTTTGCCTTACGGCGATTACTCCTTTAACTTTGTCCTTACTCCGATAAGAAAGCATTAAAAAGAGCTGCTAATGCAGCTCTTAAAAGGAAACCGGTCGAAAAGTAATATTTCGACCGGTTTTCGTGTAGTTAGTTGGTTTTTAATATTGATGTTCTTCTGTTTGCAATTCTTCCTGACTGATGGGTTTACGGGTCAAAGCTCTCCAGGCGTACCAAATGTAGGCGGCTACAAATGGTATAATGAGGGAGACGTATGACATGGCTTTTAACGTAAATTCAGATGAAGAAGCGTTGTAGATTGTCAGCGAAGACTGCAAGTCGCTGGTGGAGGGGTAGAATGAGGTGTTGTTGAATCCTACCAGGATAAAGAGGGCGATAACGGCCAGAATACTTCCGCATCCGGTGAACCAGATGCCTTTACGCCATTCGGGGTGAAGCAGGGTTTTTATGATGCCGTAAAGAACGGCAACGACTCCGATAAGCAATAGTACTGTGTTGGCGGGCATTTCTAGTAGATTGTGGAAATATTTGTAGGATACGGTTTCGATGTTTCCTTCCATGTCTATGCCGAATCCTTTACTGCAGAAAATGATGCCTAAAAATATCAGTAAGAAGATGACGAATAGAATGGCATTCCGGCTTAATTGCTTAAGGCTCCGCTTGTGGATGTCGGGATGGGCTACCGTATTGATAAAAAACAGGCAGGCTAATGTGCGGGCTAAGAAAAAGACAGCTAGGGCAAGGAAATAGTTGGTGAGAACAAATAATGCGTCCAATCCGCGCCAGGGGGTCATCCAGTGTACCTGCATCATTTCATTCAGTTGGAAGGGGGAGCCTGTAAAGAAGGTAGCGACAGCGGCACCTATTAGGAGCGGGGCTGCCACTCCGTTTATGATTAGGAAAATCTCGTATGTACGTTGTCCGAGAAAATTCCGGGGCTTTTTCCGGTATTCATAAGATACAGCCTGAATGACAAAGGAGAAAAGTATAAGCATCCATACAATGTATGCCCCACCGAAGCTGGTCGAGTAGAAAAGCGGGAAGCTGGCGAAGAATGCCCCTCCGAAAACGACTAAGGTCGTAAAAGTAAATTCCCATTTCCGGCCGAGGCTGTTGATGAGGAGATTTTTTTCTTCCGGCGTTTTACCGAGGGTGTACAGTAGACTTTGTCCGCCTTGTACGAATAGCAGGAAAACCAATATGCCGCCTAATACGGAAATTAGTATCCACCAGTAATGTTGTAATATATCTAAAGACATAATTTATTGTTTTTAATGAGTGAATTAAGGTATAAATTATTTCGCTTCTTTTTTAATCTGGGTAAACATGATTTTCAATTCGGCTATCAGGAGAATGGTGAAAAGCACGGCAAACATCCAGAAGGTGGTGACTACCCACGGCGAAGCAATGCGGGTCACGGCTGCCGAGGTGGGTAATAAATCCTGTACTACCCACGGTTGGCGTCCTACTTCCGCAACGACCCAGCCGCACTGGGATGCTATGTAGGCTAACGGAACACAGATGATAGCTACGTAGGGAATGAATTTGAATTTTTCAAATTGGCGTTTGCGGGCATACCACCAGCTGATGATGAAAAGTGTCATGAATAAAAAGCCCAATCCGACCATAATCCGGAAACAATAAAACACCAACGGGATGTGAGGGATGGATTCATATTCCGATTGCAGGTATCCATAACCGAAATCTGGATAGTTGGTTTTTAATGTGCTTAATGCCGAAGCGGCAGCTTCTTCGTCTTTTATTTCAATAGCCTGTTTGTAATTTCTTAGTGCTTCAATAGCTAATCTCCCGTTTTCCATTCTTTGTCTGACGGGCGGGAATACTTCGCCGGTCTCGGATGTGTAACCGTCTAAAATATTTTGTATACCCGGGATATAAGCGTCTGTTGTACGGTAAGCTAAAAACGATAACATGCCGGGGAATGCTACTTTCATGGTGGTTGTTTTCAAGTGTTGTTTGCTTGGGTCTGGATGCTCTTGCAAGATGCCGATAACGGTTAATTCCATGTTTTTGCCTCCTTCGTTCAATCCTTCCATGGCGGCGAATTTCATCGGTTGGGTTTTTGCTACGTCTTGTGCGCTCGTATCTCCAGAGAACATGGTAACGAGTATACTCCATATGCCGAATACGGAAGCCAGCAAAATACTTTGCCTTGCCAGGTCAAGTTGTTTTTTCTTTAAAATAAACCAAGTGCTTACTCCAATAACAAAGCAGGCGGATAGAGTGTAAGCGGATGTGACAGTATGGAAAAATTTGCTGACAGCAGTCGGGGATAGCAGGACAGACCAAAAGTCGTCCATTTCGTTGCGTGCGGTAAACGGATTAAATTCCATACCTACTGGGTTTTGCATCCAGGCGTTGGCAACTAGTATCCACAAAGCGGAAATATTGGAGCCGATAAATACCATCCAGGTGGATAGCAGATGAAAACGACGGCTGACTTTGTTCCAGCCGAAAAACATAACGGCCACAAATGTCGCTTCAAGAAAAAAAGCTAAAAGTCCCTCGATGGCTAAAGGGGCTCCAAAGATATCCCCGACGAACCAAGAGTAATTAGACCAATTTGAACCGAATTGAAATTCCAGGATGAGGCCGGTTGCGACCCCGATTGCGAAGTTGATACCGAACAGTTTCATCCAGAATTTGGTGGCTTTCAGCCATTCTTCTTTGCCCGTGCGTACCCAGATGGTTTCCATAATAGCGATTAGAAAGGATAAACCAAGGGTGAGCGGAACAAACATGTAATGATAGATGGCGGTCATGGCAAATTGCCAGCGAGACCACTCGACCAAAGAAGTTGAAGAGATTTCGTACATCATAGGATTTATGGTTTGTTAATTAATTCATTCAGGACATGTTCACTTTTTTCCCGGTCAGAGTTGTAGTGTGTATTCAGATAGTTGGGCATCAACAGAAATTTGAATACTAAAAATAGTATCAATACTTTTATAATTACAATTGTCCATAATATTTTTCCCCACTGGGGCATGTTACGGAATCCGTCGTAATATAAGTGCCATATCTGTTTTAACATTTTGTTTGTGTAAATGCTACTCTGTAATTTTTAATAAAGAACGTAATAAAGGTATAAATGTTTTTTTGAAGTATAAAATAGTTCTTTTTTTATCTGTCAATTATTTCTTTATTTTTGAACGTGATAAAATAAGTCGGATATGAATAATTCGGGAAAATATGTTTTGGGGCTAGTGGTTTTGTGTTTGGTGGTTTTTGCGTGCTGGTATTTTTCGTCGGTGATTGCTTATGTATTGATTGCTGCCGTCGTCTCTTTTATTGGCAGACCACTCGTTAATTGGTTGGGAAGGATAGAAATTCGGGGAATAAAATTGCCGAGTGCTGTTAAGGCTGCATTGACATTAGGGTTATTGTGGGCGGTTTTTATCTTCTTTTTTATTACGGTTATTCCTTTAGTCATCAATGAATTCAGACATTTAAGTGATACAAGCGTTGAGCAGGTTGTTTTGAAATTGGAAGCTCCTTTGGAAGATATGGGAAATACGTTGAGTCAATATGGCGCCATAGACCGTCATGAAGATGTAAAACGATATGTTTCTGATAATTTAGTGGAGTTTGTAAGTGGTACCCGTATTAAATCTTTTTTCGGGACGGTGGCAGGAACGGTAAGTGGTCTTGTGGTGGCATTTTTTTCTATCACTTTTATTGCTTTTTTCTTTTTAAAAGATCGTTACTTGTTTTCTCGGATTATTTTGGCATTGTTGCCTGCTCGCTATGAGGAAAGCGGACAAAATGCGCTCGATTCGATACAGAAACTTTTAGTGCGTTATTTCGGTGGAATGTTTGTGGATGTAATAAGTATTATGACACTGAATACGATAGGGTTGTCTCTTGTTGGACTGAATTTTTCTCATGCGATAGTAGTTGGGGTTGTGTCCGGGGTGTTGAATGTTATTCCTTATATTGGTCCTTTGATTGGAATTCTTTTCGGAATGGTTGTCGGAATTGTGTCAAATATGGAACTTCCATTCTATTCGGAAGTATTTCCTCTCCTTATATATATGGTAGTGGCTATGTTTGTGACGCAAGTAGTGGATAGTGCATTTTTACAACCGTTTATATATGGAAATAGCGTGCATGCGCATCCATTGGAAATCTTTTTGGTTATATTGATGGCGGGAAGCATTGCCGGAATTCCGGGTATGATTTTAGCGATACCTTCTTATACGGTTTTGCGGGTAATACTAAAAGAGTTTTTCAATAAATACAGATTAGTAAAAAAGCTAACGCAAAGTTTGGAACATTAAAGAACTGTTCCGAATGACGTCAGCTTTTAATTTTTTTATAGCAATGCTATTTTCAGAACTTCGGAGATTGTATCTACATAGTGGAATTTCAATCCTTTCAGATATTCTTTTTTAATATCCTCAATATCTTTTCGATTTTCGCTACATAAAATAATCTCTTTGATTCCTGCCCGTTTGGCTGCTAAGATTTTTTCCCGGATACCGCCTACTGGCAATACTTTGCCTCGTAGTGTGATTTCTCCGGTCATGGCCAGTGCTTTTTTAACTTTTCGTCCCGTTAGTGCGGATACCAATGCCGTCACCATTGTTATTCCGGCAGACGGTCCGTCTTTTGGGACGGCTCCTGCGGGCACATGTACATGAATATTTTTTTCATCGAAAAGATTTTCGGGAACACCGATTTCTTTGGCATGCGATTTAATGTATTCAAGTGCCAAAGTGGCAGATTCTTTCATGACATCACCCAAATTACCTGTCAGACTTAGTGCTCCTTTGCCTTTACTGTAACTGGCTTCAATGAATAGGATTTCTCCTCCCACAGCAGTCCATGCTAATCCGGTGACAACACCCGGCAACTCATTGCCTTGATATTCCTCTCTTGAGAAAATAGGAGTGCCTAAGTATTTATGGATGTTTTCGGGGACAATAACCACATGGAAGCTACTATCTATGGCTACTTTATGGGCAACTTGACGCATTATCTTGGCAATTGCTTTATCCAAACTTCGTACTCCGGATTCTCTTGTGTATTTTTCTATAATGGAATCAAGAACTTCTTCCGAGAATTCGATGTGTTTCGTTTCGAGTCCGTGATTGAGCATCTGTTTCGGTATCAGATGGCGTTTGGCAATTTCCCGTTTTTCCTCTAACAGATAACCGCTGACTTCGATTATTTCCATTCGGTCACGCAAAGGTGGCGCAATTGTGGATAAGTCATTAGCGGTGGCTATGAACATTACTTTTGAAAGGTCGTAATCGATGTCTAAGAAGTTATCGTGGAAATTCGTATTTTGTTCAGGATCCAATACTTCCAGCAAGGCGGATTGCGGATCTCCTCGGAAATCATTTCCTACTTTGTCAATCTCATCCAGAATGAATACTGGATTAGAGGAACCTGCTTTTTTAATACTTTGAATAATTCTTCCGGGCATGGCTCCGATATAAGTTTTTCGATGTCCGCGAATTTCCGATTCATCGTGCAATCCGCCTAATGACATGCGAACAAACTCTCTACCGATAGCCTTGGCAACGGATTTTCCAAGTGAGGTTTTGCCGACACCTGGAGGCCCGTATAAGCATAAAATCGGGGATTTCATGTCGGCTTTTAATTTTAAAACAGCCAAATACTCTAAAATCCGTTCTTTCACTTTCTCCAGTCCAAAGTGTTCGCTATCCAAAACCTTTTGGGCGTTTTTCAAATTTAGCTTATCCTTTGTATAGTGTTCCCAAGGCAATTCCAACAGTTCCCTCAAATAATTGTATTGTATGGAATAATCGGGAGAAGCCGGATTCAGACGTTTTAGCTTATCTAATTCTTTTTCAAATATTTCTTCAACTCTGTTATTCCATTCTTTACCTTGGGCCATTAGTTCCAATTCATCGATTTCCTCCTCAATCGGGTTGTTTCCCAGTTCGTCTTGAATGGTTTTTATTTGTTGATGCAGAAAATATTCTCTTTGTTGTTTGTCAAGTTCATTTTTGACTTTGCTTTCGATATTGTTTTTTAATTCCAATAAATTAAGCTGCTTATTTAGTAGTTCCAGCAATTTGATTGCCCTTTTTTTCAGATTATCTATTTCCAGTAGTTCCTGTTTGCTTTGGTATTCAATATCGGTATTGGAAGAAATAAAATTAATCAAGAAAAACATGCTGTCGATGTTCTGGATGGCATTGCTGACTTCCGCCGGAAGGTTATGAGAAAATTTCATGATTTTCTCTGTCATGTCTTTCAAAGATTTTGCGATAGCACTATATTCCGGATCATTTTCCGGCATTTTTTCTTCCTGTTTTAATTGAATTTTTCCTACATGATAAGGTTCATCGTAAAGAATATCTTCTAGTTTGAATCTTTTTTTACCTTGTAAGATAGCTGTTGTTGTCCCGTTCGGTATTTCTATGATTTTAATAACCGAAGCTACAGTCCCGATTTCGTATAAATCCTGCAATTGGGGATTTTCGATATGCGTATCCTTTTGGGCAATAACTCCTATAAAACTATTTTTCTTATAAGCTGTTTGAATTAAATCTAAAGATTTGCTTCTGCCGATATTAATAGGAATAATGACACCGGGAAATAATACAGTGTTCCGAAGCGGTAATATAGGTAAGGTATCGGGGATATTGTTATTGTCATTCAATGTTGTTTTTTCATCTGTAATGATAGGTAAAAATTCGGCTGATTCATCTGTAATTTTAATCTCTTCCTGTAAATTTCTGATATTTTCCATGTATACTCTCCTCTCAAATTTTAGTTATTACAGAATTTATATTTGTTTCGGCTGACATTTTGTCAATACAAGACAAATATGAACTATTTATTTATATAAGACAATTCTTATGCCAAAATTCTGAAAGAAAACGTATTCTTATTAACATAGGGGATGTTAATGAGTGCTTCATTATTTGATTTGTTGGCTTTCTTATTATTTGGTTAGTAGAGTATTGAGAGGTGTAAAGGAAAAAACATTAAAAAAAGTTGCAAAAAAATTTGGAGAGTAAGTATAGTGGTATTACTTTTGTCGTCGCTTTCCCCTTGAAGGGGGTGAAAAAGAGTTCTTAGAAAGATTGTAGTGACGAGACAGCAAGTGCGACCCTGATATTAGATGATATTTGGGACATATGACTGAGCACATGGAAAAAATAAAGAATTGATATTAATACAATGAAGAGTTTGATC
>NZ_CALPCZ010000039.1 GCF_943193135.1 Odoribacter lunatus
AAATTACTTAGCACCTTGAAAGTCCCCGGAAAGGTGGGTTTATAACAAAAAGAAAGCGTGGGAACTTTAGTTTATCTACATCGAGGTATCGCCAAACACCCGTATCGAAATAAACAGTTGCCCACGCCTGACCATTATATGGGTTACATATATACGGCAAGCGAGAACGTTTATACTGCTTATCCTTCGATACTGAAAATTGGCGATTTCCGATGTAAGGATAAAGCTAAACGCTTCAAAACAATATTTCCATTATGGCAGCTCTCTCTGCCACAACAGGACAAATATAGATAAAAACTTTAAAAGTGGGAAAGGTCAAAAAAGTTGTAGATACACTTTTACTTATAGAGCATTTTTATGCCGGGGTGAACGGAGGTAAGTACTTCAACTAATTGACTGCGGCTGACTCCTTCACGCATGATAATAAAAATAGTATCTTCTCCTGCAATGGTGCCCAGTATTTCAAAATAGTTTTCGCTGTCAATCAGTACAGTAACAGCATTGGCATATCCCGGAAGGGTTTTTATTACGGCAAGATTCCCCGAAAAGTCGATGCTTAAAATAGCATCTGTAAGAACAGATGATATTTTTTCTTCTTTCTGTTCATTGATGTTTTCAGGTATGATATAGATGTAGCCTTTTTCTTTGTGAGGAATTTTGGCTACTTTCATAAATTTCAAATCTCTTGAAAGAGTGCTTTGTGTAGCTTCTACACCAAGTTCTTTCAGACGGAATAACAATTCCTCTTGGGAAGAAATAAGTTCTGTTTCAATTAATTGACGAATAGTGAGCAATCTTTTGGTCTTATTTCGCATAGCTGTAAATTTTATCCCATACAAAAGTAATGTAACTTGCATGGAGTATCAAATTTATTTATAGCTAACTTTGCGAAATATTCCTTAATTAATTTTATTACTTATATTGGAAAATGAAAGAAATAAATCCGGGAGAAACTTCCCGCGCTTATGCGTTTGAAATGTGGATGAAAGCGCCCATGCCGATGGTGACTTTTTTTAAAACGCTTGACGTGTCGCGGCTTGTAAAGTTCAGCAGACAAAAAGGTTTGAAATTCAATATGCTTATGTGCTGGAGCATCGGGAAGGCCGCAAGCCGGGTGAAAGAGTTTTATATGCTTCCTGTGGGGGGTAAACTTATGCAGTACGATACAATTGCGGTGAATACGATAGTTGCCAACAAAGACGGTGAAGTGAGTTCATGCGATATTCCTTTCTGCGAGAATCTGGCGGAATTCAATGAAGATTATCTCCGGCTGACGCGGCAGGTGGCCGAGAGTTGCGAAAATCATGACCTGACTGACAGCATGGTTATCGGAACCTCCGCTCTTGCCAGGTATGATATAGACGGGGCTGTCGGCATGTATAGCGGTATATTTAACAATCCCTTTATGATTTGGGGAAAATATAAAAAACGCCTCTTCAAAACTGTACTGACCGTTTCATTTCAGTTTCATCATACCCAGATGGACGGTGCCCATGCCGCCGATTTCCTCTATTCTCTGCAACAGGAAATAAATCATCTGAAGCTATAAAGGGACTCTCATACCTAAGATAAGCATTTCTCATACGCCCGGCGTTTCCCGCTTTCGTAACTGATTTCCCCGCAGTAGGTGAAACCGAGTTTATCCAATACCGCCATCATGGCGAAATTATCGAAGTTGGTGTCGATTTTGAAACTTTCGATGCCTTTTTGTTTGGCAAGTGCCTCCACCTGTTTCAAAAATGATGAGGCAATCCCTTGGCCTTGTGTTTCTTGTGATACGGCAAGACGATGTACGACGACATACTCTTTTTCCGACAACCACTTACCTTCGATGGTTTCGTATGCTGGTTCAATACCGAAAATGACAGCCCCGAAACACATCGTTTTTCCGGAATCATCCTTTAATACATATGCGGTTTCAGTGGCAATATCATGGTGGATATGGAATGGTAACGGATAATTGTGGTTCCATTGTCGTTTGCCTTCCCGCAGCATCCGGTTTCGGGCATCATCCACTATTTTCCAAATACCGTCGAAGTCATTTTCGGAAGCCTTAAGGAAAGTAAAAGTATTGAAACTATGTTTTTTGTTCGTATTCATATGGCAAAATTAGCAAAAAGTCTCCGGAATAAAGAATCTTTTTCTTCCGGCAGGATGAGGTTGCGGATGCAGGAAAGATTTATTAAATTTGTCCCAATTTGGACAGTCGGTAAATCAGTTCACATAAATAGGTATGCAAAATTTAAAGAAAGCACGTTTGGTTCTGCAAGACGGAACTGTTTTTGAGGGTACTTCTTTCGGATACGAGCAGTCGGTTTCGGGGGAAGTTGTTTTTTATACGGCCATGACTGGATATCCGGAGAGTTTGACGGATCCGTCATACAAGGGGCAGATATTGGTTCCCACTTATCCGATGATAGGCAATTACGGCGTGCCGGTTGAAACCATGAAGGACGGATTGCCGGCATTTTTCGAGTCGGACAGGATTCATTGCACGGCTCTCGTGATTTCGGATTATTCGTTTGCATACAGTCACTGGAATTCAGAAAAAAGTCTCGGACAATGGTTGAAAGATCAGAAAGTGCCGGGACTTTTTGGTATAGATACGCGGGCATTGACCAAGAAACTCCGGGAACACGGCTCGATGTTGGGAAAGATTGTTTTTGCCGGTCAGGATGTAGAGTTTTACGACCCGAACAAGGAAAATATCGTAGCGCAGGTTTCCACTCCCGAAATTAGGGAGTACGGCAGTGGCAAATACAAAGTCGTATTAGTGGATTGCGGCGTGAAGTATAATATTATCCGCCATCTTTTGAAACGGAATGTGACTGTAAAACGTGTGCCTTGGAATTATGACTTTACCCAGGAGGAATGTGACGGAGTTTTTCTTTCCAATGGTCCGGGAGACCCTGCTCAATGTGAGGAGACAGTGCTGCATATCCGGAAGATGCTGGACAGGAATATTCCGATTATGGGGATATGCTTGGGAAATCAGCTGATGGCAAGAGCTGCCGGGGCGGAAACCTATAAATTGAAATACGGTCACCGCAGCCACAATCAGCCTGTTATGGAACCGGGTAAAAACCGTTGTTATATTACTTCTCAGAATCACGGTTTTGCAATCGACGATAAGACATTGCCCGACGACTGGGAGCCTTTGTTTGTCAATGTGAACGACGGGACAAACGAGGGAATCCGTCATAAATCGAAACCTTTCTTTTCGGCTCAGTTCCACCCGGAAGCCTCCAGCGGTCCGGTAGATACGGAGTATCTTTTTGACGAGTTCGTGAAGAATATGGAAAAGAGTAAAAAATGAGAAGTTAAAGGTTTAAATTGAATAGAGATGAAAGAGATAAACAAAATATTGCTGTTAGGTTCGGGTGCACTGAAAATCGGAGAAGCGGGAGAATTCGACTATTCCGGTTCGCAGGCGTTGAAAGCCATACGGGAAGAGGGGAAGTATAGCGTGCTGATTAATCCGAATATCGCTACGGTCCAGACGTCGGAAGGCGTGGCGGATAAGATTTATTTTTTACCGGTGACGCCGGATTTTGTAGAAGAAGTCATCCGGAAAGAACGCCCGGACGGCATTTTGCTGTCGTTCGGCGGACAGACGGCGTTGAATTGCGGTGTGGAACTGTACAAGCGGGGCGTGTTGGAGAAATATGACGTGGCGGTGTTGGGTACCCCCGTACAGTCGATTATTGACACGGAAGACCGGGAGATTTTTTCCGGCAAACTGCATGAAATCGGCGTGAAGACGCCGCGCAGCATTGCCGCCGATAATATGGAACAGGCGTTGAAGGCTGCCGAGGAACTTGGATTCCCATTGATTATCCGGGCTGCTTATACGTTAGGAGGTCTGGGTTCGGGTTTTTGCGCCAATATGGAGGAATTGAAAAAACTGGCAGGGAGCGCTTTTTCCTATTCGCCCCAGATTTTGGTGGAAGAGTCTTTAAAAGGCTGGAAAGAAATAGAGTATGAGGTGGTACGGGACCAATACGACAACTGTATCACTGTATGCAATATGGAGAATTTCGACCCGTTGGGTATTCATACGGGCGAAAGTATCGTTGTGGCACCCTCGCAGACATTGAGCAATAGCGAGTATCATAAATTGCGGGAGATAGCCATTAAAATTATACGGCATGTGGGAATTGTGGGAGAGTGCAACGTGCAGTATTGCTTGGATCCCAATTCGGAAGATTATCGGGTAATCGAAGTAAATGCACGTTTGTCGCGTTCCAGTGCGCTGGCGTCGAAAGCGACCGGTTATCCTTTGGCTTTTGTCGCTGCCAAATTGGCGATGGGTTATGGATTGCACGAGATTAAAAATTCCGTGACAAAGGTGACGACGGCCTGTTTTGAGCCGGCTCTGGACTATATCGTCTGCAAAATTCCGCGCTGGGATTTGAACAAATTCGAAGGCGTGTCCAAATTAATCGGTTCTTCCATGAAGAGCGTGGGAGAGATTATGGCTATCGGTCGCACATTCGAGGAGGTGATACAGAAAGGGTTGCGTATGGTGGGGCAGGGCATGCACGGCTTTGTGGGCAATAACAAGGAGGTAAAGGACATCGACGAGGAATTGGTGAACCCGACCGACAACCGGATTTTCGCCATAGCGGCGGCTTTCGATAAAGGGTATTCCGTGGATAAAATACACGAAATGACCCGGATAGATAAGTGGTTTTTGGAGCGTTTGAAAAACATTCACGATTTAAAAGAAGAGTTGGCGAAGTATACGACGGTCAGAGGAGTTACTCCTATGATGTTGAAGAAGGCGAAGCAGATGGGCTTTTCCGACTTCCAGATCGGACGCCTTACTATAAAAGACGAAACGTTGAGTGCGCATGAGTGCATGTTGCGGGTGCGGGCGTACAGAAAGGAACTGGGGATTACACCTTGCATCAAGCAGATCGATACGCTGGCAGGAGAGTATCCGGCGCAGACGAATTATCTGTACGTGACTTACAACGGTGCAGAAACCGATGTGACTTACGAGCGTGACGGAAAGTCGGTGGTTGTTTTGGGTTCGGGAGCTTACCGTATCGGGAGCAGTGTCGAATTCGACTGGTGTTGCGTGAGTGCCGTGAATGCGATTAAAAAAGCGGGTTACCGTTCGGTGATGATTAATTATAATCCGGAGACGGTGAGTACGGATTACGATACGTGCGACCGCTTGTATTTCGATGAGTTGTCTTTCGAACGGGTGATGGATATTGTGGATCTGGAAGAGCCGAAAGGCGTGATTGTTTCTACGGGAGGGCAGATTCCGAACAATTTGGCGATGCGTCTGTATGAACAGCATGTTAATATCCTGGGTACGTCGGCTTTGTCGATCGACCGGGCGGAAGACCGGCAGAAGTTTTCCACCATGTGCGACCAGCTGGGCATTGACCAGCCCCGTTGGCGGGAATTGACGAGTATTGACGATATATATAAATTTATTGATGAAGTAGGTTTTCCGTTGCTGATACGCCCGTCGTATGTGCTTTCGGGCGCTGCGATGAATGTCGTGTCCAATAAAGAGGAATTGCTCCATTTTCTGGAACTGGCAGCAGAGGTATCGAAAGACCATCCGGTGGTGGTTACCGAGTTCGTGCAACAGGCGAAGGAGGTGGAGATTGACGCTGTGGCACAGGAAGGTGTGATAAAGGCGTATGCCATCAGTGAGCATGTGGAATTTGCAGGAGTGCATTCCGGTGATGCGACCATTGTATTCCCTGCACAGAAACTGTATATCGAGACCATTCGCCGGATTAAGAAGATCGCGCGGGCGATAGCGAAAGAGCTGAATATTTCGGGACCGTTTAATATGCAGTTCCTGGCGAAGGACAACGATATCAAGGTGATAGAATGCAACCTGCGTGCTTCACGGAGTTTCCCGTTCGTATCGAAGGTTTTGAAATCCAATTTCGTGGAACTGGCGACACGGATTATGCTGGGAGAACACGTACAGGAATTGCATAAATCGGTGTTTGATTTGGATTATGTCGGAGTAAAAGCCTCCCAGTTCTCTTTTGCCCGTTTGCTGAAAGCCGACCCCGTGCTGGGTGTGGATATGTCGTCTACCGGAGAGGTAGGATGTATCGGTGAGAATTATTACGAGGCAATCTTGAAGAGTATGCTGTCCGTGGGGCACCGTATTCCGGAAAAGAATATATTGATTTCTTCCGGTCCTACCCGTTCCAAAGTGGAATTGCTGGAGTCCACGAAGATACTGTTGGAAAAGGGATACAATGTTTTTGCGACTGCCGGTACGGCTAAATTCCTTGAAGACAACGGAATAAATGTTCCGGTATTGTATTGGCCGGATGAGGAAAGAGAGCCGAATATCATGGATTATCTGAAAAACAAGAAAATCGACATGGTGGTCAATATCCCGAAGAATCTAACGAAACGGGAATTGGACAATGGATATAAAATACGGCGTGCGGCGGTGGATTACAATATTCCGTTATTGACGAATGCCCGTTTGGCAAGTGCGTTTATCTATGCTATCTGCAAAGTGGATAAAAAGGATATTGCGATTAAGAGCTGGGATGAATATAAGTAACTATATTTAACAAGGTTAAATAAGTTTTTTTGACATTTTCGGAGCGTTTTTTATTCTACTTTTAGGACGTGGATGTAATAAAGTGTAGAATAAGCGTATGTGCGGAAGTAAAAGTGCGGAGAAGTATTTGTTGTGTTTTTTGTGTGTGGGATTTTGCGTGTTGAACTGTTTCGGGTCGGTTGCTCCCGGCTTGGTACATATAACAGAGCGAGACGGAGATTCGGGTGTTTACCGGTTTATTTTGCAGGATGATGAGTCAGACCGTTTGCTGTTTAATCGGGAAGAACGTGGTTTTTATGTGAATGAGCCTTTGCAGGTAACGCTTGTCAGGAAAAAAATGCTCCGCGTGCGTTTTTATTCACCCCGTCCGGTAAAAAATCTGGTTATTTGGGGAAAATGGAAAGGGATGCCGGAACAGGTAAAATTGGCGGAGTTCGAGAGGATTCCTGCTTTTTCAGAGTGTACGGTACCGTTGCTTTTTACCCGCTCGGATGTATGTTATGAGACCCGTTCGGGAAATCAAGTAGTTGTAGCGAAAAGCCGGCATGTTTCCGATTTGGAGACGGAAATAGAGTGTGCAGACCCGTATTATTGCAAAATTGTTTCTTCCAAATGCCGGTGGCATGTTTCTTTCGGGGCTTACCAGGGCAAGCATTGGACGCCTTTGTTGCCGGCCCATGCACGCGAGGCCGTAGCGATAGCGTTGAATTTATCCTATTTATTTTCTACCGAAGAGTTTATGCGAGAATTGTTTACTGCCGAAGGGCGTTTGTATGCAGATAACAATCATACACAAGTGAATGTGGAGAAACTTTACCGGCAGATTTTTGAGTTGCCGGCATTGGTCTATGGGCATGTGACCGGTGTGAACGGATTGGGAGGAGGTTCGGTTTTCGGTTTGGCAGAATGGTGTTACCTGGAACACTATGCGGACGACAATTGTGTTACGCGGACTATTTTTCATGAATTTGCCCATTGTTTGGGGTATAATCACACGGGCAATATGACGTATGAGAATGGCTTGGGAAAAGGGTGGGTGGCTCTTTGCAGTGCGTTGTATACAAAGATGTCCGTGAACGAGGAATTGCCTGTTTATTCCAGACGTTTCCTGTCTACGCGGGGGTGTCCTTATCTTTATAGTGTTTCGGCTTCATTATAAATGGGTAGGTTTTGTCTATATAGAGGGAATCTTTTAATTTTGTTTCTATGCTAATGTGCAATAAAAATGAAAGATTATGCCTTTTTTTAGATTTTATGCGACGGACCGGATGAAGTTAGCGGAGATAAGCGGACGGCTGACAGATCAAGTGCAGGCAGCAATTGGTTGTCCCCGCGAACATATTGTTCTTGAATGGATTCATGCCGAACGGGTGAGTGACGGCCGTTTTGTTTCGGAAGGATGGCCTTATGTGGAAGTTTCGTGGTTTAAAAGACCGCCGGAACTCCAGGCGCAAGTGGCTCGGATTGTTTCCGACTCTCTCCGGGAAATAGGCTATCCGGATTCGGATGTGTATTTTCATGTGTTGGACTCCGGTAATTATTACGAAAACGGGAAAAAGCAGTGATAATTGATTACGTTTTAATTATCTTTGTCCGCTAAAGAATTAATTGCGAAGGTGCATGTTTAAAAAGTATAAAAGATTCTTCTTTGTCTTCTGGGGTATATTTTTTACCGGAGTTTTGTGTTTGGTACTGTTCTTTTGGCTGATTGCTGAAGGAAAATTGGGCTTCATGCCTACGTTTGAAGAACTTGAGAATCCGAACAGCAAGTTTGCCTCGGAAATCTATTTTGAAGACGGGCCGATGATTAGCCGATATTATATCGGAAGCGAAAACAGAAGGTACACGGAATACAAAGATATTCCCGCTTCGGTGAGAGATGCCTTGATAGCCACGGAAGATGCCCGTTTTTATGAGCACAGTGGTATTGATGTTATTGGGCTTTTCCGGGTAGCGAAAGGATTACTGACCGGAAGCAGTTCGACGGGAGGTGGAAGTACAATCAGCCAGCAGTTGGCCAAGATGCTCTTTCCCCGTGATCCGGATCAGAATTTTGTAGAACTTTCCTTGCGGAAATTCAGGGAATGGGTGATTGCCGTCCGCCTGGAGAAAAGCTATACGAAAGAGGAAATCATGACGATGTATCTGAATAAGTTCGATTTCCTTAACCTGGCGGTGGGAATAAATTCGGCAGCGGAGGTGTATTTTCAGAAATCGCTGGATTCTTTGCAGATACATGAGGCTGCGATGTTGGTAGGTATGGCCAAGAACCCGGCGTTGTTTAATCCGGTACGTCGCCCGGAGCGGACATTGGGACGTCGCAATGTGGTGTTGTACCAAATGTTGAAATATGGAAAAATTACGCAGAGAGAGTATGATTCTTTGAGGCTGCTGCCATTGGGATTGAAGTTTAAGAAAGAAGATCACAAAGAGGGATTGGCAGCCTATTTCCGGGAATATCTGCGTATTTTCATGACAGCCGGAGAGCCCGATATTAAAAATTACCGCTGGAACAGGGATCAGTACAAAGTCGATTCGATCGCCTGGGCGACGAATCCGCTTTACGGTTGGTGTAAAAAAAACAGAAAAGCGGACGGAACGAATTACGATATTTATTCGGACGGTCTGAAAATTTATACGACACTGAATTCCCGGATGCAGCAATATGCGGAAGATGCAGTGCGGGAGCATTTGGGCAAAGAGCTGCAGCCTTTGTTTCAAAGCGAGGGGGTGGAAAAAAACAACCCGCCGTTTTCAAATGATTTGACGGATGAGGAAGTACAGGATATATTAGACCGTTCTATTAAGCGGACGGAGAGGTATCGGGCATTGAAGGATGCCGGAATGTCTTATGCGGAGATTCGGAAGAATTTTAATCAAAAAATGCCGATGCAGATTTTTACGTGGAGAGGCATTCGGGATACGGTGATGTCGCCGCTGGATTCGTTGAAGCATTACAAGTCTTTTTTCCGGGCAGGATTCTTGGTCATGGAGCCTCAGACGGGAAAAATCAAAGCGTATGTGGGAGGGCCGGATTATCGCTATTTTATGTATGATATGGTGAGTGTTGGCAAACGGCAGGTCGGTTCCACGATTAAGCCTATCTTGTATACGTTGGCGATGCAGGAGGGGTTGGGACCTTGTGACAAAGTGCCTAATATTCCCCAGACATTCGTTTTACCTGACGGTACGACGTGGACTGCGCGGGGAGGTTCAAAACGAAAAGGGGAGATGGTAACCTTGCAATGGGGGTTGGCCAATTCCGAGAATAATATCTCGGGATGGGTATTGAAACAGTTTACTCCCCAGGCAGTGGCGCAGATGGCGCATAAAATGGGAATATACAGTTTTATCGATCCGGTGCCTTCCGTATTTTTGGGAACAGCGGAAATTTCACTGAAAGAGATGGTGGCGGCTTACTCCATATTTGCCAACAAAGGGGTTTACAATACGCCCGTGATGGTGTCTCGGATTGAGGATAAATACGGTAACGTGCTGGCGGAATTTTCAGCGGATTCAAAAGAAGTCATCAAGGCTCAAACGGCTTATCTGATGTGTAATTTGCTGGAAAGTGTGGTCAATAAGGGAACGGGAATCCGTTTGCGGATAAAATACGGTTTTACCAATCCGATGGGAGGTAAAACCGGAACGACCCAGCAGCATTCCGACGGTTGGTTTATGGCACTGACGCCTGATTTGGTGGGCGGTGTCTGGGTAGGAGCGGAAGATCGTTCGATTCATTTTCAGAATTTGAAATATGGCCAGGGTGCCAATATGGCGTTGCCTATTTGGGCGGAATTTTTGGACAAAGTGATGGGTGACCCGAAATTGCATTTCTCGGAGCGTCCTTTTGAACGGCCTGTGGGTGTATATAAAGAACTTAATTGTGATGAGGAAAATAGGACACAAGAGGCAATGAGACCCTCGCAAGTTTTGGAGGAAGAACACGAAGAGTTTTATTAATTTTCCGATATGAAATCAAAGACCGTATACGTTTGTCAGAATTGCGGAGCGAAGGAAACCAAATGGGTGGGGCGTTGTTCCGCCTGCGGGGAATGGAACAGTTTTGAAGAAGAGGTAGTGGTTTCCGAAAAGGGGCGCAAAGTGGCTCTTCTCGGGCAGGCTTCTTCCAAAGCATTTCGTTTGTCGGAGATTAAAGCGAACGCGGATGAACGGATGGATACGGGGGACAATGAGCTGAACCGGGTGCTGGGAGGCGGTTTGGTACCGGGATCGATGGTCTTGTTAGGCGGCGAACCGGGCATCGGTAAATCGACTCTGGTATTGCAGTTTGCCCTGCATAACCGTTGCGGAAAGGTGCTGTATGTTTCGGGCGAGGAGAGTATAGCGCAGATTAAGATGCGGGCGCAGCGCCTGGGAATAGAGAATGATGAGTGCTTGTTTCTTTCCGGCAATTCGCTGGAGAATGTATTGGAACACTCCCGGTCGATTCAGCCGGATTTGTTAATCATAGATTCCATACAGACATTGGCGACGGAGACGGTAGACTCGATTCCCGGCAGTTTGTCGCAGATACGGGAGTGTACGAATATGCTGCTCCGTTATTCGAAAGAAAATACCATTTCGACGATATTGATCGGGCATATAACCAAAGACGGCCAGTTGGCGGGCCCGAAGATTCTGGAGCACATGGTGGATACTGTCCTTCAGTTTGAGGGAGACCAGCAGTATATGTACCGCATCCTGCGTTCTATCAAAAACCGTTTCGGCTCCACATCGGAAATCGGCATTTATGAAATGTTGCAATCCGGTTTGAGGCAGGTGGTGAATCCTTCGGAACTTTTACTTTCCAATCACGGACAGGATTTGAGCGGTATCGCTGTGTCGGCAACGGTGGAAGGTGTTCGTCCCATCTTGCTGGAAGTACAGGCATTGGTGAGTACGGCGGCTTATGGGGTGCCGCAGCGTTCGGCGACGGGGTTCGACTCCCGGCGGCTGAATATGCTGCTGGCGGTCTTGGAGAAAAGGGTGGGATTCCGTTTGGCGGCAAAGGATGTATTTTTGAATATTGCGGGAGGGATAAGGGTGAATGACCCCGCATTGGATTTGGGCGTCGTCATGGCGGTCCTGTCATCGAATATCGATGCCGCTCTGCCACGTGACACTGTTTTTGCCGGAGAAGTGGGATTGTCGGGTGAAATCAGAGCCGTCAGCCGCATCGAGCAACGAATCTCCGAGGCCGAGAAATTGGGATTTAAGCAAATCTTTGTTCCTTACGGAAATCAGAAAGCCCTGACGAAACAAACGCCCCGCATCGAGGTGAAACCTGTTTCCAAAATAGCCGATATTTGCCGGGTTTTGTTCGGATAATTACAACCTGATAAAATAATTTACGCATTAGATTGTGATATTGCTAATAAGCGGATAAATTCATATTTTTTCTGTTGCTTCTCTTTGGGCATGAATGAAAGGTTGTTTTAATACGGCACGAAACTCTTTCATTGAATTTTCAGTGAATCTATGGAATGAATAGAAACGTTAATTAACTGTATTAATTAGTCGTATTGCTTGCTAATCCAAAATAAGTACATATTTTTGTACGTAAAGAGACATAAAACTATGAGGACAACGAATTATTCAGAGTTACGCAATAATATGAAAGACTACTTTGACGCCGTTATTTCCGACTGTGAGCCTTTAGTCGTTCATCGTTCCGGTAAAGAAAGTGTTGTGGTCATTTCATTGTCAGAATACAATGCCATAAAAGAAACGGAGTATCTGACCTCTTCTCCCGTCATGGTTGAACGCATCAAACAGGCAGAGAAAGATATAGAAGAAGGCAAAGGGAAGAAAATCAAATTGGAAGATTTATGGAAATAATCTTTTCCCCCGCAGCACAAGAAGATCTTCTATATTGGAAAAGAATAAACAATACAGCCATTTTAAGACGTATAGAATTGCTTTTGGCTGATATAGCGGAACATTCGTTTAGTGGAATAGGCAAGCCTGAACGATTAAGATTTGAGTTGTCAGGCAAATGGTCAAGGCGTATAAATTCAGAACACCGTATTATTTATAAAGTAACGGAACAAGGTATTGAAGTGTTGGTACTTTCCATGCGACATCATTATAAAAAATAACAGTCGTATCTACTTCCCAATTTTAGAAATGATGATAGTGTTCAAAAATGAGAAGGAGGAGCATACACACTTTTTTGAACACTATCTGTTTAAATTCTGGTTTAACTTGACACCTTACCCCCCCTGAAATCCGGATAAAAAGAAAAGCAGCTACTTTCGTAACTGCTTATTTTTCAGTGTCCTCGCTGGGACTCGAACCCAGGGCCCATTGATTAAGAGTCAATTGCTCTACCAGCTGAGCTACGAAGACATCTTTTTGTGGCTGCAAATATGCGATTATATTTTTAAATCTGCAAATGTTGGTGGATTTAATCCACTTTTATATTGTGATAAACATTGGTGACGTCTTCGTCTTCATCCAGTTTATCCAGGATTTTGTCCACGTCTGCACGCTCCTCGGGTGTTAATTCTTTCGTATCGGTGGGGATACGGGTAAATTCACCGCTGACAATATCGTATTTATTTTCTTCGAGATATTTCTGAATATTGCCGTAAGCGTCGAAAGCTCCATAAAGATTGACAACACCGTCTTCATCTTCAAAAATTTCGTCTACCCCGTAGTCAATCATTTCCAGCTCGAATGATTCCGGATCGAAATCAGCGGGTTTATTTATCTTGAATACGCATTTCCGGTCGAACATGAAATCCAGCGAACCGGTCGTTCCCAAAGTACCTCCGAACTTAGAAAAAGCGTGACGGACATT
The DNA here is from genome assembly GCF_943193135.1 of Odoribacter lunatus. Taxonomy (GTDB): domain Bacteria; phylum Bacteroidota; class Bacteroidia; order Bacteroidales; family Marinifilaceae; genus Culturomica; species Culturomica lunata. The sequence goes on from NZ_CALPCZ010000039.1 coordinate 13,365, forward strand.
GGCTACCGTGCGGGTATTGTTGTCCGTTGCGGCCTCCACAACGATAGCGATGCCGTGCGGGGCATATCCTTCATAAACGATTTCCTTGTAATCCGACGTATCCTTTGACACGGCACGTTTAATCGCGCGTTCTACATTTTCCTTCGGCATATTTTCAGCCTTGGCGTTTTGTATCAGGATACGGAGACGGGTATTATTATTGGGGTCGGGACCGCCTGCCTTCACGGCAATATCGATTTCTTTTCCGATTCTGGTAAACGTACGGGCCATATTGCCCCATCTTTTCAATTTACGTGCCTTGCGGTATTCAAATGCTCTTCCCATATTTTGTACTTTTAAATATCTAGGGCGCAAAGTTATGTATTTTAGTGAAAAATTAAAATAGGATTTACAAAAGCTCATTTTATCCCTTTCTTTTAACTTTTTCCGTCTTTTCCACTCTTCAACTTTTTATATATCTTTGTTCCGTTACGATGTGAATAAACGTATTCCATCGCAATAGACATATTGTTTTTGAAGCGTTTAGCTTTATCCTCATTCTGAAAATCGCCAATTTTCAACCTAACAGGGATAAACGAAATAAACGTTCTCGCTTGCCGTATATATGTAACCCATATAATGGTCAGGCGTGGGCATTGTTTATTTGTTAGGCGGGTGTTTGGCGATACCTCAGAATGGATAAACTAAAGTTCCCACGCTTTCTTTTTGTTATAAACCCACCTTTCCGGGGACTTTCAAGGTGCTAAGTAATTTCTTGATATGAAAAAACTAATCAAGTGTGCCGGAATGCGGTATTTACGGAGGTCATGGGTATTTCTTTCCGTAATGGTTCTTTTCGGTGTCTTT
>NZ_CALPCZ010000040.1 GCF_943193135.1 Odoribacter lunatus
AATGGAGGAGGGACACGCTCCAATAAATCTAATGGAAGGAATGGCGGGGGAGCTACGGATATTCGTTTAATAAAAGGGGAATGGAATAATTTTAACAGTCTAAAATCAAGGATTATTGTAGCAGGAGGAGGGGGTGGAAGTGACTATTATAATAGTTATGGATCCAATGGCGGAGCTGCTGGTGGTTTAAACGGATATAGTGGTAATTATCATAGAAAAATATATAATTATTCGTATACTGTTGCAGAAGGAGGAAGTCAAACAAGTGGAGGAAAAGGTGGCATTGGTATTAGTAAGGGAAAAAGTGGGAGTTTTGGTATGGGAGGCTGTAGAACAGAACATTCCGCTGGTGGTTCATATGGTAGTGGTGGTGGAAGTGGTTACTATGGTGGCGGATATGGACATTTTAACAATGGTATTGTCGGGTCGGGTGCAGGCGGTTCGTCGTTTATTTCCGGACACAGTGGGTGTGATGCCATTAGTGCTTCTTCGACATCATCCAATATAATTCATACAGGACAATCAATACATTATTCCGGTGTATCTTTCACAAATACAGTGATGATTGATGGTGCCGGTTATAAGTGGACGACAGCAAAAGGCAGCTATATCGGTATGCCGAATTTTTCGGGTACAGGCACGATGACAGGAAATACCGGAAACGGTCAGGTGCGGATTACCCCGTTGAACTAAAAGTGGAAAAATAGGATAATGGAGCAGTGGAAAAACCATTTTTTCCACTGTTCTATTTTTGCCAATTTTTTACTCCCAAAAATAAAGGATATGTTTTCTACTCAAAAAGAGTATGTTTTTGATGCAAAAAGAGGCTCTTTTTTACATGAAAAGGATATGTTTTTTCAAAAGGGCTATTTTTGGCCAAAAAGATATATGATTTCATGATGAAAAATATAGGTCTGCTTTACCCCCAAAAAACAGAAATAAAAACAATCCCATTTTAAGGGACAGTTCTTAACTTTTTTCTATACTAAATGTTTAATTAGTTTCTACTAGTCGTCATATAGGATTTTTACCAATTTTTTTGCTCAAAAAAAAACGATAGGTTTTCGACTCAAAAACGATAGGTTTTTGGTATGAAAATGATAGGTTTTTTATACGAAAACGATAGGTTTTTAAAAAAGGGGTATTTATTGGACGAAAAGCTACACGATTTCATGGTGAAAAATCGAAGAGGTAAGAAGACGGATTCTATCATAGAATTCCTCACAAATGTTGCAAATATTTTTGCCACGACCTTTGCTGTTTTAGATAAAAGTATTATCTTTGTATTCGATATGACCTCCCACGCTTCCCGTAGAACAGCGCACCTAGGGAGGTCTTCGAGTTTTTATATAGTATCTTAGTCCCGGCAGTGACTTCAAAAAGCATATCAAGGAATTACTCAAATCTGATTGCCGTTTACTCGACCTCAAAGATATGGGATTTCCAAAGTATTGGCAATCTCTTCCCGTTTGGCGAGAAAAATAGTAAACTTTGTGTTTTGTTAAGCTATTGATTTTGCTGTTTATACCAAATGTTTGATTAATTCCTGGCGGTCTCCGTATAGGAGGTCTATGACAGGAATTTCGATGAGGGTGTAGCATCCCGGTTTTTGCAACATGGCGGCTCTTGCGGCAGATACCATGATTTGGGCTGTCAGTGCCGGGTTGTTGATTCTCATGTTGAACTCGAAAAGCTGGTTTTGGGTTTTGCCCGATACGCCTTTGCGGGTGAGGTTTACACCGTGCCCCATGTCCAGCAGACTGTCTACGCTTTCTACTTGCAGTACGTGGGTTTCGTCGTTTACAAAATAGGGGTCGTCTTTGATGGCTTGTGCCACTTTCTTGAAATCATACCCGTCTTTCAGTTCGATATATACCATTCGGCGGTGAATGCCCGTACCGGTAGGGATTGTCATGGACAATGCTGCCTTTACGCCTTCAACGGCTTTTACGGCAACGGTGTGTCCCATGCTCATGCCGGGGCCGAAATTGGTATAGGTGATGCCTTTGGGGGCACAGGCTTCCAATAGTGCACGCACGACAGAGTCACTGCCCGGATCCCAGCCTGCCGACATGACGGCAACCCGGTTGTGTTTTTGTGCAATGGCGTGTAACCGCTGGTGCAATTCCGGTATCTGTGTGTGTATGTCAAAACTGTCTACGGTGTGAATGCCTTTGGCGAGAATTTCGGAGGCATATTCCTCCACCTTGCGGGTGGGTGTACAGAGAATGGCGACATCCGTTTCGCCCAATTCGCTGATATTGCCGGCAACTTTGTAAGGTTTCAGTTCGGCGGGGACATGGGAGGCATCCCGGCGTACAATTCCCGTAATCTCGAAATCGGGGGTTGTTTGCAGTGTTTCCAATACATACCTTCCGATGTTGCCATATCCTACGATGGCTGCTTTGATTTTTTTCATGGTAGTAGTTTGTTTGTGTGTTAATAGGCAAGCAAAATTGCGAATATTTTATAAGGCATCAAAAGGATTTGGGCGGTTTTTGGTATCTTCGCCCGATAAAATTTTGTGTATGCGCTTGTTGAAAAAAGTCCCTCATACGTATGCGATTATCGTATCGGTTATTTTGTTTTGTGCCGTGCTGTCGTGGGTAGTGCCTGCGGGAGAATATGAACGGCAGGTATCGGATGTGAACGGTGTGAAACGGACGGTGATTGTGCCCGGCTCGTTTCATCGGGTGGAGGCGGCACCCCAGACTTGGCAGGTGTTTTCTTCTTTGCTGAATGGCTTTGAGAAGCAGGCGGGGATTATTGCTTTTTTGCTGATTATCGGTGGGGCGTTTCAGTTGCTCAATAGCAGCAAGGCGATAGATGTGGGTATTCTTTCTTTTTTACGTTCTTCCCGGCGGCTGGAACGCTATCGGGTGATAAAAGCTATGGGCGTGGAACGTGTTGTTTTGGTCTTGGTCATGGTCTTATTCAGTCTGTTCGGAGCTGTTTTCGGTATGAGCGAGGAGACATTGGCTTTTGTCATTATTCTGGTGCCGCTGGCGATAAGTATGGGGTACGACTCCATCACCGGTTTGTGCATGGTGTATGTTGCGGCCCATGTCGGTTTTTCGGGGGCTGTACTGAATCCGTTTACGATAGGCATTGCGCAGGGTATTTCGGATTTGCCGCTGTTTTCCGGCTTTGAATATCGTTTGGCATGCTGGTGCATCCTGACGTGTTGTTTGATTGTTTGTGTATTGCGGTATGCCGGCAGAATAAAGAGGAATCCGGCGCGTTCTCCTATGTATCGGGCGGATGATTATTGGCGTAAAAGGGGGGAACAGGCGGATGTCCGGATTGAATACAAAGTCTTGCGCCGGAGCGTGTATGTATACTTTATATTGCTGGCTGCTTTGGTCGTGTTCTCTGTTTGTTATCCTTTGACGGAATTCCGTATCGGTTCGGTGGGTGTGAACTTTTGTGCCGTGCCGGCGGCAACGCTGTTATTTGCCCTGTCGGGCTGGTGGGGACTGAAAAAGTCGTTCCATTTTTTTATTCTGGTACTTTTGGCGTTTACGATTGTCTTTCTGATTATCGGGGTATTGGGGTACGGTTGGTACTTAAGTGAGATTTCCGCTTTGTTCTTGGCGATGGGTGTTGTATCCGGTTATGCCGCAGGGCAGAAAACCGATGAAGTTATCAAACTGTTTCAGGAAGGAGCGAAGGACATGCTTTCGGTGGCTATCGTGGTGGCATTGGCGGGAGGTATTATTCAGATTTTACAGGACGGAAAAGTGATAGACCCGATTTTGCATGCGTTGGCTTCGGGGCTTCACAAGGCGGGGAAGGTTACTTCCGTCGGGGTGATGTACGGTATACAGACATTGATAAATATTATTATTCCGTCCGGTTCTGCCAAAGCGGCCTTGACGATGCCGATTATGGCGCCTTTTTCGGATGTTGTGGGTATTTCCCGGCAGGCAACGGTGATGGCTTATCAGTTCGGCGACGGATTTACCAATATGATAACCCCAACGTCTCCCGTTTTGATAGGAGCATTGGGGATTGCCCGCATCCCTTATGACGTGTGGGTAAAGTGGTTCGGAAAATTATTGTTACTTTTTATTCTATTGGGATTTTTATTGTTATTGCCTTCGGTACTGTTGAATTTACCGGGATATTAGACGAAAATAAAGAAAATGACAAAGCGGTTTGCGGCAATAGATTTTGAGACGGCCAATTGGCAGCCTACCAGTGTTTGTTCGGTGGGAATTGTGGTGATGAACGGCGAGGAGGTAGAGGATAGTTATTATAGTTTGATACGGCCTGTGCCTAATTTTTACGGGCGGAAAAATACAAAAATACATGGCTTGTCGAGGAGTGATACGGATGATGCGCCGGCTTTTCCTACCGTTTGGCGGGAAGTGGCGCCTAAGGTAAAGGGAATACCGTTGGTGGCGCATAACTGTGTGTTTGATGAAAGGTGTTTGAAAGCGTCTTTTGCTTTGTTTGAGATGCCTTATCCTGATTACCGTTTTTATTGTACGTTGCGTTTAGCCAGAGAATATTTCAAAGGTTTGGAAAATTACCAGCTTCATACAGTTTCTGCCCATTGCGGGTATGTGCTTGAAAATCATCACAACGCTTTGGCGGATGCGGAAGCTGCCGCGGTGATTATGGGAAAGGTGTTGGGGCAATGTCCGGAACTTTTCGGGGAGTAATGTCGGATTTAGCCGTTTACATTACGGAAAAAAGGAAGTAAATAATTTTTTTAATCCCCCGAAAGGGTTAAATTTGTTCGTTTTTATACATAAACAGTTACAGTTAAATATATAAATTATGGCAGAAAAAGTGAATCAGAAGCTTTTCAGTGAATTTGCCCCGAACACTATGCAGGAGTGGGTGGACAAAGTTACTGTCGACCTGAAAGGGGCCGATTTCAATAAAAAGCTGGTATGGAGAACCAATGAAGGTTTTAATGTGCAGCCGATGTATCGGTTGGAGAACATGAAAGACCTGAAGAACCTGGATTGTTTCCCGGGGGAATTCCCTTATGTGCGCGGAAACAAGAAAGACAGCAACGACTGGTATGTTCGCCAGGATATTGTGGTGGAGAATGTGGCGGAAGCGAACAAAAAGGCGCTGGATGTCCTCAACAGAGGGGTTAATTCCTTGGGTTTTGTTCTGACAGACAGCAAGAATTTTACGAAAGCCGACATGGCTGCTTTGTTGAAGGACATCTGTCTGGAGTGCGTGGAAATCAACTTCGTTGCCGGATGCAAAAAATGCGCTATCGTGGACGCATTCAAGGCAGTAGTTGAAGAACGCGGTATCGCTCCGGAAAAGATTAACGGAGGCATCAATATCGACCCGCTTTCGGCCATGACATTGAAAGGAAAAGTCTGCTGCGAGAATCCGTACTCTTCTGCAAAGGAAAATACGGAGAAAATGGCAGCTTATCCGAACTTCAAGACGATTGAAGTGGGTGGTTACGTATTCAACAATTCCGGTTCGTCTATCGTACAGGAATTGGGATTCTCACTGGCTGCCGGCGTGGAATATTTGGACAAGCTGACGGATGCAGGCATGAGCATCGACGAGGTTACGCCGAAGATGCGCTTCCATTTCGCCACCGGTTCCAAATATTTTATGGAAATCGCCAAGTTGCGTGCTGCCCGTTATCTGTGGGCGCACATCGTGAAAGCCTACAAGCCTTCTTGCGACTGCAAGTGCAAGATGAATGTGCATGCCGAGACTTCCGAGTGGAACAAGACGATTTATGACCCGAATGTAAATATGTTGCGCACGCAGACCGAAACGATGTCGGCTGTGCTGGGCGGTGTGGATTCTTTCACCGTTCATCCGTTTGATTACGTGTACGAATGTCATCCGAGCGAACTGGGTGAGCGTGTTGCCCGCAATCAGCAATTGCTGTTGAAGGAAGAGTCTCATTTCGGTAAAATCGTGGATGTTGCGGGAGGTTCTTATTATATCGAGGAATTGACGCAGAACATTGCCGAGGCGGCTTGGAAATTGTTCCTGGAAGTACAGGAACAGGGCGGATATGTAGAGGCTTTGAAGAAAGGTTTCGTACAGGCTGCCGTGAAGGCTACCGCTCAGGCTCGTGACCTGGCTATCGCCCAGCGGAAAGAAAACTTCGTGGGTGTGAACCAGTTCCCGAATTTCAACGAGAAAATCGAGAAAGACATCTGCGCTTGCGTGCTGGAACCGGAAGATCAGACGGCAGAAGGAGCAACTATTGAGACATTGAAACCTTACCGGGGCACACAGGCTTTCGAGGCTCTGCGTTTGAAAACCGACAAGTATGCCGCTAAGAACGGTCGTCCGGTCGTATATATGTTCCCGATGGGAAATCTGGCGATGCGCAAGGCACGTGCCCAGTTTGCCTGCAACTTCTTCGCTTGTGCTGGTTTCGAGGTGAAAGACAACAACGGATTCAAGACCGTTGACGAAGGCGTGAAGGCTTGCTTGGAGAACAAGGCCGCTATCGTGGTACTTTGCAGTTCCGATGAGGAATATGCAGGATTTGCTCCGGAGGCTTACGAAAAGCTGAAAGACAAAGCCATCGTGGTGGTTGCCGGTAATCCCGAAAGCCGTCCGGAACTGGAAGCCAAGGGATTGATGAACTATATCCACGTCAAGAACAACGTATTGGAAGAATTGAAAGCTTATCAGGCTAAGTTGGGCATTTAAAAAGTAATACAAGATGAAACCGAATTTTAAAGATATAAATATTAAAGCGGCTGAAAAGGCTACCACCAATGCTGCGGAGTGGGAAAAAGCCAATCACATCGCCAAGAACTGGACGACTCCGGAGTTGATTCCGGTGAAACCGGTGTACACTGCAGAGGATTTGAAAGGTATGGAACATCTGGACTATGTTGCCGGTATTCCTCCTTATCTGCGTGGACCGTATTCTGCCATGTATCCCCTGCGTCCCTGGACGATTCGTCAGTATGCGGGATTCTCTACGGCAGAAGAGTCAAATGCTTTCTATCGTCGTAACCTAGCTGCCGGACAGAAAGGTTTGTCCGTGGCTTTCGACTTGGCTACGCACCGCGGTTATGACTCCGATCACCCGCGCGTAATCGGTGACGTGGGTAAAGCCGGTGTGGCTGTGGATTCCATTCTGGATATGAAGATTTTGTTCGACCAGATTCCGTTGGACAAGATGTCCGTTTCCATGACGATGAACGGTGCCGTGTTGCCGATTTTGGCATTCTACATCGTGGCCGGTCTGGAACAGGGAGCAACCCTCGACCAGTTGTCCGGTACGATTCAGAATGATATTCTGAAAGAGTTTATGGTGCGTAATACGTACATCTACCCGCCGAAATTCTCCATGAAGATTATCGCCGATATTTTTGAGTACACCTCCAAGAATATGCCGAAGTTCAATTCAATCTCTATTTCCGGTTACCACATGCAGGAAGCAGGTGCTACCGCCGATATTGAATTGGCATATACGTTGGCTGACGGTCTGGAATATCTGCGTGCCGGAGTGAATGCAGGTATGGATATTGATGCTTTCGCACCGCGTCTGTCGTTCTTCTGGGCTATCGGTATGAACCATTTCATGGAAATCGCCAAGATGCGTGCCGGTCGTCTGTTGTGGGCGAAGATTGTTAAGCAGTTCAACCCGAAGAATCCGAAGTCCTTGGCTTTGCGTACGCACTCCCAGACTTCCGGTTGGTCACTGACGGAGCAAGACCCGTTCAACAACGTGGGACGTACTTGCATTGAGGCAATGGGTGCCGCTTTGGGACATACCCAGTCGCTGCATACCAATGCGCTGGATGAGGCGATTGCGTTGCCGACGGATTTCTCTGCCCGTATTGCTCGTAATACGCAGATTTATATCCAGGAAGAGTCAACCATTTGCAAGGCCGTTGACCCATGGGCTGGTTCCTACTATGTGGAAAGCCTGACCCAGGAGTTGGTGGAAAAGGCATGGGCTCACATCCAGGAAATCGAAAAGCTGGGTGGTATGGCTGCTGCTATCGAGTCCGGTATCCCGAAATTGCGTATCGAAGAGGCTGCTGCTCGTACTCAGGCTCGCATCGACAGCGGCGAACAGACGATTGTCGGTACGAACAAATACCGTCTGGACAAGGAAGACCCGATTGATATTCTGGAAGTGGACAACACTGCTGTGCGTGAAGCGCAGATTGCTCGCCTGAAAGAGTTGAAGGCAAACCGGAACCAGGCAGAGGTGGATGCCGCATTGGATGCAATCACTAGATGTGTGGAAACGGGAGAGGGCAACTTGCTGGAATTGGCGGTAGATGCTGCCAAGAAGCGTGCTTCTCTGGGAGAAATCTCTTACGCATGTGAAAAAATTGTAGGACGTTATAAAGCTGTTATCAGAACCGTGAGCGGAGTATATTCAAGCGTTGCCGGCGAGGATGCCGACTTCGAGAAAGCCAAGGCAATGACCGACGAGTTTGCCGAACTGACCGGACGTCGTCCGCGTATCATGATTGCCAAAATGGGTCAGGACGGTCACGACCGCGGTGCCAAAGTAGTGGCAACCGGTTATGCCGACATGGGCTTCGACGTGGATATGGGACCGTTGTTCCAGACGCCGGAAGAAACTGCCAAGCAAGCCGTTGAGAACGACGTGCATGTGGTGGGCGTTTCCTCACTGGCTGCCGGACACAAGACGCTGGTACCCGCCGTTATCAACGAACTGAAAAAATTAGGTCGGGAAGACATCCTCGTGTATGTGGGCGGTGTGATTCCTCACCAGGATTACCAGTTCCTGTTCGATGCCGGTGCGATTGCCGTATTCGGTCCCGGTACGAAAGTATCGAAGAGCGCGATTCAGGTAATGGATATTCTTTTGCAATTGGCGAAGAAATAAATAATTATCCGGTGATTATAGAACGGCTGTCGGTTCCCGGCAGCCGTTTTTATATATCCTTGCCTTTCGAACGGGAGTATTGGCAGAGGCGGGGGCGGTAGTATTCGAAGATGCTTCCGGCGAGCAGGCAGGCGATGCCGGAAATGAGAATAATGACCGGCAGTCCGGTGTATTTTTCGATGAAGCCCAGAATCATGCTTCCGATGGGCGCGATGCCCGTAAACGTCATGGCCAGGTAGCCCATGACCCGCCCTCTCTTGTCCTCGTCCGACAGGGTCTGGAGCAGTGTGTTGATGGAAGCTACGGTGATGATGATGGAATAGCCTGCCGGAATGCAGACAACTGCCGCCATCCACGGGATTTCAATGAAAGAGAGCAACAGCAGAGTGCAGCCCAGAATCAGAGCGGCGAGCATGATGACTTTGGGCAGTCCGGCAACGCTTTTCCGGGCGGCTAAATAGATGGCCGCACTGAAAGAGCCGACACCTATACAGGATAAGAGTATGCCCAATAGTTCACTTCCGCCGCCTAAAATGTCTTTGACGTAAGCGGGCAGAAAGGTGATTAAAGGGAGACCGAAGAAACTGATGACGGTCATAAGGGTTAGAAGAGTCCGAATAGGTAAATGGTGGGAAACGTATTGGAACCCCTCTTTTAAGTCATATAACAGGTGTTGTTGCTTATATCGGGCTTGCTGGGAAGGCAGTTTCATAACCAGCAGGGCGATGATAACTCCTAAATAGCTGATGCCATTGAAAAGGAAACATATTCCCTCACTGATTAGTCCGATGAGTACGCCGCCGATGGCGGGGCCGAAGAGCCGGGAACCGTTGATGACGGCGGAATTCAGGGCAATGGCATTGCTGAGGTTTTCTTTGGGAACCAGACTCGGATAAAAGGCTTGGCGGGTGGGATTGTCTAAGGCGTTGATTAATCCGATGAACAGACTGAGGGCAATCAGATGCCATACTTCCACGAGTCCGCTTAACGTCAGCCAGGCCAGTAACAGCGCTTGCAGGGCGGAGAGCGTTTGGGTCACCAAAAGTATTTTATGTCGGTTAAACCGGTCTACGAAAACACTCATAAAGGGAGTGGCAAGCAGAATGGGAATTTGTGCGGTGAAGGTAACGGTGGCCAAGAGCAATACCGAATTCGTAAGTTTATATACCAGCCAGCTCATGGCGATTTGTTGCATCCATGTACCGGTAAGGGATACGCACATACCGGTGAAATAGAGTCTGAAATTCCGGCTTTTTAGAGAGACCAATATGTGCGAAATCGCGGTATTTGACACGGGTATTGCATTTTTGTCACGGCAAAGAAAATCAAAATACGTGAAGCATGCAATACTTCCGGAAAAGCCTTTTGCTTTTCCAAGAGGAGTGTATTCGACGGTTTTGTTGATTTTATTATGATATTTGAAATTTATGGTCGCTGCAATTTGCAGCGACCGATTTGTATCTGTTTTTTTCTTGCCGCGGTTTGCGGGAACAAATCCGCGACTGTTTTTGTTAAGCCACTAACAGCGGATTAAATTTTCAACAAATTTTCCGCTATTGGCAGTTGTCTTGAGGTTAAGGAACAAACGGTCTGATTCTGACTAAGCCGTTTCCGGATTTATTTCCGTTACTCATATAGGGATTCCGGAAGACGAATCCGCTGTAATGGTTGGGCTGTCCTGTTGGAGTTAAGTCTCCGTCACCTGTAATGGCGTTGCATCCCGACATTCCGGATACAAAGCCTGAACCACCACCACCACAATTTCTAGCAGCAGGGGATGCACCATAATAACCGCCGCCTCCTCCTCCGCCGCCACATGCATTATTCCCACCTTTTCCTCCATCTGCGCCTGATCCAAAATAAGTAGAACTGCCGGTCTGCCCCCCACCATAGGATCCGCCTCCCCATATACCTCCTCCGGATCCAGCGACTTGATTTTTTCCTCCTCTTGCTCCGCCACCTCCGCCAGCAACCATGATTCTGGAGTAGAGATTACCGGGGACTAAACGGATGTCACTGGCGCCACCACCACCTCCACCGTTATCATCCGTGTCATCATCACCTCCCCAGCCTCCACCATTTGAACCATACCAACCGCCTCCACAATATTTACTACAATTTTTTGCCGCGTCGCCACCCTTTCCTCCTACATATGCATAAAAGGTAGTCGGAGAGGTTAATACGAGTTCGCCGTAGCTGTGTCCACCTTTACCGGGAGTACCCGGAGCTTTTTTATCTACATAGCCAATTCCTCCTTCTGCTCCCCAACATTCCATGACGTACTCTCCTGGGTCAAGGGTAATGGAACTTGAGCCGACTGGAAAATCGCGTTGAATGATAAGTTTCTTTGTGTATTCTATTCCCGGACATTTATCCGATGATACTGTAACATTTGTCCAGAAAACGGAATTTTCAGTCAAACCAGATACAAGTCCCTGATCAGAAATGGATATACCTGCGGGGGGAGTTTCCAATGTCCAGTGTGTTTGCGGCATGATTCCCCATGTCGAATTTACCGTAAAGGAGGGATAGACATTGGTGTAATACTCTTCTTCAATGGTCCAGGGAAGAGGTGCTACATACACGTTTGCTTGGGTTTCGGCTTCGCCTATGGCACAGGTGACTTTTCGTTTGAATTTATATAATTTATAGCTGGAATATGGATTGATAAAATCAGCATATTTTAAGTCCGCCCCGGCTTCACCTTCTATTAATTTCCATAAATAACCGTTGTCTTCACTCACATACCATACGTACGATAGTTTTCCGATGCTGTTGTTCGGCAGCACTCCGGTCAGTTCCATGTTTGTTCCTACACAAATTGTATCTGTGCTTGTCCCGTTCGGACACAGGATAGCTCCTCCGTCAAATCCGGTGGTGTTGAGCAGGCTGCGTGCTCCGCGGAATCCGACGGTGCTGTCCCGCTGTGTTATGGCTGTAAAGTAATTTCCTTCGACAAAATTTCGGGCGGAGGTGCGTAATAGACTATCGGGGCTGTTGAAACAACCGCCTCGAATGGCAATTGCTCCGACGTACATAGGCCAATAACCGGAATAAATGTCTGTAGCCCCGTCAGTATATAATTCCCCATTGCCATGAGAGTAATAGAAATCATTGGCGATGAATGATGCCCCGGATATTGCATTGAAACACATTTCCCACAGGTTTCCACTCATGTCCATGGCGCCCCAGTAGGTAGCGCCTGATTGGGATTGGTTGGTGGAGGCAGTGGCAAACAGTCCGCACCGTACAGGTCCGTTGAGGTGGTTGCCGCTATTGACGTTTTTATTGTTGTTTGTTGCTTGTTCGCGTTCATCTCCCAAATAGAGCAGGTCGGAAAGTCCGTTTAAGGAATTGACATTGCTATTGGTATTCCAGGCGTATTCTCCTTTTTCCGGTAATTGCGGATAGGGGCGGCGGCAGGCTTTTTCGTATTCCAGTTCGCTTATCGGGCGCAAACCGCTCCAGTCGCAGTATGCGAACATGTCGTATGGGGAGAGGTAATTGCAGGCGAGAGTCTGCCCGTCATCTTGGGAGAAAAGGTCATTTGCCGGATTAAGGTTGTTGCCGAATACGGCGGGAGCACCTTTCCCTTTTTGTTCGATGAAGACGATGCCGTTCCGGTTATTGGGGCGGTTTCGATCACCGAATACATATTCCCCGCGCTTCATTTGCTCAAAGTTGTTATTGGTCACGTGCGCTTTTTGTTGCGTTAGGGTGAGGGCGTTCAAAAACTCTACATACTGCTCCTGGCTGGTTTCGTATTTCATGAGGTAGAATCCTGCGTAGCCTTTGGGGTAATTAACTCCTAAATAAACGGAAGGAGAATAGTTTTTTGCCGTTAATGTTAAGGCATTTTCGGAATCAATGAAATGGGGAGCAGTGTCTGCGACGGCAAAACTTTTCCAGGAATACGCGTCCCCGAGGTAGTAACTGCCATAGGGGATATAAACCATTTCAACAGCATGGACGGCAACATATATGGACTTAAAATCGCTACCGAAGTCAGAGACGGGAAGCGAGTTTTGAGGATTGGCATTGATAATCCATTTAAGTTGTAGTCGTGCATTTACCCGACCTTCGGATATGGCATCCCGCATGAGATATACGCCGGTGACTTTGGTACTGCTGCCGGAACCTGTTTCGCCAAACATGAAGGTGTATTGGCCGCCTTCGTTCCCGCTTTGGGGCATGGCTTCGTGTCCTTCGCGGGCGAGATAACCGTGATGCCAGGATTCGGTGGCTCCTCTTTTCTTGTATTTGAGGAATATCCACGCAGCGTCCCAATTGAAATCATCCCGCCAGGAGTTGTCCCACGAGAGGTTCAGTTCTACAAAGGCCGTATCGCCGACGATATTGACAACACGGGGTTTGCCCGTTATACGGATGTTGTTTCCCCATACGGAAGTGAATCCGAGGAGAAACAGTAATGAGATAACGATTTTCCGTTT
>NZ_CALPCZ010000041.1 GCF_943193135.1 Odoribacter lunatus
TTTTTTCCATGTGCTCAGTCATATGTCCCAAATATCATCTAATATCAGGGTCGCACTTGCTGTCTCGTCACTACAATTTTTCTAAGAACTCTTTAATCTCGTTTCCTGATTAACCCGCCCATAAATGAGCGAAAGTGACGGCAAAGATATATCAACTTTTATTACCCTCCAAATTTTTGCCTTACTTTTTTAATCTTTTTACAAGAACTTTTTCCGCGAATCGGAAAGTGGGTGCAAAGATAAAACAAGTATTATTTTCTACAAAAGTTTTTACAAAAATTTTTAAAAAGAAATCAAAATGCATATAAATGAGAAATATTCTATAAGGGGCCCACCCCAAAATAAAAATAATTTTACCTTCGTTTTTAGTGGTTTTTGCCGTTTCAAGTCCGAATCATCTCCGTTTTACCTCCGTTCTAGAACAGCGTAGAACGGCAAAAGATTCGTTCCAGAGAGTTTCTCTCCATAAAGGATGCTTCCAATAAACAGGTTGTAAACACATACTATTATAAAAGAGGTTGTCCAAGTTTTTATACTCAAACAACCTCTTTTTTCTATTCGTTTTTATTGCTATTTGTTTGTATGCTTAAATGTATGATGTAATCTATGGTACCATCACGCTTTTATACCTTTTACTTCATCAAATCCTTTACCAAATACCCCCATAACAGTATTCATGGTCATAAAAACATTTGAATCAACCCGTTTAGCTATCCTCAGCACCTCTATCGCTTCGTTTTTACGCACAACTATAATCAACATTTTCTTTGCCTGTCCGGTATACCAACCGGTACAATCAACTACGGTAACGCCATGTGCAAATTGTTCCGTAATCTTTTGCGCCACTTCCTGATATTTCTCGGTAAAAATAAATAATTGAGCCGACTGCTTCTTTCCTGTTAATACAAAATCAACAGTAAATGACACAACTCCCATCATAACATAACCATACATCAGTCCTTCCAGGTTAAAATTAATAAACAAGCTACATGCTATGATTCCACAATCGCTGTACATAATCATTTTTCCCGGACTAGCATTCCTATACTTCGTAACAATCATCGCCACAATATCCGTTCCTCCAGTACTTCCTCCCTCCGATAAGGCAATAGCTATCCCGATTCCTGTAAGCATTCCTGCTATAATGGAGCTCATGAATTTGTCACTGACAAAAGCTTCAGGAATCAGAGGCTGTAAAAAGCTCAAAAAAGCACTTCCTATAACAATGGCAAATACTGTTTTTATTCCAAATTTAGGTCCTAATACCTTTAAAGCTATTCCGACCAATACTACATTGATTACAAAATAACTTATACCCACCGGCACTGTTTTACCAGAAAGATAGTAAATAATCGTACTCATACCGGTCGCACCTCCGCCCACAATTTTATGAGGCACCAAAAAACCCAATGCAGCGACTGCATAGATCAGCATTCCGAAGGCAATCAATATATAGGAGCGAATCTCCTTATTTACATTATTCATATGCATATTTTACGCTTTTTGGACTTTCGCCCAATTATCTTTTAATCCAACTGTTTTATTAAAAATCAATTGTCCCTCTTTAGTATCGGGATCTACACAAAAATAACCCAATCGCTGAAATTGAAAACGTTCTCCGGGTTTTGCCTCTTTCAATCCTGGTTCCAATTTACAACCTTTCAATATCTTCAATGAGTCCTCATTAATAAACTCTTTAAAATCAATATCCTTATGTCCTGCAGGATCTTCGTCTTTGAACAATCGGTCATAGAGTCGTACTTCCGCTTCAATTGCTTCCGTTGCAGATACCCAATGGAGTGTACCTTTCACTTTTCGGTTACTGGCTTCTGTTCCGCTTCCACTACGACTATCCATATCACAAGTACAATGTATCAACACTATATTTCCTTGCGCATCTTTCTCTACACTTTCACATTTTATAATATAAGCACCTTTCAAGCGTACTTCGCTTCCCAATGTTAGTCGGAAGAACTTCTTTGGTGCGTCTTCCATAAAATCCTCTCTTTCGATATATAATTCCCGGGAGAAGGGCACTTTTCTGATTCCGGCTGTTTCATCTTCCGGATTATTCTCAATTTCCACCATCTCGGTCCGATCCGGATAGTTATCCAATACAACTTTTACAGGATCCAATACAGCCATTACCCGCGGCGCTGTTTTGTTAAGATGTTCCCTTACACAATATTCCAACAATGCCATATCTACGACAATCTCCCGACGAGCAACTCCCACTTTCTCTGCAAAAGCACGGATTGATTCGGGTGTATATCCCCTGCGACGCAATCCGCAAATTGTCGGCATTCGCGGATCATCCCACCCTGCTACATATCCCTTCTGTACTAACTCCAGCAATCTACGCTTACTCATCACGGTATAGTTCAAATTACGACGAGCAAATTCTATCTGGCGGGGGCGATATTCTGTTGTCGTTAATTGATCCAAGAACCAATTATACAAAGGACGATGTATTTCAAATTCTAACGTACAAATAGAATGCGTAATTCCTTCCAAATAATCGCTCTGACCATGAGTAAAGTCATACATAGGATAAATACACCATTTATCTCCTGTCCGGTGATGACTGCTATATATAATACGGTACATTATCGGGTCTCTCATCAACATATTCGGAGAAGCCATATCTATTTTAGCCCGCAAGACCTTTGTTCCTTCCTTAAATTCTCCATTTTTCATCCGCCGGAACAAATCCAAATTCTCCTCAATACTCCGATTCCTGAAAGGACTGTTCACTCCCGGCTCATTGATTGTCTTCCGCCCAGCACTGATCTCCTCTGCAGATTGATCATCCACATAAGCCTTGCCTTCCTGTATCATTTGTTCTGCCCAATCATACAACTGTTGAAAATAATCGGATGCATAACGCACTTCTCCATCCCATTGAAATCCCAACCATTTTATATCTTCTTGAATAGCATCCGTATACTCTACATCTTCTTTCACAGGATTTGTATCATCAAAACGTAAATTACATTTTCCGTGATACTTTTCCGCAAGACCGAAATTCAGACAAATAGACGTTGCATGCCCTATATGAAGATATCCATTAGGTTCCGGCGGGAAGCGGGTGTGTACCCGTTTTCCATTCTTCCCTTCTGCCAACTCTCCTTCTATAATCTGTTCAATAAAATTCAACGACTTCGCTTCGCCTTCCGTTTCCGTGTTGTGATGATTCGTATCCATGTTTTCGTATATTAAATTTCGGACAAAAGTAAGTAATTTATGAGAGTTTTAAAAGTTTACGTATATTTGCCACGATGAAAAAATTATTATACATATTCATTTTTTGTTGCCTGCCTTTCATAGCATTTACACAATCAAGTCCCATACACCGAAAAGGTAACCCCATTCGCGGTAACGGCGCCAATCCCCAGTCTGCCACCGATTCATCGCGCCAGCAATCTACTTCGGATATTCCTCACCAACATCGGACATGGAAATGGATGAATGACGGAGTATATAAAATGGATATTCCTTTAGATACCACTTTCGATAAAATTCATAATTACAATTATATATTTCAACAAAGTATTGCCAATACTTATCTTGCCAACTTTCCGGCTCCCTATGAATCAGATATATTCATCAAAAGGCCTCCACAAGAAGATTTCCATATTCTTAATAACGTTCGGGCTTATCTCTTTAAGCCTGTAGATGCCGTTAATTTCAACACGACAACTCCTTTCACCCAATTAAATTATTATTCCGGGGGTGGCAAAGGAAAAAATGAATCATTTCTGGACGTATGGCATACACAAAATATCACACCCTTTTGGAATGCAGGTTTTCGCTACAATCTCATTTCCGGAGACGGGAGATACATGAATCAAAAATCCAAAGCCTATAATTTTTCTATCTTTTCCTCTTATGAAAAGGAGAGATGGCTTATCAATTTATTTCTAAACCAAAACAATGGAAATTTTGATGAAAATGGAGGTGTGTTAGACAAAAAATTCATCCGAGACACTACCATTAATGCCGAAAATGTCCCGGTAAATCTATCTAACGTAAGAAACATTTACCGTAATTTTAATTTCTACACACTGCTGCAATACAACATCGGCAATAAGAAAGAAACGGTACAAGGCAACGACACTATCCAGTCTTACCCGGCAAAAGCCTTATTCTCTGCGACTATCGAAGATAATATACATCGTTTTAAAGAAGCAAGCATTAACTTTGATTTCTTTCACAATACCTTTTTAGACAGTGTCTCTCACACTGACTTACAAGGGAATCATGTCTATAACTTCAACGCAAGATTAGTCGTAAACGAACACCCCAAATACAAATACTTGCCAGGCATATACGCCGGTCTTTCATTCAAACATTTGGATTATACCGGACGGACAGGCTTGGATTCCACTCACGCCCAAGGCAAGGACAAACACAGCGGCACCTGGCTGACCGGAGGTATTTTCAATGTTAATGACAGTGCATTATTCAACTTTGATGCAAACGTAAAACTATGCCTCATCGGTCACTATATCGGTGATTTTGAAATACAAGGATTTATAAAACAATATTTCAACAAAGCTAAAACGAGTTATATCAGAGCAGATGCGCTTATTGAATCGCAAACTGTTAATCCGTTCTTTTCCCGTTACATCGGTAACCACAATATTTGGGAAACAAATTTTGACAATATTAAAACCCTAGGCCTTGAAGGCCGTTATGTCAATGAAAAATTTCAAACTGAAGTTGGACTCAATTGGAACAATATCATCAATTATGTCTATTTTGACACGGCAGCCATGCCCCAGCAAACTTCCAAAGCTTTAATTATTCTGACTGCTTGGGCCAACCAAAAGTTCAAGGCCGGACATTTTCATTTTGACCAAACCGTATACTTTCAGCAAAACACCCACAAAGATATATTATCCCTCCCTACGATTTCGTTATATTCGCATAACTATTACGAGAATGCATTCTTCAAAAAAGTATTGAAATTCATTATCGGTTTTGATCTCTTTTACAATACCAAATTCTATGCGGACAACTATGCCCCCTCTACCATGCAATTCTACAGCCAACGCACAGAAAAAACCGGAGGATACCCCAAATTTGATATATTCTTAGACTTCCGTATTAAACGGGCGACCCTTTTCTTAAAATACGAACATCTCAACTATTACGTTACCAATGGGAATTATTTCAGTGCCTTGGACTACCCCATTAACCCCGCCATGTTCAAGTTCGGACTAAAATGGAACTTTTTCGACTAAATGTATCCTCTCCGCATGAAGTTCATTCTTATAGCATATTGCACACTCTTACTTTGCACCGCCTGTAAAAAAACGGAGACTAAAAAAACAGAGTTTATCTATCCCCCGACATCCCACGTCGAAAAAATCCTCTCCAAAGGCTTCTTGGATATTTCTACTTTCTACTCCACCACCGACTACTACGTCTACAAAGGTATTACTCGAGGATTTCATTACGAGCTCGCCCGGGATTTTGCAGACTATTTAGGTGTCAGGTTACGTGTCATCGATGTAAACAACAACTTGGATAGCGCCATTCATCGACTTCAGAAAGAACAATACGACCTAATAGCCGTCAGCATGACCGTCACTCCGGAAAGAGAAGAAAAAATCCAATTCTCCCACCCCTTCTTCAAAACGGGGGAGGTCTTAGTACAAAATAATCGGAAAAATCTTATACATCATATTGAAGAACTCAACGGGAAAACTATTTTTATAAAAAAAGGAAGTCCTTATAAAAAACTACTGCACCATATTCAGGACTCTTTAAAAATCCAATTCAACATTTCAGAAATATCCCGCTACTCATCAGATGAACTACTAAACTTAGTCGAAACCGGAGAAATCGACTACACCATCACCGACCAAAACATCGCTCAAGCACACTCGCCTTCCATGCCCCATTTAGACTACTCCCTCAACCTTCAGGAAGGCATCGCCATCTCTTGGGCTATCCCTACGCATTCTACCGACTTAGCGAAAGAAATAAACACTTGGCTAGACCTATACAAAAAAAACGGACGCCTAAACATGTTATACAACCGTTATTTCAACTACCACAATCAACACCCCTCCCATAAATCCAAGTACACCTTGGTAAAAAAAGGCGACCTATCACCTTTCGACAAACAACTGAAAGAGGCCGCCAAACTTCTTAACTGGGATTGGCGACTCTTGGCTGCACTTGTCTACAATGAATCGAAATTCGACCCCGAAGCCGAATCACATGTCGGAGCCTACGGCCTAATGCAAATCATTCCGGAAACCGCCAGCATGTTCAAAGTATTCGACTATTTCTCTCCGGACAGTAATATCTACACCGGCATACAATACTTGAAATACCTGGATAACATATTCTCGGAATACCCTATCGAACCGGAAGAAAAACTAAAATTCACCTTAGCCTCCTACAACGCCGGAGCCGGTCATATCATCGACGCAATGCGGCTTGCTGAGAAATACGGCAAAAATCCTTATATCTGGGACAACAACGTCGATTTTTACATCCGATATAAATCCGATCCTGAATTCTACAAGGATTCCTTATCCCGCAACGGATATTGCAATGGACAACAGACATACGACTACGTGCATCGCATTCTAAATAGTTATAATAATTATAAACACATCCGTAATTAATAAATATTGTACGAATACAGAAAATTTCGTTTGTTTTTATTATCTTCGCAGTGTCATTTATAAGATTATACGACACATGCCTTACAGAAGATTACCCAATACGGATGCAGCACGAATAAGAGCACTCAAAGCAGCTTTGCGAAAAGGAGAAAAATTGGATGATATAAACACCCTGGCATACTCGTTTCCCTTAAAACAGAAAATAGACATATTCCTATCAAAATTTGAAACAGCCATAACCAATTCAAAAGCTGCCAGAAGCAAACAAATAGAAAATAGTCAGAAATTTTCCGAGCTAACCAAAAAAGCCCGGCTCTATATTTCCCACTTCATCCAAGTACTCAATTTCACAATCGCTCGCGGGGAATTAAAACCCCAAGCACGTGCATTCTACGGATTGGACGAAGATGACTCCAAAGTACCTTCTTTACTTACGGAACAGGAACTAATCGTCTGGGGTGAAAAAATCATTAACGGAGAGCAAGAACGCATCAACAATCGCGGAGGCAACCCTATATACAGTCCCGCTATAGCCCTCGTGCGGGTTAATTATGAAAACTTCAAGCAAGGCTACGAATTCCAAAAACGGCTTCAAGCCAACTCCGCCCGCTTCAGTTCAGAAGTCGCTCAATTCAGAGATGAAGCCGACAACCTCATCGTAAACATCTGGAACGATGTCGAGACCTACTTTGCCGGAGTAAAAGACGAAGAAGAAAAAAGATACATGTGTGAAGAATACGGCCTCATATACGTATTCCGAAGAGGAGAAAAAGAACGGCTGAAAAGAAAAAAGGATGCCGAAGACATCACGCTGAAACTCGATTTTTAAGACATACCTTCTTCAACGGGCAATCCTCACATTTGTTATTCCTGTTCCAACGCCGCCAGAAAAAACGCACGGCGAAGAACAAACAAAAAATAAGAACAATATATACTACGATTTCCTGCATTCCTTCAAAACAACATTCCTATCTGATACACGCAAAAAGCCACTACCCACGCCAGCAACGTCGTATACACAATTGTAAAAAGCGCCCAGCGTCCGCCCGCCTCTTTCCGTATTGCAGCAATCACCGCCATACAAGGAAAATAAATCAGAATAAACAACATAAAACAATAAGCCACCAACGGAGTAAACACCCGATTACCCGCAGCATCCCGCTGATGTTGCAGATTCATCGCCAATACCTGCACATCTTCCTCCGCATCCGGCACATGATAAAGAATCCCCATCGAGCTCACCACAATCTCTTTCGCCGCCACACCCGTAACAATACTCACTCCCATTTTCCAATCAAATCCCAAAGGATGTATAAACGGCTCTATCGCCTTCCCCACTCGCCCGATATACGACTGTTCCATTCGCTCCGGACTCTGTTTCCCATACTCCGGATGATAAGGATAATACCCCAATGCCCAAATCAAAACCGAAGCGACCAGAATAATCGTCCCCATCTTCTTCAAATACTGGCCTGCCTTATTCCACATATGCAACAACGTATTCCGCATCGTCGGCATTCTGTACGGAGGCAACTCCATTACAAAAGGATCCGAAGCCTGATGAAACAACAACTTCTTCAATAATAAAGCAGTCAATACAGCCAAACCGACCCCTATAATATATATTGACAATAACACCATCCCTTGATTCACCGGGAAAAAGGCCGATACCAAAAGAATATACACCGGCAACCGGGCACTGCATGACATAAAAGGTGTAATAAGCATCGTCAGCAATCGCTCCCGCCTATTTTCCAAGGTCCGCGTAGCCATAATTGCCGGTACATTACACCCGAAACCTATTAACAAAGGGATAAACGACTTACCGTGCAAACCAATCTTATGCATCAGCTTATCCATAATAAAAGCCGCCCGCGCCATATATCCCGTATCCTCCATCAAAGAAATAAAGAAAAACAATATCAAAATATTCGGCAAAAACACAATTACGCCTCCCACTCCCGCAATCACACCATCCACAATCAAATCCGTCAAAGGACCGGGAGCCATTACCTCTGTTACCCAACTACCCAACATCTTGACCCCCTCTTCAATCCACTCCATCGGATAACTGCCCAAAGAAAAAGTCGCCTGAAACATCACCCACATAAACAACAACAGCACCGGAAAACCAAACCAATGATGAGTCAAAACCGTATCAATCGCATTCGTCAATTGGCGTTTATCCTTTCCCCCCTCCGTATACGTCTCTTTCAATGCCCCGCGAATAAAACCATACTTTTCATTTGTAATAATCGTCCGCGTATCCTCCTTATATTCCCTTTCCAACCGCTGCACACAACGCTGCGCCGTCTCCTCAATCTCCCCGAAATTCTCCACCCCCTTCAAAACATCCTGCGTAATCGGGTCCTGCTCCAAAACCTTTATTGCCAAATAACGGGGAGCAAACCTGTCCGTCACTTCCTTATTAGGCACAATCGTCGCTTTCACCCGGTCTATCGCCTCCTCAATCTCCGCTCCGTAATTAATATGAATATGACGGGAAGCATCCTTCCTATCTTCAAAAACATCAATAATCTTATCCAGCACCGCATCAATTCCCTCTCCCTGCGAAGCTATTGTCGGAACAATCGGAAATCCCAGCAACTGCCCCAAATAATCATAATCCAGTCTGGCACCCTCCTTCTCCAATTCATCAAACATATTCAACGCCATCACCACCCGGATATTCATATCAATCAACTGCGTCGTAAGAAACAAATTCCGCTCCAAACTCGAAGCATCCACTACATTCAGCACAATATCCGGATGCCTGTCCGTAATATAACTACGCACAAACAACTCCTCCGGCGTATACTCCGTAATCGAATACGTCCCCGGTAAATCAATCAAATGAATCGTATAACCCTTATGCCGTATATCCGCTTCCTTCGCATCCACCGTCACTCCGCTATAATTCCCCACATGCTCCCGCAATCCTGTTGCCCGGTTAAAAAAAGAAGTCTTCCCGCAATTCGGATTTCCCACCAACGCCACCTCAATCATATTCGTCTTCGCCCGCAACCGTTCCTCCGCAGTCTCATCCTGAAACGTTCCGTTATAACCGCTCACCCTCACACGCTCCGCATCCTCCCCCGCCAACTCCATCACTTCTATCAAATTCGCCTCGCTCCTCCTCAAAGAAACATGGCTGTCCATTACCTCATACTCAATCGGATCGCGCAACGGCGCATTCTTGATAACCCGCACACTCTCCCCTTTCACAAAACCCATCTCCATAATCCGATTACGAAAACTGCCGTGCCCATGCACCTTGACAATCACACAATCCTGTCCGGTTGGAACATCGGATAATCTTAAAAAATGGTCTTTCATTAAAATCTAAAACTGAACGTATCTATATCAAGAACAAAAATAGAACATCCGCATCACGATTGAAATCCCCATAAATAGGGATTATCACGAAAATATCAATACACCTTCAACCCCCACACATCTTTCAGTTTTGGATACCTACGACGAATACGGAACACCTCGTCCCATGCCTCGTCATGCGTCTCAAAGCCTCCGCAGCTCACCCGAAACAGTCCCTCCTCATTTTGGAAGACCCACGTCTCACGGAATCCCAAACGTATCATCTTATTCTTTAAATCCACCGCAGCAGCACGATTCTTAAAACTACCCACAATCACCTGGTAAGGCATCTCCTCCACGCCCCGACGCTCAATCATCATCTCCTCCTTCACCGGGCTGACAACTACCCGCTCCGGCTCTGCAGGCGGGACAACCGTATCCTCCTTCTCCTCCACCTGTTCCGGCTTAACCACAGGCGCCGGTTTAACCGTATCCTTCTTCGCTTCCGGCTCTTTCTTCACCACCACGGGCTCCGTCTTTACCGATTCCTCCTTCTTACCCTTATCCCGGTGACCGAACAGCAGGTTTATACCGAAGCGCGCATTCAGCGACTGCGTATGTGTATAATTTGCCCCCAGCACATTATCCGTAGAAGCATACAATTGAACCGGTCCCAGCTTCGCCGTCAGCCCCGCCCCCACATTCACATAATTGCCCGGCATCGCCGTATAAGCCACGGCCACAGTCACATTCCGGTGCAAACGCACATCCGCCGACGCCGTCAGTGAAGGATAAAATTTCTTATTCAGCATCGTAAGCTCCGCCAGACCACCCACCGACACCATCTTCGCCACCTGGTACGTAGCCCCCAAATACATCTTGCTACGCAACATTGTCATATAACCGCCCTCCGATGCCGTCAGCCGGAAATCATTCTTCAGACTGTCGAGCAAATCATCAAACACCTCATCAATCGACTTGTCATCCTTCTTAATACTATTCGACACATCCCCGCCCTTCCAGTCAAACTCCGTATTCTGCGTAAAGCGGTAATTCTTCGCACCCCAACGGATAAAACCCAAATCCACCACGCTCGCATAAAGCTTCAGCTTATCGCTCAACTCATACTCCGCACCCAAATCCAGCGCAAAACCCGGATTCTTCGTATTCAAAACCATCGACGTTGAAAAATCATCCACATCCGCACTCAAATCATCCCACTCTACAGGCTCCCCGTACGTAACATTCTCAAACGTCAGCGGAGCCGAAACGCGGATATCCTGCTTGGAACGTATCATCATACTACTACCATTCTCCTCCGTCTGGAGACTGATTTTAGAATCAGTCATACGGGCATTCGCTATACCCAACAAAAACTTCGCACGGGCACCTACCGTCCACTTACTGTTCAGCTTCCTTGACACACCCAAAGCAAACTCCTCATACGCATTCAGCTCCAGTCCCAGATCACCGATATCCATCCGTTTTCCCAAATAAGGCGTATTCCCGTCCTTCAGAAAAGTAAACAAATCCTTATTCGCGCGGAAAACAAAATCATTCTTCTCCGTCACATCCAGCGTCGCATACCAGTTCTTCACCTTCACGCCCACCGTCAGGAGAGACAGCTCACTGTCAAAATGAATCAAATTATGCTTACGCAACGACTTATACATCCGGTCCATATCCACATACACCGAATCATTCCTCCCCTTCTGCAACAAATCATCCACCTTAAAAGACGAATTCATATAATTCACCGACACACCGCTCAACACCGGCAATCCCACCCACACTTTATACTCCGGTTGATAAGCCGGATTCAAACGCACCCGTTGGGGCAGATTTGGCAAAAAATAAGCAACGCCGGAGGCATCCTGCCCCCACGAAAACTCCGCACTCAAGCATAACAATAAAACAGTGATTACACCACGAACCTTCTTCATCTAAATAAAAATTACTATTACAGAAAACGCAACATTCGTTTGAAATCGCAAATCTATGTTAAAAAAACAATATATACAATCAAAAAAAACAGAACCGTAAAGAAAAGGTATATGCTTAGTAGGCATGTGATACTTCTGTAAGTACTTCACTAAAAAAAAGAAGCGAGACTCATGA
>NZ_CALPCZ010000042.1 GCF_943193135.1 Odoribacter lunatus
TCCGGTCTGTTTTCTCCACCCGTGTTCGGTAATAATATTCGGGTGGACGGTAAAACGCGTGTTATCGGCTTTTCAGGCGATACGGCGATTATTGAGGTGTATCTCCGCTGGGACAACTCTTGGCGGGATGATTTCAACTGGGACGCTGCATGGGTGTTCTTTAAATTCAAAAAGCGGGGCTTAGAGAATCTGTGGCAGCATGCGTATTTAGGTTCTTCGGGACATGTATTGAGCCCGGCTGCCGGCAATGAGGACGGTGGATACGCGTATATGGTCGGTACGAACAGCAGCAAGGTAAACGGATTGTATGTGATGCGTGAGAGGATTTCGGAGGGAAATGTGAGTGTACGGTTGCAAGCGAAATGGCCATTAAAGGGTACGGGGTTGAGTAAAAGCGATTTCGGCGAAGCGTTGAATGAAATCTACGTTGCCGTTCACGCCATCGAAATGGTGTATGTTCCGTATGGGGCATATTATTTGGGCGATGCGTATTCCCACAAGAGTTTTGCGGTGGGCGATACGGCAGCCGTTATCATTGATTCCGAGAATGCTTTAACCCTTTCTGCAAAGAACGGTACTCCCAATGTCTCTTTATCGGCTTCTTATCCGAAAGGCTATGCGGGTTTTTATATCATGAAGTACGAAACGAGCCAGGAGCAGTATGTGGAATTTTTAAATTCACTCACTCTTGAGCAACAGAAAGCACGGGTTGCCAATAATAACTTCTCTACGATGCAGCGGGGGGATTATGTGTTTGGAGACCTCCACACTCCGAATTGCCGGAACGGTATCGTATTTATCGAACAGCGGCAACCGAATACGCCCGCGGTATTCGGGAATAATCTAAATCCAAGTAACGACCTCTTCAGTACGGACGATGGACAAACACTCGCCTGCAATTACATGAGCATAGAAGATATGATTGCTTATTGCAGTTGGAGCGGATTACGTCCGATGAGTGAATTGGAGTATGAAAAGGCCTGCCGTCGGTTTTATCCTCAGATACCGGACAAGGGAGAATACGCCTGGAATACGAACAACGGCATTAACCGATTGACCGGATTAGGTGATTTAAATTACCGGGGCGACCAACGGGAGCAGGCATTGAGTTATTTGAAAAACGTAAACAGCGGTACAAGTAACAGCATCAATGGTCCCGTTCGATGCGGATTGTTTGCTACATCGGCTACGAATCAGACCCAGGCAGGCGCCACGTATTGGGCAGTGATGGAAATGAGCGGCAATCTGAAAGAATTGTGTGCGAATGTAAACTACACGAACCTTGACGGCGGGAGTTGCGGTGCGGGAGTGTACAATGCCAATCTTTGGGACAAGACAGCGACGAGATATGGTGTTCGTGGAGGAGGATTCAACAGTGCGGATGATTTGTTGCGCACCTCGGACAGAACGGAAGCGATGAACTATTTCACAAGCATCACCCAACGCGACAGCACGGTGGGATTCCGGGGCGTTTATAATCTTTCAGGGATTGAAATAGACGGTGGGGAAATTCAGGGCGATACGACCTGCCCCGGGAATGAGTTGCATATTGTCAATATACAATTGCCTTCCTGTCCTGATTTCCCCGATATGCGTTTCCAATACAATTGGTATGTAAAAAAGCCCGGAGAAGCGAAATTTGATATAATTCCCGATGCCAACGGGGAGTCGTTGGTGTACAATAATTTTGTCAATACCGGCACCACTTTTGTAAGGTATCAGTTCAAACGTGTGGGAATCTGTGCCGTAGGCATGGCGGAAACAGTGACGAATGTGTATGTGGCACCTCTTCCGTGGACAATTTCATTGGACACGTATACCAATGTTTACCCCTCTTTTACCGTAAATTCAACCTGGGGAAACATGCCGCAGGCTCACTGGAAACTGGATAATGCTCCCGCAGGAATATCAATTTCTAATCATGGTGTCGTATCGGGTTTGACTTCCAATTCCGTATTTTGGGTAGATGTGACGGTTTCATCGGATAAATGTCCGGGGCAGTTGTGGACAAAAACGTTGGAAATACGAAGAGAGTTTGCTTATACGGGAAGTTCGCAGTCTATCACACTAGAACCGGGTAAATATAAAATGGAATGCTGGGGTGCACAAGGAACTAGTGGAAATTGGCCTTCGTTTGGTGGTAAGGGGCATCCGGGTAAGGGTGGATATACTGTAGGAACTTTAGAATTAAATACTCAAAAAGAATTGTATGTATATGTGGGAGGAGAAAATGAAACTTTTAATGGAGCAGGTAATGGGAATAAAGGACGTATGGGAGGAGGGGCTTCCGATATTCGTTTAGTAGGAGGTGTTTGGAATAATATGGCAGGATTGTGCTCAAGAATTATGGTGGCTGCTGGAGGTGGAGGAGATGAATGGGGATATACTGTAGGGGGTGCTGGAGGTGGTTTAAATGGAGGAAACGGAACTCAAGCACGCTCTTATTCTCCTCCGGGACGCGGTGCTACACAAACGAGTGGAGGTACAGGAAAAGTAAAGGGTAGTTTTGGTCAGGGGGGAATGGGTACCGGTAGCGTAGATTATGGAGGATGTGGTGGTGGAGGTTATTATGGTGGAGGTACAGGATATTATGCTGGAGGTGGTGGCGGAGGTTCTTCTTTTATTTCCGGTCATAGCGGGTGCGATGCGATTAGTGCCTCGTCTACATCGGGTACAATTGTTCATACGGGACAATCTATTCACTATTCTGGGCTATTTTTTACAAATACATCAATGACTTCCGGAATAAGAGAAGGAAATGG
Organism: Odoribacter lunatus; assembly: GCF_943193135.1. Lineage (GTDB taxonomy): Bacteria > Bacteroidota > Bacteroidia > Bacteroidales > Marinifilaceae > Culturomica > Culturomica lunata. Next base: position 2,763 of record NZ_CALPCZ010000042.1, read on the forward strand.
TCAGGTACGAATTACACCGCTGAATTAAACGTGGAGAAAAGGGACAATGGAGCAGTGGAAAAAGCCATTTTTCCACTGCTCTATTTTTGCCAATTTTTTTACTCCAAAAAATGAAGGATATGTTTTCTACTAAAAAAGAGGCTCTTTTTGCATCAAAAACATACTCTTTTTGTACTGAAAAGAGCCTCTTTTTTTCAAAGGGAGTATCCATTTTCAATTAACACCTGCAAAAAACAAATAAGTGACTGATATTAAAAATATTAGCAATCATTGTTTAGATACATCCGGCTTAATGACCCAACCCGTTATTTTTAAACCTATCGTTTTGCTACCGAAAACCTATCATTTTTACCTCAAAAACGATAGGTTTTTTATACGAAAACGATAGGTTTTCTGAAAAGGGGTATTTTTAGCTAAAAAGATATACGATTTCATGATGAAAAATCTAAAGAGATTAAAAAGATGAATTCATTGTAGATTCGCTGGGGTAAATGGGTAGTAATTATAAGAAAAACGGGCGCTTGTATCAAAATTAGTATATCTTTTATCTTGGGAATGGCGTATGAGGAGATAGGTAAGAATTATAATAAAAGAAAGCTATGAACAGGATAAAAGTTTTATTAGGAGTTGTTGTCGCTTTTTACGGCAATACTTCCCAGGGATTAGCCTGTACGGGTGTTTCGCTGACGGCGAAGGACGGCGCTTATGTGCAGGCGCGTACGATTGAGTGGTCGCGCGGGATTTTAGAGAGTGAATATGTGATTATCCCCCGCGGGGAGCGCTTGCAGTCATTTACTCCGACGGGAAGAAACGGTTTGAGTTTTACGGCAAAGTACGGCGTTGTGGGGTTGGCTGTCGTACAGAAGGAGTTTATTGCTGAAGGAATGAATGAAGCCGGACTTTCCGCCGGATTGTTTTTCTTCCCCAATTATGGCAGTTATGAAAAGTATGATTCGACCCGGAATGCCCGTACGCTGGGAGACCTGCAGGCGGTGGCCTGGATGTTGGCGCAGTTTGCTACGATTGATGAGGTAAAAGCGGCTCTTCCGTCGGTACGTATTGTGGGACTGGAGGCAACGTCCGTTGTGCACTGGCGGTTGGGAGAGCCTTCGGGGAGGCAGGTCGTGCTGGAGATTGTAAATGGGGTGCCGCATTTTTATGAGAATGCGGTCGGGGTGTTGACCAATGCTCCCGGTTTTGAGTGGCATATGACGAATCTGAATAATTATGTGAATCTTTATCCCGGCGGGGCACCCGACAGAAGTTTGGGCGGTGTGACCCTTCGCCCGATAGGTGGTAATTCGGGATTTCTTGGAATCCCCGGAGATGCCACCCCGCCGTCCCGGTTTGTACGGGCTGCGTTTTACAGGAATACGGCTCCGCAGCGTGCTACCGCTTTTGAAACGGTGCAGCAGTGTTTTCATCTGTTGAACAATTTTGATATACCTATCGGTATTCAGTTGCCTGCCGGTGAAGTACCGGATATACCGAGTGCTACGCAGTGGACGTCGGCAATTGATTTAACGAACCGCCGGGTGTATTATAAAACGGCTTACAATAATTCGATACGTTGTATTGATTTGAAACAGGTGGATTTCGGTAAAGTGAAGTACGGTGCTTATCCGTTAGATAAGGTGAAAGAGCAGCCGGTGGAAATGATTGCAATTCGATGATAATAAAAAAAGAGACTTGAAAAAGTCTCTTTTTTATTACCATCGAAAGATAGAGATTTATAATTTAATAAAGAAATGATAGAGATAAACGTCACTAAGGGGTCTTTTAGCTATCGATTGTATTTGTTTTGAGTTGTCGATAATTTCTAAAATTTCATCACATGACCAAATAGAATTTTTCTCTTTGCTTAATTCCATTATCCATGAATTTATTCGATTAATCCATGTATTTATAGTATTATTATCACAAATAAAACCAACTATTCCGCAATAATTTATACCAATACCATGTTTCCCTGTTTTGAATCGTTCTATACCTCCATTATTGTTATTACCAATGACGTATTCTTTCTCTCGTAGTGTAAAGTGATCTGGTGCAGGGAGAATTTTTGCTTCTACAATGAATATTGGTTCATGAGATACACCTTCTTCTAAAGGTAAATAAGCAAAGTCTGGAATTCCTTTTGTTTTATAAAAATTGTCTGTGTATTCTTTTTCAATCCTAAGAGAATTTATGTGTTTTCTTAGTTGAATGTCATTTTGGATTATAAATTCTTGTACTAAAGATTTTTCACTTGATAAATTTGGGTTTTTATGACATTTTAAAGTTTTGATAAAAGGATCGTAAGTATCGTATAGAGACTGAATTATTTTTCCTAGAGTTGAATTAGGTTTTATTGCTGGAAATTTTCCGTAAGGTACTGTGCTTGTTATTCCTATTATTTTATTCATATTTAATAACCCGCTTTGGATAAGTCAATAATACATTTGTCTGCATCTCTATAGGCTATTGATGGAATCCAGTACCGATATAGATTAGGCTTAATAAAAATTATTGTGTTTTCTTCATATATCTTGATGATTCTTGTTGATGTTAATGAAGAAGAAATCTGATTTATAGCAATACCTCCAATGTTATATGGAACCGACCGATTAATGATGGTAGATACATCCGTATGTTTGTCATATTTAAAAATGGCGGCTATGTAGGAATTATTATATATCGGAAATATTTCGCTTAACCTAAATTCTTGGTTCTCTTGTTTGTAAATAGCATTTAAAACTTTACAGAATTCATTACCGTATTTTTGCATATATGCAAATAGATTTTTTGAGGAAATAGGTTTCATTGCTTCTGAATTTTCTCCATGTCGAAGGAAATATTGAAAAATATTCAGAGTGTCAGTAATTACATTCATATCAGAACTTGATAATAAATTCTTAATTTTGCCGTTGTAATATGGTAAATTTTCTATATCCTCTTTTTTAATAGCTGTATTTTTACATATTAATGCTTTGCTGGATGTTGCAATTACGTAGAATTGTAAATATTCTAAATTGTTATTTAAATATTCTTTGATTGCAATTAATTTCTTCTCATTTTTTTCATGTCCTTTAGCATAAATACCTACAATTTCATTTGAATATGGAATAAGTTGATTATTAAAAGCAAATGGAAGAGTTGTATTTTCTTTAATTAATAAATTTGGTGGTAGAAATTTATTGTGATTTATATTTTTAAATGATTCATAATAATTTGCGGGGATAGTTTCCTTGTCTATTTTATTAATATGAAATTGTTTGTTTTCAAGACTGTCAGCACCGCATTCCCCTTCAACAAAGATGAAATCATCATGAAATACGGACTTCAATGTGTTCAATGAACTTAATTTATCTACAATAGTTCGTATTCTTCCTCCTCCAATTAAATTGAATTTCCAAATATGGGGATTATTAATTGCATCATATCTGTTGACAAAATGTCGATCATAATCATCAATGTCAAAAGATAAACGCTCTTTTAGAGATTTGGTTCTTCTAAAAGTAAGATGAAGTATGTTTTTTAAATTATTTGGTGGTTGATTTCTTGTAAAAATAGCAAGAGTATCAACTTCAACTCCATTATCCCATAAGGCGGCATTTCTTGAAAGTGCCGTAAAGTCAAATATCTTTTCTACATTATAGTTTGAAAAGAAGTTTTTTTTGAATTCAATAGCTGTTGTATTATATAATAGTGGTGCGGATTTAACAATCAAGCATTGCATCCCATTGGAATGGAGAAATGATAAGGATTTGGCGAGAAATTTTAATGCAATTTGTTTTGATGGAATACTAATTGTTTTTTCCGAAATTTCAGTTTTCCAAAAGTTTTTTTTAATCCCTGTTAAATTACCACTTCGGCGAAAAGGAGGGTTGCCAATTATTAAATTAAATTTTTTTTGTTTTAATTTATTATAATTTTCTGTTTGAGTATTAAAATCTGTAATGTTTGTATCATTTTGTGATTTAGGAGTCAATTCGTCAATAAAAAAGTCTGTATTTAATATATTAGAAGAGGTTAAGTCATCAAATTTTAATTCTGTAATGATTTGTAATGGAGATAATTCATCACATAAGGCTAAACATAAACTGAATGCTGCAAGTGTTGTAGCCTGTTTTTCTTTATCGACTCCATAAATACATGATAACAGATTTTTTAAATCATGTAATGTTGGTTTCTTATTAAAATCGTTTTGTTGTAATCTCCACCATTGAACTAAGCGTTTAAAGGCAAAGACAAGAAATATTCCTGACCCACAAGCTGGATCTAAAATTTTATATTTTTTTAAATCTATTTTTTCATAGTCTTTTAGCGCCATAGATTCATCAATAAGTAACCGTGCTAAGTGGGCTGGGGTGTAATAAAGTCCACTATCATGTCTATTTTCTCCAAGGAATTCTTCATATAAGCGGCTTATTAATTCAACAGGCACGTAACTAAATTCATAGTATCGGATAAGTTCTAATACTAGTTGTTTTTTGTCATTTGGCTCCTCATATCCTTTGAGCGCTTTTATCAAAAGAGTCAGGTCAATTTTTCTTAACAGACTTTTTTCTTTATCACTCCATTCAAAAACATTCCCATTAAAATCCTTTTTTAATTTATCTAATAGATGAATTAAATTATCATTGTTACTCAATACCTCTATAAAAGAAGCGGCATTATTGTATTCTTTAAAATATTTGTCTTGAAACAGATTTCGTCCACTTTCGTCTTTGCGTTCTTCAAGATATTTTATAAGAATTGATTGAATTATAACTTTATTTATGATTTCAGTTTCATTATTAAAAGTTTTGGCGTATTCGTTTTTTAATTCTTTTATCCAATTTATTAAAATATTATATGAGGAATTAGACTTAAAGTTAAATCTATTTTTGTTTTCTTCCTCTTCCCAAAAAAGGCCAGTTTTTATCTTTACTGCAAATAAATTATTATATGTATTATTTGCTGTATGAATTAATGATATTGTATTTAAAAAGACTGGTTTGTTATTTTTTACATGTGTGGTACAATCTATAATTTTAATTTCGGTATCATAAAATATACATACTAATGGTACATTGCCGCTGCTCCAAACTTTTTTTTGTAGTAATGTTAAGGCATCCTCGTTATAGAGTTGTCCTGTATAATCATATATGTATATTTGAGGATTATAATAATGACCTAATTCTTTTCTGAAAAAGACACCTGTGGCGTCAAATTTTTGTGCAGTATCCAAATGAAATTTAATGTGTAAATCAGCAATTTCATTTTTAGATTCGCATAGAAAAAAGCAATCATTAAGTTCTTTATCAAATCCAATTGCTTTAAAACCTTTATTTAATGCTGTGAAATTCATTTGGATATACACTCCTCTTAGATTATTATACAAATATAAGGATTATAATTAGAATTTCATAAGCTTGGGTTTAAGTTTGTTTTTAAGTTATGTACAATATAAAAAAAACTCCTAAAAAAGAATTTTTTAGGAGTTTTGTGGGTCCTGAGGGATTCGAACCCCCGACCCTCTGGGTGTAAACCAGATGCTCTGAACCAACTGAGCTAAGAACCCTTGCAATTCTGATTGAATAGCGGATGCAAATGTAGCGCTTTTTTGGAATGTGCCAAAATTTTATACTATTTTTTTAACCATTTGGAGAAGATTTCGTCGAATAGTTCCCCTCTTGTGAGGCGTCCGCGGTCTAAGCAGACGGATTCGACTTTCCCGCGTGCACACAGTTTTAGGTCGGGCAGGCGATAGATGTCTTCAAAGAAGACGAGTTTTACACCTTCACGGGCGATGTTTAGTTTTACGACGAAACGGTCTCCGCTTATTAGGGATGTTTTGTATTCTATTTCGACTTTGGCGACGACGGCGTCGATTCCCTGTTGGTGAAGCTGGCCGAAGTTGGCGCCCGCTTTTTCAAGAAATTCATGCCGGGCGTGTTCCATGTAATGCTGGTAGTTGGCGTTATTGACAATGCATTGTAGGTCGCATTCGTAGTCACGCACTTTCATTTCCAATTCAAACTGGTATTCTTTCATTGAGATTCCGATTAGAATTCTCAAAAATAGGAAAAAAAGCCGAAAGGGTCAAAAGAAGAGAAAAGTTGAAAGGATTGCCTTTCAACTTTTCGATTTTTTGAAAAATGTCGGTTGATTCTGCCTTTTTTTGAGGCAATCATTCATTTTTTCCTCGATTTTCCTTTTGCATTCTTCTTTTTGTTTTTGAAAGTTGTCTCTAAAATATTCGGCAGATTTATTGTTTGATGTTTCTTGTTTATTCATGTTTTTCGGGTTTTGCGTTATTATTCTGTATATAAGAACGCATTGTTGCCCGGAAAGTTTCCCAATAATAGCTTATCTTCCTTAATTTTTCGTTTTACTCGCTCTTTAGAGTCTCTACCGGGTTAATGGTAGCGGCTTTCCAACTCTGATAACTTACCGTCAGCAGGGTGATGATTAATGTCATGACACCGGCCAACAGGAATACCCACCAATGTATCGCAACGCGGTAGGGGAAGCCGGCCAACCAGGTGCTGACAATATACCAGGCCACCGGAACAGCCAATACGAAGGAGATGGTAATCAGTTTCAAAAAGCCTTTGTTCAGCATAACCAACATTTGTGTTTCCGTGGCTCCGTTCACTTTGCGGATACCTATTTCTTTGACTTTATAACGGGCATTAAACAATATCAGACCGTAAATTCCCATCAAGGCAATGATAATGGTAATCAATCCGAAGATTGAAATCAATTTGGCAAAGTTCGCTTCTTTCCGGTACATTAATTCCATGGTTTCATCCAAGAATTTTACATCGCCCCCCTTGTCGGAGAATTTCCGGTATGTCCGGTGGATAAAATCAATGGTTGCCGGCAGATTCTTGCCGCTTATCTTGATTAAGGCGTTGCTACCCTGTCCCTGGTCGTCTCCGCAGACGAAAGCCATCGGAGAGATTTCCTCACGTACGGAACGGAAATTGATATCTTCGCACACTCCGACGACTTGTCCCATGTTGCGGAAGCATCCGACCTCTTTGCCGATAATGTTTTCGATGTCGAATTTGTTTACGAATTTTTGGTTGAAGATAATTTTGTTCACGTTCTTTTCGTTATGCTCGAAGAAATCGGTACCCTCCACCAGTTTAATATTGAAAAAACGGAGGAAATTATGGGCTACTGGCCAGGCATAAAACTGTACCTGCTTCCCGTCAAACATACGTCCCCAACCCATACCGACCGATCCGGGCAGAAAGCGGCTTGTCGTATAATCCAGAATTTCCGGACGGGTTCTCAATTCATTTTCAAAGGCATTCAGTTGCTTAAACAAATCTTCATTCAGGGTGACATACACGACATTTTCCCGGTCATACCCCGGGTTCATATCCCGCATGTACTGATGTTGCAGTTTGATAAAAACGGCTACGGTAATCAATATGATTGTCGTGAGGAACTGGAATAATAACAACGCGTTCCGCAGGCGGATGCCTTTGGGCGTCAGTGCAAATGTTCCTTTTAATACCAATGCCGGAGAGAATGAGGTCATATAATATGCGGGATAAAGTCCTGCAATAATTCCCATAATGCAGGCGAGAGTGGTAATTCCCAAAATGACATGCCAATTGGCTGCGAAAGTCAGATTGGCTGTGAAGAAATTGGAAATGGGAGATGCCGTAAACAGAGACGTCCATACGAATGAGAGCCCGAAAGCCAGCAGCGAAAGCAGTAAAGATTCAAAGACGATACCTTTGCGCAACAGTCCCTGCATGGCGCCCATGACTTTTTGGGTATTGATCCGCTTTATCCGGAGAGGAGCCAAAGCCGTTGAAAAATTGATGAAATTCACATAAGCGATACCGATGATGATAATCGCGATGGCAATCAGGCATAACGTTGTATTCAAATTCCCTTTCTCTCCGATGTCGGACTGTGCCTTAAAATAAATATCCTTCATCGGTGTCAGAAAGAAATTCAACCTTTTCTCTCCGGTCTCCGATTTGCCGTAGGTGTCCAGTTCGTTTATCTTGTTCGCTACCTCTTCCGGTGATGCTCCCTTTGCAAGTTTATAATAAGGAACATAAGACCATTCCGACCAATCATCGTTTTTTAAGAGTGTGAGGATACGGGGCCTGATGGAGCTATTTTCAGGAAAATCTTTATAAATCAATGCTACCGTAACAGGAGAATTGCCTATATTGATATTTTTTCCCAAGGCCGATTCCGTACCGAAAAACTTTTTGGCTATTTCTTCCGATAAAGCGATGGAATACTCGCTTTCCAGACTGCTTTTCGGATCGCCGGCTATAATTTCCGGTGAGAATACATCGAAGAAACCGGGGGTAACTCTGAATAAGGATACCCAGTATTCTATTTTATTTTCCAAACTGTCTGTCGTGCTTATCGGTACATCCCATCCTGTCCCTGTGCAGCAAAAAGCTTCTATTTCGGGTATATTTTTCACAAAATCCTGCGTGCCCGGTATACAATAGTTGGCACTGTAGGAAGTACCGACGTTGTCGTAATACTCTTGCAGGAAGATACGTTCTTTGTCCTTGAATGACTGGTTGTAGCCAAATTCATAGAATACTTGAAAAGAGATGACCGTCAAAATCGTAAAGGCAACGGACAACCCGATTAAGTTTAAGACAAACGATAGTTTGTTTCGTTTCAGCGTGATAAGAAATTCTCGCAACATGGTTTTGTATTTTAATAAATGAAATAACTATTTCTGATATTCTTTTAGCAATATGTATGCCATTTGTCTTATATGGTTGTATATCATGTGTTTGTGTGTTCTTTTGATTCATTCGATTGTCAAAAATATAGACATCCGTTGTCAAAAAAATAGACGTATGTATAAATCCGTTTTTCATATCTTTGCAAACAGAAATAGGCACTTATATACAACTTTACACCAAATCAATTTTAAAAAGAATCGCCATCAATTTTATGGCGATTTTTTCATTCATTTTTTCTTGCGAGGAACTTTGGTTGAAACAGCCTTCCTCATCATTAACATGAATTCATTCGGTTCTTCTTCCGGCACCTCATCATGTCCCTTTAATCCAATTCCTATCAAAGTCA
>NZ_CALPCZ010000043.1 GCF_943193135.1 Odoribacter lunatus
GGTTACAAACGTTCATGCTTGCCATATATGCCTATCTTAGTATATATTCGGTTGAGTGTGGAGTAGCTGTTTATTTTCACGTGGGTGCTTGGTCGTACCTTAAGATTAATAAACTGATAGTCTCCACACTTCTTTTTTATTTAAAACTTGCCTTTCAGGAGATTTTCAAGGCGGAAATAAATTATAATTATGAAAATTATTTCAGAAGAAGACTTTAAGAAGTCTTTAAAAGAAAAAATTGGGACTCCTATTCGTGTATGTTTCAATAATGAAGAAAGAGAACCTTTGTATCTTTTCATTGATGAAAAGGAACAGAATTGTATTTTAAAGCAATCCTTTAAAGACTGCGTATCTCATTTCTTAAAAGAACAATTAATACCCTTTGAGGAAATACGTATAGAACCATTTCCATTTCATTTAAATAATAAATAACTCAAAAGACTATGAAAAAACTATTTTATCTATTCATGGTAGCCTTATGTGCTACGATGTTTACTGCATGTTCAGATGATGATGACAAAGACCCATTAAATGAGGAAGAAGAAGGTGGAGAGGGTGTGATTACGATGGTAGTGGAAGAGGATTATGTTTATTATTTATATGTAGACTCTTTCAAAGAAGGTGAGATTATTACTATAGATTGGGGAGACGGAACAGTTGAGAAGTTTAAAACTGTTTTATGGTATGATGGTTATGAAAAATATAATGAAATTCACTATTGGACAGATGAATTAGAACATAAGTATAGTAATTCAAATCCTCACCTTATTACAATTAAAGGGAATATAAAAGAATTAACTTATGAAGGTAGGGGCTTAACCTCTTTAGATGTTAGTAAATGTCCTGAATTAAGAGAATTGGGGATTGACTGCGACTTAACTTCTTTAGATGTAAGTAAGAATACTAAATTGATGGTGTTGTGGTGTCCCAGCAATAACTTAGCTTCTTTAGATGTAAGCAAGAATACTAAATTGACGGAGTTGTATTGTAACGACAATGAATTAACTTCTTTAGATATAAGTAAGAATAAAGAATTGATTCTGTTGGATTGTGGCGACAATAACTTCTCTTCATCTGCATTAAACAAGATTTTTTACGATTTACCTAAAGGGCGAGATGTAGAATATGATGAGTATGAAATAGCTCATTCAACTATTTGGATAGAAGATAACCCAGGCACTAATACTTGTGACAGAAGCATTGCAGAAAAGAAGGGGTGGGATATAGTGGATAGATTGTATTAAACAGAATAAATAACAATTAATTATTAACCTTTCATCACTCCTGATACTTTCGTGTTGGGAGTGGTGAAAATAATAAATAGAAGGATGAAAGCTAAAAAGAAAGTAGTAAATAAAAAATTAGACAGGAATGCTGCTTGTGCATTCCTGTTTTTAGCAGATGCAACAACCTATCTTAATAGAATACAAACTTTAGAAAAATGTGGTGAATATTGTTATGCTATTTTAAATATTTGGAATAGAATTGAAAGTACATTGAAATTACTCAATTATTATAAGCATATTAAAGATGAATATCCAGAACAACTAAAACATCAATATCTCCCTAAAGAAATTAAAGAAAAATTCAAACATGAAATAAAGATTATAATTAGTTCTGATAGACAATGTTTATGGAAGATTCGTAACAAAATTGTGCATCAAAACAAAACAATGACAAAGGAGGAATACGAACATTATTATCCCAATGCCGTTATTATTTTGAACGAACTGACCACAATTCTGCCTTCCAAACAAGATTTTCAAGAAAAATTAAATAGAACACGAAATTAATATTATTTGAGTTCTAATACAACAAGTCAGCAAGTATCACCGCTTGCTGATTTTTTTATACTGGTGAAAAAATACTGTAATTTCAGTTATATATACCTTTTCATAAATTTTCCACCAACTGAAAGAATATGAATTTAGGAAATAATGAAGTATGGATTTTGAGGGGAAGAGAAGTTTAACTTTAAAATGTGAATGCCTATGAAACATGTATTATAAATTAATGGCATATATGCCACCTTAAAATTATAAGTAAAAAGAATGTTTAACTTTGCACTGGTAGCAGGACAAGAAATGCCAAAACAAAAACCATAACTACCTAATTCACAGAGCAATAAAAAGAGGGTTTGAGTCCCGTTTTCCGCTCACAGAAAGAGGCAGTTACAAAAGTGGCTGCCTTTTTTGTTTGTCCTTTATCAGATTATAGTGAACTTCCAGAATATTGATGTATGCGAAAAACAGTTAAAATTGATAACGATAAATTAATCCGTTTCTTTAAAAATGAAGCTACTGATTCTGCTGGACGAACATTAAAAGACATTCTATTGTTCAATGATGATGAAATAGAGTATTGTCATAACTTTATACAATGGATATTTCCTACACAAATGAAAAGCCAGCATAATAATGACGCCCCTATAATTGATTCAGACTTTAAAAAATTGTTTCAATAATAAGGCAAAATCCAATTATTGCAAGACATGTAAAAAATATCTAAATTATATCGGTTTTGAGTGTAAAGCCAACTATATAACGCCTATAGCAAATCATCCTTTATTTTATGACAGACCTTTACATAATCAACTCAGAATCACACGCATGCTCTATTCCTTAAATCAAGTTGGCAATAAACAATATTCTTCTAATTTGTATAATGTCATCATGAAAATAATTAAGGAAGACCCAAAATGTTGTATCGGAAAATTCACCATAAGATATTGGGACGCAACACAAGAATAAGTTTACCGAAGTAATTCTAGTAAATTAGAAATCATAAACTGAAAATCAAGCCTTCTATAAAAACTGATTTTCTATGACAATTTATACAATAGCTTGATTATCCAGACAAAAGAACTATATTTGTAGAAAATATATGCTATGAATTTAATAGAATTGAATATCGATAAGATTGCAACTTTGTGTAAAAAATACAACGTTACTCAACTATTTGTATTCGGTTCTATTCTGACATCTCATTTTAATAAAGAGAGTGATATCGATTTTGTCGTAAATTTCAATAAAACACAAATAACAGATTATTTTAGCAACTTCTTTGATTTGAAATATGCTTTAGAAAATGTTTTGGGAAGAGAAGTTGATTTGCTAGAAGAACAAGCTATACGTAATCATTATTTGAAAAAAAATATTGAGCAAACGAAAGCATTAATATATGGATAGCTTCACAAAAAAACATAATCAAGACATATTAGAATAGAAGTGTTTGCTTCTTACTTGTGACAGTCCTAAAATTACCACTTGAATGACTAACAATCACAGCAGCAAGCAAGTGAATGCTCTCGCCGATAGGGTGTGAGTTTTCCTTGTTTGTGATTGTAGGTGTGTGATAATACCTTGGATTCAACAAGAAAGTTACCACACTCTTCTTTTTGTAGTATGGCTATAAAAAGAGTATAAAATGAATAATGACTTAATCATTTTTCAAGAAAACGGCTTATTTGGTGCAAAATATCCATTTGGAAAAATTGCTATTACTCCTAAATATAGGGAAATGTACCCATTCAGTTGTGGCTTATCATTAGTCAGAAATGAGAAATATCAGTATGCCTATATTAATATTGTAGAAAAACCAATAGTTCCATTTGGAAAATACATTTGGTGTGACCCTCAATTCGTTTATGGTTATGCTCGAATTAAATTAATGGATAATATCCATTGGGGAGTAATTGATACTTTGGGTAAAATAGCCATTTATCCAAATCTTGATTATATATCACCACTTAAAGCATTTAAAACAAAAGGTAATAATTATGCTGTAGAAATCACAGGAAGATACAAAGGAGAAAAAGTTGCATGCACAATTAACCCCAAGAGCATAGACCCAATAAGCAGATTAAAGCTGCCTATTAATTTTGAGTTTGAGCCTGATGCGGACGAATATTTAAGTTCTTTTGAATTTGAGTCTGATTTGGACTTAGAAAAATATTTAAGTCCTAAGGAGACAACTACTATTAAAAGAAATAATTTATTTACTAGTGATAATAATTATGAATCTTTCTCATTGGATGAAAAAGAGGAGTGGGAAAACAAAACTCTTGATGCGTTTGAAGGAGATGAAAGAATACATAAAGTGAAGATTATTTTTCAAGAATATGATAAAGTAGAGATAAAAGAAATAGATGAGTTATTTTATTTTAGTATTCTATTCCACGATAAATGGAGTTCACGCAATACAATCCAAGAATCTGAATATGTTGTTGTGGCATTATGTCGAGGTGTCTCCAGAATATGTCTGACTAAAATAAATCAAAAAGATTATTTAATTATTGACGATGGTATAAGTAACCCATGGCAAATTGAAGAATTTCTGGCTAGACAATGTGATAGTGATAGCAAGGTCACTGCCAAAATGCTTTATCATGCAATCTATGATTCTACAGCCCGAATATTCCCTAAAATGCGATTAACTGATATATACTATAACTATGATTGGCTTGCAGAATAGTTGTATTTGCATTTGGTATTCCTATAGCTTTAGCACAAGAAAAAGAAGAACCAATTGGTTCTATAGTAATCGTGATTTCTGGAATAGCTATGGCATGGTACGTAGCCAAAGCTATGAGCAATAATACCTAAAAATATGAAACAATATGGAATTCCCACTAGCATTTAGTCTGCAAAAAGTAGGCTTGCCACTGATACTGACATCTGGCAAGCTGAAAAACATCTGTTTCTTAATAGATACAGGCTCAACCCAAAATTTTCTACTTGATTTTGTATATGAACACTTCAAAGAAGAATTTAAACTACTAGAGGATTTTTCCAGAACTATGGGTATAGAAGGTCATTACAAAGAGTATCCCATAATTGAAGCGACATTCAATTTTGAGGGAACTAATTATACTTCGACCTTTTCTGTATTAAACGCTTCTGAAGCTATAAAACAATTGCAAGATGAAACAGGAGTGCAGATACACGGAATATTGGGCATTCCGTTCCTGACGGAGAACAAGTGGATTATTGATTTTGAAAATTTAGCAGTCAAGACCAATCATTAAATCGTGGAAATAAATGACTTGGAAAAATAGAAAGATTTAGAAAGCACCCTACCATATTCATTCAGGTAAAAGGAATGGGATTTACCTTTCTAATAGACACGAGTAGTAAATATAACCTGCTTGCTCCCTGTTTTGCCGACTTCTTTTATGAAGAATATCCATCCTCACGGGAAAGAATGGAATGTGATGACTGGGTTAATCCAAACCCTACTCAGGAGGAACCAATACAAACACCTCTATATTTATTTACGGATGTTTTCCATAGAAAGGAAGGTATAAAAAAAATCAAATGCAAAGACGGAATAAACAGAGAATGTGAACAGATTATTCTAAAATTTGAGCATGATAGCAAATCTTACTCTGAACTATTCTATGTAGACCATAGCCTCTGCTCCTACTGTACCTCCAAGAATAAAATCGCAGGTATATTAGGCATAAACTTCCTCAAGAAACACAAATGGGTCATTGACTTTAAAAATCAAGAAATCAATACATAAACAAATTTATTAAGAGTATGAAAACTTAAAACTAAGCAATTCCAAGTCTTTCCGTTATGATAGGAAAAATGGAGAGTAGGTGATTTATAAGAAACTGCCTTTTTTGTTTGTCCTTTACTTGTCGCAAACAAAGTGCTTCCATCCGTAATTTAGGTAAAAATATCCGTAATTTGTCTATGTTGAAAATCAAAAATAAGATTCTATTTTTGTATCGGAATAAAAGGTTGTAATAAATCAGGTATCATAAACTAAATACATCATATCATCATGTTACGAAAAATAAGAATCCTTTGTGCGTTCCTGTGCTTCGCTCTGATCACGCTGTTGTTTCTCGATTTCACAGGCAGCATTCACGCATGGTTCGGATGGCTTGCCAAGATTCAATTTCTTCCTGCACTTTTAGCCTTGAATGCGGGAGTTGTCATCGCACTCATCCTACTGACGCTGATTTTGGGACGTGTATATTGCTCCGTGATATGCCCGCTGGGCGTATTTCAGGACATTATCTCCTGGATTGCCGGGAAACGTAAGAAAAATCGGTTCAGCTACTCCCCCGCCCTCACGTGGTTGCGCTACGGTGTATTGACAGTCTTTATCATTGCTTTGCTCGCCGGTATCGGTACCGTCGTAGCCTTGCTGGCACCTTACAGCGCTTACGGCCGCATGGCATCCAACCTGCTGGCACCGCTGTACCAATGGGGCAACAACCTGCTGGCATATTGGGCGGAACGGGCAAACAGCTACGCCTTTTACTCGGTGGACGTATGGATGAAAAGCATCGCCACATTCGGCGTCGCCGTGGGAACATTTATCATTCTTGCCATACTGGCCTGGCGGAACGGCAGAACTTACTGCAACACCATCTGTCCGGTAGGTACCGTACTCGGATTCATCTCCCGGTTCTCCTACCTGAAACCCATTATTGACACCGAGAAATGCAACAGCTGCGGCCTGTGCGCACGCAACTGCAAAGCTTCTTGTATCAATTCAAAGGAACACACCATTGATTACAGCCGCTGTGTCGCCTGCATGGATTGCATCGGAAAATGCCACAAAGGAGCAATTGCCTATGCCCACCTCCACAAAGCCGCTACCCCGGAGAAAAAAGAAGAAGTAAGCCAGGCACGGCGCAACTTCCTCACGATAACCTCTCTGTTTGCCACCACCACTTTCCTGAAAGCACAAGAAAAGAAAGTAGACGGAGGCCTGGCAGTCATCGAGGACAAAAAAATCCCCAACCGTGCAAATCCTATCACGCCTGCCGGTTCACAAAGTATCCGGAACTTCACGCAACACTGCACCGCTTGCCAGTTATGCGTATCGGTATGTCCCAATCAGGTACTACGTCCTTCTTCCTCATTAGACAGGCTGATGCAGCCCGAAATGTCGTACGAACGGGGCTATTGCCGTCCGGAATGTACCAAATGCTCGGAAGTCTGTCCTGCCGGAGCCATACGCCCCATCACTACAGCCGATAAATCATCTACGCAAATCGGTCATGCCGTATTCATTCCCGAAAACTGCGTCGTAAACAGAGATGGAGTAGAATGCGGCAATTGCGCCCGCCATTGTCCTGCCGGAGCCATACAAATGCTGCCGAGCATCGCGGACGACCCGAATTCACCCAAACTTCCGGTAGTAAACACCGAACGCTGCATCGGTTGCGGAGCCTGTGAAAACCTTTGTCCCGCACGTCCGTTTAGTGCAATCTATGTAGAAGGACACCAGAACCATCGAACCGTTTAATAGTAAAGAAGACCATGAATAAAAAAGAAATAAACCGCAGGAAATTCTTAAAAATACTAGGGGCAAGTGCAGCCACCACCACAGCGGCTTTATACGGTTGCAAATCGGAAAACAATACCGCCGTGGCAGGAAGCACCCCCGGAGAAGTTCCTACCGACCAAATGACCTATCGCATCAATCCCAAAACAGGCGATAAAGTATCCCTGTTAGGCTACGGATGTATGCGGCTCCCGACAATCAGCCACTCCAGCGCCCGGGACTCCAATGACGATATAGACCAGGAAATGGTGAACAAACTCACCGACTACGCCCTGGCACACGGCGTGAACTATTTCGATACATCGCCAGCCTATTGCAAAGGACGCTCCGAACACGCCATGGGAATAGCCCTCAGTCGCCACCCGCGCAACAGTTATTTCATCGCGACCAAGCTGTCCAATTTCAGCCCCGACACCTGGAGCCGCAAAGCCTCCATCGCCATGTATCATAACTCATTCAAAGAGTTGCAAGTGGATTATATAGACTATCTCCTGTTGCACGGTATCGGCATGGGAGGCATGGAAGCACTGAAAGGACGTTATTTGGACAACGGTGTACTCGACTTCCTGATAGAAGAGCGCAAAGCCGGACGCATCCGCAACCTGGGATTTTCCTACCACGGAGACATCAAAGCATTCGACTACCTGCTCTCCCGTCACGAGGAAATAAAGTGGGACTTCGTACAAATCCAGCTCAACTACGTTGACTGGAAACACGCAAAAGAAGTCAATTCCCGCAACACCGATGCCGAATACCTGTACGGGGAACTGAACAAACGCAACATTCCCGCCGTCATCATGGAACCCCTGCTGGGAGGACGCCTCTCCAACGTCCCAACACACATCGTAGGACGTCTGAAACAACGCCGCCCCACAGACAGCGTCGCTTCCTGGGCATTCCGCTTCGCCGGCTCTCCGGAGAAAGTACTCACCGTACTAAGCGGTATGACCTATATGGAACACTTGCAGGACAACCTGCGCACCTACTCGCCGCTGCTCCCGCTGAACGATGACGACAAAGCATTTCTAGAAGAGACAGCACAACTCATGCTGAAATATCCCACCGTACCGTGCAACGACTGCAAATACTGCATGCCCTGCCCCTACGGCATCGATATTCCGTCCATCCTGATACATTACAACAAATGCGTCAACGAAGGCAATGTGCCCAAAAACAGCCAGGAAGAAAACTACCGCAAAGCCCGGCAGGCATTCCTCGTCGGCTACGACCGGAGCGTTCCGCGCCTGCGGCAGGCCAACCACTGCATCGGATGCAACCAATGCGTACACCACTGTCCGCAGAACATCAACATTCCGAAACAATTGCAGCGCATCGACCAATTCGTCGAACACTTAAAACAAGGCACCCTGTAACAACATGGAAGAACTCATCCGGCTACTGCACGAAGAACAGTGTTCATGCGTCATCGCAAACCGCGAAACCCGAATCTTCAGACAACGGGGTGTAGCGGATTTGTACAAACTATTGCACCGTGAACCGGCCTTCCTGAAAAACGCATCCGTTGCGGACAAGGTCATAGGCAAAGCCGCGGCAGCCCTGATGATAGCCGGAGGCGTCAAAGAAATATACGCCGACATCATCAGCCAACCCGCCCTCTCCCTATTGCAGCCAACCGGAATAAAAGTCAAATACGGGCAATGCGTGGACCACATCATCAACCGGACACAAACAGGCTGGTGCCCGTTGGAAACCATCTGTTACCCCATTCATTCCGTACAGGAAATTCTGCCTTGCATTCAAGAATTCATAGAAAATCAAAAACACAACACAAACAAATAAAAGAACAATGAAAACAACAGCAAATCTGTATTTACTCAATTACAACAGCGCCAAGACCTACTTGACCGCCGGCATATTCATTGCAGGCAACATCATTCTGCCCCAACTCGTCCATCTGATTCCGCAAGGAGGACTCACCTGGCTGCCGATTTACTTCTTCACATTAATCGGAGCATACAAATACGGCTGGAAAGTGGGACTATTGACCGCCCTCCTGTCGCCGCTTATCAACTCCGTACTTTTCGGAATGCCGGCAACAGCCATGCTGCCCATCATAACAATAAAATCAACCCTGCTGGCATTTGCTGCCGGAATGGCAGCCCGTTATTTCCAACGAATCTCTTTAGGCATCCTCGCACTCGTGGTACTTGCCTACCAAATACCGGGAAGCCTGTGTGAATGGATAATGACAGGCAGTTTCTTTGAAGCCCTTCAGGACTTCCGCATCGGCCTCCCCGGCATGGGCTTGCAAATCTTCGGAGGATACTTATTCCTGCTTACCCAGCATAACTATGCAATCCGCCGAGAAAATAATTCACGCCGAAATAAGTCATCAAGACAGTAAAAAAGGCACAAACCATATAAACATGAAAAAATACGGGCTTCCTGAACATCGGACAGGAGCCCGTATGTAATGCAAACGCATACACCAAAAACGTAATCAACGCCCACACCTCCTTCGCATCCCACGCCCAATAGCGCCCCCACGACACATTCGCCCAAACGGCTCCGATAAAAATTCCCATTCCCAACAGAAACAACGCAGGCACTAAAAACAACCGGGAAAGAGCCAGCAGCTCCCCAATCCGCCCCGTCTTATTCCCTCCCGCAAACACCAAAGCCAACACCCCATTGACAAAAATAAGGGACAACAACGCATAAGCCATTATAATAAACGATACATGCCAACTCAACAACGGAGAAGCAAGCACCGGAACAAGCGGTGTAACCTGCGTATTCATTCCGGCAATCGCAGCCGACAACAAACATAACCCCGCCAGCAAAAGCCCCGCAGGAGCAAACCATCGCACCCTCCCGGCCAAAACGACAGCCACCGCCAAAATCACCCAAGCCAGCAACAACATCGTCTCATAGCCATTCCCCACTGGAAGCCTCCCGCTCGCATAAACACGCCATCCGATATAAAAAGTCAAAGCCCCCAAAGAAGCCCGCAACAAAAAAACAAAACCTCTTTCCACCCAAACAGCAAACCTCCCCCGCACAAACGGTCCATCTCCCCGCTGCTCCTCTCCCTCACCCCAAAAACAACGCCATGCCCGCCGAAAATAACCGTTTCGGACTCCCAAATTCCAACACATCGCCAAAAACAACAAAAAATACCCCGTATAAGTAAACGGTATGCCCCACGGGTCATAATTCACCGTCAGAACACTTCCGTACCCGTCACTATCGTAAGACGTTTGATAAAACCGATATCCCCGGAAAGAAAAAATACGATTCATCGCCACCTTAGCCCCGACACATTCCTCCCCGGCAGGACAAACAGTAAAAACACTGGTATAATCGGCAGGCAACGACGTACCGGCATGATAAGTAATAAAAAACGTATCCAGCGTCACCGCAAACGGCAGTCCGCTCACTCCCTCCCCCTCCGCCATAAACACACACACCGGTTCCTCCACCCGCAAATGCACCGTCCCCCGCCGGGCTGTCCAGAAAGTAAGCAATGCACCCGCTAAAATAACCACAAAAGCCATGTGTAAAAGGAAGACAGGCAAATTCCTGTACAACCTGCGCCGAACCGCATACGCCAACGAACACCCCACCGCTATCCCCCACAACGCAACAAACCACCACGAACCATAAACATGCTCATGCACATACGCCATTCCCCAATACTTCTCCACAAACGTCGTGCCTGCCAAAAGCACCCCTATCACTCCCCATAAAAAGAAAACCGCTTTCTTCATATAAACAATTTTAATACAAAAATAAGGAAATTCAAAGTGGGAACAATTAAAAGATTTCTTCGGGCACTCGTATAGATTTCAACTATTCATCTCCTCTTTTACAAAGCTATTTCAATTCTATAAAGCATTTATAAGCATTTTGTCTGGATTTTGATAGAATTTTATAGACTGAATATAGCCTTGATGAAAGGGACAGGTTACTATAGTCTTACTTGCAAGTGCTTCACACCTTTAGGGTTTCAACTTTTTAACCTTTTCTACTTTCTGAAGTTTTTTCTTTATATTTGTACCGTGTGGCAGAGAGAGCTGCCGTAATTGAAATATTATTTGAAGCGTTTAGCTTTATCCTAACTTAGAAAACGACCAATTTTTAAAGCAGAAGGATAAACAGTATAAACGTTCATGCTTGCCGTATATACGTTCGTGCTATATACAGGTTAAGCGTGGGTAACTGTTTATTTCTGCTTGGGTGCTTGGTCGTACCTCTAAGTTGATAAACTAAAGTTCCCACGCTTTCTTTTTGTTATAAACCCACCTTTCCGGGGACTTTCAAGGTGCTAAGTAATTTC
>NZ_CALPCZ010000044.1 GCF_943193135.1 Odoribacter lunatus
TCATGAGTCTCGCTTCTTTTTTTTAGTGAAGTACTTACAGAAGTATCACATGCCTACTAAGCATATACCTTTTCTTTGCGTGTATTCTCTTGTAAATTCGCTTGTTTTTACTCTCTATTAATAAATTTTTATAATTTTGCGGCTTGTTTAAAAAAGTGTAAACTTATAACAATGAAGCATAGTTTTGATTTTCAGCCTAAGCTCGTGACGGCGCTTAGGAATTATTCCAGGGAAAAATTCTTTTCCGATTTGATGGCAGGTGTTATTGTGGGTATTGTGGCGCTGCCTCTGGCAATCGCTTTCGGTATCGCGTCGGGTGTCAGTCCGGAACAGGGATTGATAACGGCGATTATTGCGGGTTTTATTATTTCCTTCCTGGGAGGCAGTACCGTTCAGATTGGAGGACCGACGGGCGCGTTTATTGTAGTGGTGTACGGCATTATCCAGGAGTTCGGTATGGAGGGACTGGCCATTGCGACGGTGCTGGCGGGAGTGATGCTGCTGTTGATGGGATTTTTGAAATTGGGCACGGTGATCAAGTTTATCCCTTATCCGATTATCGTGGGCTTCACCAGCGGTATCGCTCTGACTATTTTTACTACGCAGATGAAGGACTTGTTCGGATTGACGATGGAGAGCGTCCCCGCCGATTTCCTTTCCAAATGGGTAGCTTATTTCAAAAGTGCTTCTACTGTGAATATATGGTCTGCGCTGGTCGGCATAGCGAGTATCGTGCTGATTGTGATTACGCCGAAATTTTCCAAAAAAATACCGGGCTCTTTGATTGCGATTGTGGTGATGACGCTGTTGGTATGGGTAATGAAGACTTATTTCGGGATTACCGGGATCGAGACTATCGGCGACCGCTTTGTAATCAACGCTTCGTTGCCGGAACCCGACATGCCGGGGTTCACTCTGAGTACGGTAAACCGCCTGTTCCCGGTGGCATTCACGATCGCCATACTGGGAGCCATCGAATCGTTGTTGTCGGCTACGGTGGCAGACGGTGTGACGGGCGACAAGCATAATTCCAATACGGAACTTATCGCGCAGGGGGCTGCCAACATCGTGGTGCCCTTTTTCGGCGGTATTCCCGCAACGGGGGCGATAGCCCGTACGATGACGAATATCAATAACGGCGGCCGCACGCCGGTGGCAGGCGTGATTCATGCGATTGTGCTGTTGTTGATACTTCTGTTTCTGGGACCTTTGACGAAACATATTCCGATGGCCTGTCTGGCGGGAGTGCTGGTCATCGTGTCATACAATATGAGCGAGTGGCGCACATTCCGCTCTCTGTTGAAGAACTCGAAGGCCGATGTCGCCGTATTACTGACGACTTTTATTCTGACAGTGATCTTCGATTTGACGATAGCGATAGAATTGGGTCTGTTGCTGGCGATGCTTTTATTCATGAAGCGGATGAGCGAAACGACCAAAGTATCGGTGGTAAAAGACCGGATAGACCTTTCTTCCGAAGGGGAAATATACCACGAGGATGAGAAACTGGATTTGAAAGAAGGGGTGGAAGTGTATGAAATCGACGGCCCCTTTTTCTTCGGAATCGCCAATAAATTCGACGAATGTATGAAAGTATTGAGGGATAAACCCAAAGTCCGTATTATCCGGATGCGTAAAGTGCCCTTTATGGACACCACGGGATTGCACAACCTCGAGAGCCTGTATCGTTTGTCGGAAAAGGAAAAAATCCGGATCGTCCTTTCTGGTGTGAATGAAAACGTGAGAAAGGTGCTGGAGAAATCGGATCTGTATCACCGTATCGGAGAGGAGAATGTTTGCAGCAATATCAATGAGGCGCTGCAGAAAGCGAACAGTTATTTATAAGCGGAAAATTATGAGGAAAAGAATAGTTGTTGTTTTAATCTGTACATTGTTGCTGCCGGCTGCGGGCAGAAGTCAGGCTTTCGTGAAATCGGCGAACGGGGATTTCGAGTGGCGGCTGATAGGACGTATTCTGATGGATGCCGGATTCTTCCGGAGCGATTCGACGAAATTGGGGAACGGTGTCGTGCTGGGGGATGTCAGATTGGGAACAACGCTTCGTTTCCTTCAGCATTGGACGGGAAAAATCGAGGCGGGCTATGCGTATGACAAGCTGGCGCTGAAAGATACATATATCGCATACAAGCAAGGCAACCATACGTTGAAGGCGGGGTATTATTTCGAGCCTTTCGGTACCGAACTTCAGGTATCGACGGCTGCCTATCGTCTGATGAACATGGCGACGACCAGCACGGTGCTCGGTGACGGGCGCAAGCTGGGCTTCACCTATCAGTACACCCGGGAGAAACTGGTGGTGGTTGGCGGCTTTTTCGGAAACACCAGTTTGGAAAACTCCAAGGAAGGGGATGCGGGGTATACGCTGACGGCCCAGGTGATTGGGCGTCCGGTGTATGAGGAGGAAAAGGTGGTACATATCGGCTTGTCCGCGCATTTCAGCGATCCGGACAAGGAGACCAAAGACAAGTTGGTATACAAGGGCGGGGCTCCTTCGTATGTATTCAATAAGGAGAAAAACAGATTTTTGCAGGCTGAAGTGACCCGGGTGATCAATGAATGGCGGACGGGTGCCGATGTCATCGTGCTTTACAAGCGGTTTTATTTCCAGAGTGAGTGCCTCGTGAATCATGTCAACCGCTACGACGGACGGAATTATACCGCAAAAGGCGTGTATACCCAAATCGGCTGTCTGTTCGGAGGAGACAATCAGTATCGCTACGATCGGGCGAACAGCTGGGTGGACAATCCCAATCCGAAAAATATAGAAGTGCTGTTCCGGTACAATCTTACGGACCTAGATGACGGAAAAGCCGGCATATACGGCGGACGGGCGCAGGACATCACTTTCGGGGCGAACTATTTCTTTAACGACTACGTGGCGGCGAAACTGAATTATACATCGGTATTTACGAATAAACACGCCTTGAACGGAAAAGAGAATGTGAGTTTCATTCAGGCACGGGTGCAACTGCGTTTTTAAGGTTTCCCGCCTCTTATTTCTCGACAGTCACCCGGAAATCCCCGTCGAGCTTCACTTTCCCGCTGAACGTATTCCCCTCGGCGTCTTTGAATCCGCTTAGGTTTCCCGTCTCTTTTTTGAGGACGAGTGTTTCCACCTGCTTCTGGGTCAGCTTCTTTTCTGCAATGACCAGGGGTATCAGGAAGTCGCACGATTTTTTATAAAGGGTACATCCCCATGCGGTTTTCCCTTTGACGATATTTCCGTTCCCGCACTTGGGACAGGTCAGCGTGATTGGTTCGGCTGGGGCTTTGGGGAGCCGTTTCTTCTTCTCTTTCGGGGTTTCCTGCTCATCCTCCTCTTCGGCGACGGCAATGGTTTTCGCGGAAGCGTGTTTGACGAAATGCACGATTTCATTCACCATGCTTTTCAGCTCCTCCATAAAATGGGTGACGTCGTATTTCCCGTCTTCGATCATGCGGAGTTTCTTTTCCCATTGCCCTGTCAGTTCTGCGGATTTCAGCAGATCGTTCTGGATGGTATCGATAAGCTCGATGCCGGTCGGGGTTGCCAGAATCCGTTTCTTGTCCTTGCGTATATAGTGGCGTTTCAGCAGGGTTTCGATGATGCCGGCACGGGTCGAGGGACGCCCGATTCCGTTCTCTTTCATCAGGTCGCGGAGCTCCTCGTCTTCCACCTGCTTGCCTGCCGTTTCCATCGCCCGGAGCAAGTCGGCTTCCGTGTAGTATTTGGGCGGCTGGGTCTCTTTTTCCTGTATCTCGGGAAGGTGAGGTCCGTGTTCCCCCTTCTCATATACGGGCAGCACGTTTTCCTCATTCTGCTTGTCGGCGGTGTTGCCGAAAACCACCCGCCATGCCGGGTCGATAATCTGTTTTCCCGTCGCTTTGAACTCCTCTTCCCCGACTTTTGCCATCACCGTCGTATTGGCGACCTCGCAATCCGGATAGAAGACGGCGATAAAGCGTTTGGCCACCAGGTCGTAGACCCGTTTTTCGTCCGGGCTCATGTCGTAGGTGAAAACGCCTGTCGGGATGATGGCGTGGTGGTCCGTAATCTTTTTGTCGTTGAAAACCTTCGCGGATTTGCGGATCTTGCCTCCTGTCAGAATGGGAGCCGTCAGCGCCTCATAGGGCTTTAATCCCTTGAGAATACCCGGCACCTTCGCATACTGGTCGTTGGGCAGAAAATTCGTGTCCACGCGCGGATAGGTGGTCAATTTCTTCTCATACAGCGATTGTATGATTTTTAATGTATTTTCCGCCGTGAAAGCGTACTTCTTGTTGCACTCCACCTGCAACAGGGTCAGATCGAACAGTTTCGGGGGATGTTCCATGGCTTTCTTGCGCTCCACGCTGGTAATCTCCAGCTCCGTGGCGGCAATCTTCTGAATCATGGCTTCCGCCTCCTCCTTCGTCGTGAAGCGTCCTTTTACGCTGGAGAAAATCCCTCCCCGGTAATTGGTTTTGATCTCCCAGTAGGTTTCGGGTTTGAAATTCTCGATGGCTTTCTGGCGGTCTACGATCAGAGCCAGTGTCGGAGTCTGCACCCGTCCGATGGAGAGCACGTTTTTCCCGCTCCCGTATTTCAGCGTATACGCCCGGGTCGCGTTCATGCCTAATAGCCAGTCTCCGATGGCTCGCGCGGAACCGGCGGCATAGAGCGTGTCGAATTCGCCGGCATCCATGAGTTTGTTGAAACCTTCCTTTATGGCTTCCTCTGTCAGAGAGGAAATCCAGAGCCGTTTGACGGGTACGCTGCATTTGGCCTTTGTCAGCACCCAGCGTTGTATCAGTTCTCCTTCCTGGCCGGCATCTCCGCAGTTGATGACCGTTTCGGCTTTCCCGACCAGCTCCTCGATGACGGCGAACTGTTTTCTGATGCCTTCGTCGTCTATCAGCTTGATGCGGAATTTCGACGGAATCATGGGCAGTACGCTCAAATTCCACTGCTTCCATTTTTCCGTATATTCATTGGGTTCCTGTAGACTGCACAGGTGTCCGAAGGTCCATGTCACACAATAGCCGTTCCCCTCGAAATAGCCGTTCCTCCGGACGTTGGCGCCCAGAATAGCAGCAATCTCTTTTGCCACGCTCGGCTTTTCGGCAATACACATTTTCATATTTATTGCCTGCTGACTTATTTTTGGGAAAGGAGGTTGGTAATAATGCCTACGCACCGGTCGATGCCGATGACGGAAGAATTAAGGCAAAGATGGTAGGAGGCTGCGGCCCCCCAAATATGATCCGTATAATAATTGTAATAGGTGGCACGGGTCTTGTCGGTTTTC
The DNA here is from genome assembly GCF_943193135.1 of Odoribacter lunatus. Classification (GTDB taxonomy): domain Bacteria; phylum Bacteroidota; class Bacteroidia; order Bacteroidales; family Marinifilaceae; genus Culturomica; species Culturomica lunata. Next base: position 5,289 of record NZ_CALPCZ010000044.1, read on the forward strand.
CTCATTAGTTCGAGGGCTTCCTTTTCGCTCATCGGAGTTTGCCGGATAATCCGTTGTATGCGGTCTGTTTCGGTGGCATGAATGAATATGCTTGTCGTATGCGGGTCGTTTTTAAGGATATAATCGGCACAGCGCCCTACGATGACACAGGAATTTTCCGTTGCGATTTTCCGGATGACATCGGATTGTAACTGAAACAGGGTAGCGTTCGTAAAACAATCGCTGGGCTGATAGAGGGGAGCATTCATGGAAAAACCCATAGCGAAAGCCTGTAATAAACCTCCGGACGTTTTTTCGTCGGCTTTTTCAAAGAGTTCCGGGCAAATGCCGCTTTCTTTGGCTGCCAACTGGATTAATTCTTTATCGTAATAAGCGATGTTGAGGTGTTCGGCCAGTTTTTTCCCGATTTCCCTGCCACCGCTTCCGAATTGGCGTCCGATGGTGATAATAACTTTTTCCATGATATAAGCTATAGTTTCCGCAATAATAGTAAAAAAAGCGATATTCGGCAATTTTCTTGGGTAAGAAATGGTATATTTGCTCGGCGTTTAACTTTGATATGCAGAAAGATTAATGAGTAAAACTATGAAGTCGGATTTGAATAAGATGAAAACCTCTATCGCTCATTTACCTATAAGCAATCAGGAAGATTTAAAGGTGATTGTAGCGACAATTTTGGAACAAGTATTGAATGTGGAAATGATTATCCTGTTCGGGAGTTATGCCAGAGGGAGTCAGGTTGCTTTGGACAGACGGATGGAATATGGCATATCGACTTCGTATAGGAGTGATTACGATATTTTAGTGGTGGCAAGCCGTATAAAGAATGAACCGGCTTTTGCCAAAAAACTAAATGGGGTAAGTACTATTTTCAGACGGAAAACCCATTCGGACATTCGGCTGGAGATTGTATACAAGACTGTGGATAAAGTGGTGGATTTTCTGGAAAAAGGGGATTTCTTTTATGCAGAAATACGGAATGAAGGTATTATGTTGTATGATACCGGTTCTTTTATCTTACCGACACCTCGCCAGCCGGAGCTGTTTGAAGTGGAAAAACAGGCGAGGAATTTTTTCCAGGATTTTTTTCATAAAGGCGAACGTTTTCTGAAAACAGCCAAAGAGTTTGATTATCCTGACGAAGAGTACAAAATGGCTTCTTTTCATCTTCACCAGGCGTGTGAGAGTTTTTTTTATGCCATTAGTCTGACATTCGGATTGTATAAACCGAAAGAACATGACCTCAGGATGCTGATGGATTTCAACCGCCGTTATTCGGAAGAGATTATGCATGTATTCCCTCGCGAAACGGAGGAAAACGAGCATTTGTTTGAATTACTGAGGGCTTCTTACATTCAGTCGCGTTATAATAACGGCTTTGTGGTAAACAAAGAAGATGTGGAGACCTTGATTCAGTGGATGGAGCGTTTCAGAGACCTCACCGGCGAGTTGTGTATGGATAAATTGAGCGAGCTGGAAAGGTTGGCAGCGGAACAACAAGCTAGTTATAAGCGTTTGTCGTAAACAATATTGCTTTCTTTTAAGGTCGGGCACCAATCTGTTTTGGTGTGGCTTTTGTCACAGAAAGGTTTGTGTTGTGAATGGCCGCAATGACAAAAGGCGGCGGGGGGATTATTTTGTCCTTGACAGTTCTTTTTTGCATCACGATTTATTATCGGCGTAGCGAAGATGGCATATTCTTTCATGGTGGTACTTTTATATGCCTGTTATACTGAAATTGGCAAAAAATGGTTGTAGGACGGGTACTAAAAAATGTTCTACCAACTTCCGCTGGCGCCTCCGCCACCGAAGCTCCCGCCTCTGAAACCGCCGAATCCCCGGTTGCCGGAACTGCTTCCGCCGCTTAATCCTCCGCCGAGACTTCCCCAGAAGATGAAAGGCCCGCTCCCCTTGCCTTTGGATTTAAAGCGGGAAAACAGGATGATAAGTAGGAAAATGACGACGAAAATTCCCGTAAAGATAGCTTCTCCCCACTCGTCGTTCCCGTATTGGTCGGTGCTGTATTCACCGGAGGTTAATTTCATCAGAATATTTGTCGCTTTGTTGATACCGTCGTAATAGCGGTCGTTCTGAAATTCCGGAATAATTTCGTTTCGGATAATCCGGGAAGCAATGGCATCCGGTACGGCACCCTCCAGGCCGTAGCCTACGGCAATGGCCACCTGTCCTTTTTCTGTGCGGGTTTTAGGTTTCACCAGCAACAGAATGCCGTTGTTTTTCCCTTGTTGCCCGACGCCCCATTTTTCTGCTAACCGCTGTGCATAATCATTGGCTTCATAACCGTTCAGACTGGGCACCGTGGCAACTGAAATCTGGGTGGAAGTCGTATCATTGAAGTTTTGGAGCTTCTCTTCCAGACGGTTCTGCTCCGCTTTGGAGAGCAATTGGGTGTAATCATTGACCAATCGCGGAGGAACCATCGGGTCCGGAAAATCCTGTGCAGACACATGGGTGATGCACAGCCAGAGCAGAATATGGAGCAGGGCGTATTTCATGATATGGGAATATTGTATTAAAACTCAACTTTGGGGGCGTTTTCTGCGCCGCTTGTCGCTTCAAAATAAGGTTTAGGGGTAAATCCGAACATCCCGGCCACGATATTGCGGGGAAATTTACGGATATCTGCATTATACGTTCTCACGACTTCGTTGAATTTTCTTCTCTCTACGGCAATCCGGTTTTCCGTTCCTTCGAGTTGTGCCTGCAATTCCAGAAAATTCTGATTGGCTTTTAAATCCGGATAGCTTTCGGATATAGCCATCAGGCGTGACAACGCCGAGGAAAGTTCTCCCTGGGTCTGGTTTAACTTTTTGATTGTGGCTTCATTCAGGTTGTCGAAATTGATTTGTGTCTGAGTCGCTTTCGCCCGGGCATTTACCACATCCGTAAGCGTCTTTTCTTCATGGTTTGCATACCCTTTTACCGTATTGACCAGATTGGGAATCAGGTCTAAGCGGCGTTGATATTGGTTTTCGACATTAGACCATTGTTCCGAAACTTTTTCACTCATTTGTACCATGCCGTTGTAGCTTCCTTTAAACCAAAAGAAAATGCAAAGGAATACAACAACAATAGCGATTAAAACAATATACCCTTTTTTCATCTCTGTGTTTTTTTATATGAATCAATCTTTGTTTACGGATTTTCTATGCGAATTCCGTGCCGAAATATGCAAAATCGGACTTGAATAGTGTAATTATTGAATAAGAAGTATCATTAGGTAAAGTATATACAGCAAAATAAAAATGATTCCTTCCCATTTTTCTATGCGGCGGCCCTTCCCGGTGAAAATGAACAGAAAGAGCAGCAAAGTGGCTAAGATATTGACAAAAATATCCGTCAGGTCGGCGCAACTCATCGGTATGGGACGAATGACGGCCGATGTGCCGAGAATCAGGAACGTATTGAAAAGATTGGAACCGACGACATTTCCGATAGCCATGTCTACGTTTTTTTTCCGGGCGGCTACCAGAGAGGTAGCCAGTTCCGGCAGAGACGTGCCGACCGAAAGGATGGTGATGGCGATGACACGCTGGGAAATGCCCGCTGCTTCCGCAAGGCTGACGGCTCCTTTGACCAGCAATTCTCCACCGGTGATTAATCCTGCGATGCCGACAATGATAAATAACAAGGCTCGTAGTATGGAATAAGGTTTAATATCAATGGTTTCGCACTCTCCTTTGCGGGCTAACATGAGTGTATAGGTAACAAAAACGAGGAAAAAGCAGAGGAAAATGATACCTTCCGTCCGGCTGATGACATAAGAGGCGGGAACAGGCCAATGGTCATTGCAAAACGTGACAAAAAGCAGGATAGAGGCGAAAAGAGCCATGGGGACTTCTACCCAGGTCGTGGTCTTCTTGATACCGATGGGATAGATGACGGCGGTTATGCCGAGAATCGCCAGTATATTGAAAATATTGCTTCCCAGTACATTGCCCAAAGCCAAAGCGGAGCGGCCCTGTACGGAAGAGATGACATTCACGACCAGTTCGGGGGTAGAGGTACCGAACGCGACAACCGTCAGCCCGATAACAATATTCGGTATATTTAACCGGGCGGCCAGTGCGCTGCCGCCGTCCACCAGTTTGTCTGCGCCGTAAATCAGGATAACAAAACCTGCGAATAATAAGATGATATTTAAAAGCATAGGTCAAAAATATCTTTTATTAACGAGATGGAAAAGATAAAGTTTGTTTTTCCGTTCGCATATAAAATTTAGCTATATTTGTGACGTTGTGGCAGAGTGAGTTGCCATAGCGGACATATTTTTAAAGCGTTTAGATTTATCCTTATATCGAAAATCGCCAATTTTCAGCAAGAAAGGATAAACAGTACAAACGCTCACGTTTGCCGTATATATGTAATGTATATAAGGGTCAGGCGTGGGATACTGTTTATTTTCTTGCGGGTGTTTGGCGATACCTCGATATAGATAAACTAAAGTTCCCACGCTTTCTTTTTATTATAAACCCACCTTTCCGGGGACTTTCAAGGTGCTAAGTAATTTCTTGATATGAAAAAATTAATCAAGTGTGCCGGAAGGCGACATGTGTTTATTTTGTCGCTCTTTCTTGTTGTAATGATTTTTTCCGGTCTGTTTTCTCCGCCCGTTCTCGGAAACAACATCCGTATAACGGGTAAACCCCGTGTTGTCAATATCGTCGGCGATACGGCTTTTGTGGAACTGAATCTCTCGTGGGACAACTCCTGGCGGGATGATTTCAACTGGGATGCCGCGTGGGTGTTCCTTAAGTACAAGAAACGGGGAGCCACCGAACCCTGGCATCACGGTTATCTCACCCGCGAAGGACACGAAGCCTCCCCACAAAGCGGAAACGAAGGCGGTCAATACGCCTTCATGTTTGGCGAAACAGGTTCCGGCAGCAGTGCCAAAGTCACTGGCGTTTTCCTTATGCGGGATGCTGTTTCAGACGGGAACGTCAGTGCCCGCCTGCGGCTTAAATGGCTTATCAAGGCCAACACAAAGAAAACACTTACAGCCGCCGATTTCGGTGATAAACTGGATAAAATATACGTCGCTACACACGCCATCGAAATGGTTTATATCCCTTACGGCAGTTATTACCTCGGAGATAACTATTCCGCATACAGTTTTGCGAAATCCGGCGTATCTCCCTGCCTCATTGATTCGGAAGCGGCAGTGACTCTGAATACAGTTAATCCGTCATCTACGTCTGTCTCTTTGGCCTCTTATTATCCCAAAGGCTACAACGGGTTCTACCTCATGAAATACGAGACCAGCCAAGAACAGTACATGGAGTTTTTAAACTCTCTTACCCTAACACAACAGAAAGCGCATGTGCCAAA
>NZ_CALPCZ010000045.1 GCF_943193135.1 Odoribacter lunatus
GAAGCAGAAACGACACCCGTAATCCGGCACACTTGATTAATTTTTTCATATCAAGAAATTACTTAGCACCTTGAAAGCTCCCGGAAAGGTGGGTTAATGACAAAAAGAAAGCGTGGGAACTTTAGTTTATCTAAATAGAGGTATCGCCAAACACCCACGTAGAAATAAACAGTCCCCACGCTTGGCCGGGTATATATATAAGTATATACGGCAAACGTGAACGTTTGTACTGCTTATCCTTCTACGTTGAAAATTGGCGATTTCCTATTTAAGGATAAAACTAAACGCTTCAATAAAAATATGTATGCTACGGTGTTCTCATCACCATAACGCCACAAATATAAGGAAAAATCTACTATATAGACAACAAAAATGGACTAGTGCCACAAAGAAAGCATGAAACCTCAAACCACAAAAATCTACCTTGTCTATATATACACGCAAGTAATTTACAGATGCAAAACTACAAACAAAAACCGCAGAGCATGTTGCTCTGCGGTACCGTTCTATTCGTTCATTCTGTTACGCAAATCCATTCGCTCATGAAGGATACGGATGACCTCCACCTCACCACTATCGAGCATTCGATAGAACAAAAGATGTTTACCCGCCTTGAATCCGCGCAATCCGTCGAATATCTCGTCATAGCGTTTACCGAAAAGGTGAGGATTAGTTGCTATCTTTTGACAGGAGGATATCAGCATATTGTAATAGTCATCTGCCTGCCGTTCCGACCACTCGTCGAAGGTGTTGTTCCAGATGTCGGCAAGATCTTCGACAGCCTTGTTAGTCAAACGATATTTAGCCATTTGCACGTGCAACTTTCAATGCTTTGAGATGTTCGTGCGGATCGAAATTTTCGGCAATACCGCTTTCGACGCCTTCATTAATTACCGCTTTGAGTACCACTATTTGCTCCTCATTTTCTTCCAGAAGCCGCAAAGCAGCCCGTATAACTTCGCTGGCATTATTATAGCGCCCCTGCGATATTTTTGCTTTGATAAAGTCCTCGAAATAGGCTCCGAGTGCCACTGATGTCGTTCTCATATCGCTCGTTTATATTTGCGAAGTTACCAAATATTGGTAACTTCACAAATATTCCGCCGAAAATATTAGAGGTCTATTGCAATCCCAACTTTTTTACCCCTTTACAAAAACCCGGTAGCCGTTGGCGGGCAGGGTAAATTCTTTCAACGTCCCGGCGGTTGCTCCCGAAAAATACTCGGTGAAGGGGCCGGTAATCTCTTCCGCCAGCACGCTTCTCTGCTCTTCTCCCGTGAGATTGAGTACCACAACCACCTGCTGTTCCCCCAGTTTCCGCTCATAAGCGAACACATGTCTCTCATTATCCTGAGGCAATATACGGAATGTTCCGCCGTGCTCCCCCGCCTTCAAAGCCGGGCAACCGCGTTTCAAATCATTCAGCTTCCGGTAAAAACCTGCCAGTTCGGGACGCACATTCCAGTCGATGGAATCCTTTTCAAAAAAAGGCAAACGCTTGTTCAGCCCCGCTTCCTGACCGGAATACAGCAAAGGCATGCCCGGCACCGTGTAAGCCATCACCGCATAAACGGGAGCAGCCTCTCCCATACGCTCCGGAACGCTTCCCGACCAGGAATTTTCATCGTGGTTATCGATAAAATTCAGAACGATGGTCCGTTTCGTATATTGTGAATCCACTTTCGCAAAATACCCCGGCAGCTCTGTCCCGTCCTTCTTCCGCTGTGCCAGATCGTTCATCAGGTGATGCAAATCCCAGCCGTAGCAGGCATCGAATGCCTTACGGGTCAAATCCGGTTCCCAGGCCTCCGCCAGCATAAACACCGGCTTCACGCTGTCCAGCGCTTCCCTTGCCTCCTCCCAGAAATCCGTCGGCACCATTCCCGCCATATCGCAGCGGAAACCGTCGATATCCGCCTCCTTCACCCAATACAGCAAACTCTCTATCATATAGCGCCGCATCTCCCGGTTGTCGTAATTCAAATCAGCCACATCGCTCCAGTCCTCCACCGGGCTCACGATATGCCCGTCCCGCTGCGTATACCAGTCCGGATGCGCCTCGATCAGCCAATTGTCCCAGCCCGTATGGTTCGCCACCCAGTCGATCATCACCTTGAATCCCAGCCTGTGCGCCTCATTGACGACAGCCTTAAAATCCTCCAGCGTTCCGTATTCGGGATTAATCCCCCGGTAATCCTTCACCGCATAGTAACTGCCAAGCGTCCCTTTCCGGTTCTTCTCCGAAATCGGCGTTATCGGCATAAACCAAAGCACGTCCACACCCAATTCCTTCAAACGCGGCAAATGCCGTCCGAAAGCCTCAAACGTACCTTCCGGCGTATACTGCCGGATATTCACTTCATACAAAGAGGCATTCTCCGCCCACGCGACAACCTGGGGTGCCTCCTCCCGTGATTTTACTTCACAACCCGTCATAAAAACTGTTATTATAAAAACGATTAATATTCGATTAAACATAGCACGCACCATCAAATTTTATTGTTCCAATTCAAGTATCAACGCCGACTTCGCCGGTACGGTCAGTGACTTCCGCAAACCCGTAAACCTTTTGCCGCTGATTACATCCACGCCGGCATCACTATCGCCCAGCACCTCGGCGAAACGCTTCGTATCCAGCGTTTTCGATTCCTTGTCGGCATTATTCAGCACCACCATCACTTTCTTATTCTCATCATAGCGGAAATAAACATACACCTCGTTCTCCGGAATAAAATGCTTCATCGCACCCGTATGTATCACCGGATTGACCTTCCGCCAGTTCAACAGCTTCTTCACGAAACCGAACACCTCGTTCTGCTCCTTCGTCCGTCCCGCCGCCGTAAAAGCATTCATTTCGTCCCCCTGCCAGCCTCCGGGAAAATCGCGGCGTATATCGCCGTCCCCCTTGCTCTTCTCCCCCCGCATCATAATCTCCGTGCCGTAATACATCTGCGGAATCCCCCGGGTCGTCATCAAAATGGAAAACACCAGCTTAAAATCCGCCACATTCCCGTTCAATACCTCCCAGATCCGCTCCGTATCGTGATTGTCCGCAAAAATAAGCAAATCATACGGATAGGCATACACATAATCCTGCGAAAAAACGGCATACGGACGCATGATGCCCGAATCCCATCCCTGTTTCTCTTTCGTAAACACGGCCAAAGCATCCAGCAGCGGAAAATCCATGCCCGTGGGCAGCTCGGAATTAAACCCGTCCGCATTCAGCGCATCTTTCTGCCAGTAGGCCACTTCCGCCGGAGCATGCACCCAGGTCTCCCCCACGATGTTGAAATCCGGATACTCCGTCAATATACGCCGGTTAAAATCGATCATCGACTCCTTGTGGTTATACGGATACGTATCTATCCGCAAACCGCCCAAATCGGCGAACTCGATCCACCAGATCGCATTCTGTATCAGGTAATCCATCAACAGCGGATGCCGCTGATTCAAATCGGGCATCGACGTATCGAACCACCCGTCGGAATTCAGCTTCCGGTCTATCTCCGACGCATACGGGTCGGGAATCGTCCCCATACGGTAATTCGAACGCGTAAACGTATCGAACTGATGCACCCAGTCGGCAGAGGGCAAATCGTTCATCCACCAGTGGGCCGAAGCGCAGTGGTTCGTCACCACATCCATAATCAGCTTGATGCCGCGCTTCTTCGCCTCCGCCGAAAGCCGCCTGTAATCCTCATTCGTCCCGTAGCGGGGGTCAATCTTGTAATAATCACTGATAGCATACGTATGATAGGAGGTAACCGCCATATTGTCCTCCATCAGCGGCGTACTCCACAAAGCCGTCATACCCAGATCCTGCAAATAATCCAGATGGTCGATAATCCCCTGAATATCGCCTCCGTGGCGTCCGTTGAGGCTGCTCCTGTCCGCCTTCTCCGTCACCTCCGGATGGCTGTCGTTCGCCGGATTGCCGTTAGCAAAACGGTCGGGCATCAACAGATAAACCGCATCCGAATTGTCAAACCCCTTCCGCATCGCCGAATTTTCCTCCCGCTTCCACAAAGGATACGGATACGTAAATGCTTTCTTCCCGTCCTTCCTGAACACGATTTCCATATCGCCCGCCGGCGCATCGGCGGCAATCGTCAGATAAATAAACTGGTAATTCGGATTGCCGGTCGTCACCACCCGGTCTATATTCACCCCCGGATAACTCACCTCGGGACGATACGCCGCCATATTCCGGCCGTACACCAGAATCTGCAATTCCGGGTTCCGCATCCCCACCCACCAGTTCATCGGTTCCACCCGCTGAACCGGCGTGTTTTTTGCCTCCGCACCACACAACAACAGAGACAAAAACAGAACTAAAACAATTTTCATAAACTTACATTTCAGATTTCCAACTTAGAATTTTTACCCACACGGCACTTTTTCCCGTTCACGGTCACTTCCACGTCCTCTCCGGCTTCATTGAAAATAACCGTCTTGCCTTGCCCGACAATCACATTCAGTATATTGCCGCGGAACATCACCTTGAACGAATAAGCCTTCCAGCTTTCGGGAATAGCCGGATGAAAATGCAGCTCGCCCCCTTTCACCCGCATGCCGCCGAAGCCTTCGACAATCGACATCCACGTTCCTGCCATGGAGGTGATATGCAACCCCTCGTGCGCCTCCTTGTTGTAATCGTCCAGGTCCAGACGCGCCGTCCGCAGATAAAGGCTGTACGCCCTTTCCATATCTCCGATTTTAGCCGCCAGAATAGAGTGCACGCAAGGCGACAGAGAAGACTCGTGTACACAGCGGGACTCGTAAAAATCGAAATTCCGCCTTATACACTCCATGTCGAATTCATCCTCGAAGAAATAAATCCCCTGCAACACATCCGCCTGCTTGATAAAGCAGCTTCTCAGAATCCGGTCCCACGACCAATGCTGATTCAACGGACGGATGGCCGGATCCAGGTCCTTCGCCAGAATCTGCTCCTTATCCATATAACCGTCCTGTTGCAGGAAAATCCCCAGCTCCTTCTCTTCCGGGAAGTGCATATGGGCAATAATATCTTTCCAATGAGCCGTCTCGCCCTCGCAATCGAACTTCATCCGGGCAACCAGTTCCCCGAAACGGGCAGGATTGCGTTTCTTCACCTGCTCCATGCACTCCAGGGCATACTTCATACACCAAACGGCAATCTTGTTCGTATACCAGTTGTTGTTCACATTGTTCTCATACTCGTTCGGTCCCGTCACGCCCAATATCACATACTTCTTCTTCTCACCCGAAAAAGTGGCCCGCTGCGCCCAGAACCGGGCAATCCCCGTCAGAACCTCCAGACCGTGGTCCTCGATATATTTTTCGTCGCCCGTATAATTCACGTACCGGTAAATCGCATAGGCAATCGCCCCGTTCCGGTGAATCTCCTCAAACGTAATCTCCCACTCGTTGTGGCACTCCTCCCCGTTCATCGTCACCATCGGATACAATGCCGCACCGTCCGTAAATCCCAGCTTCATCCCATTCTCAATCGCCCTGTCCAGCTGCTTGTAGCGATACACCAGCAAATTGCGGGTCACAGCCGGATCCGCCGTCGAAAGATAGAAAGGCACGCAATAAGCCTCCGTATCCCAATAGGTGCTGCCGCCGTATTTCTCACCGGTAAAACCTTTGGGACCGATATTCAATCGGGCGTCGTCGCCCGTATAAGTCTGTTTCAGCTGGAAAATATTAAAACGGATTCCCTGCTGCGCCTCCACATCCCCTTCAATCGTAATATCCGAATGTTCCCAAATCTTCTCCCATTCCGAACGATGCGCCTCGAACAGTTCCGCGAATCCCTTCTGAAAAGCATTTTTCACAACACCCTTCGCATTCTCCAGCAACTTATCCGCCGGATGATTCATCGAACTCAACACAGCGACGTATTTATAAAAAACAACCTCTTTTCCTTTCTCGGCATACACCGAAACCCGGTTGCCCGCATATTTCTCCCTCACAATCGTATCGTCATCCGAAGTCACATACGCCTGACCGTCAATCGTCACAGCATACTTGATACCGACACCCACCTGAAAGGCGGTCTTTTTCGTCACCGACTGCAAATAAGCCTCTCCTTTCTGCGAATCGGTCGAAACAATGTCCCAGAACTTCTCGTCATAATTGGCATCCTGATTCTTTATGTCTCCGTCGATATACGACGTGAACACCATCTCTCCGCTGAAATTCAAAGGAACCACGGCATACCGGATCGCAGCCACTTCCTTGTCCGCCATACTGATAAAACGACGGGCGCAGACTTTCACCTGATTTCCATTCGACAACGCAGCCACAAAAGAGCGTTCCAGATAGCCTTCCCGCATATTCAGCGTCCGGACGAAATCACTCACTTTGCACACGGCCAAATCCAGCTGTATTCCGTCGATTTCCACATCGATACCGTTCCAGTACGGTGCATTCAGCACCTTGGCGAAGTACTCGGGATAGCCGTTTTTCCACCAGCCCACCCGGGTTTTATCGGTATAATACACGCCGCCGATATACGTTCCCTGCAACGTCGCGCCGGAATACCTCTCCTCGAAATTGGCCCGCTGTCCCATGCGCCCGTTGCCCAAACTGAAAATACTTTCCGAAGAGCGGTGATTCCTGGGGTCGAACCCCTCTTCTACAATACACCACTCGTCTGCTTTCAAATATTTATTCATATCGTTACATTTTTAATTTTCAACTTTCCGTCTTCCATCTTCAACTGTCCGAAACCGTCGATGTGATAATCCGCTTCCCGCAACACCTCCGGGTCTCCCACTCCCACGCATTTCATACCGCCCCGATGGGCCGCCTCCACGCCCGCCACCGCATCTTCGAACACCAGACATTCCGCCGGAGCAAGTCCCAGCAATTCCGCCCCCTTCAAAAAAACCTCCGGGTCCGGCTTCGCCTTGCTCACATTCGTTCCGTCCGCCACGGCATCGAACAACTCCTCAATGCCCACCTGCTTCAAAATGGTTTTGGCATTCTTGCTGGCAGACCCCAAAGACACTTTGATGCCCGCCCCGTGCAATGCCGTCAAAAATTCCTTTACCCCCGGCAATACTTCCTCCGGAGTCATTTTCAATATATATTCCAGATAAATCCTGTTCTTCCTGTCCGCAACCTCCGCTTTTTCCTCCCCGCTCAATTCGATTCCCCCGATACTCAGCAGAATATCGAGCGAAGCCATCCGGCTCACCCCTTTCAAGCGCTCGTTATCTTTCAGCGTAAACTCGAACCCGAATTCATCGGCAATCTTTTTCCACGCCAGATAGTGATACTTGGCCGTATCCACAATCACGCCGTCCAAATCAAAAATACAACCTTTCATAATTACTCATGATGAGAATAAGTTTCTTTAATAATAAACACGCAAAGAGCGCCCACAATCAGCAGGCCGCCGGCAAGCGCCAGCATCCCCACCTGCTGTCCGCCGACAAGGTGCAGCAGCGAACCGCCCACCAGTGCCGCCACGATCTGCGGCACGCAAATCGTACCGTTGAACAGTCCCAGATAAGCGCCCATATTCTTTCCCGAAACCGAATTGGTCAGAATCGTGAAAGGCATCGCCAGCATGGCGGCCCAGGCAAAACCGACGAGGAAATAGGAAATGAACAGCACGTACTGGTTGTGAATAAAAAGCGTAGACATAAAGCCGATACCGCCGATAAACAGGCTCAACGAATAAGCCAGCTTCCGGGAACGGAACTGCGGCAACACCATCGCCCATATTACCGAACCGATAGCCTGTACCGCAAACAGGACACCGACCCAGTTACCGGCAGCCTGATAACCTGCCGAAGCCGTATCGGTGGTCCCCCATACCTGGTGGGCAACCGCCCCGTTCGTATACGTCCACATATACATAAACGCCGCCCAGCAGAAAAACTGTACCAGCCCCACTGTCCAGAAGACTTTCGGCGCCCGCACCAGCAGATGCACGAAATCGCTTTTCTCTTTCTTCTCCGCAGCCGTAATGCCGTGGAACGCCTCGAACTCCTTAGGAGGCATTTCTTTTACTTTCACGGTGGTATAAATCACGCAGGCAATCAGAATCACCGCCCCGATGTAGAAAGAATAAATCACCGTATCCGGCACCATTCCCGGCGCCGCCGTATTCTGCAAACCGATGAGGGCAAAGATAAACGGGAACAGATACCCGACCAGACTCCCCGCATTACACAGGAAACTCTGTATCGAATAAGCCAACCCCTTCTGTTCCTCGTTTACCATATCTCCCACCAGCATTTTAAAAGGCTGCATGGCCATATTGATGGAGGTATCCAGCAACATCAGGAAAATCACGCCGAACAGCATCGCACTGATATAGTGCGTAAAACTGCCCGCATTCGGCAGCATGCACATTACCAGCACCGCCACCAGCGACCCGATAAACAAATAAGGAATCCGCCTGCCGAACCGCGTCCATGTGCGGTCGCTCAACGATCCCACGATAGGCTGCACGACAATACCCGCCAAAGGAGGCAAAATCCAGAAATAACTCAGACTGTGAGGATCCGCCCCCAGTGTCGCAAATATCCGGCTTACGTTCGCACTCTGGAGTGCATACGCAATCTGAACCCCGAAGAATCCGAAACTGATATTCCACAGCGTCCAGAAACTCAGCCGGGGTTTACACGTTAAATTATTCATTTCTACCATAAATTCGTCATTCTATAATCCACAAGGATAACTCCGGGCGATACACCCTGTTATACGGAGAATTTCCGCATCAGTTGAAAAGAATCGATTTATCAAGCCGATTCAAAGGTATATCAAATCCCGCCGAATGCAAACGTTTAAAATCGCCTCATCCGTCCGAATCATCCCTCCGCCCGCAGAAAGCGGGCATTTCAATCGGTTGCAAAAAGAAAGGGGGAAAAGCGGAAAAAACTTTTATTTAGAACAAATCTAAAAAGAACACTCCTACTTGCGGCAAGTAGATTCCCTCACGATCAAATTGGTCTTTATCACTTTGGTCACCGTCGGGATGTATTCTCCCTCTTCGGCATGAATCCTCCTCAACAAAAGGTTTGTAGCGATTTCGCCCATCTCATCCCCATGCTGCTCGACCGTCGTCAGTGTCGGATCGGTCAATGTCGCCACCACGCCGTCGGTAAACCCGCAAATCGCCACGTCCTCCGGCACCCGGAGACCGAAATGCTTGACGGCATGCATCGCCCCCGCAGCAGTCAGGTCGTTCACGGCAAAAATAGCATCCGGCCTGTTGTCCGAAGCCATCAACCGCTCGGTTACCACCCGGGCATCGTCCTGGTTGTCGCACTGCACAATCAATTTCTCATCCACCGGAATCTTAGCGCTCTTTAAGGCCTCGATATATCCCAGCTGTCTTTTTTGAGCGATCTGCATCGTCTGCGGTGCCGAATAATGGGCAATCCGCCGGCATCCCATAGAAATCAGATGCTGCACCGCAGCAAAGGCGCCATTAAAATCGTCCACGACCACCCGGTCGGTATCCAAATCCCCGCAAATCCGGTCAAAAAATACCAGCGGTATCCCCGCCTGCTGCAATTCTTTGAAGTGCTCCGCCTTGTGCGTCGTCTTCGCCATAGAAACCAGCACGCCGTCTACCCGGGAATTCAGGATGGACTGACAGATGGACACTTCCCGCTCGTACTGTTCATTGCTCTGGAAAATCACCACATTGTAGCCGTTCCGGTTAGCCACTTCCTCCACCCCGCTGATCACGCAGGAAAAAAAGTGATGAATGATCTCCGGAATAATCACGGCAATCAGAAACGTTTTTTTATTCCTCAAACTCAAAGCAATAACATTCGGAGTATAATTCAGCTTCTTGGCCAAAGCCTGTACCTCCTTCTTCGTTTCCGCACTGATATCAGGATGATCTTTCAACGCACGGGAAACCGTAGATACCGAAATACCGAGAATTTTCGCAATGTCTTTAATCGTAACCTGTGTTGCCATAAATAACATCTCTCGAATGCGTTCAAATATAAAAAATTGTTCCCATTCCACCAAATAAATTCTAAACATCATTTTATAGGAAACATCAGGATTGCCTATGGATTTTACTTGATAAAATACGCTTCAATACTGCTATAAAAATTGTATAAAAACCAGACAAAAACCATATAAATAGTTTACAACGTGCATTGCGAAGCACTTTATAAGCGCTTTATAAGCACTTTGAAAGCACTTTATAGAATTGATATAGCATCTTTGCATCATCGATAAAGATGTTTATTCTATAAGTAAGCCATAAATTATCCATAAGAAATCAATGCGAATCGAAAAAGCTTACCCAGAACGAAAAACTCCGCCCATTAAAACCTAGGTTTAAATTGGCGGAGTCTTCGCACGCTTAACCTACGTCAGTATTGACTTTCCAAAGGTATATCTAAA
>NZ_CALPCZ010000046.1 GCF_943193135.1 Odoribacter lunatus
TTATTTTTAAACCTATCGTTTTGCTACCGAAAACCTATCGTTTTTGAGGCAAAAACGATAGGTTTTTAACATGAAAATGATAGGTTTTTAAAAAAGGCGTATTTATTGGCCGAAAAAAATGCACAGTTTCATGATGAAAAATCAAAGAGGTAAAAAAATAAAATACAAGATTATTTTGTACTATCTGCAAAGACGGAAAGGATAAAATTAAATAAAACTATTTATTTTTGCAGTAGTTTGAAATGGAATGATCGGTATGGAAAATTTGCAGGCTATTAAACAGCGGTTCGAGATAATCGGTAATAATGACGGTTTAAACCGGGCTATCGATATTGCCACGCAAGTGGCTCCGACAGATTTATCGGTATTGATTACAGGAGAAAGCGGTGTCGGAAAAGAAGTGTTTCCCCGTATTATTCACGCATATAGCACTCGCAAGCATGCCACTTATATTGCCGTCAATTGCGGTGCGATTCCGGAAGGAACGATTGATTCCGAACTGTTCGGACACGAGAAGGGGGCGTTTACAGGCGCCTTATCCGACCGCAAAGGCTATTTCGAGGTAACAGACGGCGGTACGATTTTTCTTGATGAAGTGGGAGAACTCCCGCTTGCCACGCAATCCCGGCTGCTCCGGGTGCTGGAATCCGGCGAATTTATCCGGGTAGGATCTTCAAAAGTATTAAAGACAAATGTACGGGTTATCGCCGCAACCAATCTCAATATTCCCGCCGCCATTAAAAACGGCAAGTTTCGCGAGGATTTATATTACCGCTTAAATACGATTCCCATCTCTATCCCTCCCCTGCGGGAGAGAAAAAGCGATATTACCTTGCTTTTTCGCAAGTTCGCTGCCGATTTTGCAGAAAAATACCGGATGCCGCCTATTCGCCTGACAGAGGATGCCATGCTGATTCTGGAAGAGTATCGTTGGCCGGGAAATATCCGTCAATTAAAAAATATTACGGAACAGATTTCGATTATCGAACAGGAGCGGAATGTAGATGCCCTTACGTTAAAGAAATATCTTCCGATAGAACAAAACAGCCTGCCGGCTCTCTCGGCGGGAAGTGAGCAACACGATACGAATTTCGCTTCGGAACGGGAAATTCTTTATAAAATCCTTTTCGATATGAAGAAGGATATGAACGATTTGAAGCGACTGGTATACGGGATGCTTGAAAAAGGCGAAGCTTCGCATCCTTCTGTTTCCGACATTACTTCACTGGTTTTGAAAGACCAATACCCGACGCTCCCGTCGGAAGTGATAAATTCCACGACAGACGCCGGAGCACATCCTCTTTCCTCTATTCAGGAAACAGAAGCTGTCATTGAAGAATCGTTCTCTTTGGAAGAAAAAGAAAAAGAACTGATTGTCAAGGCTCTTGAAAAAAATCACAGTAAACGCAAATTGGCGGCAAAGGATTTGGGTATTTCGGAAAGGACTCTGTACAGAAAGCTGAAAGAGTATAATCTTGAAGATTTTTAACAATCGGGAAATGAATTCCGTTTTAAGAATTCATTTTATTTTCCAACTCTTAATTACTACATTTGTCGGAAATATTGCACAGGCATGAAGTATTTAAAATATATATTTTTCACACTATTCATCGTTATTTGCTGCGGCTCCTGCAAGCTGGCATCCATCAGTTATTCCATGACGGGAGCCTCCATTTCTCCCGAAGTGAAAACTTTTTCCGTCGACTATTTTCAAAATAAGGCATTGTTGGTAGTTCCTTATTTGAGTACGCTGTTTACGGAAAAGTTACAGACTTATATGCGTACGAAAACGAGCTTGAAAGAGATGACGGATAATAACGGAGATATTCAGTTTTCAGGGGAGATTGTGGGGTACTATCAGAAACCGATAGATATTCAGCGGGATGAAATTGCCACTTCAAACAGGCTGACTATTGAAATACGAGTGAAGTATATTAATACGAAGGATGATAAATATGATTTCGACTCCAGATTTTCCAATTATGCCGATTACGATATTAATGCCGATTTCGATGCGATAGAGGAAGAATTGATTACTCAAATTTTAGATAAAATCATTGACGATATTTATAACAAAGCTTTAGTCAATTGGTAATAGGATATAAATGAAAGCGGAAAAACTAATCGATTTGATCTGCCACCCTGAAGAAAACAGGAATGGTGATTTACTGGAACTTGAAAGTCTGGTAAACCGCTATCCCTATTTCCAATCGGCCAGGATTCTTTATTTAAAAATATTAAATATTTCCGCCCTTGCCCGGTTTCGTAATGAACTAAAAGCAAATTCCATTCACATTACCGACCACAAACAGTTTTATAAGTATCTGCACGATTTACTGGATTTTGATTATTTACAGCCTGAAAGTCTGAATGAAGACAAGCCGCTTTCAACTATTGTCAATGACCGTATTCATGAAATCAACGGATACAGGACTGTAAATTCCGTCGGTATTCCGGCCAATAAAGAAAAAAATCCGAAAAAAGAGGAACGTCCGCGGGAAGAAGCCTTGTTGAATGTGGATTTTTCCGCCCCTCAGGCTTATACCCCTCCAATTTATACTCCTCCGACGGTTCCCGTCTCACCACCTCCTGTCGTCAAACGGGAGGAACCGCAAGAGCCGGTTATATCCAACCCTATCTTTTTGGACAATATGCCCGGAGTCATTGCGGATTATGACGAACTGGAGAATACTTCCGCCGATTATCAACAACCGGTACAGATACAGGAAACACCTAAGGAAACTCCACCCCCTCCTATCGAATATATCGAACTTATCCAGGAGGACGAGCCGCAATATTCAGTTCCGGAACCGGAGCCGGTTGTCCAGAAAAAAGAGGAAGAGTTCCCCGAAGTCCGGACGACCGTTTACCGCCTCGAAGAAACGGATACTCCAGAGAAGGAACCGACTATCGGTGAGCTGGCTGCATTGGTGAACAAGAAGAAAAAAGAAAAGAAAGAAGACCAGGATAAACTTATCAATAAGTTCATTACGGAAGACCCGACTATTCCCAAAGGCAACTTAGAGGAAATCGAAGAAGGCGACCTTTCCGAAGAAAGCGGTATGGAGAAAGAAGATCTTTTTTCCGAAACATTGGCCAAAATCTATATCAAACAGCAGTTGTATGAAAAAGCCATTTCAACTTATATAAAATTAAGTTTGAAATATCCGGAAAAAAGTGTTTACTTTGCAAACCGTATTGAAAAAATAAAAGAAAAAATAAATAATTCTCAATAACCATGTATACTGTAATTATCGCATTAATCGTAATAGTCTGCGTATTACTGATATTAATTGTATTAGTACAAAATTCAAAAGGCGGAGGGTTAGCCTCTTCATTTGCTTCTTCCAATCAAATTATGGGCGTAAGAAAGACAACAGATTTTCTGGAAAAAGCAACCTGGACGCTTGCCGGTGCCATGCTTGTTCTTTGTATTATTGCCGCTTTGGCTATTCCAAGAGGTGAAATAGGAGGACAATCCGCTATTCAAGAACAGCTTCAACAAGCTCCGGCTAATCAGATTATTCCTTCTTTTGGTACGGAACAGATTGAAACTGAAGCAGCAGCTTCTGCCGGAGAACAGCAATAAGAAACAATCGAATATAGCAAAATGTCAGTATGTCAGCCATACTGACATTTTTTTGTACTTTTGTCACCCGTCGAAAGGACATTTTTATTTTTGGCATGAAAAATGATAAAAATTAATACGCAATCGGAAGCATGGAAGATGCAACCGTAGAAGTCTATAAAACGTAAAAATTAATTATAAACTAAAAAACAACGTTATGACACTGAAAACCGTTCTTAACAAAATTATCGTTGAGCCTGCAGAAGCAGAAACCGTAACCAAAGGTGGAATTATTATCCCGGATACGGCATTGGAAAAGCCGCAGAAAGGTACTGTTATCGCTACCGGTAAGGGTAAATCCGATGAGCCCATGGAAGTAAAGGCAGGTGATACCGTATTGTTCGGAAAATATTCCGGTACTGAAATCCACATCGATGATAAGAAATATTTAGTAATGAATCAATCGGATATTTTAGTTATTTTATAAATATTCCCTGTGTTATATAGCAAGATTTAACGTGATATAAAATTAAAATAGAAACACTATGGCAAAAGAAATAAAATTCAATATCGAAGCCCGTGACCTGATGAAAAAGGGTGTTGATGAATTGGCAAATGCTGTAAAAGTAACTCTCGGACCGAAGGGCCGAAATGTGGTTATCGAAAAGAAATTCGGTGCTCCTCACATTACCAAAGATGGCGTTAGCGTAGCCAAAGAAATCGAATTGGCAGATCCGTATGCCAACATCGGAGCTCAAATGGTAAAAGAAGTTGCTTCCAAAACCGGTGACGACGCAGGAGACGGAACAACAACCGCTACGATTTTAGCACAATCTATTATTAATGTCGGATTGAAAAATGTTACAGCAGGAGCCAACCCGATGGAATTAAAAAGAGGTATTGACAAAGCTGTTGGCGCTGTGGTTAAACACCTTGAAAAACAAAAAGAAGAGGTCGGCAATAACTTTGAAAAGATTCGCCAGGTAGGCCGTATTTCCGCTAATGGAGACGAAACTATCGGTAATTTGATTGCCGAAGCAATGGAAAAAGTAGGTATCGAAGGTGTTATCACAGTTGAAGAAGCCAAAGGTACCGAAACGGAAGTAAAGACCGTAGGCGGTATGCAATTCGACCGCGGATATATCTCTCCGTATTTCGTTACAGACAGCGAAAAGATGATTTGCGAATTTGAAAATCCGTATATCCTGCTTTACGACAAAAAGATTTCTTCCATGAAGGAATTGTTGCCAGTATTGGAACCGGTTGCTCAATCCGGCCGTGCTTTGTTGATTATCGCAGAAGATGTTGAAAGCGAAGCTTTGGCAACCTTAGTTGTAAACCGTCTGAGAGGTTCATTGAAAATTGCCGCTGTAAAAGCTCCGGGATTCGGTGACCGTCGGAAAGAAATGTTGGAAGACATTGCAATTCTTACAGGTGGCGTTGTAACTTCCGAAGATAAAGGTTTGAAATTGGAAAATCTGACGATCGAACAGTTAGGACGTGCCGACAAAGTGACCATTGACAAGGAAAATACAACTATCGTAAAAGGCGCCGGAAAGAAAGAATTTATCCAGGAAAGAATCGAACAAATCAAGAAATTGATTGAAAATTCAAATTCCGACTATGATAAAGAAAAATTGAAAGAACGTTTGGCTAAATTGTCAGGCGGTGTGGCAGTTCTTTATGTTGGTGCTGCTTCTGAAGTAGAAATGAAAGAGAAAAAAGACCGTATCGATGACGCTTTGCATGCAACCCGTGCAGCCAGTGAAGAAGGTATCGTACCGGGAGGTGGCGTTGCTTACATCCGTGCACAAGCTGCTTTGGACGGTTTGAAAGGCGAAACCGAAGACGAGCAAACAGGTATCGAGATTATCCGTCGCGCTATCGAAGAACCGTTGCGTCAGATTGCTTTCAACGCCGGAGTTGAAGGTGCCGTTGTGGTAAACAAAGTACGCGAAGGCAAAGGTGATTTCGGATACAATGCCCGTAAAGATATTTACGAGGATTTGAAGAAGGCCGGAGTTATCGACCCGAAGAAAGTAACCCGCGTTGCTTTGGAAAATGCCGCTTCTATCGCCGGAATGTTCTTAACCACCGAATGTGTGTTGGTTGAAGAGAAAAAAGACGAGCCCGCAGCTCCTGCAATGGGTGGCGGCATGCCGGGAATGATGTAATGTAATTCAATTACGGATTCGTTTAAATAAAAAGGAAGTGATTAAATCACTTCCTTTTATTTTATTACTTCATCTACCGGTACATCCAATGAATCTACCGGTATTGTCTTTTGATACTGAAATGGGAAACAAATTCCTATTTTATAAGCTGTCCTATTTCTCAGAAAACGATCATAATACCCTTTGCCACGTCCAAGCCTGTTTCCACTCCCATCAAATGCCATTCCCGGCACAATTATCAAATCTATTTTCCCATATTCCGTGAAGCATTCTCCCTCTGGTTCGGGAATTGCATAACCTTCACCCAGGTGCAAATTATTTTTTCCGGAAAAAAGCCGTAGCTCCAGTTCATCACCACGCACACAAGGCAACAATATATACTTCTCTTCTGCCCATTTACAGATAAAATCATGGGTGTATACTTCATCTGCCATTGACCAATAACAAACAACCCACCGAGCCTGTATAAAGTGTTCGTTTTCTTCAAGCTGTCTCATTATTTCCGAAGAAAAACGCAATTTATCTTCTATCGAATATAGATTTTTTAATTCCCGAATCTGTTTCCTTAGTTCTTTTTTATCCATCTTGAATCTTTTACGGACGATAAGCCGCAACTCTTAGCATTTTATGATAGTCCTGTTCTTTCATTAACTCTTCTAAGGAAGCGTTTTTCTTCTTCATATAATCTTTTACAATACGGTATCCACACCACACTACCGCTTTTCCCGGAGATTCCGTCGGCATACCGGAACTAAAAGGAGCTTCATTCAGATATTTCCGAAATAACATCTGTTGATTCTCAAATAAATATTCATTATCAACCATGAACTCCCAAATATTTTCCTCATTATCACGACACCACTCCAATTGTTCTAAGGTATAGCCGAACAAACTTGCCAAATTATAATCCGGCAGCAACTTTTCTAATAAATAAATCACTTTCCCCTGATAAATTATACCACTCAATAAATCCAATCTATTGGGATGGAAAGGAAATTCCGCACTTATCCAACCATATAAAGCATCCCGCACTATTTCCCGTTCATTCATGCGTCGACAGATATACCGAGGAATAGGTGTCATTAACATTTGATAAAATACACAATTCTCACCCAAATAGTTGTCCAAACTAATCCCTATTAAATTACTATCTACAACTATTGACTGATTGAATCCCGAAATATGTGTATATACTTTAGGTATCGAACGCAAAGGAAAATATTCTGTATAATTAGCAAAAGCTATCGCAAATTCACGTTCTTGGGCGGCCATATCCGGATATTTCAATTTTACACTATCGTATACTTCCAATATAATACTGTCCTGCAAAAATAAAGACAATAACTCCGGCATCTCTTGGTCATCAGCCTTCCCTATCTGCAATATTCCTTCTACATATAATCTAAAAAAAGTCGAATCTTTAGTTGGCAACTCCTGCACATCAGGTTTCTCCGGATTCAATGCAAACAGATGTTTATCAAATCGAACAATCTCAAACTGTTTCTCTTGCCCCTGTTTAGAAGTACAGCCCCCTAATAAAATAAAAAAAACAATACAAATGCTCTTAAACTTCACGTCGTTTTATTCTAATTAATCACAAAAACCTTATTTTTACAACAAATATACGAATAATGTTTTTAGACCGACAAATCAAAAAAGCATAGGAATTTATCTACATCCGCAAATTAACAATCATTAATCTTATTCATATGCGTATCGCTCTTCCTCAAATAAACTATTTTACAGGTAATATCGAAAAAAACCGGCAGATTATGCTCCAGACTATCGAAAAAGCCAAAACTGCCAAAGCTGATCTAATTATTTTTTCAGAACTAAGTGTTTGCGGTCCTTTTCCACAAGATTTATTAGAAAAAGAACAATTTATCAATGAATGCCGAATTTGTGTCGAAAAATTAGCTCTCGCTTGCGACTCCATGGCAGCAATTATCGGTGCACCTAATCTAGATACACAAACAGGTATCATGTATAATTCTGCCTATTTTATACAAAACGGGGAAGTCGTCGATGGAGTTCATAAATGCGTACTGAGCGATTACGATATTCATAGTGAAAGTCGCTATTTTGTTGCAGGAGAAAATAACCAAGCCATACATTTTAAAAATAAAAATTTACGAATTATTTTTGATGAATATGAATCCGAATACATAGAAAAAAATGATGATTTCATCATCCATATCGGTCTTTCTCCTTTCACTACAGAAAGCTTAACTGAACGCCATCATATTTATTCTTCACTAGCTTTAAAACATAACAAAACTGTCATTTCAATAAATCCTATTGGAGGTAGCACCTCCATATTATTGGATGGTTGCTCTATGGTATTTAATTATAAAGGCAAATTAATCCATCAACTAAAAGCATTTGAAGAAGACTTTTTAATCTTGGATACAAATACAATCGCTAATAGTCACGAAATAAAATTAGCACAAACAACACCCATTGGTTCTATCCACAATGCATTAGTCCATGGAATAAAGGACTATTTCTATAAGCATGACTTCAAGAAAGCAATTTTAGGACTTTCAGGAGGAATAGACTCTGCTATTGTTGCTGCTTTGGCAGTAGAAGCATTAGGAAAAAATAATGTATTCGGGTTATTGATGCCTTCTGAATTTTCCACCGATCATTCTTTAAAAGATGCAAAAGAATTAGCATTAAATCTTGGTATTTCCTATGAAATAATTCCTATTAAATCCATATACGAAAGTTACATACAACAACTAAAACCTTTATTCAAAGATTTACCCTTTAATATTACAGAAGAAAACTTACAAGCCCGTATTAGAGGCATGTTGATAATGGCTATGTCCAATAAATTTGGGTATATAGCTCTAAACACTTCAAATAAAAGCGAAGCTTCTATTGGTTATGGTACTTTATATGGAGATTTATGCGGCTCTCTGTCCGTAATTGGCGATGTCTATAAAACTGATATTTATAAATTAGCAACGGATATCAATCGTAATAAAATCATTATTCCGGAAAATACAATAAAAAAAGCCCCTTCAGCAGAATTACATCCGGGCCAAAAAGATCAAGACTCCTTACCCGATTATCCGACGTTAGACCAGATTTTAAAATTATATATAGAAGAAAACTTATCTGTAGAAGAAATTACCAAACAACATTTCAATTCGGAATTGGCTCTCAAAATTATTAGTATGGTAAAACACAACGAATATAAAAGAGCACAATGTCCACCCATCTTAAAAGTAAGTAAAAAAGCATTTGGTCTTGGAAGAAAATTACCTTATTAATAAGGCGTAAACACACAAAAAAAACAAGATTTGTAATAAAAAAAGAGAGTCTTTTCCAAGACTCTCTTTTTCAAAATTCGGCGTCTACCTACTCTCCCACCAGTGACGGCA
>NZ_CALPCZ010000047.1 GCF_943193135.1 Odoribacter lunatus
GCGAGTTTGTATTTTACAATCTCGTTACTTCCTGCCAACTGGAAAGACTGTACGCCTTTCTCCGGCTGGATTAATTTGGCTTTTTCTATTGGCGTTTCTGCCAACTGGGCTATATGTTCTTTTAGCCCCTTGATGATACTCTCTTGGGAGAGAATATCCATCGGCTTGGTTTCAGGTTTTGATTTCAGCCGTGCAAGTTTTTTTTCTGCATTGATTAATTTTTTCTCTAACTCTTTCATACTTAGCATGTCAATGTTTTTTTTATTGTTTTGCATACTTTTTTATTTTTTGCTCCTAATCCTGCAGGAGTGTGCAGTTCAGTTTGATTGAAGCTTCAAATAATCAAGCTGACATTGCAAATGTATGACAGAATTACCCTATTGTATTGATAAATAAGTGGTTATAAATAAATAACCGCATAAATCAATGGAAGTTTATTTATGTGGAGAATTGTTTATGTCTGGAAATGAGAAAAGAAGATAAGGGGAAAATTAGAAAAGGGAAATAAACAGGGAAAACGGCAGTAAATTTTTATTCAAAAATCCACCAATTTATTACGGATTTTTCTTCTTGGTAGTGTGACAACAGGGCACGCATATAGACAAAATCCACTTCTTTTTTCTTGCTATGCAATTTCAGATACTTGAATAAGTCAATAAGAAATAGTGCTTCCATATCATTTAATGCCACTTTATCCTTTTTTAGAGAAGTACGGTGTATGAGATTATAGGCACTTAACAGGAGATTGCATTGTTTTTTTTTCGTCTTTCTTCCTGTTTTGGATTTGACAGTGTATTTTTCTTTTATCTCTTTCTCTATGGCTTCTAAATCCATATTTTCACCTAAAGAGGTGTAAAGAATTCTTTTGAGCCAACCGTTTTGGTTGTCAAGGGTAAGGGATTTTCCGTTGTAGGAAATTTTAATGCTTGGATTTCCATTGGAAACAGGCTTCCAAAGTAGGCTGAGTAGTCTTAATGTTTCCTCACGCATAGAGGCGGAAGTATCTATTTCGCAATCAAATGCTCCATACGTATGAATATATTTGGTGTATACGGCAATCAGAACAAGGAAGGCATAATAATAGTCATCGTGGGGTAATTTATAGCTGTCCCATAATTTATCAAAGTCTTTAATGGAAAAAGTAGGCTGGCTTTCTGTAAGATTAGTAGTAAGTTCTATGTTATTTCCAAATTCATAAACAAGTGCATATGGGTCTTGTGGGTCATATTTTGAGGTGAAATCTTCCGGTTTTCTTTTACGGAAATAAAAATCCATTTCTTCCTCTTTCATATAATAAGGGATGCCTTTTTCTAATTTTTTAGGGTCATCTGTAACCTTCCCAATGAGAAATATAGCTTCCATTTTACGGAACACATCTATGAACATGACAGGCTCATAAGAAATGTTTTCTTGCAACAAAGGAGTAATACGTTTTAATACGTCACAGGGGATTACGATTTTGGTTTCAGACATTGTATAAGGTTTTCAAGATACAACACCCAAAAATAAAAAAAATCCCCCCCTCACTCCAATTTTAAGGAAGTGAGAGGGGAATAGAGTTACAATAAATTACTCATGGCTGCATCCACTTGTTCGTTTTCAAAACTGTCAAGATAGATTTGGGTCGTCGCTAAATCAGAGTGACCTAATGCTTCACTTATCAAAGCTACGTTTACACCTGAATTTTTCAAAATTGTTGCAAAAGAATGACGCGCAACATAGGTTGTTAAATTATGTTTTAATCCCATTGCTTCACTAATGAGCCGCAAGCTCTTATTTACTTCTGCCCTTACTTTTTGAATGCGGTCAAATTTTTGCTGTTCAGTCACATGTAAACGTTTATCAAGAATAGGGAAAATATAATCTCCACCTTCCTTATCATCTTTCAAATATTTACCAATAATATTCAATGCTTCCGGTAAGAGTTGAAAAGTCAGATTCTTTTTTGTCTTATTACGTGTATAATAAATTCTATTATTTTCCACATCACAACATCGTAAGGATGCAATATCTTTAAAATTTATTCCTGCCGTCAAATAAGAAAACATAAAAATATCTCTGGCAAATTCAAGATAAGGCTTCGGATATTTAGATAAAGCTGCCAAATTGAGATTGGTTAATTGATGAATTTCCTCTTTTGTAATGGCTCTTTTTCTCGTAGACTTCCACAAAGTCCCAACTTTAATTTTTTTAAAAGGATTTTTCTCACAAACGAACAATTCTTCATCTAATGCCTTATTATAAAGAGCTTTCAAACAACTAAATTTTGTAGCTATGCTATTATCCGCCTGCCCTATTTTACGAAGAAATATTTCATACTCTCTAAGAAATTGAACATCTATTTTCGTAAAAGGTATATCCAATGATTTAAATTTAGATAATGAAGAAAACGTAAATTTATATTTATCACGTGTATTCAAGCGTCCTAAACTTGTCAATTCATCAATAACCTTTTGGAAATAGACAGCAATAGTAGTGACAGACTTTCTACTGACGCCCAAAATATCATCAATGGAATACTCCTTTCCTTGAATTTTATATTCAAGTTCTTTCTTCCTTAATTTTTGAATTTGCTCATCAAGAATATATTGCAGATGTACACGATTAGGCACATCATTTTTTAAGCAATTATTCTCAAAATCCCAATAATCGGCATCAATTTTTAATCCACTACTGACTCTTCGTGTTTCATAATTATGATACAAACGTATGCTTATTGTCACTTCATTCTGTTTTGAAATTCGGTCTTTTCTACAAATGGTTGATATTTCCATATTTACAAATATATCACCGACCAAAGGCACAATATTGGAGGAGAAATTTGGTAACAAATTGGTAACAAATTTGGAAACAAACTTCCTTCTCTGTTCTACCCACAAAACCCATACAAACAAGGTATTTAAGGTTGATTTACAGATAGATACACAAGAAAACAAGCAACATTCTACAATAAAGAAAGAGGTAGAAACTTCTACCTCTTCCATTGCACCAAGAGTATTACCCCTTTGTATTAAAAATGAAAATCTTATTTTCTAACTCACTATATAACAATAACTTGCAAACTAAAAAAGCCTGCTAGGCAGGCTTTACGGCTGAGCTGTTATCGGGATTTGAACCCGAGACCTCTTCCTTACCAAGGAAGTGCTCTACCCCTGAGCTACAACAGCAACTGGTTGTTTTTTGAGCCTCTTGTCGGATTCGAACCAACGACCCCGAGATTACAAATCACGTGCTCTGGCCAGCTGAGCTAAAGAGGCAATTGGGTAAGCGAACTATGTCGCACCGCTACAACCATCTACCCTTGCTGCCTTCCGACCCTAGGGGGATTCAACAGGAGCTGGTCGCATAGGACTTACCCGGGCACAAAAGTACAAAATTTCTTTATGTTGCCAAATTTTTTATGTTCTTTTTATTGTTGTTTCATTCTATTTTGCATGTATACAGGCTTTTCCAATGCTTAAACGTTAAAAAGGAGGGTATCCGCAACTTGCGACAAATGATTTAGGTATAAGCGAGTACATATAAATTTAAACATCAAGTTTTAAGCAATGAATACGATAAGTGCAAAGGAAATAAGTATGAATTTGTCTGATGTTGAATTTCTATCGCATTTAAACATTAGGCTTACTTCTAATCATAATTATCACAATAATATTGAAGAGGCCTTAGGTTTGGTGGGGAAAAAGTTCGGGTATGACCGAATCCATATTATTAAGATATATCCGGATCGCACATTCAATATTCTTCATGAATGGTGTGATTGCCATGTCCCCACAATAAAAAAACAGGTAAAAAAAATCCCTTGTTTTTTTGATCCTCTTTTAGAACAACAGTTAAATGAGAAGGCTTATATTTTAATCAATAACCCCGAACAACTTCATAATCCCGAACTGAAGCAGTTTTATTGTAAGTATTCTACTATTAATGTTTTGTTTTTACCGTTGCTCTTGCGGAATTTTTTTGCTTTTTTGTCTCTTTCTATGTGCCGACATGAAAAAAACTGGAGCGAGAAGGAGATTCATTTTATGTCTTTGATTGCTTCTGTTATTGCTGCCAATATAGAAAAGAATTTATTAATTGCCCATCTTTCTCATAGGCTCAAGAATTAAAAAAGAGTACGTATGCTACACAAGAAAAGGGCTTATATTCTCTGGTTGCTTTCTTCGTCAGAAGATGAGGTGACGAAGCTTGAAGATCTGCTTCAAGATACTGATTTTCGACTTGTTAAACGAGTTTATCCCGAACCGCTGTTTTTCAATGTAGAGAATAAACCCGATTTAATTATATTGAATCCCACTATTCCTGAAAAGCATTATAGTATACAATATATACGGAATCAGACGTTTACACGGAATATTCCTGTTATTTTTATTGGATTTTTCTCTCCTAATGTTATCGGCAAAGAGTTTCATTTTCCTCTCTCCGATTTTATTACTTTTCCATTACAAAAAAATGAGTTGTTGTTTAGAATTTATCATTTGTTATTTCAATATAAGACACAAAGATTTATCCAAAAACAGAATGAACGCCTCAAGCAAAGTATTCTTTCACGCGATAAATTTTATACTGTTATTGCACATGATTTAAGAGCTCCTATCAGTACTATCAAAATGATTAATGCTATTATCGAAAGCGAAAAAAGCAAGATTAAGAATGTCAGTATCAGAAGAAAGTTTGAAATGATTAATGAAACTACTGAGGAAGTATTTAATCTTTTGGAGAATTTATTAAAATGGACCCGAAAACAAACCGGACAAATCAAATTTACCCCTACCCAATTTGAGATTGGAATTATTGTCCAACAAGTTATTACACTGTTTACCAGTATTGCCGATTCAAAGAATATTCATCTGAGTTTACACATGCATTCTCCCATTCAAGTGTATGCCGATGAAGATATGGTTAAAACTATTATGCGTAATTTTATTTCTAATGCTATCAAATTTACTTTTCCTTATGGAAAAGTTGATGTTTATTTGAAAAAAGATAAGAAGTCTGCTTTTATATCTGTTAAAGATAATGGTGTCGGCATATCTCCCGAAAATCAAAAAAGAATAATCCAAGGTGATGACAGACTTACGACGTATGGCACAAATAATGAGAAAGGAAGCGGTTTAGGTTTATTATTATGCCGTGATTTTATTCGTACTAACAAAGGGAAGTTTTATTTAAGTTCAACTCCTGGAGAGGGGAGTGTTTTTTCTTTTACCTTACCAACGAATCATAATTAATTATCTTTTTTTAATTGCATATACATTTTCAATGCTCCCCAAGCATCTGTTGCCGCATATCTAATTTGGCTTTCAGTCAGTTGCAGTGCTTCCCAGTTTGAGGTACGCTGGCGTTTTGATATCTTTACCTGAAAGATAATTGCCATCAATTTTGAAAAAGATTTTTCTTTTATTCCAAATTGTTCCGCAAAAATCTGCAAGTCGATAAAAGCTTGGGGAATAAAAGGTCCCAATTGCTGAAGTGCTTTTACATCATCCCGAATGCCTACTCCTATTTTCTTGATTTTTTCGTTTGCCAATAAATTACGCAGTGAATGAGAAAAGCCGCATTTATTCAAACGGAAAAGATATACCCGTTCTTGTACAGCCAATTGTAAAAGACAAACTTTATGATGTTCTCCTTTTCTAAAGGCCGGACGTGTTTCTGTATCAAATCCTATACAAGAATAGGATGTCAAGAAATTAACAGCTTCATCCACTTTAGAAGCATCTTCAATCAATACTACCTCTTCTTTATACACAAAAACCGGGAAGTTTATTATTTCCTCAGAGCTGATTGTTTGCTTGTAATCACTATTCATGCTTCTAATTAAATTCTACAAGGTTTTCCTATCAATTTTTTTCTCTTCATCCTTTATCTGATAAACGACCTGATGTATAGCTCTCAATACTCCCACACACGCTTTCCCCCAATATAGTTCAAAGTTATTATTTAATTCCCATAAGGCCTCTTCTATTATTTCCGGCATACCACAACGATAGGAGAAAATAAAGTTTTTTAAATCTTGATATATGTCGCAAATTTTCTCGGCAATGGAATTAATAACGGGAGTTTCACTATATTGCATATTATCATCAAATACTTCTAAATATTCATCGTGTTCTCCTAATTTATTATGCAATTCCGTATATAAATAGTTATATTGCTCTTCTGTTACATTGTCTTCTCGAATTCCTAATTCCGTACATTCACATACCGGTAATAGGCTTCCTTTTAAATAGATTAACGGTATAAATTTCTGAAGTCTCAGTATTGTATCTTGAAGAGTTGTAGAAGGTATTGTCTCAACAAAATCACAAAATTCTTTTGCTACTGCAACAAATTCTATTACATTTTTATGATATCCTAAACTTTGAAAGTCTTCCATAGATTTAATTAATTTAAATGGCAAATTTATAAAATAAAAAGAGAGGTATGTATTCATCTTTTAAGATTCAACGTTTTTTTCTATTTTCGCATATATTAAAATAGAGGCAGTATGAAATTTAATGAAATGGGATTAGAAGCATCCGTGTTGCAAGGACTAGATGCTATGAATTTTAAAGAGACAACTCCTGTTCAAGAGAAAGCAATACCCATTATTTTAGAAGGAAAAGATATTATCGGATGCGCTCAAACCGGAACGGGTAAAACTGCCGCTTATATTTTGCCTATATTAAATCAAATGGCAAAAACAAAACAACAAGATGATCACATTAATGCTATTATCATGGCTCCAACCAGAGAGCTTGCTCAACAAATTGACATGCAGTTTGAAGGGTTTTCCTATTTCGTTTCCATCTCAACATTAGCTATTTATGGCGGTGGAGATGGTGCAACTTGGACACAACAAAAACAAGGCTTAGAAATGGGTGCTAATGTTATTATTGCTACTCCTGGAAGATTGATTACTCATTTGAATATGTATAACATTGATTTATCACATGTTTGTTATTTTATATTAGATGAAGCCGATAGAATGTTGGATATGGGATTTTACGACGATATTATGAAAATTGCAAAAAAACTGCCCCAAAATAAGCAGACTATCATGTTTTCAGCAACTATGCCCCCAAAAATCCAACAATTAGCCAAAAGTATTTTAAAGAATCCTGCAGAAATAAATATTGCTATCTCTAAAGCCAATGAAGCTATTACCCAAGTTGCTTATATTTGTTATGAAACACAAAAAATGGGACTTATTAAAGAATTATTCAATAAACCCATTAAGTCTAAAAGTATTATCTTCTCTTCTTCTAAACAAAAGGTAAAAGAATTGGCACGTATTCTAAAATTAATGCAATTTAATGTTGCTGCCATGCATTCCGATTTAGAACAAAATGAGAGAGAAAAAGTAATGCTTGATTTTAAAAATAATAAAATTACGATATTAGTAGCTACAGATATCGTTGCCCGAGGCATTGATATTGAAGATATAGGAACTGTATTAAATTTTGATGTTCCTCTTGATCCTGAAGATTATATCCATAGAATCGGTCGTACAGCACGAGCTAATGCAGAAGGTTTAGCAATTACTTTTGTTTCGGAGAAAGAACAAAGAAAATTTTATCGAATTGAAAAGTTTCTAGAAAAAGATATTTACAAAATACCTTTACCTTCAATTTTAGGTGAATCTCCTACCTATAACACAAGTACATTGTCTCAGATACACCATAATAGAACCCAGCGAAAAAATCACTATCCTAAAAAGAAGGGAAAGTTCTTAAAATCTAAACGGTCTAAGGATTAATATCATCAATTAAATAATGAATTTACAAAATCCTCCCTATCAAATACTTGCAAATCATTTATTTGTTCCCCAACTCCTATATATTTGACAGGAATCTTAAATTGATCAGAGATTCCTATCACAACACCTCCTTTAGCAGTTCCATCCAATTTGGTAATAGCAAGTGCATTTACTTCTGTTGCTAAAGTAAATTGTTTTGCCTGTTCATAAGCATTCTGCCCCGTAGACCCATCCAAAATCAATAATATTTCCTGAGGAGCTTCTGGAACAATTTTTTTCATGACATTTTTAATTTTAGTCAGCTCATTCATTAAATTTATCTTGTTGTGAAGACGTCCCGCAGTATCTATTATAACCACGTCTATATTATCTGCCTTAGCTTTACATAATGTATCATAAGCCACAGAAGCAGGATCTGCCCCCATAGCCTGTTTTACAATAGGAACACCTACTCGTTCTGCCCAAATTACTAATTGATCAACTGCTGCTGCACGAAAAGTATCTGCAGCTCCAAGAATCACACTTTTCCCTGCTTCCTTAAATTTGTTAGCCAATTTACCAATTGTTGTTGTTTTACCCACACCATTTACTCCAACCACCATAATCACATATGGTATCCCCTTTTTCAACAATTCGTTTTCATTTAAATAATCAATATTATTTTCTTTTAATAAAGAGACAATTTCCTCCCTTAAGACCTGATTTAATTCCTCGATTCCTATATATTTATTTTGAGCCACCCGATTTTCTATCCGTTCTATAATACGAACTGTTGTTTCTACACCAACATCTGAAGAAATCAAGACTTCTTCAAGATTATCTAATACTTCATCATCAACTTTAGATTTTCCAAGAATAACTCTCGTTAGTTTTTTTAAAACACTCTCTTTTGTTTTTTCAAGTCCCTTGTCTAAAATTTCCTTTTTACCCTTACTAAATAAACCAAACAATGCCATGGAATTAATTAAATCTAAATTAAACGGCTCTAAATTAAAATCATTTACTAAATAAACCAAAAAAGAGTCACTGTAAATAGTGACTCTCTTTCTAAAAATTCGGCGTCTACCTACTCTCCCACCAGTGACGGCAGTACCATCGGCGTGAAAGGGCTTAACTTCTCTGTTCGG
>NZ_CALPCZ010000048.1 GCF_943193135.1 Odoribacter lunatus
TGACTTTGATAGGAATTGGATTAAAGGGACATGATGAGGTGCCGGAAGAAGAACCGAATGAATTCATGTTAATGATGGGGAAGGCTGTTTCATCCAAAGTTCCTCGCAAGAAAAAATGAATGAAAAATCGTCATAAAATTTATGGCGATTCTTTTTAAAATTGATTTGGTGTAAAGTTGTATATAAGTGCCTTTATTTTTATCCGCTTACCTTGTAGTTTTTGGGTAGAATATATTATATTTGTAGAATAATTTTACAATTCTTAGGGTTGACTAACTAAATAAATCTGAAGATAAAAAATGGCAAAAGAAAAACAATTCATGACTTGTGATGGTAATGCTGCCGCTGCGCATATTGCGTATATGTTCAGTGAGGTATCGTGTATCTATCCCATCACCCCGTCATCGCCAATGGCTGAAAATGTTGACGAATGGGCGGCTAAAGGAAGAAAGAATATGTTCGGGGAGACCGTACGTGTGATTGAAATGCAGTCGGAAGCGGGTGCTGCCGGAGCCGTTCACGGTTCCATGCAGGCCGGTGCTCTGACGACGACATATACTGCTTCACAGGGATTATTGCTGATGATTCCGAATATGTATAAGATTGCCGGCGAGTTGCTGCCTTGCGTTTTCCACGTAAGTGCACGTGCTTTGGCTGCTCATGCGTTGAATATTTTTGGTGACCATGCCGATATTTACGCTGCCCGTCAAACAGGTTTCGCGATGCTGGCTTCCGGCTCCGTACAGGAGGTAATGGATTTGTCGGCCGTGTCCCATCTGACGGCTATCAAATCCCGTGTGCCTTTCGTCAATTTCTTCGACGGTTTCCGTACTTCTCATGAAATACAGAAAATCGAGGCTTTGGATACGGAAGATTTGCGCGGCTTGGTGGATATGGAGGCTTTGCAGGCTTTCCGTAACCGGGCTCTGACGTCCGAATCTCCGGTGACACGCGGTACGGCACAGAATCCCGACATTTATTTCCAGGGACGCGAGGCTTCCAATAAGTTCTATGAAAGTGTGCCCGATATTGTGGCCGCCTATATGTATGAGATTTCCAAACTGACCGGCAGAAAGTACCGCCCGTATGACTATTACGGTGCTCCCGATGCCGAGAATATTATCATCGCAATGGGTTCCGTAACCGATACCATCCGCGAAGTTATTGATTATAAATTGAGCAAAGGCGAAAAGGTCGGCTTGATTGCCGTTCACTTGTACCGTCCTTTCTCTGCAAAATATTTCATGGAAGCCGTTCCGGCATCCGTTAAACGCATTACGGTATTGGATCGTACCAAAGAACCGGGAGCGAATGGTGACCCGTTGTATTTGGATGTAAAAGATATTTTCTACGGCAAGGCTAATGCTCCGTTGATTGTCGGAGGCCGTTACGGTATGGGCTCCAAGGATGTGACCCCGGCTCAAATTATCGCCATTTACAAGAATATGGCTATGAATGAACCGAAGAACCAGTTTACCGTAGGTATTGTGGATGACGTTACGTTCAAGTCTTTGCCGATGGAACCGGAAGTAAAAGTGACTTCCGACGGTACGTATGAGGCTAAATTCTACGGATTGGGGTCTGACGGTACGGTGGGTGCCAACAAGAACTCTATCAAGATTATCGGTGGGGCTACCGATAAATATTGCCAGGCTTATTTTGCTTACGATTCAAAGAAATCGGGCGGTTTTACGGCTTCTCACCTGCGTTTCGGCGATGAACCGATTCGTTCTACTTATCTGGTGACTACGCCCGACTTTGTGGCTTGCCATGTGCCGGCATACATTCATCAGTACGATGTGTTGAAAGGTTTGAAAAAAGGCGGCTCTTTCTTGTTGAATTCACTTTGGGATGCAGAGGAGACGGCTAAGCATTTGCCAAACCACATGAAGAAATATTTAGCTGAAAATGAGATTAATTTCTATATTATCAACGGTACGAAAATCGGACAGGAGTTAGGCTTGGGAAATCGTACCAATACGATTATGCAGAGCGCTTTCTTCAAGATTACGAATGTTATCCCTTACGAACTGGCTGTGAAAGAAATGAAAGCAGCTATCGTGAAGTCTTACGGCAAGAAAGGCGAAGCTGTCGTGAATATGAATTATGCAGCTGTTGATGCCGGCGGTAAGGAAGGCAATTTGGTGAAAGTGAATGTGCCTGCGGAATGGAAGAGCCTGCCGGATGAGATGCCGAATCAAGGCGGAGACCGTCCGGAGTTTATCCGTAATATTGTAGATGTAATGAATGCCCAAAAGGGTGACGAATTGCCCGTGAGCGCATTTAACGGCATCGAAGACGGTACTTTCCCGATGGGTACGGCTAAATTCGAGAAACGCGGTATCGCCATCAATGTGCCGGAATGGCAAGTGGAGAACTGTATACAGTGTAATCAATGTGCTTATGTTTGTCCTCACGCTGCTATCCGTCCGTTCCTGCTGACAGACGCAGAGGTATCCGCCGCTCCTGCCGGAACGGTTGCCAAACCGGCTATCGGTAAAGAATTCACAGGATACCAGTTCAAAATGCAGGTATCGCCGTTGGATTGTACCGGTTGCGGAAACTGTGCGGATATTTGTCCCGCCAAGACGAAGGCTTTGGTGATGAAACCTTTGGAATCACAAGAAGCAGAAATCGCACGCTGGGAGTATATGGATAAGAAAGTGGGTTACAAACAAGTGGTTGAACCGAACAACGTTAAGAATTCACAGTTTGTACAGCCTTTGTTTGAATTCTCCGGAGCTTGCGCCGGTTGCGGTGAAACTCCGTATATCAAGTTGATTACCCAACTTTTCGGTGAAAGAATGATGGTGGCTAACGCTACAGGTTGTTCTTCCATCTACGGGGCTTCCGCTCCTTCTATGCCCTATTGTACCAATTACAAGAGCGGCCGCGGTCCGGCTTGGGCTAACTCTTTGTTTGAGGATAATGCCGAATTCGGTTTTGGTATGGCGCAAGGTGCCAACCGTTTGCGTGAAAGAGTAAAGAGATTGTTGGAAGAAAACGCTTCTTCTTTCTCCGCTTCTACACAAGAAGCTGCGAAGGCTTGGATTGAAGGATTTGAAGATAAAGAACATACTTTGTCACTCAGCGATGCGCTGGCTACCGCTTTGAAGAAAGAAACGGCTCCGGTGGCAAAAGAGTTGCTGAACCTGAAAGCCTATTTTACGAAAAAGTCACAATGGATTTTCGGTGGAGACGGCTGGGGATATGACATCGGTTACGGCGGCGTAGACCATGTATTGGCAAGCGGTCACGATGTGAATATCCTGGTTGTGGATACGGAAGTATATTCCAATACGGGAGGTCAGTCTTCCAAATCAACTCCTGCCGGTGCGGTGGCTAAATTCGCTGCCAGCGGTAAACGGGTAAGAAAGAAAGACCTCGGTATGATGGCTATGTCATACGGCTATGTATATGTTGCACAGGTTGCCATGGGCGCCAATCAGGCACAGTATATCAAAGCCCTGAAAGAAGCTGAGGCTTATCCCGGTCCTTCTCTGATTATTGCTTATGCCCCCTGTATCAACCACGGTTTGAAGGCAAGTATGGGCAAGTCGCAGGCAGAAGAGAAGAAGGCCGTTGAATGCGGTTATTGGCAATTATACCGCTTCAATCCTTTGTTGGAAGCAGAAGGGAAAAATCCGTTCCAATTGGATTCCAAAGAACCGGATTACACGAAATTCCGCGAGTTCCTGATGGGCGAAGTTCGTTTCAATTCATTGATGAAAGCAGCTCCTGAAGATGCCGAAAAGTTGTTTGAAATGACAGAGGCCAATGCCAAATGGAGATACGAAGGGTACAAACGTCATGCTGAAATGAAGTACGGCGAATAATCCCCTTTTTATAGAATGCCAGCAGCCGGTCAAATTTTGACCGGCTGTTTTTTTACACAGACTGTTGCAAATAATTTGCAAACAGATATAGATTATGACGTTATCAAACGGGGTGACAAAACGAAAATAGTATAAAACAAGGGAGCTACTTTGTATTGTAACTCCCTTGTTTTTAAGTGTCGGGGTGACAGGATTCGAACCTGCGACCCTCTGCTCCCAAAGCAGATGCGCTACCGGGCTGCGCTACGCCCCGAACTGTTTATGTCTCTTAGTAAGTCGGCTGCAAAGGTAATAATTGTTATCAAAAACACAATGTTTCTATTTCTTTTTCTATTTCCATCCGATAAAATTCGTATTTTTGATTCTTCTAAAAAAGTAATATTATGACAGCAAATTGGTTTGAAGCAAAGGTAAAGTATATCAAAGTAAATGAGGACGGCCGGGAAAGAAAGGTGACCGAGTCTTATCTCTTGGATGCCATGTCCTACACGGAAGCAGAAAGCAGAATCATGAAAGAAATGGAGTCCGTGATTAAAGGGGAGTATTATATTAACGGACTGAAGAAGTCCAACATCACGGAGCTGGTGGAATCGAACGATGAAAATGACGACCGCTGGTATAAAGCTAAAATCGCAATTATCGACGCAGACGAGGTGAGCGGTAAGGAAAAGTCAAGTCATCAATATTATTTGGTTGCCGCCGCCAATTTCAATAAGGCTTTGGAAAATCTGGAAAAAAGTCTGTCTACGTTTGTGGTCCCTTACGAGGTTGTCAGCATCACGGATACACAATTTATGGATGTATTCCCCTATTTTTCAGATGAAAATGAAGAAGTGCCCTCTAATTTGAAACCCCTCTCCGAATGGGAGGAAGAAAACCGGGAAGATGCCTGATTTTAAACGGAATATTTCTTTATAAATCTTGGTATAATCCGTTTTTCTTTGCTAATTTTGAAATTCTTAAGAAAGAAACATGTTATTTTTTATTTGATAAAATTTTATATCATGAAGACACGTGTAGAACATGACCTGTTGGGAGAAAAAGAAGTACCGGCAGAGGCTTATTATGGGATACAGACTTTAAGAGGAATCGAGAATTTTGCCAATATCAGCGGTATCCGCATCGGAGATTATCCGCATTATGTAAAAGCCCTTGCTATGGTGAAATGGGCTGCATCCAAAGCAAACCAACAATTGGGCTTGTTGCCTGATGAAATGGCACACGCCATACAAAAGGCTTGCGAGGAATTGATTGAAGGAAAAATGGCTGACCAATTTCCGGTGGATTTGATTCAAGGAGGCGCCGGAACGTCTACCAATATGAATATTAATGAAGTGGTTGCCAACCGGGCTTTGGAGTTGTTGGGACACCAAAAGGGTGAATATCAATATTGCCACCCGAACAATCATGTGAACTTATCTCAATCTACCAATGATGCTTATCCGACTTCATTTAAGTTGGCATTTATCTTTATGAACGATGAGTTGGTAGAGGAATTGAAATTATTAATCCGGGCTTTCCGGACCAAAGGGGAAGAGTTCAAAGAAGTCATCAAAATGGGACGTACCCAGTTGCAGGATGCTGTACCGATGACACTGGGACAAGAATTTGAAGCATTTGCCGCCAATTTGGAGGAAGAAATTGACCGTCTTAACCAAATGGCTCGTTTATTCCTTGAGGTAAACATGGGAGCTACGGCTATCGGTACGGGTATCAATTCAGAACCCGAATATTCAGAGAAGTGTATCAAGAACTTGCGCATCATCAGCGGACGGGAATTTGTTTTGGCTTCCAATCTGATAGAGGCGACTCCTGATACCGGTTCCACAGTCATGTACTCGTCTGCTTTGAAACGGATGGCTGTCAAATTATCTAAGATTTGCAACGACTTGCGTTTATTATCAAGCGGACCACGTTGCGGATTGAATGAAATCAACTTGCCACCAATGCAACCGGGCTCTTCTATTATGCCGGGAAAGGTAAATCCGGTTATTCCGGAAGTAGTAAATCAGATTTGTTATCGAATTATCGGAAACGATTTGACAGTTACCTTTGCTGCCGAAGCCGGACAGTTACAATTAAATGTAATGGAGCCGGTTATCGTTCACGCCATATTCAGTTCAATAAAGATGTTACAGAAAGGTATGGAACGGTTGAGAATACTTTGCGTAGACGGTATTACCACCAATGCACAACACTGTAAAGACATGGTGTTGAATAGTATCGGCATCGTAACTGCTTTGAATCCGACTTTAGGATACGAAAATTCATCCCGCATCGCAAAACGCGCTTTGAAAGAAAATCGGAGTGTCTATGATTTAGTGCTGGAAGAGAAACTTTTAACAAAAGAAGAATTAGACCAGTTGCTAGTTCCGGAATTAATGATTAAGCCCCATAAATTCTATAAGAAAAAGTAACAAAGACTTCCCCCAATGGTTCATATAAAAACTTTTTGGGGGATTTTTTCTTTATTTTATTTTTTTCTTTTGGAATAACTATTACTTTTGCAATGCGATTGCCACTTTAGCTCAGCTGGTAGAGCGACGCATTCGTAATGCGTAGGTCGCGAGTTCAAGTCTCGCAAGTGGCTCAATTGGAAATCAGTCAATTACACAATAATGAGCCTTTAGACTATATGTTTAGAGGCTCTTTTTTTGTAAAAATAGTGAATAACTTGATCCCCCACACCCTTTGGGTTGAATTATACGAAAAATCTATCAGAAAAAGGAAAACGAAGAATGAAGAAGATATAGAAATAAAATAACCGAGGAAAGCGACTCGTGTGTGTTATGTGTGTGTCATTAGGAAAGAAAAAAGTCGCTCCCTCGGATATTTTTATCTATTTCTATTTCATCATCTATCCCAACGAATCTCCGTAAACTTCTGACGGTTACGCTCTACAAATAACCAGTCCGTCGCTGCCGTTCCATTCCAACCAGGCCAATCAACACAACCATCCAGATTGATATCATGAAGCAAGTCATAACGATAACCTTGCTGGCCTCCGTTTGGATAAATATCTACTAACGTCACTCGGTTCGGGTCCATCAAAGACACTAGATAGTTCGTATTCAACTCTCCTGCACTCAAGCACCAAATCGTTCGACCACCACTGCTCATGCGCGTCATGTGATAATCCATCCTGTGCGTCGTCGCACTGCGACGGTAGATATTCAACGTATCCGTGAAGTCGATGAAGTTAGCATTCACTTTATTTGATTTACCTACAAAGCTATAAACCTTACCTGTCATCACTCCCAAATGATTACGGTGACGGATGGCCACATAACGGTTGTTTTGAGACGTCGTCGCTGCATAAGCATTGCGGATTCCAACTATCGTATCGCCACTTCGACGATCGGCCAAATGACCGTCTGAAAGCAACAAACACGTATCGCGGGAAAGGAAGAACGTACTATCTGTCATCAAGGCTACGGAATCTTTGGGCTGACCTACACGCAACTCTACTTCTATCCAGTCTATTACATATAGATTTGAAGGAAGAAGAGGCAGCGAGGTTGGCAATTTCAGACTGTCAAGCAAACGACCCGTGTTACAATCCCCATGCACCATAATTCCGTTAGAAGCATCAAACACACCTTCCAAGAAGACCCGACCACGGATGTAACCCGTATCCAAACGAGACAACGTCAAGTCATAACCGGAAGAAAGACCGACTCCGCAAATCATATCATAAGGTACGAACTTATACAAACCGGGCGTCTTCAACCAAAAGACTGTATCATGCTTACTTATCGGTGAAAATCTCAAGGTATCATTACCTACAATTATCGGCTGCAAGCTCCATACGGGAGTTCCTTGGGTAAGACTGACCTTCACTTCCAGACTATCCTTAGAATCCAGACTTACATTATGGATACCGCTTTCCCAGTCGGAACGACCTGGACGACGAACTTCCACGTCTATCTCAACTTCCCAGTGCAAGTTTACTTTAGCACGATACAGACTATCGTATGTCAACGGGGTTTGTTCCATTCGACAACCATACTTATCCCACATTTCCAATACCTCAAACGTCAGGCAGGAATCCAAACCGCCTACACTACCCCAAGTCAAGGGAAGATGGATACTGCTATTACTGGAAAGATACGAACGGCCGAAAGTCAACGTCGTATAAGTCGGATTCGATACACCTGAAGATAATGTGTTCTCATGTTTGTAACGAGCCTGACGGATGACTATTGAGTCTACTCGACCTACTGGACGGTAAGTGAAGTCAAAGTACGAGGCCATTCCGCCATGACAAGCAATTGAATCAAAATGAACATAACCTGAAGGAAGACCGTCTACACATACCTGAACTTCATCTGAACGGACCTTACAACCCAAGCTATCA
>NZ_CALPCZ010000049.1 GCF_943193135.1 Odoribacter lunatus
GGATTTCATATATTTTACTTTGTATCCATTCCAATTGCCCCATACACCTTTATTGCCATTAATTTTGATAAAGATACGAATAATTACTGATTTTTCAGATAATCTGCGGTGGCATCTTCATAATAAAACATACTCGGTACCCCTGCGACCCCTTAGCTTAGTACAAAGAGACAGGAATATCCGCCCGTAACTCTAAGGAAGGAGAACCAACCGGATACCAGTGCCGGGGTTGCGGTAGCCCGGAAAGTCGCAGGGCCGAAACGACACCCGGCAGTACCTCGCATCGTAGCCCCAACTACCGCCGCGCAAGACGAGGAGAGAGCCCGTTTCAGGACCAACAGGGTCAGTCTGTGCTTCACTACTATAATCGCCATACCAATCCTGGCACCATTCCCAAACATTACCAGACATATCGTAGATACCCAGCTCATTCGACTGTTTTGTACCAACGGGATGAGTAGAAGAATTACTATTACCACTATACCAAGCAACATCGCCTATCGTACTGCTGCCGCTGTACTTATACCCTTTGCTCTTGGATCCCCCACGCGCCGCATACTCCCATTGCGCCTCCGTTGGCAGAGTATATTTCTTCCCTGTCTGTTGGCTCAATTTGGTTAAAAACGTCTGAATATCGTTCCAACTCTCACTTTCCACAGGATAATTGTCTCCTTTATTGAATGAACTCGGCTTCTTCCCCATAACAACTTGCCACAATCCCTGCGTCACTTCAAACTTAGCGATGTAATAATCAGAAAGGGTTACGGAATGAACAGGATACTCGGCAGCCCAAGGATCCGATGACCCCTGCTCCGAAGTAGCACCCATCATAAACGTACCACCTTTCACGTAAACCATCTCCAATTTCACCCCAGAGACCATTTCGGTAAAAGAATCCGGCAATTGAATAACATAAACCGTATCCGTCAAAGAATTACCAGAAAAAACAATATAACCCTCCCGCCCTTCCGACTCGGAATCTTCATTTTCCAGGACGGCAAAACGGTAATTTCCGGAAGAAGTCTCCCCTAAAGAAACTATCCAAGACTGAAAACCGGTGGGTATCCTCACCTCACAATCCACTCCCTCTTTCACCTGTACGGCTATCGTATCACCTGACATACGTACCAAATATCTCTCCTGTGACAATACCAGGACTTCCCGGCCGGACTGATGAATGTACAAAACATCGGAAACCCCGTTGTTGCGGTCACGTATCGTTATGGACGCCGAACGCTCGTCACGGCTCTTGTTTTCTGAAATAGAAAAGTGCAGCTTGTCCGTACGCATCGCACGCGTGTACACCCGGTTTATCCACGAAGCGGCGGAAGCCGGAATCTCTACGTCATAGTTCACGTTCGTTTTCAATTCAACCGTGATTTCCCCACCCTCGGCCGGCAAATCGTAGCTGTCCTCCGTCAATATCAGTTGCTCCACAAATTCGGCCTGATACACCCAAACCGTGTCATACAGCGAATTGCCCGAAAAGACGATATAGCCCGAACGCGTCTGTTTCACTTCGTTTTCCGAAACCGTAAAATCATAACTCTTCGTTGTCACAGCACGGGAACGCGGAGACGGGGCTATCCAGGATTCAAATTCTTCCGGTATCGT
Source organism: Odoribacter lunatus (assembly GCF_943193135.1). GTDB lineage: Bacteria > Bacteroidota > Bacteroidia > Bacteroidales > Marinifilaceae > Culturomica > Culturomica lunata. The sequence goes on from NZ_CALPCZ010000049.1 coordinate 1,615, forward strand.
CACTTCGTAGGAAATATTGCTCTTCACCTCCACCGAAATGGTCTCGCCCTCCTGCGGTACCTCGAACTTGTCCTTGCTCACGATAATGGCGTCTTTGCCTTTCTGCGTCACACCCAGCACCTGCGTCTTATCGCCAGCCTTCACCGTCAGGTTCGCATTGCGGTCTTCTATGCCGCTGTATTCGTCCACGGTCACCGTCACGGTCAAGTTGCCCGTTCCTTTGCTGAAATCCGTCCTGCACCAGCCGCTGCCGTTCTCAAGCGTCCAATTCCCATTACAGGAAACAACAAATGTCTTTTCTCCTCCTGCCGCCTCAAAGGCAAGGTCTGTGCGCGAAAGTTCCAGTGTCACATTCTTCGGATTCTCCGATTTATCCGGCTCGTCATTCGCTTTGTCCGAATCACTGCCGCAACCCGACAGCAAAACCAAGCACCACAATAAATACAATACTCTTTTCATCTTTTTCTGTTTTTAAATATGAATACTATTTTTATTTTCCTACGAAACATACCGTACACCGCTACGACGCCCTGCGCAGAGAAGTACGATGTGTTGCGTAAAGTTTTACGCAACACATCGTACAAATCAAGATACGGTCAATACCTGTTCAAAACGGAACGTGCGGACCTCTTTCAACTGCGTACTGCCCGAAAGCTGGGTACTCACCTCAAGGTAATAATTGCCCGGCTCCATATCTGACGGAACAAGCAATATCAACTCTTTTGCCGTATTGCGCGCCAGCTCGTCAATTGGAATCTCAACGGTACTGCTGTTGTCGGCATTAATAAAACGGACACCCACACCCTCTTTCTCCCCGCTGACTTTAATATCATTACCGCTTACCAATATATTGTGTCCACGGGTCAGGGTACCATTGACAGCTTTGCTCTTGACATCCATAACCTCGTCAATCAAAATGGAAACAGGCGCAACGCCATTGACAACCACCCGGGAAGCACGGAGCTTCTCGCGTACCTGGGCACTTTGAGTAAACTGGGCATTGATTTGGTGGACGGACGGATCATAAGGCTGAGTAGCTTTGCTAAATACACCGCTTGCCTTGGGACAAACGGAATAAAGTCCTGTGCGGATAGCATAACCATTGCTTAAACGTTTCAGAATCGCCTCTTCCAGCCGGCTATTGACATCCCGGATAGTGGAAGCACTCAAATCGGTACGGGAAGCGATAATATCATTAATGATATCTTCGATGCCGAGACTTTGTTCAATAGCCACGCGCGGAGCATAGTCATTGGGGTCAGGAGTCAACAAATTTTTATACAATAACAACTTAATAGAATTAGAAACTTCTGCCATAATCACTGATTTTTTAAAATTTATACTAAGAATTTACCACATGTAACAACCTCATAGAAAACAACTTACACAACCAAAAAACGTACGTTTTTTTTGGCGGAGTTTTGCGAAATGTGAAAAAATTTTATCTTTTTGAATATGAACACTTTGACGCACTAAAAAAATTGTTAATTTTGCCGAAAACTCCAACTTTTTAAACGTAGGTTTTTAGTGGTCAAGTTCACCGACGAAACGTATTGTATAACAATTTATTACACAAAACCAACCAAACCAATAATACCACAAAAAAGGGACCCCGTTCGGTTATCTCCGACGGGGTCCCACCTTTCTATATAAAACTTAAATACTATTTCACCTCCCAGGTATCTCCGCTATTCAGCAAATCCTCCATACAATGGATATTAGACACCTTCTTCACTTCCGCAATCTGATCATCCAGCGCCTCGTCATACGTATGTGCCGCCACATCCCGTATCACACCCAAAGCCACCGGGAACTCCGGAGCCTTCATATTCACCAGCATCCAATGCAAAAACGGATTGGGATTGTGGGCGTCATGCACCAATATATCCTCCACCGTCACACCGTCCTTGCCCAGCTCAACCACTTCCAGCTTGCCCGTCTTATCCAGACGCAAACCCTTCTCCTTATCCTTGCCGAAAAGCATCGGTTCACCATGGTGCAGCACCAGCTGCCGGTCCTCCTTCACATCCTTGCCCGTTATCGCCGAATGTGCCCCATCCGCGAAAATCACGCAATTCTGCAACACCTCCACCACCGACGTACCCTTATGCTTCACCGCCGTCTCCAGCACCTCCGCCGTCAAAGCAACATTCGTATCCACAGAACGCGCAAAAAACTTACTCTGTGCCCCGATAGCCAACTCTCCCGGATTAAAAGGATGCTCAATCGTCCCGTAAGGAGACGTTTTCGTCTTCGTACCCAACTTCGTCGTCGGGGAATACTGTCCTTTGGTCAAACCGTAAATTTCATTATTAAACAACAGAATAGTTATATCCACATTCCGGCGAATCACATGGATAAAATGATTCCCGCCAATAGCCAGCGCATCCCCGTCCCCCGAAATCTGCAAAATATTCAGCTTCCGGTTCGCATTCTTCGCCCCCGAAGCAATCGCCGCCGCACGGCCGTGAATCGTATGAAAACCGTACGTATTCATATAATAGGGAAAACGGGAAGAACATCCGATACCCGAAATAACCGCCCACGACTCCTTCGGATAATCCAACTCCGCCATAGCCTTCTGAACAGCCATAATAATACCGTGATCCCCGCATCCCGGACACCACCGTACCTCCTGATCGCTTTTAAAATCTTTTGCTGTATACATGAGTGTAATCTTTTTAAATTAAATAGTTGAAAAATTAAAAAAGCTGGCTGACTTTTTCTTTAATCTCGGCAACAGTAAAAGGAAGCCCTGCCACTTTATTATACTGCTGATAAACAAACTCCGGACACTTGCTTCTCAAATAATCCGCAAACTGTCCCAAATTCAACTCGCAAACAATAATCTTCTTATACTTGGCAAAAATCTCCTTCGTATTGCGAGGCAACGGATTAATATAATTAAAATGCGTAAGGCTCACATCTTTTCCAGCCTTCCTCAACTCCTTCACCGCAGAAAACAAATGTCCGTACGTACCGCCCCAGCCCACAACCAGCACCTCGCCGCCCTCCGGACTTCCGTACACCTCCTGCAACGGAATAGAATCGGCAATCCGTGCCACCTTCTCTGCCCGCAAATCCGTCATAATCTGATGATTCTCCGGCACATAACTGATATTTCCCGTAACATTCATCTTCTCCAAACCGCCGATACGATGCTCCAACCCCTTCGTTCCGGGCAACGCCCATGTACGGGCCAACGTCTCCGGGTCACGTGCATACGGCTGATAATCATCCCCCTCCTTAGCCACCCGGAGCTTAATCTCCGGCAACTTCGCCATCGAAGGAATCAGCCACGGTTGCGCACCATTCGCCAAAAAACCGTCCGTCAGCAAAATAACAGGCGTCATATGCTCCAAGGCAATCTTACCGGCAACAAACGCATAATCAAAACAATTTCCGGAAGTACTCGCAGCCACCACCGGCATCGGGCTCTCCCCGTTACGTCCGTACAAAGCCTGCATCAAATCGGACTGCTCCGTCTTCGTCGGCAAACCCGTAGAAGGTCCCCCGCGCTGCACATCCACAATCACCAACGGCAACTCCGCCATCACCGCCAAACCGCAAGCCTCCGTCTTCAACGCAAGCCCCGGGCCGGAAGTCGTCGTCACCGCAAAATTACCGGCATAACTCGCACCGATAGCCGTACAAATCCCCCCAATCTCATCCTCCGCCTGATACGTCTTCGCACCCAAATCACGGCGCAAAGCCAACTCATGCAAAATATCCGTAGCCGGAGTAATCGGATACGAACCGCAGAACAACGGCAAACCCGCCTTCTCCGCAACTGCCAGCAACCCCCATGCCGTCGCCTTATTACCCGTAATCGTACGGTACTTACCCTTCTCTATCGCCGCCGGAGCAACCTTAAAATGTACAGCCAACGCATGTACATTCGCTGCATAATTATATCCTGCACGCAAAACCAGCTTATTCGCCGAAGCAATCGCCGGTTTCTTCGCAAACTTCATATCAAAAAAAGCCTCGGTATGTTCCACAGAACGCTCAAACATCCAGTACGTCATACCCAAAGCAAACATATTCTTACACCTGAACATCGACTTTTGATCCAACCCCGTCTCACGCAACGCCTCCACCGTCAAACTCGTAATATCCACCGCCACCACATTATAATCCTCCAGAGAATGATCCGTCAGCGGATTAGACGTATAGCCCGCCTTCTCAAGATGTTTATCCGTAAAAGCATCCGTATCTACAATAATCGTTCCCGCCTTCTTCGCCCAACGCAAATTAGCCTTCAATGCTGCCGGATTCATCGCCACCAGCACATCTGCATAATCCCCCGGCGTCGTCACATGTTCTTCACCGATATGTACTTGAAAACCGGACACACCTCCGACCGTCCCTTGCGGAGCCCGAATCTCTGCCGGATAATCCGGAAAAGTAGATACATCGTTTCCAAACAAAGCAGCCGTATCGGAGAACTGTTGTCCCGTCAGTTGCATCCCGTCCCCGGAATCTCCTGAAAAACGAATAACTACATCCTGTTTTTCGATCACTTCTGTTTCTTGACTCATGATATAAATTATGTGATTATTTTTAATTATAAAACGAAGCAAATGTAGCTAATAAAACATCATTTTCCGAAAAGGTTTCCGAAAAAAAATCCGGAAGAAGTAATTCTTTACTTCCCCCGGATATCCTACTTATCTCAACTATCCTACTCCACTACCTATCCCAACGAATCTCCGTAAATTTCTGACGGTTACGCTCTACAAACAACCAGTCCGTCGTCGCCGTTCCGTTCCAACCAGGCCAATCAACACAACCATCCAGATTGATATCATGAAGCAAGTCATACTGATAACCTTGCTGGCCTCCGTTTGGATAAATATCTACTAACGTCACTCGGTTCGGGTCCATCAAAGACACTAGATAGTTCGTATTCAACTCTCCTGCACTCAATGCCCAAATTATATGACCGCCACTACTTATACGCGTCATGTGATAATCCATCCTGTGTATCGCCGCACTACGACGGTAGATATTCAACGTATCCGTGAAGTCGATGAAGTTAGCATTCACTTTATTTGATTTACCTACAAAGCTATAAACCTTACCTGTCATCACTCCCAAATGATTACGGTGACGGATGGCCACATAACGGTTATTATGCGGTGCCGTCGATGCATAAGCATTGCGGATACCAACTATCGTATCGCCACTTCGACGGTCGGCCAAATGACCGTCAGAAAGCAACAAACATGTGTCGCGGGAAAGGAAGAACGTACTATCTGTCATCAAGGCTACGGAATCCTTCGGCTGACCTACACGTAACTCTACTTCTATCCAGTCTATTACCTCTAGACCTGAAGGAAGAAGAGGCAACGAGGTTGGTAATTTCAAACTATCGCGCAAACGACCGTGATTACAATCATCTCCCCACTTCATGATTCCGTTAGAAGCATCGAACACGCCTTCCAAGAAGACCTTACCACGGATATACCCCGTATCCAAACGCGATAACGTCAAGTCATAACCGGAAGAAAGACCGACTCCGCAAATCATATCATAAGGTACGAACTTATACAAACCAGGGGTCTTCAACCAAAAGACCGTATCATACTTACTTATCGGAGCAAAATTCAACGTGTCATCACCTACAATTATCTGCTGCAAACCCCACAAAGGTGTTCCGCGCGTCAGACGTACCTTCACTTCCAGACTGTCTTCAGCCTCCAAACTTACACTATGGATACCACTCTCCCAATTGGACATACTAGGACGCCGAACTTCCACGTCAATTTCGGGTTCCCAATGCAAATTTACTCTATCGCAATACAAAGTGTCGTAAGTCAGCGGATCCAACTTCATGCGACAACCATATTTATCCCACATTTCCAATACCTCAAACGTCAGGCAGGAATCCAAACCGCCTACACTACCCCAAGTCAAAGGAAGATGGATACTGGTATTACTGGAAAGATAGGAACGGCCGAAAGTCAACGTCGTATAAGTCGGATTCGATACGCCTGAAGATAATGTGTTCTCATGTTTGTAACGAGCCTGACGGATGACTATTGAGTCTACTCGACCTACTGGACGGTAAGTGAAGTCAAAGTACGAGGCCATTCCGCCATGACAAGAGATGACGTCAGAATGAACATAACCTGAAGGAAGACCGTCTACACATACCTGAACTTCATCTGAACGGACCTTACAACCCAAGCTATCA
>NZ_CALPCZ010000050.1 GCF_943193135.1 Odoribacter lunatus
ATCTTATTCAGTATGACAAAGATACAAAAGTATTTCCCCCTAAACGAATCAAACAGGCTTATACTGTAAATACGTTTTTTAGGAAAGAATAAAGGGATTATTTTTACTTATCCCTTTAGGTGGAATGAAAGATACTGAATAGAAGTGTTCTTTAGGTGGTAAAAAGTTATCTAAGACTTTTCTATATTATCAACAGTTATATAAAAACTCTGGGGCTATATCTGAACCGTTAGCCCATTCAATTGTCCAACCTGTCACTTTAAAATTACGGAACAAATTTAAATCTTTCAGGGAAGAAAGAACTTGCCCCGTTAAATGGGATTCCAAATCAACGGTCTTACTTCTTCCGTCATTGAAAGTAACGGCTATTTTATAACCATCAATATATTGTGCATCTATAACCCAAATTAACTGCAACATTGTTTCTTACTTTAATGGTTCTATTTTTTTTAAGTTTTGATTGGATTCTATACGCTTCCAGTTCTCTATTAATTCATCCTTATGCAAGTCCAACCATTCATACTCACACCCAAATAAATGAAAATTATTATCAAAAAATATTACCATCCCATGTCATTGCCTTGGAGATGAGAAGATAAAACTTCATTAACTTCTTATATATCAAGATGTTTTATGAGGACATATTTTAAAAATTATTTCAAGAGTATCATTAAAACCTGTGTAATCAGCATCAGCATCAATACTACTAGCAAAAGCCAATTTATCTGCATTATTTTTAAAACTAAATAATACTGGTGAGGTATGTGGTACATAAGCTCTTTTATTTTCTGGAATGTTAGAATCTTGGAGTAGTAGTTCTGTTGATAAATAACAATATTTGGGTTCATCATTAACAAAGTTTTTTCTAAAAATAGGTGGTTGTAGACAAAAAACATATACATCATATTTTTTATGCTTAAGTACTTCCTTATCACCTATCATTTCTATGTTGTAAACCGTTGAGAAATCTTTTTTAATTTTATTATATTGTTTTTTACCTCCTTCATCATTATCAAAAATAGCTATTATTTTCTTATTCATAGAATTAATTTTCGGTATATGCGATGTCAAAAAACCATATAGGCTATCAGCTCCTTCGCCAATAACTGCTCGTTGCTTTTGGTCTGCATCCTCTGCAAAGCAAAAATCTTGCATTCTATCTGGATTCAATTTTGTTATTGCTTTTCTAAATAAAATTCTATCAGATTTGCCTTCAAACAATAATAGTACTTTATTAAGATTATGAATTAATTCTATATTCTCTTCAAGTAATTTACAATCTTGAACAAATTTATCATATACATCTTGTAATCCAGCCAATAATTCATAAATACCTAATTCAGATTTTAATTCATTATCTGAAAATAAATCACTTTTAACATTTATAATATTAGATTTTTCATCCTTAATGTAAACTCTATATCTACTTATTTTTTTATCTTCTAAAGTAATAAAATGGAAAGAATGTGAAGATATGAAAATCTGATTTTTTAAACAGTATTCTCTTAAAAAGTCTTTTGCAAGGGCAGAAGTCTTAACGTATTCACAAGATGTTTCAGGCTCATCTATTGCCCAAATATGCCATTTATTTTTTTCTATAGTTGAGATGAAGTTAAGAATAGAAGGTATATACTGCATACGCACACCATCCCCTCTATTAAATAAAGGGACAGCATTTTTATCTTTGGTATAGGTTTCAACAGATAAACGTCGAGCCAAATCATTAACGCTCGTCGGAATATTTATTGCAGATTCTATTCCCGTAAGAGTTCTAAATGTCAAAGATAAATCTTTAGATAATTCAAGAAGTTTCTGATTAAACGACGCCAATGTTGATTCAAATTCTTCCAAAGAACCAATAGTATTTTCCACTATTGCATTATATAATTCTATTAAAAGTTGATTAAAGCAGCTATCATCTTTAATGGCTGGTATATACTTAAATCTAAAACGATTCAGGTATAAAGACAAACTCGTTTGTGCCTGTTTTTCTGTAATACTCGTATGTGTTTTTAACCATGTTCCTATATCATTTTGAATATTAATTATTTTGCCTGACTTATCCCATATTTTTTTTACACTAAAGATTGGCGGCAAGTTTTTATATGTATCATTATGAAACCATAGTTTTATACTTATAATCTGCTTCTCTCTTTGTTTTTTTATCTCTGCTTTCCTTGCAATATTAAATTCTTTAAAAAAATCGACATCTTTATCATTAAAAAATAAATCTAAAGCCCTTAATACATTTGATTTTCCAACATCATTTCCTCCGGAAAATATATTAAAATCCTCAATGTCTTTAATTGTTTGAGTTTTAATTGAACGATAATTCTTAATTTCAATTTTTCTAATTTGTTTCACAACTCTATATTTAAATCATGGTTGTCACAAAACTAATATTTTATTCACAAAAATAAAAAAACATCATAGAAAAGACCGTCAAGCAAATCATATACATAATAGGGATGGTACCTATTAAATTAGTGCATATGTCAGTATATTCACACCAAGAAATATTCAATCTATAGCAATTTAAAATTAAATATAATATTTATTTGTAAATACAAATATTATCATGGTTTATATACGGTGAAAAATCCTCAAAATATTACCTGTATATACCCACTACGGGAATTTCTCACCGACCTAAGATTGAGGGGCAGAAGTAATCCTAAATACGGATATATTACTTGTGTCTTTAGTTGCACCTATTTTCCCAAAAACAGTTCTATAATATAGACCACTAATAAACGTCTCTAAGATTGGGGACTGGGAATAAACTATTAAATCAAAGAGAAACAGACGCCAATTCCTGCCCAAGAGAACGGACAGCAGTTTCTATTTCTTTTAGTCGTTCTGCGGAAGGTTTCTTTACTCCACAAATATAGCTTGCCATTAGACTTTGACTGATTCCCATTCGGCGGGCTAATTTGGACACATTGATTTCCGGATAAGATTTAAAAAAAGTATATAACTCCGATTTACTATTTACTTCTTTAGAGTGGAAAAAGCCTTCATAGCTTAAATCTTCATCCAATTCTGACCAATGAATACCCATGTTGTCATATTCAAAATGCTGCCTTTGTTCCGCTGTTGCATTACGAAGCCTGTAATAGTCAGCTATCTTTTCTGACTTTATCTGACCATCACTGGTTTCTATATTTACATGAATATCATCCACCCATACTTTGACAACATCTATTTTCATGGCTCTCTATTTATTGAAGTATTCATTCCACTTTTCTACGATAATCTCTGCATTTTCCTCTATAATTGCTTCTGCCAATTTCAATTCACTGGGTTGCAAGCCATTATTTTCTATCAACTTTATTTCAGGCAATACTGAATATTTGGCGTTCTCCTTTACGCTTCCTTTACCTTTTACCACATGTACATGAATAGGTTCATGGTCATTAGAGAAAAACATGAAACGCAGACCAAAGAATATAAAAAGAATAGGCATATTATTATCATTTTAGGATTACTACAAATGTAGGTAATATATTTATTACTTCAAATAAATTTTACGTGTCTATTTTTTGTAGGTGAAAAATTCTCAAAATATTACTTGTATATACCCATTACAGGAATTTCTCACCAACCTGAATTTAATAAGTAGATGTTGTATTTCCAGTTTGCATTTTCTTTTCTTGCAAATAGAAATGACCTGTAAAGCAATATTATTATTACTTTTAGACTTTCATTTTCACGCTTCTTATCATTTATGGAATGGATTAACGATTTTCATAGAAAATGGATAGAACAAAGCCTCCAATCTATAGAGTATTGGAAGAAACATCCTATGTCATTAGAAGATGCAAAGAAACAGCAGGAAATGCTGAACAGGCAAAAAGCGGAGAGAAAAGCAAAACATTCTGAAGCCCAAAGCCTGTTGGGGAAGAGTAGGTAAAAATATTTCTATAATTCTCCTAACTTAGTGCCACCTGATAGCCGTTGTCTGCTATTTCCAGTTTGGCGGAGACTCCCATTGCCTTAAATATTTTGGAAATGGTCGATAAGGTCAAGTTCTTGCCGTTTTCAATCCGTGAAATCTGTGCTTTCTGAACGCCTACCAATTTACCAAGAGCCTCTTGCGTCAAGTTCTTTTCCATTCGGGTACGCTTGATAGCTTCTCCTATCAAAAAGAGATTCAGGTCATTTTCATAGTTATCTCTTACAGGAGTACCAACCTTGCCCAATAAAATATCTTTAGCCTCGTCTTGTGTATAAAATTTCTTTGATGCCATAATATTAAGAATTAATGTCAAAGTATTCTTTCATGATTTCCTGCGCCCTGATTATTTCTTTAGAAGGGGTCTTGTCTGTTTTCTTGATAAATCCATGAGTGGCGATGACCAATACATCTTCCGCCTGACTTTTATCCCAAAATGCCAGTAAACGATATTGTTTACCATTATAGAGCGTACGAAATTCCCATATATCTGTACCCGTCAATTTCTTGAATAATTTAGGGTCTAACGTATAACGCGCCTTGTCTATATTATAGAGTATTTTTTCTCTCGTCTTAGATTCTATACGCTGTAAAAACTCCAACGCATCGGTATAATAGAATACCCTGAATTTTTCAATGACTTTCATTTTTTACCATACAGATAACGGAACAAAGATATAAAAAGTTTCTATATATGGATACTTTTGCAATAATTAAAAATGTGGTGAAAAAATCCTCTCAATCTGACTATATATACCCATTCTTAGAATTTCTCACCAACCTAAATTTAAAAGGTAGAAGCTATCCTAAAAGAATGCTATATATGCTTTGTCTCTTTAGCTGTACTTTTTTCATAGCCCATGACTACATATACTAAATAGAGTGTATTTCCAAGATTGGAAAGTAAATATGACTATTATTTTTTATAGTGATGTCGCATGGAGATAACAATCACTACAACCTGTTCATTCTCTACACGATAGACAATCCGATGTTCCGAATTTATACGTCTTGACCAATACCCAGCCAACTCAAAACGTAAAGCCTCTGGTTTGCCTATACCACTAAACGGATGTTCTGCTATATCCACTAATAGACTTTCTATTTTGGAGAGTATTTGTTTATTACCTATTTTCTTCCAATAAGATAAATCATCCAAAGCCTCCTTAGTAAATCTTATTTCCATAAGTTATTAATATCAACTTTGACTGTTTCCCCATTATTGGCTTGTTCTATACTTTTCCTTAAATGTTCTACATTAGCAGGACTGGACAATAAATATTCCGTTTCAACCATTGAATT
>NZ_CALPCZ010000051.1 GCF_943193135.1 Odoribacter lunatus
GTGGTATCACCTGGAATCGAACCAGGGACACAAGGATTTTCAGTCCTTTGCTCTACCGACTGAGCTATGACACCATCGTTTTTGCGTCTGCAAATGTAGGAATTATATCTATATTACCAAATGAATCATTTATTTTTTATTCGGAGAACGGAATCTTACCCGCGAAGAGACGTAAATCATCAGGAGTAACAAAGGCAACGAAGCGTAGGGAACGGACGGTTGTACGATGAACCAGAGCGGAATGCCTGCGACGAGAATCCACGTATATACCTGTAAATATTTTGTTGCGAAACGGGGCAATTGCCTGCGGTACAACAATGGTAAAACAAGTAAATTGAGCGGATTGGCCCATACCAGGTTGTAATTGGGGGCAGTCATCGGATGCTCGGTAAAGCCGCCTAAGAACACCAGCAGTATTCCTATAAGTCCCGAAGCCGAAAAGAGAAGCAGCGCGACGGTCGATAACAGGCAGCGGTTACGGTAACGGTGCAACACGCCTATTAAGAGCAACGCGGCGATCCAGAATACAAAAAGCGGGGAGAGGTACCACGGATTTGAGAGCGTGACGGGCTCTTCCTCAAACAGCATTTCGGTCGGGCTGACCAGCGGTGCGCCGTTCAGCGTGGCGGAAGCCAGCCCTTCCTCCAGGTAATCGGGAAGGAACATATATTGATAGGGAGTGGCAGTCCGGTTGCCGGGCTGGGCTAAAATCGTATGAATGCCCCATTTTACCCACGGCATGCGCCGCAAATATTCATCCAGCAGATTCCAGAAACTTTTGTCCTCGTCCGGAAGATGCCATTGAATCTTTTGGGAGGTCGCTTTCTCAAGAATATCCCGCACCCGGGTGGAGCAGTTGTCATATAGGAAATTGTACAGATAAGTGCGGTTTTCAGGGCGGCAGTTCTCCGCAAGCAGATTGACCAATTGCTGTTTTTGCACGGAATCCAGCAAAAGAAGCTGGGAGCGGACGCTCCGGTTGTCGAAAATGTAGGCTTGGAGGAAATGCTCGTACGAAGTAACGCTAAGCTGATAGGGAAGTAATCCTTGTGCATATTTCAGGTAGAAATGTTCGGTACGGAAATCGAATGTCCCGTAATTGAAAACCACATCTACATCGGTTTCCGGATGCTGGAGTCGGATGGCCGTGTGACCGAACAGTGAATACAGTTCGCTGCCCGGCGAGCAGGTCAGTACGCTGATGCGGGTGTTTTCCGATACGGTCAGTGCCTTGCCGGAAAGACTGAAACAGCACAGTGCGAGCAGCAGGAGCGTCGCGGGATTAAAATATCTTCTTATCATATTCCACATGGCATAAAAACAATCCTTTGGCAGGAACGGAGGAACCTGCATTACAACGGTTCCTGGATTCTATAATACGTCTGAAATCCGCCGGCGTCAGCTTGCCTTGTCCGATTTCAACCAAAGTGCCGACGATGGCGCGCACCATGTTCCGTAGAAAGCGGTCGGCCTGTATCGTAAAGACCAGTTGTCTGCCCGTATCCTGCCACTGGGCTTGCATAATCGTGCAGTTATTGGTCTTCACATCCGTATGCAGTTTGGAGAAACTGGTAAAATCTGTGTACTCGAACAAGAGGCGGCACGCTTCGTTCATCCTGTCGATGTCGGGGAGAGGGTGCACCTTCCACGCATAGTCGCAGGTAAACGGGTCTTTCTCTTTGTCGATAAAGTATTGGTACGTGCGGGACAGGGCAGAAAAGCGGGCGTGGGCGTCCGGCGCTACCGCATAGATTCGGCGGATGGCAATATCCGGGCCGGTCATCCGGTTCAGCTTATAAGCCGTCTGTGCCGGGTCGGTGAGGGGTGTCCGGGTATCGAAATGGGCTACGTAGAACGAAGCATGCACGCCGGCATCCGTGCGTCCGGCACCTGTGACCTGAATCTCTTCCCGCAACAGGGTGCTCAACGCCTCATTCAGCGTTTCCTGAATCGTCACGGCTCCCGGCTGGATTTGCCAGCCGTGGTAATTTTTGCCGTTATATGCCAATTCCATAAAATAGCGTGCCATGTGCTTAGCGGATAGCTTGTGTAACAATCTGGCCGATTATTTTGAGCCCTTGCTCGATTCGTTCCTCCGGCATATTGGAATAGTTAAGCCGCAGGGTATTCTCTTTGTGTTCGTTCGGGAAGAAAGAGCCGCCCGGCACGAAAGCAATCTTTTGCTCGAGGCATTTCGTCAGAATATCGCGGGCGGAAATGGACGGGGGCAGTTCGAGCCATGTGAACAACCCGCCTTCCGGACGCGTGAACCGGACTTCTGCGGGGAAATACTTTTCCAGGCAGGCAACGGCAACGTCCCGCCGTTGTCTGTACACCTTGACAATTCGCCCGATATGCGCGTCGATGTCGTATTTTTTCAGGTACTCGGCGATGGTCATTTGGGCAATGGTGTTGCATTGCAGGTCGGTACCCTGTTTCACCAAAACATATTTCCTGATAAGCTCCTTTTCACCTGCCATCCAGCCGATGCGGAAACCGGGACAGAAGATTTTTGAAAACGTTCCGGCACACAGTACATTGCCCGTCCGGTCGAAAGACTTGACCGAAGGGTAGGCCTCACCTTCAAAGCGCAGTTCTTCGTAAGGATTATCCTCAATGACGGCCACATTATAGCGGGCGGAAATCTCCGCCAGTTGCTTGCGCCGTTCCAGGTTCCACGTCTTGCCCGTCGGATTCTGAAACGTCGGAATGGCATAAACCAACTTTGCCCGGGGCGTCTTTTGCAATACCTCCTCCAGCACATCCGTGCGCATCCCGTGTTCGTCGGTCGGAATCTCGATAAAGCGGCACCCGTAAGCCTTGAAAGCATTGAGGGCAGCCAGGTAGGTCGGACTTTCGCACAGCACCACATCGCCTTCGTCGAGGAATACTTTTCCTGACAAATCCAATCCTTGCTGCGAACCGTGTGTAATCAGTATATTATCCTTGTCGAAGTGCGTCCCCAGGCGGCTGTTCATCCGTTGGGCAATCCATTCCCGTAGGGGGGCGTATCCTTCCGTTGTTGTATACTGGAGGGCCTTGCTACCCATTTTTTCAAGGACAATCCGGGTCGTATCTTCAATCTCCCGGATGGGGAAAAGTTCGGGGGCGGGCAGTCCTCCGGCAAAGGAAATAACGCCGTCCTGTTCCGTCACCTTCAGGATTTCCCGAATCTCCGACGCTTTCAGGGAAGCCATGCGTTTGGCAAGATTCAAAGCCATAGGAATTATATTTGAATTAGCGGCCGTAAAATTAGACAATTAAATAAAAAAAGCCCCCAATGCTGCGGAGAACTTTGGAGGCTTTTTGGTTTGAACGGGGGGAGATTACTGTGCGTCGATGTAAGAAATGGTATACACGGTGACGCTTTCAACCTCATTGCTTGTCGTGTCGTAGCCGGTTATGGTTACTTTGACAACATTCCCCTCGCTGTCGCTTTTGTACTGGTACAAGTAGTAATAACTTTCTTCCGGGTCGCTCTCTTTGACGGGCAAATTGGCGCTGCGTTTCCCGAAATAACCGAACGGTTTGAGTCCGGAGCCGTCGAATGCAAGGCAAGTCATCCATTCGGTCTGGGCGAACAGGTAGGTGAAATCCAGATTGGCATTGTTTGGCAGTTCGCCGTATTCTATTGTACTGAAATTATCTTCTCCGGAACCGATGACTTTGACCAGATTGCCGTCCTGCCATTCTGCCTGTTCTTTGTATTTGGGCTGGGATTCGGCGTCCCATATTTCAGAGGAAAGGAAGTAGCCGTTTGCATCGTATGTGATTTTGCCTTCGGTGACTTCGCCGTCCTCTTCTTGTTTCCAGGTTTCGACATTCCCGTCCTGGTTTAAGGTATAGATGCCGGTTTCTTCGGTTGTATATCCGTCTATTTTCCAAACGGATGAGTAAGTAATTGTATTTTCGGAATAGGTGAAGGAATCTTTTATGTCATAAGTTTCTTCGCCCGTAGTTGTGCCGGTCATGGAAACGAGGCGGTTTTGGGCGTCATATTCAAAGGTCATTTCGCTGTTTTCCTTCTCTTCCTCGGAATAGTCCTCTGAATTCATGACGATTTTGCCAACCAGCTTTTTGTTCGGGGTGGGCACCGTCGGTTCTTCCTCTTTGGTGGGGACTTTGCCGTCCTCTGTCTTACCGTCCTGTTCAACACTGATAGTGGTTTCCGAGCCTCCGCAGCGGATAATAATCACCGCCTGGCGGGTTATGCCCGAATAGTTCACTTCAAACGTTATGGTCAATGTAATATTACCGGCTTCACCTGCGGCGGGAGAGAGGGTTATCCAGTTCTGCTCCTCTTCGGCTTCTGCACTCTTGTAATTTATTTCCGTGCTCCAGGTTTCCGCCGCTGTGAAGGAGATAGTCCGTTCCGTTTCGTCGGCAAAAGCGGATTGGGTCAGTTGCTCTTGGCTGATTTCGAGTTTTTCGTTTGGGTTCTCTTTTTCGTCTTTGTCATCGTCACTGCACGCGGTCAAGGCGTTAAAGCCTAATGTAACCAGTGCTAAATAAAAAAGTCGTTTCATCTTGATTGTTAATTAGTTGTTTAATTTAAAAATTTTGATGTTTTTTTTCAATCTTCTATCGTGCTTATTCTTACCAAGTTTCGGAAAATATCCAAAAAATAGGGGTTCTTGTAACTGCTTGTTTTTAAACGAAATACACGACCAAAAAAAGGGTTCGTTTAAAATGGC
>NZ_CALPCZ010000052.1 GCF_943193135.1 Odoribacter lunatus
ACTCCCAAATGTTGTCACCCCATTCAATCCAATTCCATTGAAGAAAAATACGGGCATCTGTCCGTTGGAAAAGGGGAAAAAGGATTGAGCAGCCTATACCATTACCAAATCACCGATGAATGGGTGGAAGTGGAAAAGCCGCATAAAGACAAACTTGCTCCTGAAAACAGGCATTACCTTGCATTGGTGACCTTACTTATAAGCAAGGATACAGGGGAAGCCATAGGAAAAGGGACGGTTAGTGTAAACAAGCTCGTACAGCCCTATCCCGTATATGAAGGCAACGAAATTGCACACGTATCACAGTTTACAAACATTCCCGCCTATGCCGAATGTACGGATAGCATACTGGGGTATGTAAGAAAGTATCTTGCCGGAAAACTCCTACAGGCGACAGGCAATACCTTCAAAGCCATTAAACCGGACTTCTCCACTGGAACTCCCCGTTATTTCTCTCAATACGGTGAGAAACTAAAGGAAATAGAAACCCCTTACTTTGAAGTATTGGAGGGAGAGCAATAAGCTCTCTCTTTTTCCCTCATGTAGCAGGCGTAGCGGTACTAAAGCAAGGACAGGGTTTTACTCTCTTTCCAAACTCTGTCCCGTTGCCTGCTATAACCACTTTATTATACACACATACAAATCAAACACTACAACACAAAAATCAATCCCATGAAAACACTTGTAAGTGAAATCAAGGTGACCTACTCGCCAAAAGTCAGGGCAAAGGACAGATTCTGCATACATGATTCAAAAGATGCCTATGACCTGCTGATGAAAGATGCCTTCCGTGAAGAAACGATTGAATACAAGGAATACGTGAAAGTAATCCTGCTCAACAGGGCAAACAGGGTATTGGGCATCTATTCCTTATCGGAGGGAGGCATGGACACGACAGTGATAGATGTAAGGCTTATCCTGCAAGTGGCTTTACTGACCCACAGCGCAGCATTCATACTGGCACACAACCATACGGGCGGACAATTGCAACCAAGCACATTGGACAATGCCATAACGGAAAAGGTGAAGAAAGCTGCCACCCTATTGAATATAATCCTGCATGACCATCTGATAGTGTCAAAAGAAGGCTATTACAGTTATACGGATGAAGGAAGGTTATAGGACAAATCAAGATTGAATCAAGCCAAGTCAAGTCAGGATTGGGACTTGGAGCAGGATTAGAATTAGGATAAGGACAGGTATAAATGAAGACAGAGACAGAATAAGAACCAAAACAAGAAACAGAATTAACACAGAGAAAATAAACAGACTATGGAAACACTTAGATTATTGCCACAGACACCACAGGTACATCCCGCATTGTTCAGGGATGCAGAGTATGTAGAAGTAACCCCTTTTAAAGAGCATGTAGAACCATTCCCCAAACCGAAAGGGGCACATTTCATACATGCCAATACAACGGAAGTGGACATACAGCATTTAAGGAATGATTGCATTGTCCCCGTATTCAGCAAGGACAATGAACTGACCATTAGCCATACCCTCTTTATTGAAACGGTATGCAGGGCAGTGAAAGAGTTCTTCCGCAATGAACAAACGGATGCCCCTGAAATAGTAGTCAGCCATATTATCAAGGGAAGAATACCGGAAGCCATTCACAAACCCACCCATGAACTACTGGAGACGGACAAGACAATTTACTATGAACGTATGGCGTTTGCCGTAGAGATACCTACGATATATACCCACATTGGAGGCAACAGGCTGAATCTTTGCATTACGGGAGTCAGGGCATACAACAGGGAGAACCTGTTTAGCAGGAAAACGACAGAAAGATTTTCAGTAGCGGTAGGATTCAGGAATACGGTTTGTTGTAATTTGTGTACATTTACGGACGGATATAAGGCTGACCTTAGAGCGATGAACCAGTATGACCTGTACAGGGGAGTAATGGACTTACTGACGCAATACGATGCGGAGAAGCATATATTGCTCATGAGGGAGTTTGAGAAGTACGGCATGACGGAGCACCAGTTTGCACAGTTCTTAGGAAAATGCAGGTTGTACCAGTGTTTGCCAAGCAGGGAGAAAAGGATGCTGCCCAATATGGAAATGACGGACAGCCAAATCAACATGATAGCGAGAGGGTATTATCAGGATGAACACTTTGCAAGGGAGAACGGGGAGATTAACATGTGGAGGGTGTATAACCTGCTGACGGGAGCAAACAAGAGTTCATACATTGATAATTTCTTGGACAGGTCGCTGAATGCTACGGAATTGGCGGGAGGACTTATGAGGGCGTTACAAGGTGACAGACCTTATGCGTGGTTTATTGAATAAGAAAATTGCTTATATTTGTAGAGACAAACGAATGATAATTATGTGTGAATACGCAGAAATAGAAAATATCGTTCTTTCTAACGGAAAGACAGTCAAACAAATAAACGAGGAAGTGAGTAAAGAGGTTGAACGTATTTATTTGGAGGGCTGGGCTAAAGGAATTGCTATCCCTTTTAGGGACAGTAACGGAAATATCTATTTAGCCAATCCGGACGGAAGTGAAGACTTGGTAGAATTTAATCGTAAAGAAAGAAGCTACAAGGTCATTTCAAGAGTTGCTGAACAAGGACAAGGCAGATATGCCTACCTGTTAAACCTATAGACTTATGGAAATGCGCCCCGAATTTACTGTAATTGCGGGTCCCAATGGAGCAGGGAAAAGTAGGTTATGTCCTTATTATATCCGTTGTAAATCTTTCGATGGAGACTTACTTGCACTAAACTTACGCAAGGAACATCCGGAATGGGAAGAACATTGGATTGGAGGAACGGTAGCAGGAGAATTGCAAAAACAAAAGGAAGATGCCATAAGTATGCGCAAGGACTTTGCTTTTGAAACTAATTTCTCCAATGACCTAATCCTGAATATGATTCAGGAATTTAAAGATGCCGGATATAAAATAACTCTTTTCTATTTCGGGTTAGCAACGTTGGATGACAGCACCTATAGGGTTATGCAAAGAAAAATGTTTGGAGGACATGATGTCGCGGATGAAATCATAAAATATAACTTCTATGAGGGAATCCAAAGAATCCAACAAAATCTACATTTGTTTGATAACATTACTTTTGTAGACGGTAACTCTGCTTTTGGTGAAATTGTCGCTCTTTATATTAAGAAATCAGCCAAACGTGAAATAACCAATCATGGGTTTGGCTGGTTTAACCAGTTTTTTGAAGAAGCATTTAAAAAATTGAAATAATTAAAAGCGTCTCCTGTCAATTAAACCCAAGTTGTAATAAACATTGCTTATACAATAGCAATTTTCTAAAAGATACCACTACTTTTGTTTTACAGCTACTCCAGTGAACGTTTGTTGGATGCTGAATTATAATTATATTTGCGATGTTGTTAAAGCAATTTAACAGCAAACATATTGTTATAAGAAGCGTTTAGTTTATCCTAATCTTAAAAACGACCAATCTTTTAACGTGAAAGGATAAACGGTTACAAACGTTCATGCTTGCCATATATGCCTATCTTAGTATATATTCGGTTGAGTGTGGAGTAGCTGTTTATTTT
>NZ_CALPCZ010000053.1 GCF_943193135.1 Odoribacter lunatus
AAAGTAGCTATCAGATATAATCCATCACCATGCCTTGCATTAGCATCTCCAAGTCTAATACCAGCATTTATTCCCTTGAAAACTAAACCTCCTCCTTCATCCTCTACACAGATGACTACATCCGTAGGATGTTTCGTAGCTGTAAGTGTCAGTGTTTTGCCTTGTTTACCATTATTTCCATATAAGATATAAGTACGTACAGCATTTATAACGGCTATCGTTATGCATCCCATAAGAAAAGAAGGAAGTTTAAAACTATCGATAACAAGCTCTATAAAATTATCTACAGCTGCTGAACTTGTCATTTGTGCGGGAATAGTTATGGATAATTCATCTATTTTATTCATTAATTTGTACCTGAGTGTTTAACCTAGATATTTTCCTCCTGTCCGGAAAGTTAACTTGAGCCGAATTGAATGGCTCCGCTACTTTCCGGTCTCGCTCGAAATCATTGAAAAAGTCAGAATAACTCATCAGAGTTATTTCCGATTTTTTCAACAATTTCTGCTATCCACCAATTCCAATTAGTAATAATTACTTTTATATATTCAAACATATACCCTACTTTATGTGTATCGTATAGTCTACTACTATTTATTATTTCTATCACTATAAAACCCACTACACCTAATTATTATTAGGTATCACACATCCAAAATATGCCGTTATTCGTAATGAATTTACAATTATGAAAACGGCTGTTGATTTATATGCCATTGAGATGGTAAAGAAAATGCGAAAAGAAAGAGATTATTCACAAGAAGCCCTTTCTTACGCGTTAGGATTTGATGGCTCTTTCATCAGTCAATTTGAAAATGGAAAAGCCACTTATAATATTGAACATCTCAATAACATCGCTAAAGTCCTAAAATGCTCTCCCCGAATTTTTTTACCAGAAGAGGCTATTTAAATCATTCATAATTCTATAAAAATGTATAAAAAAGCGCGGAACTGTTCCCAATCTGACATCTCAGGTATCGCCAAACACCTCGTTATACAGAAAGACAACAGCCCACGCTAGAAAAGCGTGAACACATTGTCAAATCTTGTATAACTTAGAAATTGGCGATTTCGGATGTCAAGATTATGACAAATTCACAATATTTTGAGGCGGATTTCTCCGCTTCTTTTCTTATCTACAAAATTAATAAACTATTTTAAATCCCCAAAGAAACAATTGGTTATAATCCTTAATATAAGTCAGGAATCATGACCTTTCAAACAATAAAATCAGTAGCTGAGATTAACTATAAATTCTTCTGCAAACTCAACTTCCACCCAACATACCAATATTTCACTGTTGGTTGGTTACAACGTTGGGCCGGATATTGCAAGCATTCATACAACATACATATATCGGATGGGATAGCCATCTTTCTGTTGGTACGTACCAACTTTAGTCCATTGTAACCAACCGTTCTTTGTTGGTGTGTATGGCAAATAAAGGGGAAAGGTTATTTGTATCAATACCTCAAACAACTGGCAGTGGCTAACACAATTAAAAAACGGATTCCGCATAGATAAGTCACCTAATTTTGTCACCGAACGATAACATCGTGTGAGGAGTTTTTCCCCTCCGCCTATCAGCTCATTGGTAATCCGCCTTCCGGTGGATTTTATTAGCGTCAGCTAATAGCGAGTTGTATTTTGAGTGCCTCAAAATTTTTCGAGTAACTCGAAACTCGCCCTCACACTTTGTGTTCGGGAAAGGGGACTCCCAAGTCGTCTTTCCCCCATATAAAATACCATAAAACTTGAACTAAAATATGACATACTTAAAATAGACAACAGTATAAAATACTGTCAAAGCACATAAGGCAAATAAGAAAATTGTTAAAAAAGGGTTTGGAAGACATTATTTTTTCTATATTTGTCTATGAAACAAAGCAGAAACCAGAAGACAATTCCTGCCAGTTTAGTGCCAATAAAACGTTACTGAATCGTTACGGTATACACGTGATTGTTTGGAAACGGTTTGAAAGTTAACAAGATAAGATCCATAGGTTTAAGGACCAGCTGGATCACAGAGAGAAGTAAGATGTAATCATTAAAAGTGGAGAAAACCTTTCTAAACAAATGTTTTAGGAAGGTTTTTTCTTTTTCTGTATATCCGTTCGGAGCCAAGAAAAATCTACCTTAGTTATTTGTCTTTGTAAGTATTTAAAGCGACTGACTTAAATTGTAAAACATTCTATTAAAGAGAAATAACGTATGGCAAGTATTAAAGTTAAATTTCGTCCTTCTTCTGTATCGGGGAAGGAAGGCTGTATTTATTATCAAATTATTCAAAGTCGCACGGTGCGGCAATTAGGAACAAACTACCGTATTTATGCAGAGGAATGGAATAAAGTTCAGGGAACGGTTTTTATAAATACCGCCTCTCCGGAACGTTATCATTATCTTCTTTCTGTCAGGGAATGGATACAGAGAGACCTCAGGCGTTTTGAAAAAATATTGAAAAGCAATTGTTCGGTGGATGAAATTGTACGGAAACTTCAAAATTTGGTCAAGGAAGAATCGTTTCTTGCTTTTATGGAAAGAGTGATTGTACAATTAAAGCATTTGAACCGGGAACGGACGGCAGAGACTTATAAAGCTACGTTCCGCAGTTTTTTTCGGTTTCATAGTGAGAAAGATATATTATTGGATGAGATGACCTCCGATTTGATGCAAGAATACGAGGCTTATTTGAAGTTGCGAGGTATCGCCATGAATACGATATCTTTTTATATGCGCATTCTGCGGGCAGTATACAACCGAGCTGTGGAGAAAGGGATGGCAGAGCAACGTTATCCGTTTAAACATGTTTATACGGGGATAGACAAAACGATTAAGCGGGCATTGACATTGAAAGATATCAGACAGATAAAAGACTTGAATTTAGCTCTTCATCCGGTATTGGATTTTGCTCGGGATATGTTCCTTTTTTCATTTTATACCCGAGGGATGTCATTCATAGACATGGCTTATCTTAGGAAATCGGATGTAAAAAACGGAGTTCTTATCTATCGTCGTCGTAAAACGGGGCAACAGCTTTCAATCAAATGGGAGAGATGTATGCAGGAAGTAGTAGATAAATATGATATTGTTGTGCCGTCAGCTTCTCCCTATTTATTACCGATAATAACGGTTACGGATGCTCAAAGGGCTCGACAACAGTATAAGAATAAACTATATTCGGTTAATCTCAATTTGAAACGAGTGGCGGCACGAATCCGGTTGCCGATACCATTGACGACTTATGTGGCGCGTCATTCGTGGGCAAGTATTGCGAGAAACAAGAATATTCCTCTTTCCGTGATTAGTGAAGGAATGGGACACGATTCTGAGATGACAACGCAAATTTATCTCGCATCCTTGGAATGCTCCGTTATAGATAATGCCAATGCGCTAATTTTAAAAGACTTGTAACAGGGAAATAATTATTGGGTAAAAAATAGGCTCTCTTGTTAAGAGACAAACAGAATAATACAAAAGTATATAAAATCTTGAAATATCCTATTACACTTTTCTAAAAGT
>NZ_CALPCZ010000054.1 GCF_943193135.1 Odoribacter lunatus
CGGCCGTGATACACGTAATCCGTACCCTGACCGAGGTCAAAGTAAACGATATTCACCGAATACACCTTACGTATCTTTTCGTACAAATCACCTTCCGAAATATACTCCGTCACCGCCTTCGACACACCGTAAAGCATCCGCAGAAAATAATCCAGTTCCCGGTTATTCTGCACCTCCACTATTATCAACTCCCCCTTGCTGTCCTCCGCCAACAGGTCCACGCGGTTAAACTTATCCGTAAAATCATCCTTATTCCCCTCACTCTCCAGAATACTGCGGATAGTTATCTTCTCCTCCAGCAGGCTGCTGAGGAAACCCTCGAGGACTACGAAATTACTTTTGTGGCGTAACAGGCGTTTCATCGCCCAATCGAAACGGACAAGATGCGGTAAAGGCATAAATTCGGATTTTCAGTTCACACCACAAAGATAGGACATCTTATCCACATATCGAGCAGGGAGGCGGAAAAAAGAGAAAGGGGGAAAATTCCCCCGTTCAATTACCCCCTATTTTATAACGTCTAAAACTTTAGAACCTCTTCCGGTATTCAAGGAGCCAATTTGGTACCTTGAAAATTCATCTTTATTTATAAGGCGTACGTTCATGCAATTGGCGGAAACTCTCGATTTTTTCATCATTCAGTTCTCCGGTTTCCCACAAATGATTTATCTCCTCCTGTGCCTGTTTGGCAAAAAAATCTGAAATAACCTGTTTCAACTGGTCGAGTGCTTCCGAAGTTTTAACGAACGACATCATTTTAAGCAATTGCAACTGTGCCGGATTAAAAACAGTAGTTTCCATAATCATTCTTTTTCAACATCCACAAAATTAGCGTTCCTGTCTATACAAACAAAGTTTTTATGCTCATTTAACCTAAAATATATGACCTCCTTTACACAAATCAAAAAGAGAAAGGGGGAAAAATTCCCCCTTTCCATTCGTCAGCTTTTCGATGTTTCATTTATTTATTCGACGAACAATTTCCATTTAATAAAGCATCTTTCGTCGGATTATAGCCATTTCCACTTGTACTAAAATCACAACCGCTGCTTCCGACAGCCCCTTTCAATGCACAAAAATCATACAAAGCGGGACAATCGGTGATGCTGATACCCTGTACGTTCTTCAACTTTTCAAGCCCATCAAACGAAATCAAAGACGACAACGAATAAAGAGAAAAAGCATAATAACTAGAACTATTAGGCTCAGAAATATCGGAATATACTTTAAAATAACCTCCGACACTCTCCAAACTTCCCAAGCCAGCAAAAGACTCCAGTGATTTCAACGAAGAAGAAGAATAAGCAGAAACCCATGAGGCAGAATAACCTACATAAGACTTAGCAGAAGAAAGTACCTCAAAATTTCCACCGATACTTTTCAACTTATTCAAGCCTACAAAAGACTCCAATGAACTCAAAGAAGAAGTAGTATATGAATGGGACTGATAAACATTAGAAATATAATTACGAGAATTGGAATTTACTTTGAAATTTCCGCCAATACGCTCTAAATTATCCAAGCCTTCAAAAGATTTCAAGGAAGATAAAGAAGAAGAATTAGAAGAATATTTAGAACTACTAGAAGAATGATAAGCAGAAGAAAGCACCTCAAAATCTCCACCGATACTTCTCAACTTGCTCAAGCCTACAAAAGATTCCAAAGATTTTAAAGTAGAAGAGGCAGAAGTAGAAGAGGTATCTGAAGATACAACCTTAAAATTCCCCTCAATGCTCTCCAAATTCTCCAAACCTTCAAAAGACTGCAAAGCATTCAAAGAAGCATTGGCATTCACTTCAAAATCTCCGCCGATACGCTTCAACTTATTTAATCCATTAAAAGATTTCAAAGAACTCAATGTATTCCGATAAGAATTCACTTTAAAATTTTCAGCGATACTCTCCAAATTTTCCAATCCTACAAAAGATTCTAAAGCTTCCAAAGAAGAAGAACCGGAAGCGACCACTTCAAAATCTTCACCAATACTTTTCAACTTACTCAAGCCTTCAAAAGACTTCAAAGAAGACAAAGAAGAAGAAGAGTTAGAAGAAGAAAGCACTTTAAAATTCCCGCCGATACTCTCCAAATTATCCAAACCACTAAAAGACTCCAAAGAAGACAAAGAAGAAGATGTAGAAGAAGAATTAGAAGAAGAATTAGAATTCACCTCAAAATCGCCACCAATACTTTTCAACTTACTTAAACCGCTAAAAGACTTCAAAGCCTTCAATGAAGAAGGAGAAGCATTAGAAGAATTATTAGAATTAGAAGAAGAAAGCACCTTAAAACTACCGCCAATACTCTCCAAATTATCCAAACCACTAAAAGACTCCAAAGAAGACAAAGAAGAAGATGTAGAAGAAGAATTCACCTCAAAATCGCCACCGATACTCTTCAATTTATTTAATCCTTCAAAAGACTGCAAAGCATTTAAAGAAGAGTTAGCGGTTATCTCAAAATTTCCACTAATGCTCTCCAAACTACTTAAACCGCCAAAAGATTCCAAAGAATAAGTATTGGTTACCTCAAAATTTCCACTAATACTTTTCAAACCACTCAAACCGTCAAAAGATTTCAAAGAATAAGCTTTGGTTACCTCAAAATTCCCGCCGATACTCTCCAAACTCTCCAAACCTGCAAAAGATTCCAAAGAAGAAAAAGAAGAATAATAAGAATCATTGGCATTCACCTCAAAATCGCCACCAATACTTTTCAACTTACTTAAACCATTAAAAGACTTCAAAGCCTCCAATGAAGAAGAAGAAGAAGAAATCACTTTAAAACTTCCGCCGATACTCTCCAAGCTCTCCAAGCCTGCAAAAGATTCTAAAGAAGACAAAGAAGAATTAGAAGAAGAAGAACTCACCTCAAAATCGCCACCAATACTTTTCAACTTACCCAAACCATTAAAAGACTTCAAAGCCTTCAATGAAGAAGAAGAAGAAATCACTTTAAAACTCCCGCCGATACTCTCCAAGCTCTCCAAGCCTGCAAAAGATTCTAAAGAAGAAAAAGAAGAATAATAAGAATCATTGGCATTCACCTCAAAATCGCCACCAATACTTTTCAACTTACTTAAACCATTAAAAGACTTCAAAGCCTTCAATGAAGAAGAAGAAGAAATCACTTTAAAACTTCCGCCGATACTCTCCAAGCTCTCCAAGCCTGCAAAAGATTCTAAAGAAGAAAAAGAAGAATAATAAGAATCATTGGCATTCACCTCAAAATCGCCACCAATACTTTTCAACTTACT
>NZ_CALPCZ010000055.1 GCF_943193135.1 Odoribacter lunatus
GAAAAGTTCTTTGACATATTGGTATATATAAATGGAGATATAATTCAAAACTTGTATTTATTGGAATGACCCAGTGGATATAAGTAAAAAATGAAATCGAGAAGCAAACAAGAGCGTACGGTGGATGCCTAGGCTCTCACAGGCGATGAAGGACGTGATAAGCTGCGAAAAGCTGCGGGTAGGTGCAAATGACCCTTGATCCGCAGATATCCGAATGGGACAACCCGGTATATTGAAGATATACCATACCGTAAGGTAGGCAAACCGAGGGAACTGAAACATCTCATTACCTCGAGGAGAAGAAAACAACAGTGATTCCCCCAGTAGCGGCGAGCGACCGGGGAACAGCCCAAACCCATACTGTTTCGGCATCATGGGGGTAGTAGGGCCACGATCTTGATGAAGTAAACGAAGTGGAACGGATTGGAAAATCCGGCCATAGGGGGTGATAGTCCCGTACATGTAAGTTTATGAATCATAGTGAAACCCTGAGTAAGGCGGGACACGAGAAATCCTGTCTGAATCCGCCGGGACCATCCGGCAAGGCTAAATACTAGTGAGAGACCGATAGTGAACGAGTACTGTGAAGGAAAGGTGAAAAGCACCGTGAACAACGGAGTGAAATAGTCCCTGAAACCGTGCGCTTACAAGCAGTCGGAGCCCTTTTTGGGGTGACGGCGTGCCTTTTGCATAATGAGCCTACGAGTTAGTCATTACCAGCGAGGTTAAGTGCATGAATGCACGTAAGCCGAAGCGAAAGCGAGTCTTAATAGGGCGTTGAGTTGGTAGTGCTAGACGCGAAACCTTAGTGATCTACCCATGAGCAGGTTGAAGGTTTGGTAACACAAACTGGAGGACCGCACCGATAAGCGTTGAAAAGCTTCCGGATGACTTGTGGGTAGGGGTGAAAGGCCAATCAAACTGGGAAATAGCTCGTACTCTCCGAAATGCATTTAGGTGCAGCCTCTGTTGTTTTGTCTTATAGGTAGAGCTACTGATTGGATGCGAGGGCTTCACCGCCTATCAAATCCGGATAAACTCCGAATGCTAAGACATGAAGACAGGGAGTGAGCCCGCGGGTGCTAAGGTCCGCGGACGAAAGAGGGAGAACTCAGCCCATCAGCTAAGGCCCCGAATTGTATGCTAAGTTGACATAGGAACGCGGTGGAACCGCCGAGACAGCTAGGATGTTGGCTTGGAAGCAGCCATTCATTTAAAGAGTGCGTAACAGCTCACTAGTCGAGTAGTTCCGCATGGATAATACGCGGGCATAAGCATACAGCCGAAGCTATGGATTCACATGTAAATGTGGATGGTAGGAGAGCATTCCGTTCAGCGTTGAATCCGAATCGCGAGGTTCGGTGGAGCGAACGGAAAAGCAAATGTAGGCATAAGTAACGATAAAGCGGGTGCGAACCCCGCTCGCCGAAAGGTCAAGGATTCCCCGGCAATGTCAATCACCCGGGGGTAAGTCGGGTCCTAAGCCGCAGCCGACAGGCGTAGGCGATGGCCAACGGGTTAATATTCCCGTACTCATGTATGCTGCGATGCAGGGACGAAGTAGTGACACCGCTGCCCACCGACGGAATGGTGGGTTGAATACCCAACTGATCGATGCCGGTAGTAAAGTACGCCGGCGGAAGGGACGGTAGATAGTACCGCAATGCTTCGGCAGCGCGGATAATGCGGGTAATCAGACTTCCAAGAAAATCTGCTAAGCTTCAGGTATACATGACCCGTACTGTAAACGGACACACGTGACCGCGTAGAAAATACTCAGGCGCTCGAGATATTCATGGCTAAGGAACTAGGCAAAATAGTCCTGTAACTTCGGGAAAAAGGACGCTCGATGTTGAATCGAGCCGCAGATAAATGGCCCAGGCGACTGTTTACCAAAAACACATGGCTATGCTAAATCGTAAGATGATGTATATGGCCTGACACCTGCCCGGTGCCGGAAGGTTAAGAGGAAGGTTTAGACTTGTTCGAAGATCCGAATTGAAGCCCCGGTAAACGGCGGCCGTAACTATAACGGTCCTAAGGTAGCGAAATTCCTTGTCGGGTAAGTTCCGACCTGCACGAATGGTGTAACGATCTGGGTACTGTCTCAGCCATGCTCTCGGTGAAATTGTAGTTCCGGTGAAGATGCCGGATACCCGCAACGGGACGGAAAGACCCCGTGAACCTTTACTGCAGCTTTGCATTGATTTTGGGTAAGTGATGTGTAGGATAGGTCGGAGGCACTGAAACGGATTCGTCAGGATTCGTAGAGCCGTCGTTGAAATACGACCCTTTACTTATCTGAGGTCTAATCCCTTTGAAGGGAGACACTGCATGGTGGGTAGTTTGACTGGGGTGGTCGCCTCCAAAAGCGTAACGGAGGCTTCTCAAGGTACCCTCAAGACGTTTGGTAATCGTCTTTAGAGTGCAATGGCATAAGGGTGCTTGACTGTGAGACCGACAAGTCGATCAGGTAGGAAACTAGAGCATAGTGATCCGGTGGTTCCGCATGGAAGGGCCATCGCTCAAAGGATAAAAGGTACTCCGGGGATAACAGGCTGATCGCTCCCAAGAGCTCATATCGACGGAGCGGTTTGGCACCTCGATGTCGGCTCGTCACATCCTGGGGCTGGAGAAGGTCCCAAGGGTTCGGCTGTTCGCCGATTAAAGTGGCACGCGAGCTGGGTTCAGAACGTCGTGAGACAGTTCGGTCCCTATCTGTTGTGGGCGTAGTATATTTGAGGAGATCCTGACACTAGTACGAGAGGACCGTGTTGGACATACCTCTGGTGTATCAGTTGTGACGCCAGTTGCACTGCTGAGTAGCCACGTATGGTTTGGATAAGCGCTGAAAGCATCTAAGCGCGAAGCCATCTTCGAGATGAGATATACATATAGGGTCGTCATAGATGATGACGTTGATAGGTCGCAGGTGTATAGTCGGTGACGGCACAGCCGAGCGATACTAATAGCCCGACAGCTTCTGGATGATGGATTATATTTTCATTTGTATGCCGATGTCAATGTTATAGAAAGGTCTAAAAGGAATTAGAAGGAATTAAAAGGTGTCTATGGCAAAGGGGATCCACCTCTTCCCATCCCGAACAGAGAAGTTAAGCCCTTTCACGCCGATGGTACTGCCGTCACTGGTGGGAGAGTAGGTAGACGCCGAATTTT
>NZ_CALPCZ010000056.1 GCF_943193135.1 Odoribacter lunatus
TCCGGTCTGTTTTCTCCACCCGTGTTCGGTAATAATATTCGGGTGGACGGTAAAACGCGTGTTATCGGCTTTTCAGGTGATACGGCGATTATTGAGGTGTATCTTCGTTGGGATAATTCGTGGCGGGATGATTTCAACTGGGATGCCGCGTGGGTGTTCTTTAAATACAAAAAGCGGGGCTTGACCAATCCGTGGCAGCATGCGTATTTGGGTTCTTCGGGGCATGTATTAAGTACGGCAGTCGGTAGCGAGGGCGGTGACTACACCTATATGGTGGGTGCCAATGCCGGTAAGGTGAACGGTTTATACGTGATGCGTGATGACGTTTCGGAAGGAAACGTAAGTGTTCGATTACAGGCGAAATGGCCATTGGCGGGTACGGGATTAAGCAAAAGTGATTTCGGCGACGCCTTGAATGAGATTTATGTCGCCGTTCACGCAATCGAAATGGTGTATGTTCCATACGGTGCGTATTACTTAGGGGATGCGTATTCCCACAAGAGTTTTGCTGTGGGCGATACGGCGGCCGTGGTGATAGATACCGAGGCAGCAATGACGCTTTCAGCCAAAGACGGCATGCCGAATGTTTCTCTTTCAGCTTCTTATCCGAAAGGGTACGCGGGTTTCTATATCATGAAATACGAAACCAGCCAGGAGCAGTACATGGAATTTCTTAACTCTCTGACATTGGAACAGCAGAAAGCAAGAATTACAAACAATGATTTTGCCAATATGAAGCGGGGGGATTATGTGTTTGGAGACCCCCATGTGCCGAGTTGTCGGAACGGTATTGTGTTTATCGAACAGCGGCAACCGAATACACCCGCGGTATTCGGGAATAATCTGAACCCGGCGAATGACTTGTTTTCCTCGGATGACGGACAAACACTCGCATGCAATTACATGAGTATAGAAGATATGATTGCATATTGCAGCTGGAGCGGATTACGTCCCATGAGTGAATTGGAGTATGAAAAGGCCTGCCGACGGTTTTATCCCCAAGTGCCCGCTCAAGGAGAGTATGCGTGGAATACAAATAACGGCATCAACCGCCTAAGCGGATTAGGCGATTTAAATTACCGGGGAGACCAGCGCGAGCAGGCGCTAAGCTATTTAAAGAATGTAAATAGCGGTACAAGTAACAGTATTAATGGGCCGGTACGTTGTGGACTGTTTGCCACATCGGCTACCAACCAAACCCAGGCGGGTGCCACGTATTGGGCAGTGATGGAAATGAGCGGGAATTTAAAGGAACTGTGTGCCAATGTAAACTACACGAATCTAAACGGTGGTAGTTGCGGTACGGGTGTTTATAACGCC
This sequence comes from Odoribacter lunatus, assembly GCF_943193135.1. Taxonomy (GTDB): domain Bacteria; phylum Bacteroidota; class Bacteroidia; order Bacteroidales; family Marinifilaceae; genus Culturomica; species Culturomica lunata. The sequence goes on from NZ_CALPCZ010000056.1 coordinate 1,321, forward strand.
AGTTTGTGGGATAAGACAGCGACGAGATACGGAGTGCGAGGCGGAGGTTTTAATAGTGCGGATGATTTGTTGCGGACTTCGGACCGGACGGAAGCGATGAACTATTTTACAAGCGTTACGCAACGGGACAGTACGGTGGGATTTCGGGGAGTATATAATCTTTCCGGTATCAGGATTGATGGCGGGGAGATAAAGATGTCACAAGACACTGCCTGTTGGGGAGAAACGGATGTATTGAATATAACAGAAGCCTCTTGTCCTGACTTCCCCGATATGCGTTTTCAATACAATTGGTATGTAAAGAAATCCGGAGAAGCAAAATTTGATATAGTTCCCAATGCGGGTGGTACTACATTGAAATATGAACACTTTGAAAACAAGACCACGGCTCCTGTTGTGTACACCTTTAAACGTACAGGGATTTGTGCTGTGGGTATTGCAGAAAGCAATGAAGTCACGGTAAAAGTCTTTCCGGAACCGTTTGTTGCTTCGTCTTATACATTTAATCCTTGTCCGGTAGCCATTCCGCATCGGTGGAACGGGTTAAAGTATGAGTGGAATGTAGTGGGCTCATCGGATTATTTTGTGAGTGAAGAAAATAATACGACACTTGTCAGCAATCTTTATAAAGATGGTTTATACCGACTGGAAGTACAATGGGAAGAATGTCCGGATATATTTACGGTGGATATTCAGGTAAGCAATGCAACGGTTTTATCAACTGTTCAGACATGGGGCTATACGGGTAAGGAACAGTGTATCGTCCTGCCTCCGGGTAACTATAAAATGGAAGCGTGGGGTGCCATAGGCGGCTACGCATTATGTTACTATGGAGGAACCAAACAGGGAGGATATGGCGGTTATGTGAGTGGAGAAATAACATTGGCAAAATCCCAGATGTTTTATTTGTATGTCGGAGCAGCCGGAACCTCTGCCGGCGGTGCTACATTTAATGGTGGAGGTCGTGGTCGTGGAGCAAGTCCGTGGAAAGATGATTCCTCCGGAGGGTCCGGTGGCGGTGCTACGGATATTCGATTGACAGGTGGTGCATGGAATACGTTTATGTCATTGAAATCTCGCATTATGGTGGCTGCCGGTGGCGGAGGAGCAGACGGGTACTTTTATGGAAATGCCGGTGGAGCCGGTGGCGGACTGACAGGATACAATGGAACCTTACATAGAATGTCGGGAACAAGTAATCCATATTATGTTGCAACCGGGGGTACACAAACCAAAGGTGGAACATTGGGATACGCTTACTCTAATTACTCAAGTGGAGTTTGGGGAAGAGGAGGCGATCCGACGGGTACTTATTATGGAGGAGGTGGCGGTGGCGGATATTATGGTGGCGGTGCGGGTACTTCAGGTTCATATGTTGTCGGTTCCGGAGCGGGAGGTTCCTCGTTTATTTCTGGTCATACCGGTTGCAATGCAATTGATGTAGCCTCAACTGCTACAAATATTATTCATACCGGACAGCCGAAACATTATTCCGGATTAGTTTTCATCAATACTTCGATGACTGCGGGAGTAAATAGCGGACACGGTCAAATTCGGATTACACCGCTGGATTAAAAGTGAAGAAATAGGATAATGGAGCAGTGGAAAAATGGCTTTTTCCACTGTTCCATTTTTGCCAATTTTTTTTACTCAAAAAAAAACGATAGGTTTTCTATTCAAAAAGAGTATGTTTTTGATGCAAAAAGAGCCTCTTTTTTGAAGTGCCCCCCAAAAGTTGGACATAAAACTTTTGGGAAACTTTATGAATAAACGCCACAATTTTGAGGAACGCTT
>NZ_CALPCZ010000057.1 GCF_943193135.1 Odoribacter lunatus
TCTAAAGAAGAAAAAGAAGAATAATAAGAATCATTGGCATTCACCTCAAAATCGCCACCAATACTTTTCAACTTACTCAAGCCTTCAAAAGACTTCAAAGACTTCAAAGACTTCAAAGATTCCAAAGAATTAGAAGAAGAATAAGAAGAAGAAATCACCTTAAAACTTCCGCCAATACTCTCCAAGCTCTCCAAGCCTGCAAAAGATTCTAAAGAAGACAAAGAAGAATTAGAAGAAAAAGAAGAAATCACCTCAAAATCGCCACCAATACTTTTCAACTTACTTAAACCACTAAAAGACTTCAAAGCCTTCAATGAAGAATAAGAAAAAGAAGAAGAAGCCACCTTAAAACTTCCGCCGATACTCTCCAAGCTCTCCAAGCCTGCAAAAGATTGCAAAGCATTCAATGAATTAGAAGCATACACCTTAAAATCGCCACCGATACTTTTTAACTTACCCAAACCATTAAAAGATTCCAAGGAAATCAAAGAGGAAGAAGGATTAGAAGAAGAGGAAGGATTATTAGAAGAAGCTGACACCACAAAATTCCCTCCGATACTCTCCAAATTTTCCAAGCCTTCAAAAGATTTCAAAGAATCCAAAGAAGAAGAACTAAAATAAGATGTCGAAGAAGAAGCAGAAGCTGTTATGATAAAGTTCTTACCTATACTTTTTAAATTTGTCAAACCGGTAAAAGAAGTCAAAGCTCTCATTGAATAAGCATGGGCAGAAGAGGACGAGAATACTGATGACGAAGCCGTAACGACCAAACTTCCCGTAATCTGCTTCAATCCTCCCAATCCCTCCAAACTTTCCAATGCATCACATTCCAAGCTCAAATCCCCATCAATCTCCACCAATAAATCGCCCAATTCCTGTAGATTTTTTAATTCCGTTCCCCCCATAGTGACATTCCCGACAATTACTGTATTTCCCGTGGCGTGGAAATCAATCAAATCCTGTTTCGTTTTAAAAACGATACCACCCAAATGCGTGCCTTTGGTAAATTGCCTTACCTGTAACGTATCGGCAAGAGCGCCGTTTTTGTCTTTAAAAATAACTTTTACTCCACGGGATACATTACTTGTATTTCCCATTACACGAAAAACTATCCGGTCAGTTCTGACGGCACGGGTTTGAACAACTTCCAACCAATCAACCAATTCTGAAAAAAGTATATCATAATCGATATTTGTTCTCAACTCTATTGTTATCGTGGTATCCTTTGCCAGTAAATTGTATTCCTTCTTCGTCAGCATCAATTGGTCTTTCTCTGCCTGGAAGATGCGGACGGTGTCGCTTAGGGACGCGGAAGTGAAAATAATGAAGCCCATCCGCGAATCTTTGCTCTCATTTTTAGCAATAATGAACCGGTACGTCGTGTCGCTTATCTCCGCCCGCGTTTCCGGTGCCGGCTGTATCCACGAACTACAAAATTCGGGGATGGTCACCTCGTACGTCATATTACTTCTTACCCGGATAGCCAAATCACCTCCCCCCTGTGCCACCTCGAATTTCGCTTTGTCCGGTACAATCGCATTTCCGTATTTTTGCGTCACGGTCAGCACTTGCGTCTTATCGCCCGCCTTGACGGTCAAGTTCATATTGCGGTCTTCCAGGGCATTGTAAGTCTGGGTTCTGACCGTCACCGTCCGGTTACCCGAACCGGAGGCAACGTCCGTCGTACACCAGTCGCTTTCGTTGGTAATTGTCCACTCCGCATTGCTCGTAATCGTGAACGTCTTCTGTCCGCCTTCCGCATCAAAAATCAAATCCGCATCGGAGAGTTCCAACGTGACAACGGTCGGCGTCACCGGTGTATCCGGCTCATCGGGTTCAAAATCCTTCTCCTTATCCTTGCCGCATCCTACCAACAAAGCCAGACACAGCACCCCATACAAAAATTTTTTCATCATTTCTTTCTTTATTTTATCAAGTTCATACTATTCTTCCACTTCTTCCTCCACATCTACGTCTATATTTTCCTCCTCCTTTTCAACAGCTTTCTTGTTGCGAGCCATACGGCGGGCAAGCACTTCCTGCGCTTCTCTGACCAGCCGGTTGATACGGTCGATGATGCGGCTGTAAGCGGCTTCGCCTTTGACGACGGCAAGGGCGTTAATCATTTCGCACAGCTTCTCAAATGCCGTCTGCACGGCGGCGCGTGCCGTCCTGCTCTTCTCCGATGTCGCTTCGGAAGCAATGTCCGTACGGGAAAGCATCGTCTGCTCAAACTGCGTATTGGCGGTGCGCAGGGAAGTAATCCAATGCTCCACAAACAGCTTCTTGACCAACTCCTCGTTCTCCTTAATCGCCATGTCCTGCAACAGATTGGTAATCGCCGCCGTCTCCTGCCGGTAAGGCATACCGGGGATATTCTTGCCATACTTCTCCACCAGCGACAACAGCACGTCGGCAGCCTGCGACTGCTCCTCGTCGGGAGAAACCACATACAGCTTCAGATTGGCGATAAAACTGCGGAGGATGTAATCCCGCCGGGCGTCCAGCTGTGCCAGTTCGGCCGTCTGGGGACTGCGCCGCTCGGGCAGGAGCGCCACGTCGTACTCCTGCAGGCGGGCATTAAACGTATCACACACACTCTTCAAGGGTTCCTCAAACTCCTTGGCGGTTTCTTCCTGTTTCAGGAAAGCGGCCACGTCCGAATAAACCTGAAACGCTTCCAAATTGCGTAAAGCTTTAAGATTTGTCGATGTAATCATCTGCATACTATTTTAAATTAGACAATATTTTCCGTTCCTATCCTGCCCACGGCTGTCGGCGACCCAAAACCGTGCGGGAATGACAGCCCACAGCTGTCGGCAACCAAAAACCGCACGGGAATTTCCTCCCCACGGCCGTCGGCAACAAAAAACCGCGCGGGAATTTCTTCCCTACGACCGTCGGCTGAAAAAACCACGCGGGGACGGCTTCCCGACACACGTCGGCTAAAAAATCCCGTCCGGTAACATCCGGTTGCCAAAAATTCACTCATTAAAACCACGAATTTCAACTACTTACGATGTAAAAAAACCAAAAAAACCTTCGTTTAAAATGGC
>NZ_CALPCZ010000058.1 GCF_943193135.1 Odoribacter lunatus
AAACGTATTTACAGTATAAGCCTGTTTGATTCGTTTAGGGGGAAATACTTTTGTATCTTTGTCATACTGAATAAGATAATCTATTTTTTAATTTCAATTTTACAATCCGATGAAAATTCAATGCAAGACTTCGGATTGGTTTGGCTTGGAACATGTGAGTGAGACCCACCATGTAGACCTGTACAGGCATATAAACATGGAAACTCTGTGTAAGTTATATCCCCAGTTCTTCAATCCTGAAGTATGGCTTTCCTCCACACCACCCAAACCAGTCATGCCGAAGAAAAGAAAATTCGTAAAACGTAAATAGATACCTCTTACTCTTAGATAGTGCAGCCGATATTCAGATAACATATTTGGGTATCGGCTTTTGCTTTTCTAAGGCAACTAATAGAACCTATTAATCCAACACAATGGATATTTTCTCTTTCTCCTGCTCCGCCTCTAAGGCTTTCCCTACCGCTATTTTGACAAAATAATTCAGACTGCTTATTTTTTCAGGTATTTCTTGTATTCTCTTTTCATATAATTGCTTTAGCATGTCAGGTGTCTTTCCTGAAATATAAATCCTGCTAAGCAATCTGCTGTCAAACGGAGGACAAACCACCCTTTTACTTTTACAGAACTCATAAATGACCTTATAGATGTCCTTATACCTGTCTGCATTTTTAGCATTCTTTGGAATAGTCATCGGAGGAAATCCATTATGGAATAATCCTTTCATAATAGAATATTCCTGTCCTTCCTCGTTCTGTGTCACCAGTCCATATTTTTGACACTGCCGCATCAGTTTGGCAATTGTAGCATAGGACAACTGCATATGTTCCTCCAATTTCCTGTAACTATACAATGTAGAATCAGTAAAATTCATACACAGGCATTTCAACAGTAAAATGAATCCCTTTATAAATGACATTTCTTTTAGTTCCACCCCTTCCAGTTTAAAGTCAAACAGCTTTCTTGCCACCATGATGTAATAGACATCCGGAATCTGAATGAAATAATCCGTCAGGTGTCTTGGCATTCCTTTAGGAGTTACTCCGTTATAGTAACTTGTCATGTTTATAATCCCTTTCTCCTTTAATTGCTTCAAGTATCTTTTTAGAGAGGATTCCGGAATGCCTGTCTTTTCCACTAAGGTACGGTGTATGACATGTGATTCGCCTGTCTGATAATCGGCATGGAACACAAGTGCCAGTAAAACGGCAGCCTCCTTGTTGTTTAAATACTTATGCAGGTCATTCCTTACTCTTCTGTAAGACAGTTTATCTATATCCATATTCTCTTTACATATATTCATTTTTGAATCATTTGATTCAAAATCAAATATTAGTTATTTAGTATTAGTTATTAGTATACAGCTCAATAATATATCATCATCTAAGTGTAAAATATATCACTTGGAAAATCGGAGCTGACATCGCATTAAACCTTGATTTTTATTTTAAAGGAGTGCAGCTCCCAATCAGAGAAACTACAACTCCTTTTTAACATGGTTTGTCTTATTCCTTCAATTCCATAGCCACCAATAAATTAATATCCCAGCATTGGAACTCTTCATCAAAAGATAGGAAGAGGCGTGGTTTCTCAAAACTTATCTCCGGATAATCTTCATGGAGTTTTTCTGAAATTTCAGGCATATCTATTTGAGTCATTTCTCCTGCCACTTGCTCCATAATGGGGCGTGGTACACCTATCTTAAAACTCGTCAGATAGGTATTACAGATAACCTGACCTTTCATTTTTGATTCTTTAAATGCTTTGAGTTTTGCAGGCATTTCTTTATCTATATTCTTTAGAGCCATTTCTACTATTGAAGTAATCTCAAATTTGATTTTATTTGTTTTTTCCATTATGTTTAATTTTAAAAGTTAGACATAAGAGGAGTTTCCGGCATTACTCTTGGTTAAACCTTCTGCGCATGAGGGTAAACACCGGAGCATCCTCTGTTTTTAATTATATATCCGAATTAATCATTCATATTTGCTTCACGGAGTAAGGCAACAAAGTCGTCGCCTGCTTTCACGTCTTTAAAACGGGCTTCTTTATCCGTTAGCTTTGGTAGATTTTCCAATGCTGTGAAGGCTGTTGCTTCACTCGTTGCTGCGGAGAAGCTGTTGAAGCCTTCTATGAAATAACGTTTTGTTATCAGGTCTACACCCATACCTGCGGCTTTGCAGAGGGTAATGAACTTATCCCCTCGTTCTATATTTACCACTGCTTTTTTATTTAATTGGTAGGGTTCTCCTTTTAGTACTTTATTCAGAATACTATCAGAGATTCGTTTTCCTGTATAGATTAACATCGGTGTAGAAGGATTGAATCCTTCAGAAATGCGGTCTGCTATACTTGTAAAAGGCTCTGTGCCCACCGTCAATTGTGCAATGACGAACTTATCCCGTTTGTCCCAGTGGCTACCTGCTTTATTAATGTCAATTAAGTATTTAGCCACATTCTCCACCTCTTTAAGGTGTACATTTGGAATTACATATTCCGAACCTGTTGCATTTAATTGTGCAAAGGCTTTGCACCTGTGCTGTCCGTCAAGTATTACCAAATACTTGTCAGCTTCATCAGGATTAATGGCATTGCCACTGTAGTCAATTACTTCATATCCGGCTTCAACCAGTTTGGAGCCTTCTATGGCTATTACTGGATAAGCCTCTTCATACTCACCATTGGCAATGATGGTGATAAAGTCATCAACATCTTTTTGGTCTATCGGACGATTGTATTTCACTCTTGCGAGTTTGTATTTTACAATCTCGTTACTTCCTGCCAACTGGAAAGACTGTACGCCTTTCTCCGGCTGGATTAATTT
>NZ_CALPCZ010000059.1 GCF_943193135.1 Odoribacter lunatus
CCACAACGTACTGGCCCATTAATACTGTTACTTGTACCGCTGTTTACGTTCTTTAAGTAACTCAATGCCTGTTCCCGTTGGTCACCACGATAATTTAAATCGCTTAATCCGCTTAGGCGGTTAATGCCGTTATTTGTATTCCAGGCGTACTCCCCTTGAGCGGGCTCTTGCGGATAAAAACGCCGGCAGGCCTTTTCATACTCCAGTTCACTCATGGGGCGTAATCCACTCCAGCTGCAATACGCTATCATATCCTCTATGCTCATGTAATTGCACGCGAGCGTCTGTCCGTCGTCTGCGGAAAACAAATCATTCGCCGGATTCAGATTATTACCGAATACGGCAGGCGTATTCGGCTGTCTCTGTTCGATAAATACGATACCGTTCCGGCAGTTTGGAGTGTGGAGGTTTCCAAACACATAATCTCCTCGCTTCATATTAGCAAAATCATTATTCTCAACTCTTGCCTTTTGCTGTGCCAACGTCAAAGAGTTCAAAAACTCCGCGTACTGCTCCTGGCTTGTCTCGTATTTCATGATATAGAAGCCCGCATACCCTTTCGGATAGGAAGCCGAAAGAGAAACGTTCGACATGCCGTCTTTCGCTGAAAGCGTCATCGCCGCTTCGGTATCTATCACCACGGCCTCCGTACCGCCTACCGCAAAACTCTTATAGGAATACGCATCCCCTAAGTAATACGCACCGTACGGAACATACACCATTTCGATGGCGTGAACGGCAACGTAGATTTCATTCAGCGCTTCGCCGAAGTCGCTTTTACTCAACCCCGTACCCTTTAACGGCCATTTCGCTTGTAGCCGCACACTCACATTCCCCTCCGAAATTCCTTCACGCATCACATACAATCCGTTTACCTTGCTGCTGTTCGTGCCAACCATATACGCATATCCGCCGTCCTCATTGCCAGCCGCCGGGCTCAACACATGCCCCGATAGAGCTAAATACGCATGTTGCCACGGATTCTCCAACCCCCGCTTTTTAAACTTAAAGAACACCCACGCGGCGTCCCAGTTGAAATCATCCCGCCACGAATTATCCCAGCGGAGATACACCTCAATAACCGCCGTATCGCCTGAAAAGCCGACAACACGCGTTTTACCGTCCACCCGGATGTTGTTTCCGAGAACGGGTGGTGAAAACAGGCCGGAAAGAACCATTACGGAAAGAAACAGAAACGACACCCGTAATCCGGCATACCTGATTAATTTTTTCATATAAAAAATTACTTAGCACCTTGAAAGTCCCCGGAAAGGTAGGTTTATAACAAAAAGAAAGCGTGGGAACTTTAGTTTATCTTGTAAGAGGTACGACCAAGCACCCAAGCAGAAATAAACAGTTACCCACGCTTAACCTGTATATAGCACGAACGTATATACGGCAAGCATGAACGTTTATACTGTTTATCCTTCTGCTTTAAAAATTGGTCGTTTTCTTACAAAGGATAAAGCTAAACGCTTCAAAATAATATTTCAATTACGACAGGTCTCACTGTCACAACAGGACAAATATAAAGAAAAAAGTTCAAAAAATTGAATTGGAAATTCTGAATTACCAGAATCAATACCCTCTTCTCCTAAAGCAAAGGCGGAATATTCGCTAAACCAACTCCGTATCACTTGTCTTCCCCCTGCATTGCAACCGTACTAAATACCCCTTTTGAGAAAACCTATCGTTTTCGTATAAAAAACCTATCATTTTCATGCCAAAAACCTATCGTTTTTGAGGTAAAAACGATAGGTTTAAAAATAACGTGTTTGGTCATTAAGCCGGATATATCTAAATATAATTGCTAATATTTTTAATATCAGACACTTATTTAATTTTTTTGCAGACATTCATTGAAAATGGATACTCCCTTTGAAAAAAGAGCCTCTTTTTAGTGCAAAAAGAGGCTCTTTTTGCATCAAAAACATACTCTTTTCTAGTAGAAAACATATCCTTTATTTTTTGGAGTAAAAAATGGGTAAAAACAGAACAGTGGAAAAACCATTTTTCCACTGTTCTATTGTCCCCTTTCTCCACTTTTAGTTCATCCGTGTAATTTTAACTTGACCGTTTCCGCTTCTCGCACCATTAGACATGGAGGAATTACTGAAAATACCGGTATTGACGTACCCGGAGCCGCCGCCCCCACCAATTCCCTGTTTAGCATGACTAACACCTTTAGGGCTCTTTCCTGCTCCATAGCCTCCATAGTAGCCGCCTCCGCCACCTCCGGTTCCTGCATAACCTCCACCACCATACGTACCTGTTCCTCCTTGTCCCAAAGCATAGCCAGAAGCTTGTGTACCTGGAGAAGTTGCCGTTGTTGTAGTATACCGTTGTCCGTATCCTCCGCTGGTACCTCCTCCGTCACCACCTCTTCCTGCTCCTCCCGAGCCACCCCCGCCGCCTCCGGCAACCATAACCCGATTGGAGAGAGCCTTGCCTCCAAACCGTATATCCGTTCCTCCTCCTCCGCCGCCGCCACAATCGTCTCCTTCATCCGCACCACCGGTACCTCCACCGTTCCAGCCTCCGCTACCTCCACTACCTTTCGCACTC
>NZ_CALPCZ010000060.1 GCF_943193135.1 Odoribacter lunatus
TATGTAAAGAAGCCGGGAGAAGCGAAATTTGATATAATTCCCGATGCCAACGGGGAGTCATTGGTGTATAATAATTTTGTCAATACCGGCACCACTTTTGTAAGGTATCAGTTCAAACGTGTAGCAATCTGTGCCGTAGGCATGGCGGAAACAGTGACGAATGTGTATGTGGCACCTCTTCCGTGGACAATTTCATTGGATACGTATACCAATGTTTACCCCTCTTTTACCGTAAATTCGACGTGGGCTAACATGACACGGACACATTGGAAACTGGATAATGCTCCCGCAGGAATATCTATTGCAGCTGACAAAGGCGTGGTGTCCGGCTTGACTTCCAATTCCGTATTTTGGGTAGATGTGACGGTTTCATCGGATAAATGTCCGGGACAGTCGTGGACCAAGAAATTAGAAATTACACGTCAATTTAATTACACAGGAGGAGTGCAAAGTATTGTATTGACTGCCGGGAAATATAAAATGGAGTGTTGGGGAGCATCTGGGACATCTTCAAGTAGCTACGTAGGGGGACGAGGTGGATATGTGAAAGGAGAGTTGTATTTAACTGTTCAAAAAAACTTTTATATTTATGTAGGGGAAATAGGAGTTGATAAAAGTGTAACGTTGGCATATGGTGTCAATAGTTTTAATGGAGGAGGAGGGGGTAGTTATACTTGCTATAATTATAATAAAGGTAAAAAAGCATATAATTACATGGGAGGAGGAGCTACGGATATAAGGTTGACAAACGGAGCGTGGAATGATTTTAATAGTTTGAAATCAAGAATTATGGTGGCTGCTGGTGGTGCTGCTGCTCCTAAAAAATACCAAGATGGAGTTCCGGGTGGAGGTTTGAAGGGATATGATGGTCCTGCGGGAAACGGAGGAACGCAGACTTCGGCTGGTGGATCCAATGGTGGTTTCGGTTACGGAGGAACAGCCGCTTATGGGGGCGGAGGGTGTAATAATAATGACGCGTATGGTGCTGGGAGTGGATATTATGGTGGCGGTGCTAGCGATAAAAATTATTTGAATATGGGAAATTATACCAAGAGTGCAGGATCGGGTTCCTCTTTTATTTCCGGTCATACCGGCTGTGATGCGATTAGTGCTTCTTCGACATCATCCAATATAATTCATACAGGACAATCAATACATTATTCCGGTGTATATTTCACAAACACTATAATGATTGATGGTGCCGGTTATCAATGGACGACAGCAAAAGGCAGCTATATCGGTATGCCGAATTTAGCAGGCACTGGAACAATGACAGGAAATTCCGGAAACGGTCAGGTACGAATTACACCGCTGAATTAAAAGTGGAGAAATGGAATAATGGAGCAGTGGAAAAATGCTTTTTCCACTGTTCTATTTTTGCCAATTTTTTTACTCCAAAAAATAAAGGATATGTTTTCTATTAAAAAAGAGTATATTTTTGATGCAAAAAGAGGCTCTTTTTTACATGAAAAGGATATGTTTTTCAAAAGGGCTATTTTTAGCCCAAAAGATATACAATTTCATGATGAAAAATATAGGTCTGCTTTACCTCAAAAAACAGAAATAAAAATTATCCCATTTTAAGGGACGGTTTTTAACTTTTTTCTATACTAAATGTTTAATTAGTTCTTACTAGTCGTCGAATAGGATTTTTACCGATTTTTTACTCAAAATAAAAACGATAGGTTTTTAAAAAAGGGGTATTTATTAGCCCAAAGGTAAAAGATGAATTCGTTGTAGATTCACTGTAAATTCGCAGGGGCAAGACAAGTGCTACGGAGTTGGTTCAGCGGATACCCAGCCAATCGCAGGAGAATTTTATAAGAAAGTACTATTCGACGCTGTCTTAACTTTCCCACTTTAAAGTTTTTATCTATATTTGTCCTGTTATGGCAGAGAGCTGCCATACATATTATTTTTGAAGCGTTTAGTTTTATCCTAATTTAGAAAATCGCCAATTTTCAGTATAACAGGGATAAACAGTATAAACGTTCACGTTCACCGTATATATGTCTATGCTATATACCGGCTAAGCGTGGGTAACTGTTTATTTGTTATACGGGTGTTTGGCGATACCTCTAAATTGATAAACTAAAGTTCCCACGCTTTCTTTTTGTTATAAACCCACCTTTCCGGGGACTTTCAAGGTGCTAAGTAATT
>NZ_CALPCZ010000061.1 GCF_943193135.1 Odoribacter lunatus
AAATAAAGAATTGATATTAATACAATGAAGAGTTTGATCCTGGCTCAGGATGAACGCTAGCGACAGGCTTAACACATGCAAGTCGAGGGGTAACAGTAGGTAGCAATACTTAGCTGACGACCGGCGCACGGGTGAGTAACGCGTATGTAACCTGCCCATCACAGGGGAATAGCCCATGGAAACGTGGATTAACGCCCCATATGGTATTCTGGAGGCATCTTCAGTATATGAAATATTTATAGGTGATGGATGGGCATGCGTCCTATTAGCTAGTTGGCGGGGTAACGGCCCACCAAGGCGATGATAGGTAGGGGTTCTGAGAGGAAGGTCCCCCACACTGGTACTGAGACACGGACCAGACTCCTACGGGAGGCAGCAGTGAGGAATATTGGTCAATGGCCGCGAGGCTGAACCAGCCAAGTCGCGTGAGGGAAGACTGCCCTATGGGTTGTAAACCTCTTTTGTACGGGGGGAATAAGTCTTACGAGTAAGATGATGACAGTACCGTACGAATAAGCATCGGCTAACTCCGTGCCAGCAGCCGCGGTAATACGGAGGATGCGAGCGTTATCCGGATTTATTGGGTTTAAAGGGTGCGTAGGCGGTTGTATAAGTTAGTGGTAAAATCTTGAGGCTTCACCCCATTATGCCATTAATACTGTACAACTAGAGATCAAACGAGGAAGGCGGAATAAGTTAAGTAGCGGTGAAATGCATAGATATAACTTAGAACACCGATAGCGAAGGCAGCTTTCCAGGCTGAGTCTGACGCTGATGCACGAGAGCATGGGTAGCGAACAGGATTAGATACCCTGGTAGTCCATGCCGTAAACGATGCTCACTGGTTCTTGGCGATATACAGTCAGGGATTAAGCGAAAGTATTAAGTGAGCCACCTGGGGAGTACGTCGGCAACGATGAAACTCAAAGGAATTGACGGGGGCCCGCACAAGCGGAGGAACATGTGGTTTAATTCGATGATACGCGAGGAACCTTACCTGGGTTTAAATGTAGGGTGCATTGGGTGGAAACACCCATTCTCTTCGGAGCTTCCTACAAGGTGCTGCATGGTTGTCGTCAGCTCGTGCCGTGAGGTGTCGGGTTAAGTCCCATAACGAGCGCAACCCTTATCTTTAGTTGCTAGCATGTAATGATGAGCCCTCTAAAGAGACTGCCGCCGTAAGGTGCGAGGAAGGTGGGGATGACGTCAAATCAGCACGGCCCTTACATCCAGGGCTACACACGTGTTACAATGGCCATGACAGCGGGTAGCTACTTGGCGACAAGATGCTAATCTCTAAATTTGGTCACAGTTCGGATTGGAGTCTGCAACCCGACTCCATGAAGTTGGATTCGCTAGTAATCGCGCATCAGCCATGGCGCGGTGAATACGTTCCCGGGCCTTGTACACACCGCCCGTCAAGCCATGGGAGCCGGGAGTACCTGAAGTTCGTAACCGCGAGGAGCGACCTAGGGTAATACTGGTAACTGGGGCTAAGTCGTAACAAGGTAGCCGTACCGGAAGGTGTGGCTGGAACACCTCCTTTCTGGAGTTTGGTTATATGTAACTAGCATTTGCTGTATGTCACAACAATTAATAAAAAGATAAATGTTCAGGTGGTA
>NZ_CALPCZ010000062.1 GCF_943193135.1 Odoribacter lunatus
TCCCCTTTTCCAACGGACAGATGCCCGTATTTTTCTTCAATGGAATTGGATTGAATGGGGTGACAACATTTGGGAGTAGGGAATTGTTCCATTTCCTTCGGTTGGATGAGTTTAATTTTCTTTGCCATGTTTTTGTAGGTTTGATTTGGTTAATTAATTGTTTTCATATCACCTACGACGGGGGGAAGTAAGAGGGAGTGAAGTAGGAAGTGCAGGATATACTTCTGAAATCAGATACCGCCTAAAGAGTAACAAGGGAGGGAGAATATTTTAAAGAGAGGGATACATGAAGGCGGAATATATTGGAGTAAAGTTTATCAATACGCCTTCATGATTTTAAAAAAACAACAAAATGTTTGAATTAAAAATTTTTGTTGTATTTGTAACAAAAATTAATTGAAATGAATGGAAATAAAACAAATGCTTATGATGTAATGCAAATATGTCTCAATGGACATTGTATGACTGAGCATTATTATTCAAAACCTTATTCAAGAAAAGAATATTGTTCTAAGTGTGCTAAAAAAACAATAATACAATGCCCCCATTGTAAAAATGAAATAAAAGGTAACTACATCGTTCCAGAGAGCATAAGCATTCCAAGTGTAGTAGTACCTGTAATATGCGAATATTGTGGACATCCTTTTCCTTGGAATAAAGAAAAGAAGGAGATTTTTAATGAGAGAAAACAGAATGTAGATAATATTTCTCTTATAAATAAAATTTGTGAGAGATTCCCTTTAGTAGTTAAGCAACTCCAAAAAAGGCATGAAAATAGACCCAACTTTAAAATTGATGACGAATATGATGTTCAAGATTTATTTCATTCTTTATTAATTCTTTTTTTTAATGATATAAGAGTTGAAGAACCTATTCCCAGTTACGCAGGTTCCTCTAAAAGGGCTGATTTCCTTTTAAAAGATGAGCAAATTATTATTGAGATAAAGAAAACAAGAGCGAATTTAAAAAATAAACAACTTGGAGACCAATTAATTATAGATATAGCAAATTATAAAAATCATCCTGATTGTAAGATTATTTATTGTTTTGTTTATGCCCCTGATAAGTATATAACTAATCCCCAAGGATTGGAAAAAGATTTGAGTAAAGATGAAAATATTGAAGTCATAGTTAAAATTGTTTCCTAATAATATATTTGATAGTTTCAATGAAATTTATAATACGATGAATTTTTCTGCGAATAATGTTTAAGATGAATTTTCTAATTTCTCTGATACTACATATGAGAAAGTAGAAACGTTAATTAACAGTGTTAATTAGTAGTATTGCTTGACAATGGCAAAAAAGTACCTATATTTGTACTTATAAAAGTACACAAATATGAGGACAACTAATTTTACAGATTTAAGAACCAACTTAAAATATCATTTGGATAATGTAGTTCAGGATAATACGCC
>NZ_CALPCZ010000063.1 GCF_943193135.1 Odoribacter lunatus
TGGGATGCCGCGTGGGTGTTCCTTAAGTACAAGAAACGGGGCATCTCCGAACCCTGGCATCACGGCTACCTTGCCCGCGAAGGGCACGAAGCCACACCCCAAAGCGGCAATGAAGGCGGCAACTACTCCTTCATGTTCGGGCAAACAGGTTCGGGCAGTAGCGCCAAAGTCACCGGCGTTTTTCTTATGCGGGATGAAATATCCGACGGGAACGTAAGTGTCCGTGTACGGCTCAAATGGTTGTTCAAGGCCAACACAAAGAAAACGCTCTCCGCTGCCGATTTCGGCGATGAACTGAATAAGATATACGTCGCCGTTCATGCCATTGAGATGGTTTATATTCCCTACGGCAGTTATTACCTCGGTGACAATTATTCTGCATATGGTTTTGCACTATCGGGCAAATCTCCCTGTCTTATTGATTCGGAGGATGCAGTGACTCTGAATACAGTTAATCCGACATCTACCTCTGTTACATTACCCGCAGCCTTTCCCAAAGGGTATGCCGGCTTTTATATCATGAAGTATGAGACAAGCCAAGAACAGTACATGGAGTTTTTAAACTCTCTCACCCTAACGCAACAGAAAGCGCACGTGGCAAACAATGATTTTACCAATATGCAACGTGGAGATTACGTTTTTGGGAGCACAAGCGCACCTACGCGTCGGAACGGTATTGTCTTTATCGAGCAAAAAGGAGAAGACGGGCCTGCCGTATTCGGCAACAACCTTAATCCGGCCAATGACCTTTTCTCACAGGATGACGGACAGACTATTGCCTGCGGTATTCTATCTCCTTATGACATGCTGGCATACTGCGATTGGAGCGGGCTACGCCCTATGAGTGAATTGGAATATGAAAAGGCATGCCGCCGCCCGTATCCCCAAATGCCGGAAGAAGGAGAATACGCCTGGAACTCCAATAGTAGCCTTAATCCCCTGACCGGAGAATCTGACCTGCTTTATCCCGGCGATGAACGGGAACAGTCCGTTAATAAAAACCACAACATAAACAGTGGAAACAACGATATCGGTCCCGTCCGTTGTGGATTGTTTGCTACCTCTTCCACCAATCAAACCCAGGCAGGTGCCACCTACTGGGGCGTCATGGAGATGAGCGGAAATTTAGCCGAAATGTGCTATATCGCAACAAGCTCCGGGAAAGGATTCGTTGCCACTAATCTTTCCTACTCCCATGGTGACGGAGAATTGAATGCCGACGGTTCGACGGATATTTCCACCAGTTACTGGCCGACTGCTACTGCTGCATTCGGTACTCGGGGCGGTAGCTACTACAATCCCGATAGTCTGGCATGTACTTCCTACCGAGGCACATGTCAAGGTTCCACGTTCCCTTC
>NZ_CALPCZ010000064.1 GCF_943193135.1 Odoribacter lunatus
GTTTATGGTCACAATATTGCTTGTGGCAACCCCCACTGCACAAACAGCCACCCGTTTGAATTGATACGTTACCGTAGACGTGCCGGTATTTGTTATGGGAGCATTTGCCAAAGATACTCCGTTAGCATTGTTAATCAATTCAAAACTTGAGCTTCCCGGCTTCTTCACGTACCAGGAATATTGAAACTTCAAATCCGGAAAATCGGGGCAGGAAGCAGCCTGCACATGGGTAATATCCGTCCCGCTCCAGCATCCCGTTGTCGGGGCACTTATTTTCCCGCCGTCAATATTGATGCCCGAAAGACCATATACCCCACGAAAGCCAACATCACCAAATCTTTTGTCTATCGAGGAAAAAGTCGTTCCTTGTGCATAGCTGCGGTCAGAAGTCTGTAACAGACTATTAGAGCTGGAATAGCCTCCACCCCTTACACCAAAAGCTGCTACAGCAGTTGGCCAGTAAGTGGTGGAAATATCTGTCGCCCCGTCGGCATTCAATTCTCCGTCACCGTGGGAATAAGTAACGTTGGTGGCAACAAATCCTTTGCCGGTGCTTGTGGCGACATAGCATAATTCATTTAAGTTCCCACTCATATCCATGACTCCCCAATTGGTGGCGCCCGCCTGGGTCTGGTTGGTAGAGGCTGTAGCGAACATCCCGCAGCGTACGGGACCACCAGTAACTCCTCCGCTATTTACGTTGTGGTCTTTATTGGTAGACTGTTCCCGTTCATCCCCCAAATAGAGCAGGTAGGAAAGTCCGTTTAGGGGATTAAGGTCACTATTAGTATTCCAGGCGTATTCTCCTTCTTCCGGAATCTGGGGATACGGGCGATGGCACGCCTTCTCATATTCCAATTCACTCATAGGGCGTAGTCCGCTCCAGTCGCAATACGCTAACATGTCATAGGGCGAAAGGAATCCACAGGCGATAGTCTGTCCGTCATCCTTAGAGAAAAGGTCATTGGCCGGGTTGAGATTATTGCCGAATACGGCGGGTACCCCTTCCTGCCTTTGTTCGATAAAGACAATACCATTCCGACGCGTAGGGGTGGCAATATCCCCGAAAACATAGTCTCCACGTTGCATATTGGC
>NZ_CALPCZ010000065.1 GCF_943193135.1 Odoribacter lunatus
TCCCCTTTTCCAACGGACAGATGCCCGTATTTTTCTTCAATGGAATTGGATTGAATGGGGTGACAACATTTGGGAGTTGGGAATTGTTCCATTTCCTGCGGTTGGATGAGTTTAATTTTCTTTGTCATGTTTTTGTAGGTTTGATTTGGTTAATTATTTGTTTTCATATCACCTACGACGGGGGGAAGTAAGAGGGAGTGAAGTATGGAATGCAGGATATACTTCTGAAATCAGATACCGCCTAAAGAGTAACAAGGGAGGGGGGATATTTTAAAGAGAGGGATACATGAAGGCGGGGGAGATATTATTTCTTTTCTCCTAAAAGTTGCATGATATTGAAACTTTTCCTATTTTTATACTATAATAAATCAGATATGAAAAATAGTATGCTGACAGACATTAGTGCGGAATTAGCGGCAGAATACGGAGCACCAGACACTCCGGAACGTATTCAATTTGATGAAGCAGCCTATGCTTTCTATACGGGTCAGATATTGCTTGATGCCCGTAAAGAAGCTAAAGTAACCCAATTGGAATTGGCAAAGCGCATCCATACGACTAAATCCTATATTTCACGCATAGAGAATGGAATGATAAATCCCAGTGTGAGTACCTTCTATCGTATAATAAACGCACTTGGTTTGCGGGTGGATATTGTAAAACCTATCAGTTGATTTATGTTCTTTTCCTTTTGAAAAGGATAGATTTTTCTGTTTCAATCTAAATTGGCAGAAGTAAGGATAGAATATATAGACTTAAACAACCTATCTACTTTTTAAATTCAGGTTGGTGAGAAATTCCTGTAATGGGTATATATAAGTAATATTTTGAGGATTTTTCACCGCATCTATGGAATGAATAGAAACGTTAATTAACAGTGTTAATTAGTAGTATTGCTTGACAATGGCAAAAAAGTACCTATATTTGTACTTATAAAAGTACACAAACATGAGGACAACTAATTTTACAGATTTAAGAACCAACTTAAAATATCATTTGGATAATGTAGTTCAGGATAATACGCC
>NZ_CALPCZ010000066.1 GCF_943193135.1 Odoribacter lunatus
ACAAAACAACTGAAACGTGCCGTACGTCGTAATATAGAACGATTTGAGGGAGAAGATTTTATGTTTGAATTGACGAAAGATGAACTTTCAAGGTGCCAAATTGGCACCTTGAATATTGGAAGAGGTTCTAATATAAAGTATCTGCCATTTGCCTTTACCGAGCTTGGTATTGCAATGCTTAGTAGTGTTCTTGATTCTAAAACAGCTATTGAGATAAATAGAAGTATTATGCGGGCTTTTGTGGCAGTCCGTCGACTGATTGCCAATCCTCCAGCCGACAAACACGCACTGCTTCAAAAGGAAGTAAGGGAGTTGAAAAGGTATATCGAAGAAATGTTTGCCGACCAAAACGATATTAATGAAGATACTCGGATGCAATTGGAACTAATCAATCAGACGTTGGCGGAACTTCAGGTGCAAAAGAAGTTCGCTGACAAGCCACGAAAACCCGTTGGTTTTATCCGCCCGAAAGAATGAATTTTGTAATTTTGGATGTTATAAAATGAAGGGTTGAACGGGGGAATTTTCCCCCGTTTTCTTTTTTCCGCCTCCCTGCTCGATATGTGGATAAGATGTCCTATCTTTGTGGTGTGAACTGAAAATCCGAATTTATGCCTTTACCGCATCTTGTCCGTTTTGATTGGGCGATGAAACGCCTTCTCCGCCACAAAAGTAATTTCGTAGTCCTCGAGGGTTTCCTCAGCAGCCTGCTGGAGGAGAAGATAACTATCCGCAGTATTCTGGAGAGTGAGGGGAATAAGGATGATATTACGGATAAGTTTAACCGGGTGGACCTGTTGGCGGAGGACAGTAAGGGGGAGTTGATAATAGTGGAGGTGCAGAATAACCGGGAGCTGGATTATTTTCTGCGGATGCTTTACGGTGTGTCGAAGGCGGTGACGGAGTATATATCGGAAGGTGATTTGTACGAGAAGATACGTAAGGTGTATTCGGTGAATATCGTTTACTTTGACCTCGGTCAGGGTACGGATTACGTGTATCACGGCCG
>NZ_CALPCZ010000067.1 GCF_943193135.1 Odoribacter lunatus
AATATGGTTCGCATCTGGTATCTGCGGTATAAGATATACGGAGAGCAAGGCTTACATGGCACACGTTCCTACCATTATACAGCAGCAGAAAAGCAATCGATAGTAATGGAATTTCTGGAAAAAGGAGTAATTTTGCAGGAGTTATGTCTCCGGTATAATCTAAACAGAACGACAATTCAGACCTGGGTTCGTCATTACCGAGCAGGTCTTCCACTAGAAAATCGCAAACGTGGACAACCTATAAAAGATCCTATGGCCCGCCCCAAGAAGAAAGAACCTCAGACAGAACTTGAGAAACTCCAAGCGGAGAACCTTCGCCTGAGAGCTGAGAATGCGCTTCTAAAAAAAGTAAAGGCCTTAGTCGAGGAACAGCAAGCCCGAGCACGTCTCAACGGGCAGAAGCCATCGACGAACTAAGGTCGGAATATTCTCTTGACTTGCTTTTAGAGTTAAGTAAGATGGCTCGTTCAGTATTTTACTATCACCATAAGCGTCTAAATACAGAAGATAAATATGCTGTTGAGAAAAAGGAAATCAAAGATATTTTTCATGAGCATAAAGGTCGTTATGGGTATAGACGCATAACCACAGAGCTGCATAATAGGAAGTATGTAATAAACCACAAGACCGTACAACGCCTCATGACCGAGATGGATCTTAAATGTAAAATACGTAAAGTCAGGTATCGTTCGTACATAGGCGAAGTCGGCAAGATTTCTCCCAATGTAATCGAGCGAGACTTCTCTGCCACAGCTCCAAACCGCAAATGGGCTACGGATGTGACACAAATAAACATTGGCTCCACAAAACTTTACCTATCGCCCATACTTGACATGTATAACGGTGAGATTATATCTCATAACATCTCTACAAGCCCAAATCTTGAGCAGGTATACGATATGCTTGATAAAGCTTTTGAGAAGTTCGACTGTCTTGATGGTCTCATACTCCACTCTGACCAAGGCTGGCAGTACCAGCACGCTGGCTATCGTAAACGATTGGAAGAG